>CAZHEL010000010.1:30335-75727 GCA_964531625.1 uncultured Gammaproteobacteria bacterium
TTGAACTCTTTTCTCAACTTAGACTTAAAGAGAATCCCAAGCAAAAAAAAGCCGTGGCACAAATGCCACGGCTCAAAGTAACAGTATATCCGCCTAGGTATGAGGGAGTAATAGGTGGAAACTGACTACTGTTTTAGCTTGAGGAGCCAATTATCTAAAGACAATTTACTACCACCATGTGCTATGAGCATGGCGAGAATAATCATCCACAGGTAATGCTGTTTGTCTTCGAAACCAGGAACGAAGAACTGAATGACTATAGTCATAACTAAAAGACCTGCGGCGCCAATTCGAGTGAATAGACCAATAAACAACATCACTGGTAACACTAACTCACCAATAGTGGCCGCATAAGCCGATATTTCAGGTGGAAACGATTCAGGTAAAAATGAAATAACAAACTCGCCATCTTCTTCAGGATCAAAAAGCTCTACGGTTTCTTCCATATCGCTAAACTTAGCAACACCAGAGCGCCAGAAAATTAAGCCAACGTAAATACGCGCCCATAGGTTAGCAACAGGCTCAACTACGGTTGCACAAAAAGAACTAAAAGCAATATAAAGGTTTTTCATTTGATGTTTTCCTAATATAGGTTGTTGTCTTCAAGTAGTACACTAATTGAATTTTGTATTTAGCTCAAGACTTGTGTTATCTAACTGTTGTTACCAATACTCAATAGTTGCGTTTCAAAAACTAAGCTTATGCTCGAAGACAACGCCTCTGGTACTAGAGACCCTTGTAACTGCTCTATTGCTTGCAACAAATTTGAACTTTTTTTAAGTTCTTGCAAAAAACGCATTTCGTTATCACTAACTACCTTGCTTTCTACTTTGTTTATCTGTTTATAAACTAATACATTATCCTGACTTTGGTTGAGATCGATACTCACTTTTTGCTCAAAGTCTGGCAGCGATTGACGGTGAATCTCATAGATGGGATAAGCCGTTTCAATCAGAGAAACACTGTCGTTCATAACAACAGGCATGACTAGCAGCTCTTCTTGATCAATTTCATTAGGATCTAATTGCTGACCTAGAGGCTGATAGTAGGCGCGATGCAAAGCCCACTCATAGATAATCACATCAGCTAGATACGGTAAGTTTTGTAGCCCTTCAAATTCACTCACAATCTGTGCAAAGTCGTGTCCGTAATTATGAATATTACCTTCGGCTGGCGGGTTCTTTTGAATATACACTTGTGCCATTTGTTTAAAAAAATCAGCACCGACTAAACCTAGTGTCGCTTCAAACACGCCCGATAAATAATCTTGTAGTGCTCCAAACACATTGTTTTGATATATCCATATTCTTTGCTTATGTTGTTCTTTAGCAACCGTAGACGCGTCATTAATATTCAGAAGTTGATCCAAAAAGTTACCCTGCTGATCCTGTAAGCTTTGCGGATCGAGGCTTTTGGCTTGTAGGTTTAGCGATGAATCGTTAGCGCTAGCTTGATAATCAATTCTTTGCACAACTGCTGGAGCCACGCCAGCTAATAACTTATCAGCCTTTTTACACTCGTTAAGCAGCACTGAAAATTCTGGAAAGTCACTGTCCCATTCAAACAATGTTGCCCTAGCGCCATGGCGTTTTAAAGTGTGCGCGAATAGCTCCCAAACGGGGTCGTAAACTGTTTGATTGTGTGTGTCTATCAGCACCGTTTCAGTGCTGTCACCAAACTGTCGTTCTACCTCCACATAACCAGCGAGATGATATTGGCCAATGGCATCGCTATCAATGGCGTCTATATACTCCTTGCTATCGCGGCCAATATTGAATGCACTCACATGCACATTGTTAACATCAAGCAATAAGCCACATCCTGTAGTCTTGGCTAGTGAATTCAGAAATTCGGGTTCGGGTATCTGTAGTTGTTCAAACAACAAATAGTTTGATGGGTTTTCTACAAAAATTTGCCTACCCAAAAAACTTTGCATTCTATCAACATGCTCACACATGATGCGCAAGGCATCATTGTTCAAAGGTAACGGCAACAAATCTGGCAAATGCCGATGTGCATAAGCACTCCAAGAAAGATGCTCAGATACGAACAATGGGTCTACTTCATCAACCAGCTGTCTGAGTTCAATTAAATGCTCTTGATTTAGGTCGTCAGCCCGGCCCAAGGAAAGTCCAACCCCGTGCAAAGAAACAGGATATAGCTCTCGCAGCTCGAGCAATTTTTTTCGTGAGATTGACTCACCAAAATAATTTTCAGAATGCGCTTCTAAAAAACCAAATTTGGGTTGCTCAGCAAAGACTGATTCAAATAGTTCAGGCCGAATCCCAATACCTGATGTGCTAAGTTCTAGTGTCATGTAATTATCTGCTCAATAAAAAACCGTGGTCTGCATGCGCAAACCACGGCTTAATATATCTAAACTAGATCGAATGAAACGTTACGCTTCTTTCTCTTTAGGTTGCTCCAGAACAGTACCACCGACGATTTTATCGCAAGTACCTTCAGGAACATATACCCACTCATTGGCATCGCCATCTTTTGCCGCATAACCAGCACAACTATGGCCATTAGCGCCACAATCATTTTGACCAGCTTTGGCAATGCCCGCGCACTTCTCATAACCTTCTTTGCCGGCATGGGAAAGAGCAGGGTTAGCTAATAACGCTGCGGCAAGAACAGCTGCGGCAGCAGTGGTAGTTTTCAATTTTACAGTCATTCTATTAGTCCTCAACTTATTAAATATTTATACATCAAACAAACAAAAAAGAATGGCTCGATAAATCAAGCCATTCTTCATTCTTACTTACTACTTTTAATCTAGCTAGCCTCAGCTTCAATAGACTCTCCGTAGCGGTCTACTAAACGACCACCAGCTACAGTTTCGTCAGTTTGATCAGCGATTTTGGCACAAGCTTTAGCAAGTTTTTTCTCTTTAGTACCTTCTGGCGCTTCAGCAGTACCAGCACAAATTGCTACGATGTTACCGCAGGTGCCAACAGGAACTTTAATCCAAGCGCCTACCATGTTGTCTTCTGTAGCGTTACCTTGGCAAGAAATTCCAAGAGAAGTTACAGCACAAGTGTTTTTTCCGCCTTTTACGATATCAGCACATTTTTCATGTGAAGCCGCAGAAGCCACTGGAGATGCACTCATAAGAGCAGCTGTTAATACAGACGACGCAACCGCAACGCCTAATGATTTTGATGATTTATCAATAATTTTTTCAGTTTTCATTTTGAATAAAACCTCTTGTTTAAAATATAGTTCATGATGTTACGATATATAAAGACACTGCATCACTGCAAAAGCTTACAAATTTATTTGCGGAAGATCATAGTTTCTTACCAACTAATAATATAACGCAAGAAATCTAACAAGAACAGCATGTTTACATTAAATACTAGCTCCGATATCTATACTGTAGATGCCTTATATCAAAAGCCGAATTTAGCATCGATTCATATATTAAAAGCACAAGACAAAGTAGCTATTATCGATACTGGAACCCAGTATGCCACGCCACAGATTAACCGAAGCTTAACCGAATTAGGCTTAAACTATGACCATGTGGACTATATAATCCTTACACATGTCCATTTAGATCACGCAGGCGGCGCCAGCGCCTTGATGGATTTGTGTCGTAATGCCAAGTTAATCGTACACCCAAAAGGCGCTAGGCATATGGCTGACCCCAGCAAATTAATTGCAGGCACCTCAGCGGTATATGGTGAAGTTGCATTTAAAGAGCTTTACGGAGAAATAACGGCAATCGATGCAAATCGCATGATCCAACCTGCAGATGGTGAAAGCATCGACCTCAATGGGCGAACGCTGACCTTTATAGATACACCCGGCCACGCTAATCATCATCACAGTATTATCGATGAACAGTCGCGCAGTATTTTTACTGGCGATACCATGGGGGTTGGCTATCGAGCTTTGCGTAATGACGACCATGCCTTCGTTATGATCAGCACCACACCAGTGCAATTTAATCCTCAAGCCTTACATGACTCGATCGACAAGATTATGAGCCTTAAACCAAAAACACTATATCTAACTCATTACAGTGGAATAGTTCCAACATCAAGAATTGTGGCTGGTCTGCATGAACAAATAGAAGACTGCATTAGCTTAACCGAACAAGCGGCTGCGGCGGGTGATCAAATGGAAATTGAGCTAAGCAAGAAGCTCCTAAAATATAATGTGCGCCGTTGTATGAATGAGATTGAGGGCATCGATGAAAAAATCGTGCGCGACTGGGTTAGCATGGACGCAAAACTAAATGCGCAAGGCTTAACATTTTGGTGGCTACATAAACGATCTAGCAACTAAACTAGGCGATGCGCTAATCTTGCAGCACGGATACCGTTAAATCGTCTGAGACGTTTTCCAAAGCTTGTTCCAGCTCCATTTCACCAAACCCATCTGGTAATGCGAGTGATAAATGAGCACGAAACAAATCATAGCCCGCCATAGATGCACTTTCACATTCGGTGTCCATGTGCTCTACGTTTACATTCACGTCACTGAGTGCCGATGCTATTTCTTCGACAATGCCTGGCCGATCATTGGCCTCTATCAATATTTGAATAGACTCGATTTCATCGTCATCAACGCCAAAACCATTAGAATCTTGAAGTGTAACTTGTATTCCGTCACTTGCTAAATCATTGAGTGCGGTAACTAGCGCTGACTTTTTACCTTCATCTATTGAAATATGTACAATGCCAGTGAACTGACCACAAAGCCGTGACAAACTGCTTTCGAGCCAATTGCCTTTATACGAAAAAACAGTATCGGATAAAGCTTGCACAATGCCCGGACGATCATTGGCAAAAATGGTAATGACTAATTTTTCAGCTGGCATTTACAAACAATAGTCTTTTAAGACGAACATGACAACATAGAACAACCCACTTTGGTTTTAGCCCAGTCTGGCCGCTTGGCCGCATACACATGGCTATCAAGCTGTTCATCATATGGATTTCGAAATACCTCTAGTAAATCATTAATCATGGTGTAGTCGCCCGATTCAGCTAAATCAATTGCTTGCTGAGCTAAATAATTGCGAAATACATATTTGGGATTAACCTGATTCATAGCGTCACGTCGATCACTAGGGCTGCTGCTCTGTTCACTCAAACGTTGATGATAGTCAGTAAACCATGCACTCATCTTAGCTTGGTACTCAGTAGGTAATTCACTCTGATAGTAAGCTTCTTTAACCGTCTCTATGGTCGGTTCAGGCTGATCGGATAAATGTCGATAAAATAGGGTCATATCGGTTTCGACTTCCGCCAATAAGCTTTCTAAGCGAGCAAACAAAACATCGTCGCCTTTTTGGTACTCAGTAAGACCGAGCTTGCTGGCCATCATGGCGTTCCACTGCTGTTGATAATCAGATTGAAAAGTTAACAACGCCGCTTCTAAGGGTTCACTATCTTCTACTAATGGATATAAGCTATTAGCAAGCTGATATAAATTCCACAAAGCAACATTGGGTTGTTGTCCGTATCGATAACGACGATGACTCGCATCGGTGGTATTGGGCGTCCACTCAGGATTAAAATCGTCCAACCAACCATAAGGGCCATAGTCAATAGTTAAACCAAGTATCGACATATTATCGGTATTCATAACGCCGTGCACAAAGCCAACCCGCATCCAATCTACGATCATGGCTGCCGTTAAATCGCACACTTCTTTAAACCAGGCGATATAGAGCTCTTTAGTGCCTAATTCAAAGTGTTGTTGCAAATGCGCAAAGTGATGCTCAATGGTGAAGTCAGCTAACTGTCGCAGTTCATCTATTTCATTGCGTGACGCAAATATTTGAAAACTACCAAAGCGGATAAAGCTAGGAGCTACTCGGCAAACCACCGCACCAGGCTCATACTCTGGATTCCCGTCATACAACATGTCGCGCATCACTTGCTCGCCAGTCAGCATTAAACTCAGCGCGCGAGTAGTTGGAACACCTAGATGAAACATTGCTTCACTGCATAAATACTCTCGCACCGACGAACGCAAAACGGCTAAACCATCTGCGTTTCTTGAATATGGTGTGGCGCCTGAACCTTTTAATTGCAGCGCCCAATGCTCTCCTTTGGTGTTTTTTACTTCTCCTAAATTGATCGCGCGCCCATCCCCTAGCTGTCCAGCCCAGTTGCCGAACTGATGGCCACCATAACACATGGCATACGGCTGCATACCAGGTAAGGCTTGATTACCAGAGAACACATTTAAAAAGTCAGGTGATTGACATTGCTGTTCGGATACATCGATCAGAGCAGCTGCCTCTTTAGAAACGGACAGCAAGCGAGGCGCACTAACTGGTGTGGGTGCGATAAATGAATACGCCGCCTTATGAACCTGTCGTCGCGCGCTACTTACATCACTGTCTGCTGGCAGTTGCGAGCTAAAGCGATTATCAAACTTAAGAATCATTGCTTACCTTCAATTTGTCTTTAAGAAAATAAATCAAACCAATAACTGGCACGCCGAGCAAACTCGCAAAGATGAAAAAATTGGTGTATCCAAACGCATCAACAATAGTGCCCGAGTACCCACCCACAATTTTTGGAATAAAAGTCATAAGGGAGCTAAAAATGGCATACTGCGTTGCGGTAAACGATATATTGGTTAGACTCGACATCCAGGCAATAAACGCGACAGTCGAGAAACCTTGCATAAAATTGTCCAAGCCGATGACCAATACTAGTTCAAATGGAAAGCTGGCTTGGCCAAACAGCGGAATAGAAAAATTTATGTCGGTATGGTTTTGACCGACAAAAGTTAACCAACAAAATAACAAATTAGTCGCAACGACTAAAATGGCTGCCATTTGTAACACCCGCATCACGCCTATTCGCAAAGCAACGATACCGCTTATAAAGCTACCAAATATTGAAATAATCAAACCAAAGCCTTTGGACACGGTTCCTATCTCTGTTTTTGTGTAGCCCATATCTTGGTAGAACACATAAGCGATAACACCTAAGACAAGATCAGAGATGCGATACAACAATATTAACAACAATATCCATACTGCAAGTTTCCCGTAGCGCTTGAAGAAATCTGCAATGGGCTGGCGATAGCTTTCATCAACCATTTTTTGGTTAATCACTCCCGCTTTCGAACACAGTATGGCAACTAGGTAGGCGACATAAAGTGCAAGGCACAACAATATCGCCGAATACAAAACTTTGAATAGCGATTGTGTACCGCCATCAAATAACACCGGTGTTACTGGGCTAAACCAAAGCACCGCGATAAAACATATGACTGATAGAGCAAAAACTCCTACAAAACTAATATAATCTCGGCTTGGGTAGTTATGAACTTGATCGGCAATTTCCGGTTCTTTTATTAATAAGGTGGTAATAACGCCCACGATCATAGCCGACGCCATTATTAAATAAGTCGTTCGCCATGCAGCATAACTGTACAACTCGGTACTACTACCGAAACTATCAGCCAGCAACAGAGCCACCGCGCCCGCTGTAATCATGCCAATCCGATAGCCTGAGATGTAAGTTGTGGCTAGCATCGCTTGAATTCGATTAGGCGCAGATTCTATTCGATACGCATCGATCACAATATCTTGAGTCGCCGATGCAAAACCCAGGCAAACAGCAGCGATCGCCATAGCGGTCAAACTTGTTTTCGGATCGGTCAAAGCCATTAGGGCAATAAAGCCAATAACCGCAAACTGCGATAAAAGAATCCACGAACGGCGGCGCCCTAACAGGCTAGTAAAAAAAGGTATAGGCAGGCGATCTACTAATGGCGCCCACACAAATTTGAAGGAGTAACCTAAAATAGCCCAGGAGAAAAACGTCGCAGTAGATCTACTTACCCCCGCCTCGCGTAACCATAAAGACAAAGTGCCGAAGATTAACAAAATAGGTATGCCGGCTGAAAAGCCAAGAAACAACATAACCCAGACAGATTTTTCTAGGTACCAAGCTTTAGAGGAATCGACAGGTGAATCCACTTGAGTGGCAGAAGAACTCATCTAGCACACAACCTAAATATCATATTCAAGCACTAAGGGTGCATGATCAGAAAAACGTTCTTGTTTGTAAATTAAATCAGAGCCTGCAACTACCTTGTCTTTTAAATTCTCTGTTATCACTTGATAGTCAATGCGCCAACCAGTGTTGTTAGCATACGCCTGCCCACGGTTCGACCACCAGGTGTATTGCTCTTCTTCAAAATTGATTTGTCTAAACGCATCAACAAAACCTGCGTGACCACCGCGGCCACCTTCTAGCTCTGGTTCGGGTTCGCCAAACAACCAATCCATCCATTGTCTTTCCTCGGGTAAGAATCCAGAATTTTTTTGATTACCACGCCAATTTTTAATGTCCATTTTTTTATGCACAATATTCCAATCACCACAAATAATGGTTTGTCGACCCGAGCTTGCTAAATCGGTCAGCGTTTTTTCAAAGCGGCCCATCATGTCTATTTTGAATTCTTGACGTATTTCTTTACTAGAACCCGACGGCATGTATAAAGACGCTACACTTAGATTGCCAAAGTCGGCTTGAATATAACGACCTTCGGAATCCACATCTTCAAAGCCTTTGCCTAACCCATTTTGCACCCTATCAGGCTCTTGCTTGCAGTAAATACCCACACCGCTATAGCCTTTCTTTTCGGCGGCGTGAAAAAAAGTATGATAGCCAGATGGGTGATAGGGCTCTCCTTCGATCTGATCAGGCTGCGCTTTGAGCTCTTGCAAGCAAATGATATCAGCATCGATTTTAGGCAACCACTCATAGAGACCTTTGCGCGCAGCGGCACGGATACCATTTAAGTTTAAGGAGATTACTTTCATAATTTATATGGCTAAAATTTGTACTATCGTTATCATACTTTAAAATTATCATTCGTGATTTACTATGCTTCCATTTCAAGAACAATTTATTGAGTTTGCCTTAAAGACCGGTGTTCTGCGTTTTGGTGAATTCACTCTAAAGTCTGGGCGTATTAGCCCATATTTTTTTAATACTGGCTTATTCGACAATGGCAGTAGCATGCTGCAGTTCAGTCGTTTCTTTGCCAACAGTATTGAAAATTCAGACATTGAGTTCGATGTAATGTTCGGCCCAGCCTATAAAGGTATTACCTTAGCCTGTGGTGCGGCTATGGCGTTGGCTGATGCTACCGGTCAAGAAGTTCCATTCGCCTTTAATCGCAAAGAAGTCAAAGATCATGGCGAAGGCGGTAGCATGGTAGGCTCACCATTAGTCGGTGAGGTAGCTATTATTGATGATGTAATCACCGCTGGCACCGCTATTCGTGAAGCATTGGACATAATTGATCAACACGGCGCTAAACCTAAGGCGGTTTTTCTCGCTCTGGATCGGCAAGAAGTCGGTCAAAAAGACGGTGAGTTAATGGAAGTCTCCGCCATTCAGCAGGTCGAAGCTGAGTTTGATATTCCTGTGGTAGCCATAGCGACCATGGATAACTTAATCGAGTATCTAAAACAGCAGCCTGATCAAGAGCAGCATCTTGAGCAAATGCAAGCCTATCGGTCGCAATACGGAATTAAGTAATAACCGTGAGTGTTAGTCAAACATATTTAGTTGGCGGCGCGATTCGTGACCGCTTATTAGGGCTGTCGGTAATCGATAGAGACTGGGTAGTGGTTGGTAGTTCGCCACAAGAAATGGTCGATCAAGGATATGTGCCTGTTGGCAAGGATTTCCCTGTTTTTATTGATCGAAATAGCGGCGAAGAATACGCACTGGCACGTACTGAGCGCAAAACTGTCAAAGGCTATAAGGGATTTGTTTTTAATACTTCGCCCGACGTTACCCTAGAACAAGACTTAGAACGCCGCGATCTAACCATTAATGCTATGGCCGAAGATCAGCAAGGCAAGCTGATTGACCTACACGGCGGCCAAGCCGATTTAAAAGCCGGTATTATTCGCCATGTTTCCGATGCCTTTGCAGAAGACCCTGTGCGGGTGCTGCGCGCTGCGCGATTCGCGGCAAGGTTTAAATTTAAAATTGCACCTGAGACCATGACATTGATGGCGAGCATGGTCGATAGTGGCGAAGTCGATGCGCTGGTGGCCGAACGCGTATGGTCCGAGATGCGCAAAGCACTAGATACAGATGCACCGCAATTGTTCTTTCAGGCACTGCGTGACTGTGGTGCGCTAGCCCGTGTTTTACCTGAGGTAGATATTTTATTTGGGATTCCACAGACGGCCGAATATCATCCTGAGATTGATACTGGAATTCACGTGATGATGGTGATGGAACAAGTTGCACAAATCTCTGATGATGTTGAAGTTCGTTTCGCGGCGCTGACCCATGATTTGGGTAAAGGTGTAACTCCTAAAGATGTATTGCCATCACATCGGGGTCATGAGAAAGCGGGCTTGCCACTCATCAATCAATTGTGTGAAAGATTAAGAGTCCCTAAAAAATTCCAGTCTTTAGCGCTAGCGGTTGGTGAATACCACTTACATATGCATAAAATGTTTGAGCTAAAGCCTGACACCGTATTGCGTATGTTGGAGCAAACTCGATGCACTACAGACCGCCATCGCGCTAAACAAATTGCCAGTTGCTGTTTGGCCGATGCGCGTGGTCGTACTGGTTTTGAACATCGTGAGTATCGACAAACTGAGCTATTTTTACAGTTTCAACAAGCCGCAGCCAATGTAAACGCAGGTGAGCTATCAGCTGGTTTAATCGATGGCAAAGCAATCCAAAAAGCGATTCGTAAAGCTCGAACTGAGGCGATCAATCAAGTGAAGAAAAACTCAACCTTGTCGAATGCCAGAGCTTAATGTCTAACTTGGATCACTCTGGTAGTTCGCAATCGTAATCGTCTAACTGACGGTTAAAACAACGCTTGAAATCAAAATCTAGATGATCACACCCCTCAATAGTTTGATTAGTGGCGCCTGACTTATTCTTGTCTTGATATCCTTTATCAGTGGCCTGCGTTTGAAAAATTATCGTCGTTATATAACTTTGGGTATAACAACCAAACACATCATTGTGATTCTTAATAAAATAATTGTCAGTCTTAATAAAGGACAATGGGTCGTGGCGATCAGTTTGAATGTGATTATTTTGTTGCTTTTTAGTCTTAAGCCGACATTTCTCTAAACCGTCGCTACATCTATCAAACACAAATTCTTTTTGCTCTTTGTTAAAAGAAAGATAACCGGTTCGTAATTGGCCAATATTGCCAATGGTTGTTATTCCCAGCAATCTTTCGTCTAGGCGTAGTGTTTTACCCATTATTGTGCGTTCGAGTATTTTTGGGCGAACAGTGGATGCGGGATTAACAACTTGCCCAAGAGGAAAGTAAAATTGTGTCGCTTGATCGCCATCACTACTCAGTACATGCATTAGCGTAGGTTGGCTTTTATCAAACAAGCACCTTGATGCGGCTTCTTTAAGTAGAATTGCTTTGTTCGCCTCAATAGCTGGGTTCAATAAAATAATGCCATCAGCATAACGGTTAACGTTTTCACAAGGGTTGGGGCCTTCTTCTAAACTTGTATTTGCTTGAATCAAGTCATTGAGCAAAACATCATGCAAAGCAGACAATACAATAGCACCTCCAAAGCTATGGCCGACAATCACATAGGTGTTTTTATACAAGGGTCCGTCCGATGGTTGATCGGCAAATTGGCGAATTAAAATTTGATGTAGCCTAGCAAATACCTCAGTTGCACCACCGGCTCCTACCTCTTCTGCCACTGACTTTCTTGACCAGTAAGTGAGCTGTTTTAAGCCAGGTACGTTATTGGTTTTACCTTGCCAACCGAGGTATAAACCAATCACTTTACGCCTACCAACAACCTCATTTTCTGCCGCTCGAGAGAGAAATTCTCTAAACTGTTTGACATTAGAGTCCTTGTAAGACGCGGTATGTTGCCAGCCGTGCACGAAGACAAATACCGCAACGCCATTTTCCTGTTGAGCTTGAGCATCAATAAATTTTAGGACTTGTTGACTGTGCTGGCGGTTATATAGATTACCGCCCTCGGTAAACTCTATAAACGCTAGATCATGTTCAGGATAGCGCTCTATATAAGATTCAGAGCATGCTTCTTGTTTGTTATGACAACTGATGGCTAAATCCGCGGTACGTAATTGGACTTTGGGTGTACAAGCCACCATCAATAGCAACACGCAGGCTAAATTAAATTTAGCCATGCCCGTGCACTTGGTCGCCAAACCTTGTGTTGATAAGTTGCGATTCATAGCGGTAATTGCGTTTGTAACAGCCTAAGCATATTTAGCCCCATGACATTAGGAATAACGCTCTCGGGCACATTCAAAACCAACAATACGATAAAAGTTCTCTTCATTATTTTTTAACCTATTAATTAGAGATAGACTACCACACTAAATCATCGGGTATTTGATAGTCAGAGTATGGATCATCGCCACTTGGCTCAGCATTAGAAAATTCAATCTTTACAATGTATGAAGAATCTCGTTGGGCTATCTTTTGCGCCACTTTTTTAGGTACCAATTCAAAACTCTCATTTTTCATTGTAATAATTGCCAATTGATCTTTGCTCAATTGAGCATGCTGCTCTATTGTCACATAAATAGTTTTTACTTTCTTTTTAAATGTAAAGTTATAAGTTGCTTCGCCTTCACTGCGATCCAGTTTCGCAGAATCAACCAATTGCTTGATTTGCGCATGCAGGGCTTTTTTCTCAGCATCTATTCGACGTTTTTCGTTTAAGGCTTTATCTTTTTTAGCCTTGTTCAACATCGCGCGCTGCGCGCGTAAGCTTGACTCACTCACTTTATTGCGATTTTTCTTAGCTTGAGTCGGCGCTTTCTTTTTAGGCGTTCTTTTGACCTCGGCCTTTTTTACCAACCCGGCTTTTAGCAATTGATCTTTCAGAGAACTCATACACTTATATTAAAAAACTTATATTAAAAACTCACGTTAAAAACCGGGATTAACTAAATAAATGTTGCAAGTCATCAAAATTATATTTGTAACGTTGAAAGCAAAAGTGACAATCAACAACTAAATCTTGAACACCCTCAGCTTTTCTTTGGGCAATTAAGCTTAACAAATCTTGTTCGCCTAAGCTGCGAATCGCATCCAAAGATTTTTCTTGTGAGCACTCACAACCGAATTCCACAGCATGACCATCAAACAAACGACACGATTCTTCATGAAATAATCTAGTCAACAACTCTTGCGAGCTCAAGCTTAACGCTTCTTCTGGATTAAGAGTTTGTAGCAATGCTTCTAATCGACTTTGATGTTCTTTTGCATCGTCAACGCTAACAACCTTTTGCGATGGCAAGGCATGAATAGCGACACCCAAAGCAGATTTTTCATTGGCAATTAGGCGAAAAAAACTGGGCAATTGTTCTGAGCGTTGGAAATAGTCACGCAGGCAATCGGCCAAATTAGAATTTTCGATAGGCACAATACTTTGGTAGCGCTCGCCCTCGTCTGGCGAAATTGTAATGGCTAATACGGCGCCTTTACCAAGTTGATTTAGATTGAGCTCGTCATCCGAGGCTAGCTCATCGCTAGAATATTCTGCGATGGCGCGTATTCGGCGGTCTGACATGCAATCTGCCATCAATAAGGAAATAGCCCCCGGCGTGCGCAATTGAATAGTAAGGCTGCCGTCTATTTTGATGCTGTCTCGTAACAAACATGCCGCTAAGGCAAATTCGTTTAATAAACGCGCCAGCGTTGGTGGATAGTGATGGGTAGCTTGAATGGATTCACAAGTCTTTTGTAAATGAACAATACAGCCGCGCGCATCAAGCTCATCAAATACAAACCGCTGGCGATAATCTTTGGGGTGAGAATTTTGCATAAAACTGATTCGGCACTAAGGTTTTCTAAGTTAGAATTGTGCCGAAACTAAACAAGAACAACGACAATTAGAATCGCCAATAAAATACGATAAATCACAAACGGCATCATACCGACTGTCTGTACAAACCGCATAAACCAATTCATACACCAAAAAGCGACCAAAGCGGAAACCAGCATGCCGATTAACAACAGATCCCATGCCACTGTCTGTCCACTAGCCAACAATTCGCCACCTTTTAATAAGCCAGGTAAAGCAATCGCTGGTACTGCCAATAAAAAGGAGAACTTAGCGGCGGCTACTCGTGAGTAACCCATTGCAAGCAAGGCGGTCATGGTGACACCCGAACGCGATGTTCCTGGAATAAGCGCGCATGCCTGAGCTATTCCCACAACTAAGGTTTGTGTCCACGTGAGGGATTCCATTGGTTTGCTGTTCGCATCACCAACTCGATCATACCAGCCGAGTAATAAACCGAATAAAAGTGTCGCTCCAGCAATAATAACGGCGGACCTTAGGTTTGCTTCGATGAAATCACCGGCCAATAAACCCACCAAGCCTACCGGAATAGTAGCCAAAACAACTAGCCAACCTAATTTGCCGTTATTGTCCCAAGCTAACGATGTCCAACCTATAAACCATGCTGGAATAATGGCTTGCAGTTCATTTTTTAAAAATGTGATAACCGCTATTAAAGTTCCCACGTGAACGGCCACATCAAAGGCTAGACCTTGGTCATTCCATCCCAACAACTCAGGCACTAAAATAAGGTGCGCCGAACTGGAGACGGGTAGAAATTCGGTTACTCCTTGCAGCAATGCAAGGAAAATTGCTTGAAGATAATCCAAGAGTTTTTTCGCAGGTTAAATAGCTTTGCGTTATAGTAAGTTTTTGCTAAAGAGTTTGCACGAATTATGAGTAAGAATAAGACTGTTTTAATCACTGGTGGCGCAAAACGGATTGGAAGTGCTATTGCACACGCGCTGCACGCCGAAAACTATAATGTTATGGTGCATTATCGCTCGTCGGCAGGTGCCGCAGAGGGTTTGATACAAGACTTAAACGAGATTCGATCAGATTCGGCAGCCAGCATATGCGCCGACTTATTAGATACCGCGAGTATTCCCGACATAGTAAACGGAACCGTTGATATCTTTGGCTCGCTCGATGTGCTTATTAACAACGCATCTACCTTTTACCCCACGCCAATTGAACTCATAAATGAAGAGTTTTGGAGCGATTTAGTCGGTAGTAATTTAAAGGCCCCCATGTTTATGGTGAAATCAGCGGCACCACATCTGCGTGCAGCGAACGGATGTATTATAAATTTAGTGGATATATACGCTCGCAAGCCGCTCAGTGACCACCCCATCTATTGTTCGGCTAAGGCTGGCTTGGAAATGCTGACTAAATCTTTAGCTCGTGACTTAGCACCAGAAATTCGAGTCAATGGCGTTTCTCCAGGTGCTATTCTCTGGCCCGAAAACGATAGTGAAACTGAAAATCAAACCGAACTGATCAAGAAAGTGCCTCTCAATCGCATGGGTGATCCTGATGATATTGCTAAGACAGTACGTTTTTTAGCTGAAGACGCGCCTTATATCAGTGGCCAAATTATTGCCGTGGATGGTGGACGCTCAGTGGTGATTTAAGGCCGGCTAAATCCGTTGACTACGTTTTATCACCGTTAGCACAATACAAACCACGCTAAACACTAAGCCAGAGATTAATGGCACAAGAGTAAAATTACTGAAGTAGACTAATCTATTGATAATAAATGTTTGGCTAAGCACGCCATTGAAGAAAAGCTTATCGACTATCACCACTAAAATAGGTGCCATAACCGCCAACAGAAACGGATTTTTGCGCGACACTTCTGAGCAAAACGCACACCAAGCGATAACTGGCAATAAAGACCAGAGCATTAACTGCAGCATGGACGCTATCGATTTGCCGTAGTACACGGTTAAGTACTCTATACTTTGCGTGCCAAAAAACAAGATCGCCACCACCGCCTGAGTGATGATAATAATTAAGGGAATTATTATCAGAGCGGTAATTAATTTTGAGGCTACCGTCAAACTGTCAGAGATAGGTAAAGACCGCCAAAACAAGACACTTTGATCCTGACGTTCGTTAAATAAGCAAGCCAAGGCGTAGAACACAGCCACAATAAACATCACCCACATAATCAGGGTATTCATAACATTCAAAGCTTGTGCCACCACCGAGTCCAATGCAGACTCTATAGTTCGGTCAATTTCCAACTGACTAGGAAGATTCACATCCACCGCAAAATTACCGATTGATAAAGATAGTTTTGCCAACAGCGCGACACCGATCAATATCAATGGCACACGCCAGATATTTTTATGTTCTAGAATTTCGCGCCGTATCAATGCTTGTAGTGTTTTCATATTCAAAACAACCTCCTCATGAATTAGTGGCCACAAACAAATCTTCGAGACTTGGGGTAACGACCTCGCCATATTCACTTAATGCAGTTGTATCCGCATCTTTAAAAATCATTTCCACATGATCGGGTAATGTGCGCTGATAAATAGCCTGCATTGACGAGTTGGCAAAAACACTGTTTTGTTTTAGCAATAATTTGCTATAACGAGTTTTTAAATCCGCCTTTTGCAAATCCATTGTGATTTTTCCTTCTCGAATAAAAAGTACTCGCGTCAAAATACTCTCTACCTCATCTATTTGATGGGTAGTGATTAAAATACTACGTTGTTGATTGTAGTAGTCTTCAACCAGACGGTCTTGAAAATCACGACGCACTAATACATCCAAACCAAGGGTAGGTTCATCCAACACCAATAAGTCCGTACTAATGCTTAAAATTATGGCCAAATGCAGGCGAGTTTTCATACCTTTAGATAAGGCCTCTATGGTCTGATTTGACTCAATAGGGGTGTCTTTTAATAAAACATTGGCATGCTCGATATCGAATTTGGGATGCGTGTCCGCAACAAACTTCAATAGATCTTTAACCTTCATCCAACTTGGCAAAGAAGCCACATCAGCAATATAGCTCATATTTTGCAGTAGCTCGGTGCGCTTTTTAAATGGGTCATGCCCAAATATGGAAAGGCTGCCAGAATAATTTATTAAACCCATAATAGCTTTCAGCAAAGTAGATTTGCCGGCACCATTGGGCCCAATTAGACCAACGATTTCACCTTCGCCAATCGTAAAACTAATGTCACTTAAAACAGTTTTACTACCGTACTTTTTCGATAAGCCTTGTACATCGATAAATGATTTATTCGCTGTATTCATTACCACTCCCATTCGACACGTTCCAAAATCAGCTCATCGTGATCAAACTCGCGCCAGAGCTTGGAAAATTTAACTCCCAAGGTCGGATGAATTAAACCACCAGCGATTTCAGAAATAGGCAATAACACATGCGCATTTTCATTGATATCGTCACTGGGCCATTCTCGTCCTGCATGCTCACCAGATAAATCACCATACATAACCACATCAATATCTAAGGTACGCGAGTCGTATCGACCACGACGCACTCGAATTCGGCCCGCTTCTTTTTCAAGCGCATCGGTATAATCCAGCACCTCCTGCAGCGACAAAGATGTTTCTAAGGACAAGGCTAAATTTAGAAAGTCGTCACCTACAAAGCCGACAGCCTCAGTGCGATAAAGGTTAGAAATTTTCACTTGATCAAAATCGTTTAAGACTCGCTGAACCGCAAAGCGAATATTTTGCTCGGGTTGTATATTACTCCCTAAGCAAAAGTAAACCTTAGTCTTAGAAGCTTGTTGCGGATTATTAAGCGCCACTGCGAGACCCGCGTTCTATAATAATACCCACATGCTCTACATGCTTTACCGCACCGCCTTTGTCTAGTTTGATACGCACCCAATTGGTATCAAATTCGTCCAAAATCAATTCTGCCAATCGTGCTATTAATGTTTCTATCAAATCAAATTGATTTTCTTTTGCATACTCGCGCACGCGATCCGCAATCATTTTATAATCAAGAGTATCTTCTAGCTTATCGCTGCTAGCCGCTGCGCTGACATCAGTCGCCAAATCTATGTCTAAAACCAATGTTTGGGTAATAGCCTTTTCCCATTTCCAAACACCGATTACACATTCGCATTGAATGCCATGGATAAAAATTGTGTCCAACATATTATCGATGCTGCCTCATTTATTTTTGAACCCTATTTCGTAAGCTAGAATGTAACACAGTAAAATTTGACCTCTTATTAAAATATCAGCACACTACGCGCCATGCCAAGTCTCGATCTCATTATATGGCCCCTTATAGGCTATTTATTCGGCTCTATATCGAGCGCTATTCTTATCTCAAAGCTGTTTGGTTTAAATGACCCACGCCAGCAAGGCAGCAAAAACCCAGGCGCGACCAATGTATTGCGCTCTGGTAATAAGTTTGCCGCCGCACTTACTTTGTTCGGTGATGTGTTAAAGGGCGCTATTCCAGTGGCATTAGCGCAATATTACGGGGCTCCAACTGCCATTATCGCTGTGGTTTGCATAACGGCCTTTATGGGACATTTGTACCCTATATTTTTTGGCTTCAAGGGCGGTAAAGGTGTGGCCACCGCGATTGGTGTATTTATGGCCTTAAGTTGGAAGATATTCAGCATATTTGCCCTTGTGTGGTTGTTGGTGCTGGCGATTAGCCGTTATTCGTCTCTATCAGCCCTAATCGCTGCCGCTATAACTGGACTGGCTAGCTTCGCCGTGTTTAACCAAGCTCATCAAGTTCAGTTAATTGGCGCGGTGTTTTGGATTGTGGCATTTCTATTTTTACGCCACCGAGAAAATATAGAAAAACTGCGCGCTGGCAAGGAAAGCAAAGTAGGTAGCAAAAAGTAGGTACAAACAAAGCCTATAAAAATGAGCCACGACAATTAAATTGCCACCAACTCCTCCATAGACCACCTCGGCTTAACTTGAAAAGCCAGCTCGCTGGATGCTTGATGCATTCGATACGAACCCGCTAAGGCAATCATTGCGCCATTATCAGTACAAAATTCAATACGCGGGAAATAGACCTTAGCGTTTTCTTTACTTGCCATCTCTGCCAATTGCTCTCGCAATCGCAAATTAGCGCCAACGCCACCGGCCACAATTAAACGACTGCAAGCCGTTGCTTGTAAAGCTCGTCGGCTTTTAATGGTTAACGTTTCTACTGCGGCCTCTTGAAAAGCATGCGAGATATCCGCGACAGTTTGATCATCTAACAAAGCTGATTTTCTGTTCTCAGTACTCTTCTCTCCAGTCGCTTTCTCTACGGTCGTTAGTACCGAGGTTTTTAAGCCGCTGTAGCTAAAATCCATCCCTGGGCGATCAACCATGGGTCTTGGGAAAGTAAACCGTTCTGGCTCACCTGCTTGGGCTGCTTTGGCAATAGCTGGCCCGCCTGGATATCCCAAACCTAAAATTTTAGCGGTTTTATCAAACGCTTCACCAACAGCGTCATCAAGCGTTTCGCCCAATATTTTATATTCGCCGACACCACTTACCTCGGCCAGTAAAGTGTGTCCTCCAGACACCAATAGAGCCACAAATGGAAACTGTGGTGCGTCTTCCTCCAACATTGGTGCCAATAAATGTCCTTCCATATGATGCACGCCAACGCTGGGCACATTCCATGCAAACGCCAAACCTTTTGCGACTGCACTCCCGGCTAATAGTGCGCCGGCTAGGCCTGGACCACTGGTATAAGCCACACCGTCAATTGATTGCTTGCTACAGGATGCTTTTTGCAGCACAACATCAACCAGCGGAATAACCTTGCGGATGTGATCGCGTGCGGCTAATTCGGGCACAACACCACCATATTCTTGGTGAGTTTCGATCTGCGAATAGAGAGCATGCGCTAGTAAGCCTTGATGACTATCGTAGATAGCCACACCTGTATCATCACAAGAAGTTTCAATGCCAAGCACTCGCATAAAATTTTTAACCAATTCAATAGTATAAGACCGAGATTTAAAGACCTTATTTTAAAGCCAATAAGTATATACAAAGCCTGTATAAACGGCTAGAATCGCGCGTCCTGAGTAGTATTACGTATTATTGCCACTCAAAAGCTTAAATAACCAATATGCATTTGTTTAAAGCTGATAAAAATTTAGCGATAAAGCAAATTCAGTAAATTAAAATACTCAACCATATGCCACAAGTTAAAGTAAAAAACGACGAGCCATTTGACGTTATTCTGCGCCGTTTTCGCCGTTCGTGCGAAAAAGCAGGTATCTTCACTGAAATGCGTAGCCGTGAATTCTATGAAAAGCCAACGTCAGTTCGTAAGCGTAAAGCTGCTGCTGCCAAAAAGCGTGAAATGAAACGTGCTTCACGTGGTCGAATTCGCACTAATCGTATGTACTAAGAAATACAAAAATTCATGTCGTTAAAAGATCAAATTTTTGCCGATATGAAGTCGGCGATGCGCAATAAAGACGCGTCGCGACTGGAATCGATCCGCATGCTAAGAGCGGCGATTCAGCGCAAGGAAGTAGATGATCAAACGGAGATTGATGATGACGAAGTGCTGGCGATACTACAAAAGCAAATCAAACAATCGCAAGACGCGATAAGCCAATTTACCGCCGGTGATCGATCTGACCTTGCTGAGAAAGAACAAGTTCATGTAGACAACCTTAAGGGTTACCTCCCAGAACAATTAAGTGATGATGAGATAGCAACGGCAGTATCTGATGCCATCGCTTCCACTGGCGCGCAGAGTATGAAAGATATGGGCAAAGTTATGGGCCTACTTAAAGGTCAACTACAGGGCAAAGCTGACATGGGAAAAGTGAGCGGCCTTATCAAAGCTCAGTTAAACAGCTAGTAAGTTTGGGTCGGCAGGCTCTTTAGTTTTTAAGCATCAAGCTTTAACCTATAAACGCAAAAATAATCAAACAGAGAATTGCATAGATAAATCTCACTCGCATAAGGCAGAGATTTCAATCTGCGGTTAGAATACCTATATGGCTGGCCGCATCCCCCAACATTTTATTGACCAACTCCTTAACCGTATCGATGTGGTGGATTTGATCGATGGCTATGTACCTTTAAAAAAAGCCGGTGCCAATTACAAAGCTTGCTGCCCCTTCCACAATGAAAAATCACCGTCATTTACGGTGTCACCAAGTAAACAGTTTTATCACTGCTTTGGTTGCGGAGTGAATGGCACGGCTATTAGTTTTTTAATGGAATACGATCATATGGAATTTCGTGAGGCAATAGAAAAATTAGCCTCAACCGCTGGTATGGAGATTCCTACTGAAGCACAGGATAACTATAAGCCTAAAAATACAGTACGCGAAGGCGTCGATTTGTATCAGCTAATGAATGAGGTTAGTGACTTTTATCAACAGCAACTGCGCCAGCACAGCAATAAACAACAAGCCGTTGAGTATTTAAAGAATCGCGGTTTAAGCGGTGATATCGCAAAACGGTTTGGCCTAGGTTTTGCACCTGAAGGTTGGGACAATCTCATGACTAGTCATGGCTCCACGGTACCAACTCAGAAAGCGCTTTTAGATACTGGCATGCTTACCCACAATGAGGAAAAAAATAAAACTTATGATCGCTTTCGTCACCGCATCATGTTTCCAATCCATGATCATCGCGGTCGCGTAGTTGGCTTTGGCGGGCGCGTATTAGACAGTGGCGAACCAAAATACCTGAATAGCCCAGAAACACCGATTTTTCATAAAGGTTCCGAACTTTATGGATTATTTTCAGCGCGCGGCGCGATTAAAGAATCCGAAAGCGTGTTAGTTGTCGAAGGCTATATGGATGTTGTGGCATTGGCGCAAGCTGGGATTAATAACGCCGTTGCGACCTTAGGCACAGCGACTACACCCATGCATCTACAACGCTTGTTTCGACATACTTCCAATATTATTTTTAGTTTTGATGGTGACCGTGCGGGCAAGGCAGCGGCTTGGAAAGCACTGGAAACTTGTTTGCCCTTATTGCAAGACGGCTATCAAATCAGCTTTTTATTCTTGCCCGATGGTGAAGACCCCGACACCATGGTTAAAAAGGTTGGCAAGGATGGCTTTATTGACTTAATAAATGCCGCCAAACCGCTTACCGACTTTCTAATCGATCATTTACAACAGCAAGCAGATCTAAGTCGTCTCGATGGCCGTGCTAGGTTGGCAAAACTTGCCAAACCCATGATCGAACAATTTCCAGATGGGGTATTGCGCAAATTGGTCATAGAACGAATAGCCCGACTGATTCAGATTGCACCGCAAGAATTAATTGCGAATAAGGCGGCGGATAGCTACCGGCCAAACACTCGCAGACAACAGTCTGGCTCTGTGAAAAAGTCGCTTGATACGTCGGCAAAGCTGCAAATGACCACCATACGTCGGGCTATTTCCTTACTGCTACAAAATCCTGATCTGGCAAATTTGGTAAATCAAGATTCGCCGATTAAGACATTAAGACTGCGGGGCATAAAGCTACTCAATCAACTGCTTGGGCAAGCCCAAGAGCAAACCGATATGACCACCGCAAGGTTACTTGAACGACATCGACAAGAATCTCATTTCGGTGC
This sequence comes from uncultured Gammaproteobacteria bacterium, assembly GCA_964531625.1. Taxonomy (GTDB): domain Bacteria; phylum Pseudomonadota; class Gammaproteobacteria; order Arenicellales; family Arenicellaceae; genus Arenicella. The sequence goes on from CAZHEL010000010.1 coordinate 52,736, forward strand.
TCTTGAAAAACTCGCAAGTCATGACCATTTACTAACAACTGAACAAACTGAGGCTGCTTTTATGGCTGTGCTGAATCAATTACATGCAGAATCCAGTGAAATTGAACTGGACGGTCTGCTGGATAAATCTCAGCATGAATCACTAAATGAAAATGAAAAAGCCAGACTCAACGAACTTTTAGCTAAAAAAACTTAACAAACGCCACAGAGGCAGACTTCTACGGCGAAAATTAGCTGAAATACAGGGAATTTTTTAGGTTTTTGATATAAAATTATTGGTTACCCTGTTTCAAATTAAAGTACGCGAATTATTCGTTGGTACAACTGTGCGAAACTGAATATAAAGAAGTTTACTCACTAACGTGATCTGCGTGAGTTCTAATCTGAGGTTCCATTAATGGATTCGAGTAGTAAAAAAACCGAACTAAAACGTTTGATTCTTAAAGGCAAAGAGCAAGGCTTTTTGACCTATCGCGAAATCAACGATCATCTTCCTGAAGACATGAATGACACGGACCAAATCGAGTCAGTGGTTAACATGATTAATGACATGGGTATTGATGTGTTCGATAGTGTGCCAGATGCCGACACCTTATTACACAAAGCGACTTCGGATGATAAAGAAGCAGAAGATGATGAAGATAATACCGATGCTGTTTTAGCAACGGCAGTAGAAAGTGAGTTTGGTAGAACCACTGACCCTGTGCGCATGTATATGCGTGAAATGGGCACGGTTGATCTATTGACTCGCGCTGACGAAATTAATCTTGCACAACGCATCGAAGATGGTATTCGGCAATCCACGGTAGCAATGGTGGCTTGCCCATCGGCGATTCAAGCAATTCTAGATTATTTCGCGGCAATTCAAGCCGAAGAAATGCGTCTCACCGATTTGCTAGTCGCGTTTGTTGATCCGAATGCTGAGATCGATCCCAACCCAATTCAATCAGGTTCTGCCGCTCAGAACAATGATAACGATGACGATGAGGAAGACGAAAAGCCAATCGATACGGGCCCAGACATGGATGAGGCCATTCAACGTTTTAAAATGATGAAGCGGCAGCATAACCGACATGCCAAAGCCTTAGAAAAACATGGCTTTGACAGCAAGCAAGCGCGTAAGATTCAAGACGAACTTGTTGAAGGTATAATGGAAATTAAGTTTGTGCCTAAAATTATCGAAGCGCTCTGGGAATCTATTCGCCTACAAGTCGAAATCGTTCGCCAGCACGAAAAAGCCATTATGGACATTGCTGTTAGTGATGCAGGCATTAGCCGTAAAGATTTCATCGAGATGTTTGTTGGTAAAGAAACAGATGACAAACTCTACAAAAACCTGTTATCTGCTGCCAAGAAGAAAGATGAGATTAAAGACAACGAAGCTTTAATCATGATGTCTCAAGCTAAGCTTAATCGTATTGTGATGGCCTTAGGCATTCCGATAGAAGAAATCAAAGATATCAATCGTCGCATGTCGATTGGTGAAGCCAAAGCTCGACGTGCTAAAAAGGAAATGGTTGAAGCTAACCTTCGATTGGTTATTTCAATCGCTAAGAAATATACCAACCGTGGTTTGCAATTCCTTGATCTAATTCAAGAAGGCAATATTGGTCTTATGAAGGCGGTGGATAAATTTGAATATCGCCGTGGTTATAAATTTTCTACCTATGCGACTTGGTGGATTCGCCAAGCCATAACACGTTCAATTGCTGACCAGGCGCGTACCATTCGTATCCCTGTGCACATGATTGAAACCATTAATAAGCTCAACCGTATTTCGCGTCAGATTCTACAAGAGAAAGGCCGCGAGGCTCTCCCTGAAGAACTAGCTGAAAAAATGGAGATGCCGGAAGACAAGGTGCGTAAAGTACTTAAAATTGCCAAAGAGCCTATCTCTATGGAGACGCCTATTGGCGACGATGAAGACTCTAATCTGGGAGATTTTATCGAAGACAAAAATGTTGAGGCACCAATGGATGCAGCCACAACCTCTGGCTTGCTAAATGCCACTACCGACATTCTTGAGAGCTTAACGCCCAGAGAGGCCAAGGTGTTGCGTATGCGCTTTGGTATCGGCATGAACACCGATCATACTTTAGAAGAAGTGGGCAAACAGTTTGATGTAACGCGAGAACGTATTCGTCAGATTGAAGCTAAAGCTCTGCGTAAGCTAAGACATCCATCTCGCTCAGAGCATCTTAAGAGCTTCTTAGAACAAAACTAGATTTAGTGACTTTATAGCCAATTGGCTACTAACCGATTTTTACAGTCTCGGAATATCGCCTGCGTTTACGCTAAGCCGTTAAGGCGTGGGCAGGTATCAAACTACGTGTTGCACTAAATTAGAAATTCGTGGGTTAGAAGTTCGTAAGCTAGAAGTTTGGCGCCACATCAAAAATAATGTTGCCCTGAGTTACCCTCACTCCAGTTACCGATAAAAACTGCAACTTCAAGCTCTCAGTATTAGCTCTTTCTACATCAATGCCGAGCTTTCGTAGAGCGTAATTAGAAAGTGGAACAAAGCCAACTTTGATACTGAAGTTATCTTTAATAGCAATCTGGCCATTGCGAGCAACTGGCTCGCCATAAACCGTCATTTCGAGATTAGATCCGTCCAAAAAAGGAAATAAGTTTTTAACGTTTTGTACCGCTGCTTGTGCTTCGGCGTTGATCTTCTCTGCCTTATCGAGATTAACAATTGCACTGATCTCTACTTGTCCATCAAGTAAAACTGCTTTGATTCCTTCACTAATAGACAGTAGCAATTTTCCATCAGGATCGGCTTCTAAGCTGGCCAGCAAAACATCATTAAACTCAGCCTCGGAAAGAGAAACATTGCTTTGCGCGAGATTCCCAAGCTTATTATTAAGCTGAGTGTTTTGTGACCCGGCTTCATTGCTGTACCCCACGGGCAAAGATTGCGCTGAATACCAGCCATAAGCTGACATAGTTAGTAAGCACAATATTGAAGTTGTAATAATCTTGAGCATATTATTTTTCTAATTAAGTTTAAAACTAGCGCTAATGCGCATTTGAATTTTTTGTGCACCAAAAGCCTCTTGCGGCGCCGACTTACTCGAACCAGTTACCACCAGTTCTTCCACTGCATACGATCGACTGCGAAAAATCGGAGTGCGGCTAGCATGTTCAGAAACACTGATTACAGGGCCGAGCTTACGATTAAAATTCTTAGCAATGAACTCTGCTTTAGAAGTTGCTTCATCTATGGCGTTTGCTAAAGCTTGGCGTTGCAGAGTAGACCTATCTTGGAAATCGGAATGAACACTGCTGATGGTGGAGATGCCGTTTTCGACCAGCGCCTGCATAAAAGAAGGAAGCTTATCTAAGTCATTAATAATAATGTTTAGCACGCGAGTAATGGTCTCGCCTTTATATTCACGATCGCGGCTTAGTTTATTATATTCGTATTCAGAACGACTATTTAAGCTAATAACTTTGTATTGCTGCTTTGGTATTTTGGCGCTTTTTATAACATCCAAGATTTGCTGATACTTTTTATCAGCGTCTTCTTTGGCTTCAATCAAAGTTGGTTTATTGGCACTGATTGTCACATTAAGAACAGCTTGATCAGGCTCTGCAGAAACCTCACCAACACCATCTACATTTACCATGCTGGCAGACACATCTCCTTTGTGCTCGTCATGCGCAGCGACCCACGAACTACTTAATATCAGTAGTAGCATTACTCTGAGAGCACAGCCTCTGGGTAGTAAAAATTTGCTGATCAGATTCATCAGGTTACTTCGCACACACAATTCATCTCGGTTAAACCATAAGTATGCCATGTCCTCAAGTCCTTGCAGCAAAAGATCCTTTAAATGTTACAACTGTTTTAAAGTAGACATCATAAATCCTTTATCAGTTCTTGGTCAATTGTCTGCTTATGGCGGCGTTTATGCATAACAAAATCAACCGCAATTTTTAAACCAACCAATATCGCCAACAGCCATATTGAGGATCCAAATTTCTGCATAACTATGGCGCCTAGCATCAAACCAGCATGCATTACGATAATGTGTTTATACGGCCTGCCCATTAATTTGTCAGAAGTTTGCGTAAACATAGCACCCTTCAAGATAAAGTTTTCAATAAAGGAGACAGAATGACTAAGTACTAAACCAAAGATCCCCAAAAGTATTACTGGCGAATACAAAGCGACAAAATAAGCAAGCAGATCGGCAGCGCCAAAAAACAAGCTAAACGGCCCAAACTGATCAGCAAAATCACTATTCCACGCAACCTTGTCACTAAGACCCAATACATTAGCCAATAATTGACCATGCGCAGCGGTAAAAATACCGTAATGAAGTATAAAGAAAGCACTCAAAAAGAGGCTCTTTAAAACATTATTACGTACTGCGACAAGCAGCATTTTTAGTAAATTAAAAACGCCAATAATAATATTTTCAATCCAAAACAAAGCTAACACTAAGACTAAATCCCAAGCAAAAAATAACACCCCTATTAAAGGAACTAGGTTGGCCACCAGCAATGCTAAAAGTGAGAACTTGATCTGCATCTTTATTTCTTTATCGCCGTTTTATTGCCATCACCATCGACGCAAACAAAGGTAATATTATTCTCGAACAGCACTTCTTCGGAATCAGTCGCATAGCGCGCTCCGTAGACCCGCACCTGATAACTAACAGAAGTATTACCAATGCGAGTTTTTTCGCAATGAAAACGCAGAATCTGACCCTCGCGAATGGGGTGTTTAAATTCCACATCATCTAGACCAATGGTCACAAAATGCTGGCCAACAAAGTCTAAACTAACCCTGATATAAGCTATTTCATCCACCCATTTTAAGAGCGTGCCGCCAAATAAATTGCCATAGTCATTTAGATCAGCGGGTAATACAATTTTATAATGTTCCATAAAAACGATGCTTAAGTTTGATTGCTTTGCAAAATAACATGAATTAGCCTATGCGAAGTCATATTGCGACGTATTAATAACATGAACCGGCCCCCTACTGATATTCGTTTACACAGCAAATCCAAAATATTGGAAATTGTTTTCGACGATGAAACATTTAAACTGCCCTGCGAATATTTACGGGTGTATTCTCCATCAGCTGAGGTGCAAGGTCATGGTCCTGGTCAAGAAGTCCTGCAACTTGATAAAGAAGATATTAACATCGTTGCTATCGAGCCAGTAGGACATTATGCTGTGCGTCTTATTTTCACCGACGCGCATAATTCAGGTTTGTATTCTTGGGCCTATCTTTATGAATTAGGTAATCAGCGCCAGGCAAAATGGCAAAACTATATTGATCGTCTAACCAGCGCTGGCCATACACGAACCGCACAAGATAATGATCATTTACTCACATAACGACCACTAATATATAGCCACTAGCACTGGTAATTTATTCAAGCGCAATTAACAGCTCTCAAAATAAATATAAAAATGTCAGAATCACAAAACAAAACGCACTTTGGCTTTCAAGAAGTCAACGAAACCGAAAAACAAGGCTTGGTAGGCTCAGTGTTCAAATCCGTTGCGCGCAACTATGACGTAATGAATGATGCCATGTCATTTGGTGTGCATCGGGCTTGGAAGTTATTTGCGGTAGCTCAAAGTGGTGTCAGAGTTGGCGATCATGTCTTGGATTTAGCCGCTGGCAGCGGTGACCTATCACTTAAATTCGCTAACAAGGTTGGCCCTGAAGGCAAAGTTTTTGTTACCGACATAAACGAAGCGATGCTCGCCGAAGGTCGTAAGCGTTTGACCGATGCAGGTATAGCGGGCAATGTTGAATACTGCTTAGTAAATGCCGAACAGCTGCCGTTTGAAGATAACAGCTTTGATTGTATTTCAATTAGTTTTGGGCTGCGCAATGTGACCCATAAAGAGGTGGCCTTAGGCTCTATGTTTCGCTGCCTTAAGCCAGGTGGTCGATTGATTGTGTTGGAATTCTCACAACCAACTAATGACACCTTTCGTAAGATTTACGACACCTACTCCTTTCACGTCATCCCAAAGCTTGGTCAATTAATTTCTAACGACAGTGCTAGCTACCAATACTTGGTGGAATCCATTCGCCAACATCCGCCGCAAGAAGAGCTTAAACAAATGATGCTTGATGCTGGTTTTGATCGAGTACGCTATCACAATTTAACTGGTGGCGTGGTCGCTTTGCATATTGGCTACAAGTACTAAAGCCATGTTATTAGATTTAATCGAGCTCGCGAGCAATAAGGCCTTAGAGCATGACACTCAGACTTTAACGCGCCTGAAAAAGCTGCAAGGCAAAACCATGACTCTGCACATCAAAACACTGGAACAATCTTTAACGCTTTCGCCGCAAGCAGAAGGTCTTGAGTTCTCTGATAAGCCGCCAGAATCAGTTGATGTAACACTTAAGGCTACCTTGGGTGCGATGATTAAAATCAGTCGCGATGGGATGGAAGATGCAAACCTACGCGCTGGCGAGCTTGAAATGATCGGCGACCCCATTATTGGTCAACGTTTTGCACAACTCATCGCTGACCTAGATATCGATTGGCAATCTTTGCTAGGTGAACAATTGGGCAATGGTCCGGCTAAAGCGATCATATCAGCTGCACAAAGAGTTCGTGATTTTACCCAAGAATCGCAATCCCAAATAAAGGGCATCGCTAGCCATATTATGCAAGATGAATTAGATTTGGTGGCTGATCGAGCGGAAGTAGATACCTTCTTGGACGACGTCGATACACTTCGAGCCGACACTGAACGCTTGTTCACTCGACTTAAAAATCTCAATGCCTAAGCTTTTATCGTGAACAAAAAGAAAACATCCATCGCTCGGCTGCTGCAAATACGCAAGGTCATCAAACAGTATGATCTAGTGGAATTGCTGGACGATCTAAAGCTATCTAAAAGTGCTCAGTATGGTGTGCGTGTACTATTTGGCTCTGCTAAAAAGTCTGATCAAGCTCGTGGTGAACGTATTCGCTTAGCCCTTGAAAGCTTGGGACCCGTATTCGTAAAACTTGGGCAAGCGTTGTCCACTCGCCCCGATTTACTGCCCGCCGACATTGCCGAAGAGCTGACTAAGCTGCAAGATCAAGTGCCACCTTTTTCAAGCGCCGAAGCGCTAGATCTAATTCAAGCTGCGTATGGCGATGACTACAAAAATATTTTCGCTAGCGTAGAGGAACAACCGCTCGCTTCAGCCTCTGTCGCGCAAGTGCACGCTGCTACCTTAAAAGAAGGCTTAGCCATTACCGGTCAAAATGGCAAAGACAATCACGAAGTCATCATTAAATTGCTTAGACCCAATATTGTGCCCGTAATAGAAAGCGACCTAAATGTGATGTATACAATCGCAGGCTTGCTACAAAAGCATTGGTCTCGCGGGAAACAGTTTCGGCCCCTAGATGTGATCAAAGAATACGATCACACCATTCATGACGAACTAGATTTACGCATGGAAGCTGCCAATGGTGCGCGCATGGCAGCTAATTTTGAAGACAGCGATCTCATCTACGTACCGCGCATTTATTGGGATTATACTCAACAAAATATTTTGGTGATGGAGCGTATCTACGGCACCTCAGTGCAAGATATTGAGGCACTCAAAGCTAAAGGCCACGATATGGCTCAGCTGGGCACCGATGGAGTACTAACGTTTTTCAAGCAAGCGTTTGAAGATAATTTTTTCCACGCCGACATGCATCCTGGCAATATCTTTGTCTCTGAACAAGGCCAATGGATCTCGATCGACTTTGGCATCATGGGCACCCTTACTGAAGAGGACAAGCAATATCTGGGCACCATGCTATTGGGCTTTTTCAACCGCGACTATCGCACTATTGCCAATGCCCATTTAAGGGCCGGTTGGATTCCTAAGGATACCCGCGTTGAGGAGTTTGAATCAGCCATTCGTATGGTTTGCGAGCCCATATTTGCTAAAACGATTAGTGAGATATCTTTTGGTAATGTTTTGATGCAACTTTTTCAAACTGTGCGGCGTTTTGAAATGCCGGTACAACCACAACTTGTGCTGCTGTATAAAACGCTGTTAAACGTTGAAGGCTTAGGCCGCCAACTTTATCCACAACTAAATCTTTGGGATACCGCTAAACCATTCTTAGAAGATTGGATGAAAAAACAACTTTCGCCGGCCGCATTATTCGAAGACCTAAAACGGGACTGGCCACAATGGCGCGCTTTGCTGCCAAAGTTACCTGAATTAATAGAGCAATCACTTGAACAACAATCACTCAAGCAACAAGCAGCTTCCAAGTTAACTCACCTCAAACCAATTTATTTAATAGGCATGGGCCTGACTCTATTCGCGCTAGGCTATGTTTTAGCCAGCTTTTAGAACTGACCGAAATCGCATAAATTGCGACCTTAATTGCTTTAGATATTAAGGCAAAATGTCCAATTTATGATATTTTAGCCAGCTAAAGGTCTCGTCACGAATACTGGTATGCATGCAAGTGATACGCAGACCGGTCCTATTCAAAGTGGCAAATGCGCCAACCGCAAACAACGAGACCACTGTTCATAACCAATTTTTCTATAGGTAATTTATGACTGATACTACATCCTCACCTAACGATGCTATAGACGAACGCACCATACTGGGCCACCCCAGAGGGCTTTTCGTACTTTTCCTAACCGAGATGTGGGAGCGTTTCTCCTACTACGGTATGCGCGGGCTATTAATTGTTTATCTAACCCAACATTTTCTTTTCTCAGATGAAAAATCCAGTGTTATTTATGGTGCCTATACGGCCTTAGTTTATGTAATGACAATTATTGGAGGCTCACTGGCAGACCGCTACTTAGGAGCTCGTAAGGCTGTGACCTTTGGTGCCATTTTATTGGTGTTGGGTCATTTTGGCATGGCCTTCGAGGGCAATGGTTCCAAGCAAATTGCCAGCTTCCAAGGCACCGATTATCAAATAGCGTTAGATGGTCGCGGCGGCGATGCCAAGCAACAAATAATTAGCTCAAGCGGTCGCTCGTATATTTCATTTACTGATAATACGATTAACGTCGCCGAGCCTCAGCAGGTAGGCTTACCTGAGATCATAGACCGCAGTGATGTTGAAATGCGTGTTGAACGTGAATCCATGTATTTGAACATCCTTTATTTGTCTCTGGCATTGATCATTGCAGGCGTCGGATTCTTAAAGGCGAATATCTCTACTATTGTTGGTTCCTTGTACGGCTTTGGCGATGCACGCCGTGATTCTGGTTTCACCATCTTCTATATGGGAATTAATCTTGGCGCATTTTCTGCCTCGATTTTATGCGGTTGGTTAGGTATCAGCTATGGCTGGAAGTATGGCTTTGGCCTGGCCGGTATTGGCATGGTTGCGGGTTTAATTATCTTTTTATGGAAGCAGCACCTACTAGAAGGCCGCGCGGAACCACCGTCATTAGAAAAATTGAAAGAAAAAGCCTTCGGACCAATTAATTTTGAGTGGATGTGTTACTTAATTGGTCTGGGCATTATCGCCGTATCCATGTTTTTGGTAATGAATGAAGATCTGGTGGGTGGCATCCTTGGACCAATCGGCATCGGTATGTTTTTGTTCTTTGTCTACTATAGCTTTACCAAACTTGAGGGTGATGAACGCTCAAGAATGCTGGCGGCCTTATATTTCACCTTGGCGCAAATACCTTTTTGGGCATTGTTTGAACAAGCAGGCTCATCACTTAATTTATTTACCGCGCGTTTAGTTGACCGAGAAATTTTTGGCTGGTCAGTGCCTGGCCCAGTATTCCAATCATTGAACGCTGGTTTCATCTTTTTGTTTGCACCGATTATGGCGTGGTTATGGATAAAACTAGCTAAGCGCAATATGAATCCTTCATCACCAGTAAAATTCGCCATTGGTGTGGCATTAGCTGGGCTCGGCTTTTTAGCGCTAGTAGCTGGCATGAAAGGCTCAGGTGAAACAGGCTTAACCCCCGTGTTCTTTATCTTTTTAATTTACTGGATTCACACCATGGGTGAGTTATTTGTATCGCCCGTTGGCTTGTCGGTTGTCACCAAGCTGGCGCCAGCAAGAATTGTTGGTATGACCATGGGCGCTTGGTTTCTATACTCCGGTTTATCTAATTTTTTAGCGGGTGTGATCGCGCGCACTACAGGAGCAGAAACAATTGGTGGACAAGTCACCGATATTGGAGCGGCCAAAACAGGTTACATTGAGGTTTACACAAGCGTTGGTTATATCGCGCTGGGTATTGCATTATTTATGTTGATTGTCTCGCCCATCATAAAAAAGATGATGCGCGACGCAGAATAATTTGAGGAGTTACTATGAATACTAAATCACTATATAAAATCTGCACCGCAGTCGCTCTAATATTGAGTCTGGCATCGTGTGGACAAGACCGCCATGATTCAGATCAACAAAGTGCTGTATCAAAAAGCGATGCGTCTAAGCAGGTCGCACCCACTGAAACCGCTAAAGAGTTTATTGAGCGTGTTGAGGCCGAGGGTAAGATACTTAGCAAAGAGGTGGCAGCCGCTTATTGGGTACGAGCAAACTTTATAACCTCAGACACTGCCATCTTAGCCGCTAAGGCGGGTGAACGTTCCTTGGCATTTGAGTCCAAGGTTGTGGAACAGGCGAGAGCCTATAAAGGCACTGACATGGACCCTGAAACAGCCCGTGCAATTGAGTTGATGTTACGTGGTTCTGCAGCGCCCGCACCGAATGATCCAGCATTACAAGCAGAACTAGCTCAAGTTCTGACCGAGATGGAAGGTCAATATGGCGCTGGCGAATACTGTAATGACGCTGGCGATTGCCGCCAATTACAAGCACTTGAAAAAGTAATCGGCAAGTCGCGCGACTACGACGAATTGCTAGATGTATGGCAAGGTTGGCGAACTGTTTCGCCACCTTACCGCAAAACCTATCAGCGCTTTGTAGAACTAGGCAATCAAGGCGCACAAGATATTGGGTTTAAAAATTTAGCAGAGGCTTGGCAATCAAACTACGATATGAGCCCGACCGAATTCACCGCCGAAGCAAGCCGCCTTTGGGAACAAGTAAAACCATTCTATGAAGAATTACATTGCCATGTGCGAGAAAAATTAAGCCAACAATATGGTGCTGACAAAGTCCCTTTAGACGAACCAATTCCCGCTCATTTATTGGGCAATATGTGGTCACAAACTTGGGATAATCTTTATCCAATCATGGAGCCGCACAAAGGTGTTGCCTCACTAGACGTTACTAAAGCGCTAGTTGATCAAGGCTATGACGAAAAGAAAATGGTGGAAACTTCCGAAGGTTTTTTTACCTCGATTGGCTTGCCTGAATTACCAGATAGTTTTTATGAAAATTCGTTGATTAAGAAACCTCGCGATCGCAACGTGGTTTGTCACGCGAGCGCCTGGGACTTAGATGATGGTAACGACCCTCGTATCAAACAATGCGTTGAGATTACCGAAGAGCACCTTGGCACATTGCATCATGAATTGGGCCATATTTATTATTACTTAATGTACAAAGATCTTCCATCAGTCTTCAAAGGCGGCGCCCATGATGGTTTTCACGAAGCGATAGGTGACACCATCGTATTGTCGATGACGCCTGGGTATTTAAAAGCCAAAGGCTTAATTCCTGAAGTCGTTAAAAGCCCTGAAGCCACGCTTAACAAGCAAATGAAACTGGCACTGGAAAAAATTGCATTTTTGCCGTTTGGTAAAATGATTGATGAATGGCGTTGGAAAGTATTTTCTGGCGAAATTGCTCCCCAAGACTATAACAAAGGTTGGTGGGAACTGCGTAATGAGTATCAAGGCATCAAGCCGCCAGTTAGCCGTAGCGAAGCCGACTTTGACGCAGGAGCCAAGTACCACATTCCTGGTAACACGCCCTACACTCGCTATTTCTTAAGCTTTATAATGCAGTTCCAATTTCATAAGTCTCTTTGTGAAATCGCTGGCCACGAAGGCCCACTGCATGAATGTTCTATTTATGAAAACGAAAAAGCCGGCAAAGCGCTGGGCGACATGTTAGCGCTAGGCCAGAGTAAGCCATGGACAGAAGCAATGTTTGCAATGACCGGACAACGGCAAATGGACGCTAGCGCAATCATTGATTACTTTGCGCCGCTTAATGAATATTTGAAAGAACAGAATAAAGGTAAGCAATGCGGCTGGTAGATATTTAATAATTTAGTAAATCTATCAAACTAAATCTAACGGCTAGTTACTCTGTTGTAACTAGCCGTTTTTTAATGTCTAACTTATAACAGCTGCGATAATTATCTTAATACGCGTTAAGTCGTATTTGCAAAGACACCTAAACTCCATGTATGTTGTACGAATAGGTTTTAGAAAACCAAAGCCTATTCAAGCAACCAAAATGACAGACCTGCAAAGGTAGGAGAAAAAATGGGATTTTTTGATTTCGCAGCCGATATTGGCAAAAAAGTGTTTGGCATCGGCGATGCAGACGCCGCTGATCAGATTAAGGCCAACATCGAAACTAACAACCCCGGTGTGAGCAATTTAACAGTGGCACTCGATGATGAAGTTTGCACATTAGGCGGCAGTTGTTCAACAACCGAAGCCAAAGAGAAAACCGTGTTAATGGCTGGTAATATGAAAGGCGTTGGTTCGGTTAATGGTGACGCTCTGTCCGCGCCAGCTGCAGAAACCGCCGCGGAAACCGAATATTATGTAATCGAGAGCGGCGACACCTTATGGGCTATCGCTGCTAAGTTTTTGGGTAACGGCAGCAAGTATCCAGAGATTTTTGAAGCCAATCGCGAAGTAATCGAAGACCCAGATAAAATATTTGTCGGCCAAAAGATTCGTATACCTAAATAAAAATGAGTAAATCAGTGCGTTGATCCTCCGACACACTGACTTTACTAGCTGATTGGTCACTAGCTAATCCAATTAGACCATCTGTAATCTACTTGCTTGTGAATTACAGTTTCATCACCATTTTTTAGAGTATTGCAGCAACGGAGAAACAAATGCTTATTTCAAATATAGAAACTATTCCCGGAAGAAACATCATCAAACATATGGGCTTGGTTCAGGGGAGCACAGTGCGTGCCAAACACGTTGGGCGTGACATTATGGCGAGCTTTAAAAATATACTCGGCGGCGAGTTAGTCAGTTATACCGAACTTATGACCGAAGCCCGTGACGAAGCAACTGCACGTATGCTCAAGCAAGCGGAGAGTATTGGCGCCAATGCCGTGATCAACGTTCGCTTCGCAACCTCTTCTGTCGCACAAGGTGCGGCTGAACTATTCGCTTATGGTACTGCCGTACAACTTGAGGGCGAATAACAATGAGCGGCTTTATCGTTGTTTTAACGCTTCTTACTATCGGCTACTTCGTTGGTACGATTCTAGAACGTAAACATTATAAATCTATCATCGAACGAGAAAAAACACTAAGAGATATCTTAGTGTTCGACAATAAATATCCTGCTGGCGAACCGGGTAGCGGCGGTCAACTTGTGCGGGGTAATGTGGTTGTATCAGTGGACTACTTCAAGCGGTTTGTTGCTAGCCTAAGACAACTTGTCGGCGGCCGCTTAAGCAGCTATGAGTCTTTATTAGACCGTGGACGTCGAGAGGCTGTATTGCGCATGAAAGAGGAAGCGAAAAGACTTGGCGCCAATCATATTTTTAATGTTCGCTTTGAGACTGCGTCTATTTCCCAAGGAGCGCAAAACGCACTTGGCTCGGTTGAAGTATTAGTCTACGGCAGCGCCGTAAAACTCTAAAAAGGAATGCGCTACGAGAATCATGAAGCTGATGAAAGTGTTAACGTTTCACAGGAGCACCCACTCAAAGAATTCGCTCAACTGATTATTGGTATAGGCTTATTTTGCCTATTAGCCGTGATAATTTTAAGTGTGCTATCCGAAACCTTAGCCAAACAGGTGCCGTTTGAGTTCGAACAAACAATGGTAGAACGTTTTGACTATTTCAAACCAACAGAGTCTCCCACTGCTGCAGAACTGCAAAGGCTAGCCGATCGTCTAGCTACGCATATGGGTTTACCGCCGGAAATATCCCTCACAGTTCATTATGATGACAGTGCTACCATCAATGCATTAGCAACCCTAGGTGGCAATATTGTTTTCTTTAAAGGCTTGCTAGAACAGATCGAAAGTGAAGACGAATTAGCTGCTGTCATGGCCCATGAGATAGCGCATATCAAACTGCGTCACCCTATATCCGCCTTAGGCAAAGTCGTTAGTATTGCTACTTTTACCGCCTTTGTTGGTGGCGCGTCTGGTAACACCGCAGGGAACTGGTTAGTAAATAGTTCTGCCCAGTTAACTTTAATGAGTTATTCACGTGATCAAGAATCGGCCGCCGACTTATTAGCAGCGCAAGCCTTACAACAAGAGTACGGACATATACAAGGCGCAGAAAAATTATTCGAACGCTTTGCCACCTTGGAGGCCGAGCAGATCTCAAGCAAAATTTCGGTTGAAGCTTTTCGAAGCCACCCCTACTCAAGTGATCGTTGGGAAGATCTTAAAAATCAAAGCCACGAATCAGCTTGGGTATTGTCTGGCACACTGACGCCATTAGCACTTGAGCTTGATTAGTCATCCTGAATCACTCATCTTATTATCCGTTGAAGCTCCTAAAAGCGTCCCTTCCTGACCTTAGTAACGGCAGAGATAATAATTTCAATGAACTAGAGCTATTCATCGGCCAAACTAAAATCTTTGCAGGGTTAAAATTTCACTACAGAGATTTAATCACCTGACCCCATCAATGCTCTTTGCTACAATGTGTCTCCAAATAAACTAAAGGAGACCTGCCCGTGAAAGCACGATTTGCACAACATAAGATAGCTGCCATTGTTGGCTGTACTGCACTGGTTTTTGGCTTAAGCGCCTGCCAATCTGAGAATCATGAAACAGCGGAATCGACAGCCAAGTCGGTCGCCCCTGCTGTTGATAAAGGCTCCATAACAGAAACAGAATCCGCAAAAGCGAACGCGTTTTTCGAGCGAGTGTTTGAAGAGTCAGTAGCACGTTCACCTGAAACGCTTACTCGCTTAGGAAGAAAAGAGCGCGCCGATGAGTGGAACGACATAAGCAAAGCCTTTAGTGATGAAAGCTTAGAACTGGATAAAAAATATCTTGCTGAGCTAGGCGAAATTGACCGTGAACAACTCGACTCAGCAACACAGCTTAGTTATGACCTATTAAAGCAAAGCTTAGAAGAAGATATCCAAGATAACCGCTGGCGGTTGTATAACTACCCGGTTAATCAAATGCGTGGCCGCCATAGCGGGGTTGTATCTCTGTTGATTAATCAGCACCGAATCAATGACTTAACAGACGCTGAAAATTATATCGCTCGATTAAGTAAAATAGATGCTTCTTTTGATCAATTAATAGAAGGGATCAAAGAGCGCGCCGCCGCCAATATTATTCCACCGAAGTTTGTTTTCCCACATGTGTTGCGAGATAGTAAGAATATTATTACTGGTGCGCCGTTTGATGACGGTGAGCCAAGTACTTTGTTAGCCGACTTTACTAAAAAGGTGAACGCTTTAGCTGAGAAAGATGACAGTATAGACAAGGAAAGACTGATCAAACGCGCCACTGAAGCTCTGACAACGTCTGTACAACCCGCTTATCAAAAGCTGATTGATCAGATGACTGAGCTAGAAACACAGGCAACCACAGATGATGGTGTATGGAAATGGAAAGATGGCGACGAGTTCTTTAACGTCAAATTACAACGCACTACCACTACTGAGCTTACTTCTGACGAAATTCATGAGATTGGTTTACGTGAAGTAGATCGCATTCACGGTGAAATGCGTGCTATCAAAGACTCAGTTGGTTTCGATGGCGATCTTAAGGCCTTTATGCAGTTTATGCGTGATGATGATCAATTTTATTACGCAGGTGATGAGGACGGCCGTGCGAGGTATTTATCTGAGGCGACAGCATTGATCGACACCATGAAAGGCCAAATCGATAAAATGTTTATCACTAAACCTAAAGCCGACATAAACGTAAAAGCAGTTGAACCGTTTCGCGAACAATCAGCTGGCAAGGCCTTTTACCAACGTCCGAGCGAAGATGGCACGCGGCCCGGTTTGTATTACGCCAATTTGTACGACATGAAGGCGATGCCGACCTATCAAATGGAAGCTTTGGCCTATCACGAAGGTATTCCTGGTCACCATATGCAACTTGCCATTCAACAAGAATTACAAGGTGTGCCTAAGTTTAGACGCTTTGGTGGCTACACCGCCTATATCGAAGGCTGGGGCTTGTACTCCGAATACCTTCCTAAGGAATTTGGCTTTTATTCTGACCCCTACTCCGACTTCGGTCGTCTAGCAATGGAATTATGGCGTGCCTGTCGTCTGGTGGTTGATACTGGCATTCACACTAAAAAATGGACACGCCAGCAAGGCATAGACTATTACGTGAACAATACGCCCAATGCCGAGTCTGATGCGGTAAAAATGGTTGAGCGACACGTAGTACTCCCGTCGCAGGCCACCGCCTATAAAATCGGCATGCTCAAGATTCAAGAACTACGCGCTAAAGCCAAACAAGATCTTGCTGAGAAGTTCGACATCCGTGAATATCACGATGAGATTTTGAAATATGGCCCACTGCCGCTTAATGTGCTTGAAGCCAAAATTAATAAATGGGTAGCCGCTAAGAAAAGCTCTTAGTTATCAATTTAAACATTGCTTTAAAGGCCAGTTGAATAATTCATCTGGCCTTTTTATTTGTCATTGTTTTCGCAAACTCAATTAAACGGAATTTATATCGATTGGCTCAATGAGCTCAGCCCCATCGTTTCGCACATTGCCCACTGCCTTACTAACGGGGTGATACACCACATTGGGGCGTTCTAGTTGCAATATATCTGCCGGGGCGTTTAATTCTGTATTATTTAGCCCTGAGCCGCTTAACCCAGAGCCATTCAACCCTGAGCCATTCAACCAAAGTTGCGCAGACTCAGGCGTCAACATTATTGGCATGCGAGGATGAATATGGAAAAGCTCATCGTTAGCCGGAGCGGTAAGAATCGTACAAGACAGCAAACCGTCATCGCCCCACGACTCATACAAACCAGCGGTTACTAGGCCGCCTGTGTCACGGTCGGTAATGTACATAGGCTGCTTGTTGCCCTTGCTACCGATCCATTCGTAGTAGCCGGCCATTGGCACTAAGCATCTCTGCTTTTTCTTCCAAGCATTGTGAAAAGTTGGTTTGTCCGCAACGGTCTCTATTCTGGCATTAAAGGTAGCGAACTTGCCGCCAAACTCTTTTGACCATGGAGCAACCATACCCCAACGCATTAATTCGCCAGTGGTGTCTCTAAAAGCGGCCACTTGTGTGGTAGGGGCGCGATTATAACTAAGGGCATGGCTAGGCCAATCTTGTAAGGCTTGGCTCCATCCTGCCATCTTTGCTACGTGTTCGTTATAGCGTCCGCACATAATCCTAAATAGGTTTGTCTTATTATAATTATTCTAGTTGGTTTTATAGACCAAAAAAAAGAGCCTATCCGAAGATAGACTCTTTTCTGAACTACTTACAGTTTAACTAAAAACTATAGTTTCCAGTTCACACCCAAAAACAAGAAACGACCTGTATCGTAAATTGATGGGAAGGTATTACCGTTACCCAAAGGTGGGCCTGATGAAATAGAAATCGGCGCATCTTCGTTAGTAAGGTTGTTAACGCCGGCGCGAACTGAAAGACCGTCGGCTACGTTGAAGTTAACACTTAGATCGAAGTAGTCAACTGACTCTAAAGTCTGGTCGACATCTGCAGCATCTTCGGCTTGTATATTATCCACTGACCCAAAATGTCTCCACGTTAGGTTAGCATTAATACCTCTCCAAGGAGTCTGCCATCCAACAACAAAGTTGTGACGATACTCAGGCGTTAAATCAAAGAAACACGAGTTACCAAAAAAGCCAGCACACTCAATAGGTTCACCGCCAGGGAAAGGAACGAATGAGTACTCGTCTAAGAACGTTGCATTGTAGTTTAGATCAAATGAACCTGCACCCGCTGTATCAAAACTATAGCGTGTTTGTACGTCAACACCGTTAGTAGTTAGGTTTGCGATGTTTAAGTTTGTGCTAAGAAAGCCAAAACCTGGACCACCCGCGGCAAGTGAGCCACCAGGGCCACGAGTAATCAAATCACAGAACGTTGGATCACCTGTATTCAAACAGTTATTTAACACAGTCTGAGCTGGGATACCGTCGTTGATTAAGTCATCAACTGAGATATCAAAGTAATCAATAGTGATATTCAAACCAGGAACCGCTTCTGGCGTAATTACAACACCAATGGTAGTGGTATCAGATTCCTCTGGCTCTAACAATGGATTACCACCAGTAATCGACTGAGTTTGACCAGAGATAACATCAAGAATGGTGCCAAATTGTTCTGCCGTTACACCGGTTAGCGCGCATTGCTCTAAAGAAAGAATAGGAGCCGCAGACGCACAAGGGTCAAATAAGGCAACGCCTTGAGCGTTAACACCAAAAGTATTCAAGTTAGGCAAACCTTGGTCTTGACCTGTAAACAGTTCAATAACGTTTGGTGCTCTAACTGCACGCTGGAACTGGCCTCTAAAGCGCACTGAATCAACCGGTGTCCAGTTAAGAGAAAGACCAAAGGTGTCTGTATCGAAACTATTTTGGATGCCGTTACCATCAGTGTCGTAATCAGAGAATCGATATTGCGCATTAAATACTACCTCTTGTGCGAACGTTTTGTCAGTGATTAATGGAATTTGAGCTTCAACAAAGAACTCTGTTACCTGTACTTCACCTGAAACAGCAAGAGTCGCACCACCAACACCGGTGAAACCACCACCCGGTATTTGGCTAATCGCATCTGGGAAAGTATCTAAGGTATCTTCTCGATATTCAAAACCAGCGAGGAAGCCGATACCATTTTCAGATAGCGGTGATTTTAAACCGTACTCACCCAAGTCAGCTTGTATATTACCGCCAAATGAAATTTGCTCAGTTTCGCCTTCTACAACACCAACACCTTGTATGAAATCAAGGGACTCTTGCGTTACTAAGCTCTCGCCATTAGGACCACGTTGGAAAATGTTATAGGGAACACAACCGTTAGATTGGTCTACACAGACTACATTGCCCGCCGCATCCGTGGTTGCGAAAAACGCTTGTTGAAGATTAGCAACAACAAAGTCATTGGTAGCTATGTCTACATCTTCTGTCGTTGCAAAAAGACTGAATAGGTCAAATTTCCAAACATCATTAATTTCACCTCTGATGCCTGACTCTAAACGAATTGTCTCATTCTCTAAATTTGAGTTTCTAGAACCGCCTTCAACATTACGGTGAGAAGCGGTTAGACCACTCACTATTTGTCCAGGTGATTCACAACCAAAAACATCCTGCAAGCCACTACCCACAAGGAATGGGTTGTCGCAGTTAGTGCTATAAGCACCAATACCAAATGACGCCGTTGGCGCAATCTGTGCATCAGACTCATTGTTTACATACGATGCACTGCTGTATAGCTCAATGGTGTCAGTGAGGTCATATCGGCTGCTCAAATATAAATTGATTTTTTCGTTTGGACGTTGGAAAAAGTTTGACGCACCAAAGTTGAAGGTTTGAGCTGGGCCACCAGCAAATGGAGTTAAAGCACCGTTTTCTTCCTGAAAGAAGAAGCCACCAGGGCCACCAAACAAACGGAAGTTTGCAGAACCAACACAACCAAAACCACCCACACTTGTAGCTGCTGTAGAAGCACCTAAGGTACAGGCAGAGAAAGTACGATCCGCTTGAACAATTTCTTCTTGCCGCTCAAATGCGCCAAAGAATGTTATATTGCCTCGGCCATCAAAAATATTTGCACCCGCTGTTAACGAGATTAAAATGTTCTCACCGTCAGTAGTGCTACCCGGAACTGGCTGCCCACCCGCTTCTAGTACTTCAGAAAAAAGCGAGCGTGAATTATCGTTTTGTGAGGCTGAAGTTTGAACATCAATTTCGAGACCTTCGTAATCTTTCTTCAAAATAAAGTTTGCAACACCCGCAATCGCATCCGATCCGTAAACAGCCGATGCACCACCCGTTTGAATGTCGATGCGTTCAACCAATCCCGTTGGAATAATGTCAAGGTTTACCGCAGAACTGCCAGAATCACCATAAGGTAATCGACGCCCATTAACTAAGCTAAGAGTTCTTATCGCACCTAGAGCACGTAAATCAAGTTGCGATGTACCAGTTGCAGCGTTAGAAACCTCTCCGGCTTGTCCAGAAAAAACCTGAGGCAAAGTATTAATTAAATCCTCTAGTCTCACTGTACCGCGATTAGCGATATCTTCAGAAGTAACCGTAAGTATCGGGGTTGGTGCGCTTAGGTTAGGGTTAGTAGTAAGCCTAGTACCAGTGACATAGACCTCTTCAATTTCGAGGTCTTCTTGCGCTAGTACTGGACTGCCAGTACCCACAAGAATCGTAGAAAGACCCACGGCTAGCGCGAGCGCTTTTCTTTTAAGTTTAAAATACATCATTCTCTCTTCCTCATCTAATCGAGTTCATGAAATTTAGATTTAACTAATTGTGTTAGGAATCTAATAATTTGTATGCCCTGCGCCTACAACCAAGACAGCAATGAGCTCTACCACACAGTTAGTCGCGGTAATTTTGATCACCACCTATGTGGCTACAAAATTCAATTGAAGCAAGTCTATTACATGTTAGACATTTTGAGAATATATTTCGGCGAAAAAACAACATAATTGGTAATAAAACAACAAAAAATACATATAAGTCAGAAAAATTTTGTTAAAAGGTTTACAAAACAGAATCTTATCTAACTTTATTAAACCATTGTCCAACATTAATAGTGCGAATAATCTTCCGATTTGCCAAATTGATGATGCCTATTCGATGTTGATGATTGTTTCTATTTCGATGTTGAAATTCTGGTCACTTTGCTATTGCGGCTGCATTTGATAACAGTTGGTGGCCAGACCGAGCCGTAAATAAGTTTCGCGCTAAAACTAATCGCGACCCTTGATAAAATGATCAGTGCGCTAGATACTTAACATTGTGATCAATAAGTGTCGAATAGTATTGGGGATCAATACTTAAGAGCAAATACGGGAAATATAATGAATAACGAATCAAGCCTATTTAAGAAAGTCCTAAAAGGTACTTGGGGCATCATTAACACAATACGGAAGGTGGTAATCAATCTGTTCGTTTTAGTACTGGTTATTGCCTTGGTGGCTATGGCTTTCACTAGTGATAGCCCTAAAATTGCCAAAGTTACCGCGCTAGAGATAAAACCAAATGGGCGACTTGTAGAGCAGCTTACCGCTCAATCGTTCGACCAATTAGTCGATGAGGCACGCGGTGCACAGAACCCTGAAACATTACTGAAGGACGTTATTGATGCGATCGAAGTAGCCAAAGACGACGACCGGGTACAGGTTTTAGTTATTAATTTGTCCTCATTTAGCGGCGCACGATTGACCAAGCTGCAAGACTTGGGTGAAGCAATCACTCAATTTAAAGAAAGCGGAAAAAAGGTTGTTGCCGTCGCAGATACCTATAGTCAGGATGCTTACTATATAGCTGCTCATGCCGATGAGATTATCTCGCACAGCATGGGCGGTATGATCATTGAAGGCTTCGGACGATACCGAATGTACTATAAAGAAGGCTTAGACAAACTAGGAATCGATGTTCACGTTTTCAAAGTAGGTACTTTTAAATCAGCAGTAGAGCCGTACCTGCGTGACGACATGTCGGAGTTTGCAAAAGAAGCGAATGAAGAGTGGCTAGGTGATCTTTGGCGGATCTATCTTGATGAGGTGGCCGCCGCCCGAGGAATAAGCACTGAGAAGCTCAATGAATATGCTCAAGAGCTCCCTCGCTTAATTGGTGAAGTTAATGGAGACGCAACCAAAGCAGCTCTTGATAATGGATTAATTGATCAGGCTCTAACCAGAGTTGAGATGCGGGATTATCTAATTAGTCTGGTGGGTGAAGATGAAGAAACTCATTCATACAATAAAGTCGGTCTGAACAACTATTTAAAAACTATAAAGAGTGATCGGTTCGGTCGCACAGCTAAAGGCGACAAAGTTGGTGTTATCGTCGCTCGCGGCACCATATTAGATGGCGAACAACCGTCTGGCACCATCGGCGGCGACTCAACCGCCGCCTTGATCGCCAAGGCCCGTAATGATGACGATGTTAAAGCCATTGTACTTAGAGTGGACTCTGGCGGCGGCAGTGCCTTTGCCTCTGAGGTGATTCGCAGAGAACTAGAAAAAGCCCGCGCCGATGGCAAGCCAGTTGTTGCCTCGATGGGCAGTGTCGCTGCGTCCGGAGGATACTGGATTAGTACCACCTCTGATCAAATCTGGGCACATCCCTCAACCATTACGGGCTCAATAGGAATCTTCGGAATGCTTCCAACTTACCAGAAGCCTCTTGCACAACATCTTGGCATTCGAGTAGATGGTATTAGTACAGCGCCACTAGCTGGCGTTCGCCTTGACCGCGAACTGCAACCGGAGATCGGAGAAGCAATCCAAAAAACGGTCGAGCACGGCTACCGCGAATTTTTACAACGCGTGTCTGACGCTCGCAATATGGCTACTGAGGAAGTAGATAAAATTGCTCAAGGGCGAGTATGGAGTGGCGCCGACGCTCATGAACTTGGCCTTGTGGACAGCCTAGGGGATCTTGATGATGCAATTACTGCTGCAGCAAAATTGGCTGATCTTGGCGACAACTATATCGTTAGTTACATCGAAAAAGAGCAGGCGTTTCAAGACAAAGTGCTTCGCGAGCTTATGGCTGAAGCGGTCAGTATCAGCGACCTCAATACCTTTAGTCGCTCGCCCATAGATTCGCTGCTATCCAAAATAGAGCAAGCTGCCAGTGACTTTACTGCTCTTAATGATCCTAACCACGTCTACGTTTTATCTAATATTGAGACTGATTAAGTTTGCAGT
>CAZHEL010000011.1:0-8097 GCA_964531625.1 uncultured Gammaproteobacteria bacterium
AAATTAATCTATACGGAATAGTCCCATACTCTTAGTTGTTTCAGCAACGGAAAATATACCGCCAAGCGTATCGGGTTGTTCTCAATTTGACTCATTAAATACCCGTATTTTTCCAATTGAGTTTGGTGCCGCTCCTGCACCTGTTCATCAGCAAAGGTCTCTATATTCTCATTACGAGTATCGGTGCTCTTGTAATCAATAATCCAACGAATACCTTCTTTATCAACGAAAGTACGATCGATCCGATAAGTTTTAACTACTCCTTCTTCTAGCGCCGACAGTGCGTATTCATTTTTTTGTTCAACATAGTCCTCAAACAGAAAATGCGAAGATGTATCTGCTTGAATATTGTGCACCGCTTTGACCAGTCTTTTCAGCGCATAATCAATGCGGTTAGCTGGCACCCGCAAGCCGCGTAGCTGGGCAGAAAAACTAGCCATTAGGGACTGATCTACTTTCAAGTTAAGAATATTTGAACCATTAAATTGCAAACAGTCGTGCAACACTAAACCCACAGCTGTCGCCACTTCAGTTGCCCACTCATATTCCAATTCTGCAGAGTCTGCGGGTTGTGTTGGTGCCACAATGGAGTGTTGTTGGGTCAGTTGCCAACCAATATCGGGCGGAGTTTGAACTTGAAAATCTGCGGACAATCGAGACAACGTTTGTGAATAATTTTGTACGGTGTCACTAGTATCGCTCTCAGCTATATACGGAAAAGTAAAACCTTCCTGCACAGCATTCCAAATAGTATGTAACAAACTGCTGGCCGCCGGCGCTTTTGCTTGCTCTGACTCTTCATCGAACTTAGCACAGCCAAGCAACACTAATTTTTTTTCGGCACGGGTACACGCCACATACATAAGGCGAATCGTTTCATTTTTACTACGTTTTTTATTTAGCGCTCGTAGATAGCCGTAATGAGAATTTTCACTTGGGTCGTCGAATACTAACGGGGCCAACAATAACTGCGAGTCCCCCACCGAATTTTGATATTCGGCCCACATCATAATTTCTTTATCGTCAGCGCGAGCGATGGCACCTAAGCAAGGCACAATGACTGTGTGATACTGCAACCCTTTGGCTTTATGGATAGTAGAAATAACCAATTTTGGCGCTTTACCAGAACTGGACGATCGCGGCCTGGCATACAAACCCTCCAGCGCAGCGTCTAGCTCACTTAGCGAAGCTAGATCGCCACCACGCTGTTGCTCGCTGATTAAGCTAAACACAACTTCAATGTCGTCAATACTTGCTCCTAACAGAGTTGCCTCGCCACCCAGAGATAACCAAGTCCAGCGTATAAGACCCCCAAGCTCTGTGATTTGACGTTGCTCAATGGCTGATTGCATCACCTGCTTAAAACGGTTTAATCGCGTTTTCGTATCGGCTTCAAGCGAGCTGATTTGGGCACTACGCAATTGTTGCCAAACGGTTTGATCGGCTCGACCCACCAGTCGTTTAATTTCTTTTAGTGTAAGTCCACACCAGGGTCCACGTAGCAGCGCCAACCATGATATTCGATCATCTAATCGGCAAATTGCTTTACACAACGCCAATACATCTACTACTGCTTGTACTTCTTTAAGTGGCTGAATATCCACACCAACATAATCTATCTCGGCTGTCTGCAGGGCCGGTAACAAATGTTTTAATTGGCCGCGTGATCGAACCAATATAGCAACACGATCATTTTCACTAGTTAAGTTATTGATTGCCAGCTGTACTGATTCAACTAACAAATTTGCTTCCTGATTTTTATCATGTGCCAAAAGCAATTCAGTGCAAGCTAAGCTTGCTGGCATAGTAGAACTTGCCATAGAGTATTGAATACCACTGGAAATAAAATCATTGCGTGCTGGAAAACTTGGCTGAAAAGTATCATTAAACCAATTCACTAAACTGCTAGAAGATCGAAAATTCTCACTAAGAACCAATGGTTCAATTTGAATATTCGGAAATACTTTGCTGTCGCCATTCGTTGCCACTCGCATAAACAAACTAACATCGGCTTCTCTAAAGCGATAAATCGACTGCATAGGATCGCCGACAAGAAACAGGGTGCGGGCGAAGCCATCATCATTGATTGACCAACCCGCAGTTAGACGTTTTAGCAACTCAATTTGGCCATGCGAGGTATCTTGAAATTCATCAACTAAAATATGTTGCAATTGCGCATCTAAGCGTAAACCTAAGTCGGTGGGATTTTGCAGTTCCTGTAAGGCTAAATTAGCCCGTTGCGTTACTTCGCTATGATCGCACTCTCCGGCGCTACGAAAACGCAATTGCAAGCGCGCCGCCAAAGACTTCAACACTGACTCCAGCGCGATTAGTTGCTGCCAGTCAGCTTCACTAAACTTAGCTCTCGGTAAAGAATCAGTTTCAATCAATGCCAGACGCAATTCCTCATTCTCTTGGGCTAACTGCGCGAGCTTTGCCTTAAAATCCGCTAATAGGGGTGTTTTTGGTAAAAAACCAAGCTTTCTATTAACTGATTTTCTCCAATTGCCATCTTTAATAAGCAGCATATTACGTAACGCTTGCCATTGGGCAATACCAAATAATCGTACCGAGCGGTCAAAACTTTCAAACCCAGCCAAGACTGACGACTTACCTTCAATAGGTTCAATATTTGCAGCTGCCGAGCGTCCCATTTCAAATAGCTCTTGTAAGTCTTGTTCTCCTACAAGTTCATACAACTGCGCAACTTGCTCATTTACTAAGGACTGCCATGCATGTTCAATATGACCGCGTAATTTAGTCAAGTCATTACTCATTAAATGACGCAACCACTGATCACGCTTTGCCAGCATTGACGCAAACAGCTGGCGAGCTCGGTTATAGTTATAGTCCAACTCCAACAACACGGTCTGCAAGGGTTCTAATAATTTGGAATCATCATTCAACAGTTCCGAGAGCAAACTTTCTACCGCTGCTTCGTAATGATTGTTAGCTTGATCGGTAGTTCGCGGGCGGTCACCTAAGCGACTTAACCAAGGCATACTGCCTGCCAGTCGAGCACTGAACGCATCGATGGTCAGAATCTGTAACTGATGCGGGGAATCTAACAATCCCCAGCCAAACTTTTTATCCTGAGCTAATACATTTTGCGCCAAGGCAATGCCCTGTTGTTCAAAAGCATCATCGCTATTTAAACCCTGTTCAGCACAATGCAATAGCTCTTGAAGACGCGCTTGCATTTCAGCGGTTGCTTTACGCGTAAAGGTGATCGCAAGAACTTTTTGTGGCTGATCAACGGTCGCTAAGAGTGTTAGAATTCGATAAACCAATAAGCCCGTTTTGCCGGAACCGGCGGGCGCTTGCACAATAAAAGAGCTCCGCGGATCTAAGGCTGCTGCTCTTGCGTCGAGATCGCTAATCATGCTTCGCACCCTGTGATGAATCTCGTAATTGTGAGACCCGACAAACGGATTTTAAATCGCAATACATACAGGTGTTTTCTTCTATAGGATTGACCCGCGCATCTCCAGCCAAAAACTGCTCAGCAAGTTCGTCAAATAACTCACCCCAGCGTGCCTGCCCGTCTAGCCAACTTGTCTCGTACTCTTGCGTACGCCAGCTCTTAATTTTTAAAATATCGGTTTCACAAAGCTCAATAAACTCATTTTTTCTAGCATCAACCTTTGCATAGGCAATACCCGATAAAGTTCTAGACTCAGCTCGATTCAACATCACTGAATACAATGGCATTTGCGGTTTAGCTAGTCGTTCTTCGGTCCAGTCTCGGCGAGATACGGTGCCTGTTTTGTAATCAATAATGAGCTGACGACCGTCGTCTGTTTGATCTATACGATCAATAATATAAGCAAATTCAATGCCGCCAATATTGCCATAGCGTTTTTGTTCACTTTCGATAACAGAGAATCCAAGTGGGCGTTTAGCCTCCAACATTAGCCAGTTTTTCAATATATTGGAAAGACGTAACTGCTCTCGCTGTAGCAGCACCGCTTTATCTGCGCTCAGTTTTGCCTGTTCATTTAGAATAGCCTTCTTCACAGCATTAGCGATTATCGTTTCTAACTCAGGCTCTGATAATGACGCGAGCTTGCTTTGGGTTTGTATCTTCAGCCACGCCAGTTCTAACATGCGGTGCACCACATTACCGCGATCCAAGCCATCCAAACCAAACTCTGCTTCTTGGTCACGTTCAAATCCCAACTGATGTGTAACAAAAGCTTTAAATGCACAGTTTGATTGATTCTCAAAAATAGATGAGCCACCTTTAGGCCCTTGAGTTGATGCCCAAGCAGGACCTTGGACGTCTTGATACTCTTCTAGTTCTACTTCTAATTGTGCTGGTGATAATGGTGTACCTGATCGTTCAAAATTTTGATCTCGGTATAAGGATGAAACACCGCCTTCAATTTCCCGGTCTTGCTCGTCGTATATGGCATAACTGACAACCGCTGACTCAGCCGCTGCGAGTAGGCTTTGGTTCACCTTGCGCGCTTGGATATAGTTTCCTTCTGCCGTGGCATTTGGAAACCCAGCATCATGCAATAACCTATTTGGTACAAATGGATCACTGTTTACACTAGTAGGATAATGTTGATTCATGCCGGTTAAAAAGCATGTATTGACTGGTCGCCCAATCGCCTCATACAGGCCTGAAATTAAAATAGGTGACGCGTTCGCCTGTGGCTGAAATACCGCATCGCGAGCCATTTGTCTAAGCACTTCTATAGCTCTAGCTATGCCTATGCTCGATTGCACCGCACTCAAACCCATATACTCTGCAAGTAAGCCTTGCCATCGCATTAACAGTTGATATTGGATAGAGTCTAAACCACCCGACTCGACTTCAGGGCTCCAACGCCAAGCCTGCAACCATTGATCAAACACATTGCCCCATTCTTGAAAGCTAATGGTAGCAAAATTATTTTGTTCCCCGCGTTGATCGAGACGACGCTGAAAATCATTCCGCAAGCTAACAATGATATCGAGTGCGTCTAATAAACCGGTTTGATGTTGGATTTCGCCGCGATCCGTCAAATAGTTGCTAAACTGTTCGTGCAAAGCAGGCAAGTTATCCAACAGCAAGTTACTTATGCGTTGGCTTTTTAGCCAACGTTCAAATAGGCGGCACTCTTCACTATATTCACGACTCAGACCTATAAATTGATTGCGCAAAACAAACCCCAGATCCAGCATGCTAATACGATTTTTAAGCATATTGATAAGGGTCAATGCAGTCTCGATTGCGGCCCATTCACCCAAAGGCTGACCGAGACTAAACCTATATACCGTTGTCATTTGCTGTATGTTAAGCGGCGATGCAGCTGGATAAAATACCTCACGCGCGATTTCACGCACCTTAGCTTGCTTTCGTTGCAGGTCTGGGATCACTACATTAATAGTGAAATTTGAGTCTGAGTTTTCAATCAATGTACGAGCGCTAACTAGACTGGCGCGAATTTCATCCTCGCTATTTTGATACTCAAGGAATTTAATCGCCGGACCTGCTGCCCGCGCTGAAGAAGCACTATCGACGGTGACTCCTTGCTCTGACATTTTGTCGTTTAGACTTTGTTGTGCGGTCGTAACCAAGTCATAAGAGTGCCAAACCAAACGTTTAAACGGGTACTCAAGACTTTGTGCTTGTAATAATTTTTGAACTAATAAGGGCTCATCGATTAATCCGCGTTTTTCTAGTAACGCTCTATAACTGGATAACCAATTGAGAAATTGTTCCACATCCTCCACGTGTTCTTGCATCAAGGTTTTTTCGCTAAGCCTCCAGTCATGCATTAGTCGCCAGCTACGCTGCACAGCTTTGGCCGTTTGCTGCACATTGAGTAAGGTTAAATCACGCTCTAGACGACGTGATGCCTCTACAACCTGGGTCCATAAAAGCAAACTTTGTTGGCTACTTATCAGTGTATGCGCGGGAGACAACTTAACCGCATTAAGTTGCCACAGCCATCTTAAGTAATCTCCCCAAGTCAAAATATTGGGTGCCTCCCAAACCGTCTTGGCTAGGGAAATATAATAGTCAGCGACTTGCGACTTTAAAGTACTTGCCAAACTCCGCGTCGGTACAATCAGAGCACTGGTTTTATCAAGCTCATCTATCCATTTTAGATATTGATTGTTATCCATAAGCCAAGTGTATCATTTTGATCCGCATTGGCATTGGCCCGGCATAAAAAAAGCAGCTTTGATAGCTGCTTTTTTTAATTAAATTGAATGGTAATTATTTCAATCCAGCCATATATGCTGAAAGTTGTTTGATTTGTAATTCAGATAGACCAAAGGCGATATTCCACATAATTCCGTTCAAACCTTTTCGCTCACCTTTTTTGTAAGCCAGTAGCTGTTGTTCCAAATACTCTTTATGTTGCGCAGATACTCTTGGATAGTTTTTAGGTATGCCGTGCCCACTGGGGCCATGGCAACTCATACAGGCTGAAATGCCTCGATCAGCAAAACCACCTCTATAAATAGCAGCACCGGCCTCCGCCAAAGCTTTATCATCATCCGTCATGCTCATAGTCTCATTGGCTGGAAGTGCCGCATAGAAAGCATCTAAATCAGCCATATCCTCTTCTGACAGAGAAATAACTAGGCCAGCCATAATAGGATTTACACGTTCGCCGCTTTTAAACGCTTTTAATTGGGCCGCGATGTATCCAGGCACCTGTCCGGCAAGATTCGGATTCACTGGAATAGCACTAATACCTTGTGCGCCATGACATGCGGCACAGGTTGCAGCCTTGGCCTCTCCTGCTTGTGCATCACCTGAGGCAACGGCCGAGCCGATATTGATAATCAAAAGTGCTGCGCATCCAGCGATAAACAATAATTTTTTCATGATTAACTTGTATATATTTATGTAAGGTAAATGTTTTAATTCACAGTGTTTCTATAGATTTCACAATGTTCCTATAGAAGATTCCCAATAAGGTCCAAAAAATGCTTTAAAAACAGTCGAGAAAAGCATCTAGGCGGCAAGTAATATTTAAGCCCTATCTTAGCAAGATTTTAAGCGACAATCGTGAATGCAGATAAGGCTGTTTAGTTAGTGTGCGAGTTTATAGCATGAGAGCGTTACTGCCTCAAGTAAACACAAGGCTTTTAACTCAAAATATGCACTTCTATTTTGCTACAATCAGTTTTGAAAACAGAGAAAATAAATCATGACAAGTAGCGCCGACTCCAGCAGATCTGAACAGCGAAAACTTCCTGAAATTTTACGTGATCCGCAATTTTTGTTGGGCGCTGCAGAGCCACACCAATTTCCAGATGATGATCTGGTTGAAATTGCCTTTGCAGGAAGATCGAATGTAGGTAAATCTAGTGCCATTAATGCGATTAGCAATCGAAGAAAGCTAGCCCGAACATCAAAAGTACCGGGCCGAACTCAACAAATTAACTTCTTCTCCTTAGGAGATCAGGCACGATTAGTTGATTTGCCCGGCTACGGTTTTGCACAAGTGCCACTGGCAGTAAAAAATAAATGGCAAAAAACGATTCATGAATACCTAGCAGAACGCAAAAATTTAATAATTTTAGTGCTTCTAATGGACATACGTCATCCACTAACAGATCTAGATCTGCAAATGATTAAATGGGCATCTAACTCCGAATTACCTACACAAATTTTGCTTACTAAGGCGGATAAATTAAAACGCGGAAAAATAGCTTCAACACTACTAAACACTGAGAAAGAACTGAAAAAATACCCTGGCAATTTTGCCGTCGAACCGTTTTCCTCACATAATTACCTAGGTGTAGATAGCATTCGTGCTCAAATGCAAAGTTGGGTATTAGATTCAATTAATTAAACGCAAAACCGCGTGAAAAACATCTTGTGTTTGTCATACAATTGTTTTAGAGTTGCGGGCAGTTATAAAACGTTAAATGTTTTATTTTGACGTTAATTGTTAACCAACGTAGCTTCGGCCAGTGACTCAGCCGACGACCAGCGTTCCGAAAAATTTCGAAAGAATTGTCTAAGGCAGGCAGTCCCCCCAAACGACATCCCCTTGGAATACCACACACACACGGTATTTCGCCTGCCTTAGACACCTTTTCATATCATCCGCTAAGGCTTTCTATAACACCCGCTCAGGCTTT
>CAZHEL010000011.1:8197-51245 GCA_964531625.1 uncultured Gammaproteobacteria bacterium
AGGCTTTCTATAACACCCGCTCAGGCTTTTTTATAGCATCTGCTCAGGGATGCTTGCTACGATCCTCTCCTGTATTACCCGCTTAAAAGGTTGTTTGTTATTGCAGTTCATTATTGTGCCTTAGGTTGGTATAATGTTATTTAAATGGTCTAAGACTTTAGCTAAATAGCTACTTTGCCCTATACTTGGATCCACGATATAAGTTACCCACACAATAGGCAGTCTCGGTGTCCAAAAAAAATCTCACTACTAAGTTTTTGCTAGCGCTTGTGCTGGTTCTGTCGCTGATATTATTCGCCTTAGATAAGGATTTTTTATTCTTCAAAGACACCAAAGAGTCGCACCGGACGGCGCAATCAAATGATCGAGAAACGCGAGATCAACAAGGCCGTCTCGCGGATGAGCTAGTGACTGATACGCAAGGTGACGATGCCGTCATTCAACAATTAGATGCGCAAACTGCGTTAAGCCCTGATGACGTCAATAAACTTGCCAATGAGTCTAGCACTGCAAATAATAGGCAAGATCAAAGTGACAACAATATTATCGAGGAACTGAGTTTTGCCGGGGCCGAAGATACCGACACCACAAATGAACCAGCGGCAAAGCCTGAATTGTATTGTTTAGACATTGGCAAGCAAACTAAATTAAACTCATCAATCGACCAAAATTGTGACCGTATCTCGAAACGTTTAGCGAGTGTTTCGAAAGAGCTTTGCACTATAGCTGAGCTGGTTCCAAGCGGCTGTCAATCGGTTGCAGGCTTCCCTCTTCTGCTAAGTGAGTTTGCGCCAGTTGCTGATAGAGAACCGCAGGGAAGAGTGCTAGTTATTGGGGGAACTCATGGCGACGAGTTGACATCAGTTAGTATAGTTTTTCGTTGGATTGGCAGTTTAAAGAAACATCATTCAGGTTTGTTTCATTGGCATATGGTACCGTTGGTGAACCCTGATGGCGTGCTTAAACCCGCGGCAACACGCACCAACAAAAATGGCGTTGATCTAAATAGGAACATGCCGTCGGATGACTGGGAAGAAAAAGCGTTGAAGTACTGGAAGGAGAAAGTTGGCAGTAAACCGCGCCGTTACCCTGGTGAATCAGCGGCCAGCGAACCGGAAACACAGTGGCTGATTGATGAAATCAACACCTTTAAGCCTGATGCCATTATTAGCGTGCATGCACCCTATGGTGTGGTAGATTTCGATTCCCTCGCGCTTAGCACTGCACCCAAAAGCTTGGGTAAACTGCACTTGAACCTACTGGGAACATACCCAGGATCACTGGGTAACTACGCTGGCATCAATCGAAACATTCCTGTCATCACCTTAGAATTATCACATGCATGGGTCATGCCATCTGAGGCCGAGTCAATAAAAATTTGGGAAGACATTGTTCGCTGGCTGCGACGAAATGTTAACAATGAAGAGAAATCTACTTAATAAAGCTAAAGGCGTTCAGCTAATACAAACCACAGTGAAATAATTTAATACTATGACTTCATCTTATTCTGTTGTTCTTATCCTTCGAAAATAATTTGCCATTGCCCTGAGTCATTACGCTTCCAATATTGTTCTTTTTGGGATTCGCCCGAAAAATTATTGCTGATATACCGCTGGGTGTACTGAACCACAAACATATCGGTTTCTCCAGGATACATAAACAAACTTTGCAGCTCTATATCAAGCTGAATAAAAGTTTTTCGACTATTAGTGTCTTTCTTGCGCGTGGCCCATCGTTGGAAGTTCGCACGCCCAAAATTAAAATTATCTTGCGAGTAGTGACTCAAATACGCATTGGTATTTAAACTTTCCCAGTCGGCTTTCCAGTTATCGATAACACTCATTGCCTGTTGCCTAGCTTCAGTTAATTCTGACAAGCTTACCCAATCTATAGAATCACTCAAAATCACCGGCGTACGTTCTTCAACACTAATGTACTGACTAATATCATTTAGGTCGTCATTGCTCAAAACGAAACAGCCTTCGCTTGCCCATGGAGAACGCGCGTAAGTATCAGACGGCGTGCCATGTAACCATATTCCATAGCCAGTGCGTTTATGATAGCGATCAAAGCGATTCGGGTAATTTACCGGGAAAGCACCGCCTCCATATAAGTCCGGCAGTTTACTGCCTTTAATATATCGATAAATTGAATACACACCTACTGGGGTTTTATTATCACCTTCAACTTGCTTTCCAAAACCATCCGAGCCAACAGTTAAATAATAATCTCTAATTAGTTTAGGACGACCACCATCATTAGCATAGAGATACAATCGCCCCGATCCCATATCTGCAACAATGACATGTTTGTGCTGGCCAATACTAAGTAAACTAGACGGCAAATAAGTATGTGTCTTGCCGCCTTCATGTTCGGCATGTAACCAGCGATTTTTAAGTTGATGAGTCAGGCCATCAAGCGCCACCGATTGCTCAGCCGTTAAGCCACTGCCAGGCTGAGACAGCGGCGATGTAAGCGCATACAGCACGTCAGCTTTGAGCAAATGCCCAACCCGGCTTTTAGGAAATTTCTCTATATGACTATTGGCCAAACTTAGGGCTACATTGAGCTTGCCGGTCTGAATAGATTTAATAATTGACAACACCGATGACTCATAGTTGTCATTTTGCTGATACGCGTGTAATAGCGCTTCTTCTTCGTTAAAGTTAAATTTATGCGTATCTGAAGTTTGCCCATCACTATTCTGAGCAAAGGCCCCATTGGCGCAAAACATGATAGTAGCTAGCGCTAACAAGGAATATCTGACAATCAATCTTTGCGTATTCACAAGCTACCCAGACACCACTTCTTCTTTGACGATTTTTGCGGCTGACCAATCATCGTTACCTTTGATAAAAGTTAATTTTTTTGTAATCGTATCTCTGACGGTATTAGATTGATAGTTTTGTGAAAAGCTCACGCTAAAGCGATCACCCAAATCATCGACCGCAAAACGACTGACTTTAACACGAATAAATTTCTTATTGCCTAATCGCGCACGACGTTGCAACACCCACTGATCATGACTAATATTACTCTCGCTCGGTTCATAGGTGTCGATATACTGCGCGACATAAGTTTGTAAATCTTGATCTGACCATGCTTTAGCCCAGCGCTGCACAGCTTCAATTGCGTTTTGTTCGCGTTTTTTTATCGCTGCTTGCAAGATAGCTTCTTGTGCCAATCTTTCTTTATCAGCGTCACTTTGGACAGGGGTTGACACTACTTCAAGTTCAGGCGTTGTTGGGGGCGTAACCGCAGCGACAACGCTTGTTTGAGTTTCTGACTCTGTGGGTATCGATACCACTACCGCAGGCTCACTAGTTTTAGATGCGTTATCCACCAGTATGGCTTGGCTGGCTAACTCTTGCTGGAGAGATGCAATACGTTTTTCATACTCTGACTTCAATGTCACCATTTCTTTTCTTGCTGAAGCCAACTCTTTATTGGCCAATTCAAGCTCTTGCTTGTCATCATCTATAGAGTCTTGTGTTGCATTATTATTAGATAGCGCAACAATTTCTGACTTCAATGCCGCCATTTCTTTTCTTGCTGAAGCTAACTCTTTATTAGCCAATTCAAGCTCTTGTTTGTCATCATTTGCAGAGTCTTGAGTTGCATTATTATTAGAAGATAGCGCTACTATGTCGGTAGCCAGGGGCAGATCAAACACTACTGCATCTGTGGCGGTATTATTAAAGGCCTTTTGATAAGCTTCAGCAGCTTGTGCACCTAATACCTGTTGCAAACTCTCAAATAAAGTAGCGGTATTTTGATTAGCATTAAGTCCAGCCATTAGCGTAGTTTGTGCCTCTGCTAGCTTATTACCCCGAGCATAGATGGCCGCCAAATTAATATAGGGTTCTACCAACTGAGGATGGTCGTTTATGAGTTGATTCAGAAGCTCTTCAGCAACCAAATTATCGCCTTCTTTTTGCGCTATTACAGCTTCAGAGAAGCGATTATGAACACTTGATTGAAGATCAGGGTCAAGCGAATTGAACAATACTCCTGTCTGCGCGGCTTCCTGAGTGTTGGCGTTTGTTATCGGCCGAATCGCTGATTCGAAACTTGAAGAATCGAGCTTTTGATCATTTGATTTTGCCACCTCCTCCAATTGCGGCTCGTCGTTAGAAGACCACAGCCACCAGCCGACCAATACTAAGGCCATGGCTGCTAACACTTTACGTGAAGTGGATCTAAACATTTTTAGTTCTTACTTATTCATTGGTTCAGCGTGTGAACCAACACATCTTAGAGTAGATGATAGTTTAAACGATTGAGATAAAACTGTCAGCGTTAATAGCGCATCAAAATATCGTAAATTAAGGAGTCATTAGTTTAGTGGGCTAATGCCCAGTTTTCACCCGCGCCAACATCAACTACGAGTGGCACCGACATATTTGCGGCTTCTTGCATAATGCTGCGGATACTATCGATGGCCTGACTAAGCTGCTCAGTGTGTATTTCAAATACCAACTCATCATGCACTTGCATCACCATCTTATGTTGATTATTCGCATCGCCAATCCAATCATGCACAGCAATCATCGCAATTTTAATAATATCAGCGGCAGTGCCTTGCATAGGTGCATTGATAGCCGTACGTTCGGCGTATTGGCGCACATTGTGGTTCTTCGCG
Organism: uncultured Gammaproteobacteria bacterium; assembly: GCA_964531625.1. Taxonomy (GTDB): domain Bacteria; phylum Pseudomonadota; class Gammaproteobacteria; order Arenicellales; family Arenicellaceae; genus Arenicella. The sequence continues at coordinate 12,840 of CAZHEL010000011.1, forward strand.
TTTATATCAGGAAGATACAGCCGCCGACCAAATACAGTTTCAACATAGCCGTGCTCACGAGCAAACTCACGGGTCGTTTCCATATAAATTTTCACACCTGGATAACGCTCAAAATACTGATCAATGTAATTTTGCGCTTGTTTTCGCTCCACATTTAGTTGTTTACTCAATCCAAAGGCAGACATCCCATAAATTAAACCAAAATTTACTGCTTTAGCATGACGCCGTTGCTCGTCACTTACCGCATCCAACTCTAAGTCAAATATCTCAGCGGCGGTAGCTCGATGAATATCTAAGTTGTTGTTAAAGGCATGTACCAGCGTTTCATCACCTGACAAATGGGCCATAATTCTAAGCTCAATTTGCGAATAATCCGCCGCCACTATTTGCTTATCGCTATCGGCTATAAAAGCCTCGCGAATACGTCGTCCCTCTTGCGTGCGAATCGGAATGTTTTGTAAATTAGGATCGCTGGACGATAGCCGCCCAGTTGCTGTCACCGCTTGGTGATAAGAGGTATGCACACGACCAGTTTTAGGGTTAATCATGGTAGGCAACTTATCGGTATAAGTCGATTTGAGCTTGCCTAAACTGCGATGCTCCAGAATCAACCGAGGCAGATCATGCTCAACCGCCAAGTCTTGCAAAACATCTTCGGCTGTTGACGGCGCACCTTTGGGTGTTTTTTTGAGCACTGGCAAATTCATTTCGTCGTATAAAATCTCTTGGATTTGTTTGGGCGAAGCGAGATTGAATTCGCGGCCTGCCAGTGCATACGCATTTTTTTCTGCCTCCTGCATACTCATCGCCAACTGCTGACTTTGCTGTAGCAGCATGGAGTCGTCTATTAGTACCCCATTGTTTTCAATACGCGACAATACATTAACCAGCGGTATTTCTATTTCATTAAATATGCGATGCAAGCTCGGTTGTGCGGTCAACCTCGGCATTAGAGTGTTATGCAAGCGTAGCGTAATATCCGCATCTTCAGCTGCATAGTGGCCGCCTTTATCGATTTCCACCTGATCAAAAGTCAACTGCGCTTTGCCTTTACCAGCCACATCGCTAAATGGTACTGGCTTATGGCCAAGGTGATTTATCGACAGGGTATCCATGTCATGCCTTGAGCCGGCGCTATCCAGCACATAAGATTGCAACATAGTATCAAAAGCCACTCCTTGTAAATGCACGTCATAATTGGCCAATACACTCATATCGTATTTTAGGTTTTGGCCAATCTTGGGTAGGGCAGGATTCTCCAAAAGAGGTTTCAATTGCGCTAGCACCCAGTCTCTATCAAGTTGTGTGGGTGCACCCATATAAGAATGGGCAACGGGCACATAGGCGGCTTCGCCTGCATCTATGGCAAAAGACAAACCGACTAATTCCGCTTGCTGTGCTTGAATAGAGGTTGTTTCAGTATCAAAGGCAAAGCCTTCAGAGTTTTTAAGGCGCTCCAACCAAATTAAAAAGTCTTGCTCACTAAATATAATTTCATACTTCCCCTCTTGAAACTCGGGAGTTGGCGCTCCAGCAACCGAGGCCGGTAAATCCAGACCTAATTCACCCAGCCACTTTTTAAATTGCAGCTCAGTATAGATTTCTATCAACGCCGCTTCATCCTCATTTATCTGCAACAAGTCCTGTAAAGCTGGCTCAATCGCTAATTCACAACGAATAGTGACCAAATCTTTCGAGAGAGGCAATTGCGGAATGAATTCGCGTAAATTTTCACCGACTTTGCCACCAATTGCATCGGCATTTTCAACAATACGGTCTAAGCTGTCATATTCTACTAACCATTTAACGGCAGTTTTTGGGCCTACCTTTGGCACTCCTGGCACATTATCCGAGGTGTCGCCTATTAACGTTAAGTAATCAATAATTTGATTTGGGTGCACGCCAAATTTTTCCACCACACCCGCCTCATCCAAAATTAGCTTTTTCATGGTATCGATAAGATTTACCTTATCATTGACAATTTGCGCTAAGTCTTTGTCGCCCGATGCAACCAATACCGTTTGTCCAGCATCGCTTGCAAGCTTCGCGTAAGTGCCAATAACATCATCGGCCTCGACTTCTGGCACAGCAACCAGCGGTATGCCTAAAGCCTTAATACTACGATGCACAAAGTCAACTTGGCTGCGTAATTCATCCGGCATGGGTGGACGATTAGCTTTATAGTCAGCATACAATTCATGGCGAAAATTCTTACCTTTGGCATCGAATATCGCTACGATATTCGATTCGGGATAGTCTGCAGCGAGGCTTTTAATCATATTAATAATGCCGAAAACAGCACCAGTTGGCTGTCCTGAGCTAGTTTGCATTCGTTTCAATTGAGGCACATAGTATGCGCGATACAGATAAGACGAGCCGTCTATTAAGATAAGCTGGGGCTTTTGCATTATTTTTAAGAGAAGTTTTAACTCACCGCGAGTGAGCAATAATTAACCAGATGCTGAATTCGACTATGATAACATGAGCCTAACGTTCTAGCGGAGCACCAGTTATGAAGAACCTATTAATAGAAACTAAGATGCGCGATGTGATTCAAGTTACGCGATCAGTTAAACAACTCAGCGCGATAGTGTTTGCAGGCTTATTATTCTCAAACAGCCAATTCAGTTTTGCACAAGAGAGCATAGCACCGCCCAACATAGGCGATGAAACCAAGGGTACACCTGCAGTTGCAGAAACCGAGTTACTTCCCGCTGAAGCAAGTATCGAGACAACGGTTGAGCCAAATAAAGAAACCACTGAAGAAGTCGCAAGTGAAAAAAACTATGGGCCATTGGGTCAAGCCACCATTACCGAATCTAGGCGCGAAAGTGGGCAAGTCTATCGGGTAGAATTAGAACATTCTATCGGAGGCGCAACACAAGTCTTGGAAGAAAATGACTCCGATGGCCAAATTGAAAGTCGCTCCACTGGCCTAGAAGAAGAGGTCAATATACCAAAATGGAGAATTGGTTCTTGGTAGACAAATTAAAAAATTGGCGCCGATCACTAGGTGTTTTTTGCTTAAGTTTAGGCTCGATTATTATATTGACTGGACAGCAAAATGCGTGGGCGATTGAGCCTAACCAAACGATTCGATTTTATAAAATCAACAACAAAGAACAGGCAGATAAAATTCGTTTCACTGCAAGTAAAGCGCGCCGACCTGGCTGTCATAATTTCATTAAAACGGTGCGTGTCCACCGAGTTGTGCAAATAGGTTACGCCGCATGTTCAGTCTATGCTTCTAAAAATTGTAAGACCGAAAGCTTAGTACCCGCTATTCGCACAAAAGAACCACACCAGAAAAAAACCGAACTTGGCCAAGGCTATAGTTGGTTTCCAGTTGATGAGAACAAACGCGGTGCACGCTTGAAATCCTGGCAATGCGAATAAGATACTTCACAAGCTTCACCTGCCATCCATGCGGCCTATAAACTGGCGCTTTATCCCCAAGCTTTTTTATTTAAAAAATACGCCTCAGTTAAGTGTTCAACCGCTTGTTCATCGTATTCGCGCAGGCCACTCAGCACTAAGGTTTTAATCCCTGAACCAATTTCCCCAGTACTAGAACTAATCGAAAAATATAGATTTGCGTCGGCTCGCTTACCTTTGGTATTTAATTCAGTTTTTCGCAATGTGATTTCTAGACCATCAAAACTTAGTTCATCAAGAGTGAAAGCCATGCTTTGATATATCACTAATGGTCTTTTGGGGTTAATCATCACATGATGTCGCTGCATTAATGGTACTAAAATATGTGGGAAATTCTGTCCAGAAAATGCCACATAGTTTTTTAGAAGTTGTTCAATTCCGTGCTCGTCATCAGAGCTTTCTCCATCATATTGAACGCCAAGCACAGCCTTATCTTTGCTGTTCAATACTTGTAGCTCATTGTCACCAGCAACCCACGCTGGATAATTTAATGGCGTATCAGCAGCAACTAAATCTAAGAAGCGAAAAGCCATACTTTGGTGCAAGCCATATTCTTTAAGAGCGAGTGCGAACAATAAATCGCCTGGCACGCAAAAGCGCTTGGACTCGGCGTCATGAATAGGATTAAAATCACCTGCAATGTTTTTAGCAAACTCACTACCTTGCTGAGCGCCAATCGTTATTTGACCTTGTTCGGTGCGATCATGAAAGTGATCCAAAAATTTCATATTTTTCTCTAGGAAATGTGGCTTTAAGTTTTATGACTTAGTGCTAAATAATCATGTGATTGCATTTCCTGCAAGCGGCTTACTGTACGTCGAAATTCAAACTCCAAACGTGAACCAACATATAATTCATTGGCTGGAGCCTCGGCCGACACAATTAGATTTACGTTATGGTCATAGAGCACATCAACCAAATTAATAAACCGACGCGCTTGATCTTCCTTCAATTTATCCAAAATCGGCACATTGCTTAGCAACACGGAATGAAAGCACCTAGCTAGCTCAATATAATCGTCCTGCGAACGAGGCCCATCACAAAGTTCCGCAAAGTCAAACCAGATTACGCCATCACTGCGCATGATAGAAGTAAGTACGCGACCCTCAACTTCGATGGTTGCCTTCGCTATACCGGCGTCCGGTGCTAGGTGCTCAAAATTATATTGCATGCCTTTATCTGCATCATCATTAACTGGGCAAAAATAGGTTTCAGCTTTATCTAAAAACAACAATCGGTAGTCGATACCAGAGTCAATATTTACCACGTCGGTAAACTCATAAATCATATCGATTGCGGGCATAAATAAATCACGCTGCAAGCCACCTTTGTACAAATCTTTAGGCTCAACATTACTGGTTGCGACTAGGCTGACGCCTTGATCAATCAAAACTTCCATTAACCTAACAAGAATAACGGCATCGGCTACATCATTGACTACGAACTCGTCAAAACAAAGTACGCGTGCTTCTTTTGCAAGCTGCTTACCAATAATAACCAGCGGATCTTGTTCATTGCGCAGCTCTTTTCGTTCTCGATGAACCCTATGCATAAAACGATGAAAGTGCATACGAAGTTTTCGCTCGAACGGCAAACAGTCAAAAAAGGTATCTACCAAATATGTTTTACCTCGCCCTACACCTCCCCAAAAATATAATCCTTGTACGGGACGCGGCTTGGCTGCTTTTGCCAAGCCTAACCGCAGTAAAAAATTAGGCTCTTGTGGCTTGGCAGCGAGCAGCTCATCATACAATCGCTGCAGATTTTTAACTGCGAGCGCTTGCATTTCATCAGGCGAAAATTGAGGATCTTGTAAGTCCTCCTGATATCTGGAGAGAGGAGTTTGAGACATGACTAATTGCTATTGTCGATATTTGTGTTTACCCTGCAGACCATAATCAAGCACAACTTAGTGTACTAATCTAATCTAGGATTTGAAAACAACGAACATCTTACAAGCATGACTGACAACAAGCCACCATTTAAACCACCCTTATTTCGCTATAACGGTATATATCCAACTGTTCATCCAGATACATTTATCGCGCAAACAGCGGCGGTGATTGGTGATACGCATATCGGTGAAGGGTCTGGAATCTGGTTTGGCTGTGTCGTTCGTGGTGATGTAAATGAAATTAGAATTGGCAAGCGTACAAATATTCAAGACCTTACTATGATTCACTGTGCTGAATTGGGTCAGGGAGCCTATTTAGGCAACGATATTACGGTAGGCCACTCGGCGGTATTGCATGCATGCACAATCGAAGATAACGCCTTTATCGGTATACAGGCTTGCGTGATGGATGACTGCTTAATCGAACAAGGCGCCATGGTCGCTGCCGGCGCTCTAGTCACCCCAGGCAAGATAATCAAAGCTGGTGAAGTGTGGGCCGGTCGCCCCGCTAAGAAACTACGCGATATTAATGATAAAGATCTAGAATTTTTTGAAATAAATCGCTTACGTTATGAGCGTTTAGCCCGTCAATACCGTCAAGAGCAATACCCAAAAACCACTAATGAAGATTCGACCTAAAATAATAATTTAGTACTGCTGATTTAATTTATCTCGATATTTTTGCGCTTTTTCATTGTCACCAAGCAAATCATACGCATTCGCCATTAAATACCAATTTTGTCGTCGCAGAGTTTCATTGGTCCCCGCTAAGGTATTGGATTTTGCAGCAAGCTGAATAGCTTGCCGCCAATCTCGTTGCTCGTATCTAACGTTCGCAAGTCGTTCCCACAATACCGCGTTGCGCGGCTCTATGCGCAAAGCACGCTCTAAGGAATTGGCGGCGCCTTCCCAATTGGAGGTCTCTACTTGTTGTCGCGCAGAAGCCAATAAACCCTGTGCAACAGGCGACATAACTTGCCCCTTTGGCAATCGATAGGTTTGCACATTAGGCGCTTCCTCAAGAGGCCTACCTTCACCATCCACCACCACTGATTGCGGCACAGGTCTCGCAACAGGCCTATCAACAGGAACGCTCGCGCAGGCACCTAACATCAATATCGTGATCGATAAAATTAATGCGGGCGCTAGTGATAAAGCTGAACATAGCGATGTGGTAGCGGACATGCTACTAACCGAAGATACGTTTCCAGAAAGATCGACGTTTTTTCCGTTTATAGATTTTGCTACGTGGGCTGTCTTCAAAATGTTGTTGTTCGTCCTCATCACGCAAATCATACTCGATTAATTGTCCACAATCCAAATTCTCTAACGGGAAAGAATCTAACATGATGGGTATCTGACGCGACAGACTACAATCCTGAACTTGTGGATCAGAAGAGTAATATACTGTTTGTTGAATAAGGTCTTCATGTTCTGGCAAAACAAGCGGCTGCAGAGGAATATTTTGCATTAATTTAGACCAAACTTTGGCAGCCCCACTGGCGCCAGTCAAACCGGTTGGTTTATTGTCATCACGGCCTATCCAAACCACACTAAGATAGTTACCGCTAAAGCCCGCAAACCAGCTATCACGAAAATCATCGGTGGTTCCGGTCTTGCCAGCTAAACCATAGTCATAACGGAAATCGCTAAGCACACCTCGTCCAGTCCCCGTTCTAATCACTTCTTGCAAGGCAAAATTGATTAAGGTATTGAATTCTGGATCTACCACCTGCTCTATTTGTAGAGGATATCGCGCCAATGGTTCATCCACATTACTCAATACCGAACGCACACCCTTGATTGGCGTTTTAAAACCGCCGGAGGCCAGGGTTAGATATAGCTGACCGACATCCATCACCGACATAGGCACGGCGCCCAACAATACGGATGGCAGCTGTGAAAAACTGTCTTGATACCCGACGCGACGAATCGTACTAGAAACATTGGGCACGCCAACTGCCATACCCAATTGCACCGTCGCCAAGTTATACGATTTCACCAAAGCGTCGATCAACATCACTTGACCGTGCTCACGACCATCATAATTATTTGGTTGCCAATCTGGGCTGCCTCTTTGCTGAACGGTAATTGCCGTATCCGAAATCGACGTTACCAAAGAATACTCTTGCGGCGCTTCCAGCGCAGTAAGATACACAAAGGGTTTCAATAATGACCCTACGGGTCGTTTGGCTGTCACTGCCCGATTAAAGCCAGAAAAGGTGGTATTTCGATCACCCGTAATTGCCGCTACTTCGCCATTATCTGTGCGAATAACAACAGCGGCAACCTGCAAAGAATCCGACTCGATATTGTGTCGTTTTTCGATTGCTTCTAATTCCCGTTGTACGGTATCTTCAAGCGTTTGTTGAATGCGCGGATTTAGCGTTGTGTATATCCGAAGACCATCACTGGCCAGATCACTTTGCTGATAATCATCTTGCAAATTACTTCTAACAAAACCTAAAAACGACGGGTATGACAAAGCCGCTGCACGCCCAGACGAAACCCGTAATTTCAAATCTTGGGCCAGCGCATGCTGATATTGCGACTCTTCAATCACTCCCTCGTTAAGCATGGTTTTCAAGGCCAGATTACGACGCTCCAACGCTCGTTGGGGGTGGCGAATAGGGTTATAGAAACTCGGCCCATTATTGATGCCAGCCAACATAGCCAATTGGTCAATATCAAGTTCTTGCAAAGGTCTACCATAAAAATAATTGCTGGCTAATTCAAAACCGTGGATTGCGCGATTACCCGCCTGACTCAAATACACTTCGTTCAGATAAGCCTCCATAATTTGATCTTTGCTGTAGTGTATTTCTAACAGCACTGCCATCATCATCTCTACCAATTTGCGACGGTAAGTTTGCTCGGAGCTTAAATAATAATTCTTCACCAATTGTTGCGTTAAGGTACTGCCGCCTTGCACCACTCGCCCTGCACGAATATTCGATAACATGGCTCGCGCAATACCCAGAGGGTTAATGCCAAAATGAGAGTAAAATTGGCGATCCTCAATAGCGACCAATGCTTCCACCAACTCCTTAGGCGCATCTTCGAGCTTCAATAAGCTCCTGTCTTCGTGACTTAACGGGGAAACGCTGCCAAATAACCTGGGCTCTAGCCTAACTATTTCCGTCGAGCTCCGCTGGCCTTGCTCATCTTCTACCTGAATGTCTTGAATACGACCCTGCAACAACTTAAGTGTTGTTTTCTGTTGCTTGCGCAAACCGTCCCAAAAACGAAACCTGCGTTGATAGATTACTAACTCAGCATCGGAAAAAACATAGGTGCCAACACCAGCTAAACTCGCTCCACTTCTATAGCCTAATTCATCTAGCTCAGCTTGTACTAATGAATGATCAATTTGTTGGCCAGTATAGAGTTCCATAGGTCTGGTGTAGACATGCGCAGGCAAAGCCCATTTCTGACCTTCGAATTGAGCTCTGATGGTGATGTCTAGGTACACCGTTAGCGCTGCGAATAGAAACAAGCCAACAATCAAGCCCCGCAATAGCCAAAAGCGTATTGCGCCTCCCAACGATTTAGTTACACTGGTTTTGATCTTCTTAACTTTTGAAGTGCTTTTACTTCGACCGCGTTTGCCGGCATTGCTCGAGCTCTTCTTTTTGGTAGATTTATCGGTTTTCTTGTTAGGCATTCGATATAAAACGGCTTTATTATTGGCAGAATTGAGCAAACATTATTCTAGTACTTCTCAAGCACTATCTCAGCATAATCTTATGCTCCAAGATGCGATTGTGTATAGGTTTTAAGCTAAGCCCAAGCCATTAATTGTGAAATTCTGAAAAAATAATTAATATCAAAGAGTTAGAGTAACTATTTATATAGTAACTTTAATAAATTTTTTTGACAAACAAAGACAGTCTACGTTACTATTGTAGGGTATAAAGTTAGGCTCTTAGACTAGAGTCGCTAAATGGATTAAATTAAAAACAAAAACAATAATAAAAGCACTGTCGTGAACGATCAAAATTTAAATAAAGAAATTCTTGATTACTCTGAATGGCGTCTCAATTTGAGCGAGGCCACGCAGGGGCTGAGTTCGTTCCTCAAAGATAACAATATAACGGATTTGCGAACCCACCATCAGTTTGAGTCTACCTTGGGTATGCTTGCTGACGATAATCTATCAGTTGCTTTTGTCGCCGAGTTTTCACGTGGAAAATCGGAGATGATTAATACAATCTTCTTTGGCAATTTCAAGCAGCGAATTTTACCTTCAGGCACCGGTCGCACAACCATGTGCCCAACTGAACTAAAATACGACTCTAATCTACCTTGTTCTATATGGTTATTACCAATAGAGTCGCGCAGTGATGAGCGCCCCCTATTCGAATTAAAAAAAGATCATGACCTTTGGGTAGAAATCCCTTTTGACATGGAAGATGCCGACAGCTTAACCCACGCATTCAATGGCATGACCGAGAATAAGCTGGTTAGTAAAGCTTATGCAAAGAACTTAAATTTTGATTTACTCGAAGGCGCTGATTCAGCCATTGGCTTGCCGGTCAATGAGTACGACGAAGTCGAAATTCCCAGTTGGCGCCACGCTATTGTCAATCTTCCGCATCCATTGCTAGAACAAGGTTTAGTTATTCTAGATACCCCAGGTTTGAATGCGATCGGAGCAGAGCCAGAGTTAACAATTAATCACTTAGCCAATGCACATACCGTTGTTTTTATATTGTCGCACGACCAAGGTGTGACTGCCTCAGACCTTGAGCTGTGGCAAAAACACTTAGCTGGTGAAGAGAACACTACGAGTTCAAAGCAACAAAAGCTAGTTGCCTTAAACAAGATCGATGGACTGTGGGATGGTATTCGAAGCGAACAAGAAATCGACAAAGAGATCCACCAACAAATAGCACAAACATCAAAAACGTTGGGTGTTGAAGCAAATAATATCTTTCCGGTATCTGCTCAGAAAGGTTTGCTTGCCAAGCTAAATGACGACGATGAATTACTTACACGCAGTGGTGTTTTAGATCTAGAAAATGCAATAGCAGATAGACTGATACCGAACAAACGAAAAATTGTTTCTGCCAAAGTACATGCTTCTCTCGAAGATGTTATTGAGTCTGCAAGCTCTATTTTAAACAAACGCCTTAAAGATTCTGATGAGCACATCGCTGAGCTTCGGCAATTAAGTAGTAAGAATGTCGATGTAATCTCGCATATCATGCTCAAAGTACAGTCAGAAAAAGCTGCGCTTGAAAGTGATATGCAACGCTATCAAGCATTGCGCTCCATATATGCTAAAGAAACAAATAAACTAGCACGCATACTCGGCCTTGAACGCCTAGAAAAGCTGATTGCTGTCACTAAACGAAATATGGCTAGTTGCGCAACATCATTAACACTGCAAAAATCCATATCAAAATACTTTGATCAAATACATTCGTGTTTGGATGCGGCAATCGCTCAAGCTAATGAGATAGCCTCATTATCTGAGAATATCACGCGCGACTTTGAACAAGACCATGGTATTGCAAACTTTAGAGTACGCCGTTTGCGTTTAGAGAAATTCAAACAAGAGGTGACTCGCTTAGAATCAAAACATAGCGATCTGCAAGAAACCAGAACCTTGTTTTTTAGAGAGCAAATGTCTATTACCAATCGTTTTTACGAATCTGTATGTGCGGCTTCCCGTAAGATATTTAAACGCGCACTAAGAGACGCTACTCAGTGGAACAATAACTTGATGGTGCCAATGGAAACCTATGTACGTGAGCACCATACTCAACTAAGACGACGCCTTGAAAGTGTTAAACGTATCCATAAAGCATCAGACACGGTCGAAGCTCGACTAAAAGAGCTAACAACAATGCAGAATAAGCTCTATGAGCAAAACGACGAATTCACAGCTTTAGAACAGCGAATGTCTTCATTACTCGCAATAGACGAATCTGAAATTGACGACTCAGAAGAATTAGCTAGTGCTGAAATTCTCTACTGGGATAAAAAGCAGAGTTTTTAAAAAGTCAAAAAGCTGCGTTATGGCTGATAGAGATAAACCATTTACTAGATCTATTATTAGAAAAGTTTTCATGGCCTGCGGCCTGTGTTTGTTTTTGAGTGCTTGTGGAGCTCATCATGGGGCGGCTCGTATTACATCACAGCCAAGCGGAGCGCAGATAGTGAATATAGACAATGGTAAAATTATGGGCACAACGCCCATGACGCTTAACTTCACAAACTCCAATTCCGAGCGATTGCATTTACCCGTTAAGTTAGTGAAAGAAGGTTATTACGACAAAGTAGAATCTTTCTGGCTCAGCATGCGTCATTCATCACAAAAAAAAGCGCGACAAAACCCTAAGGTGGTTGAAATAGAATTGGTAAAGCGCGGAAATCCAACCCCCAACTAGTCAGCCAGTAGCAATCACAGCTTACTTGACCGTCGAAGCGTCATAGGGAGTTCCTGTTAGCTGGGTGTATTTTTCCTGCAATTGCCCCTGGCTCTCATTGTGCGCGGGATCGACTAAAATACAGTCGATCGGGCAAATAACAACACATTGTTCCTGCTTAAAATGGCCCACGCATTCGGTACATTTGCTGGCCTCAATTTCGTAAATTAGCTCACCTTGATAAATCGCATCATTTGGGCATTCGGGCTCACATACATCACAATTAATGCATTGGTCGGTGATATATAGCGCCATGGTATCGTTTAATCCGTTCGGTCAGCGAGTCACTGTTAGAACGACCCGTTAGTTTGACTAACTAAGTGTCTCTTTTCTAACAGCCCATTTATCATGCATCGCTTTGCGAACATGATCTGGAACAAAACTGCTTATATCACCTTGGTAATACGAGATTTCTCGAACCAGAGATGATGATATAAAGTAATTAGATTCTGATGGAGTTAAAAATATAGTTTCAATACTGCTGTTGAGTCGTCTGTTTCCCGATGCTAACTGAAACTCATAGTCAAAATCAGATACCGCGCGCAATCCGCGAATAATAAAATTTGCGTTGCTACGCACTGCAAAGCTCACCAACAGGTCGTCAAATCTCTGTACCGATACATTTGCAACATCGGCCACCGCCGTATTGACCATTTCCATGCGTTCATTAATAGTAAACAAAGGGTTTTTTCGTGGGTTATCAGAAACAGCAATAATCACATGGTCAAAAATTAAACCAGCACGCGTTATTAAATCCAAATGCCCGTTTGTAATAGGATCAAAGGTCCCAGGGTAAATTGCTATTTTTTTCATCACGAAATCAGAGTCCACCATTAAGTCTGACCTGAGATTATACCTTAAAAATCAACCATTCAGACCCTGATCACTTGGATTGACAAAGATACAGACTGTAACGGCTCTGCCCAGTTTTTCCTTGACGATATAATTGCCATGATGTGGGCACCGATAAAACATCTGATTTATTATCTTGTTCTATATAAATAAATGCAGGATCAGCCAGCCACTCAGCCTGGCCTAGCAAAGCAACAGTCTCTATCAATAAGTTGCTGTCAAACGGCGGATCAAGAAACACAATATCAAATGGCTTAGAAGGCACAGTTTTTAAATAACTGAGAGCGTCTTGTTTAACAACGGTTGCAACATCCTGTGAGGCGCTCAATATGCTAATATTCTCCTCTAACTTAGCAGCCACTGTGCGCGAAGATTCAGTAAATACCACTTCGCTGGCCGCTCGAGACAAGGCCTCTAGACCTAATGCTCCGGTACCCGCAAACAAGTCTAAACAGCGCGCTTTCGGAACCTCATGCATCAACCAATTAAATAGTGTCTCTCGCACCCGATCGGTGGTCGGGCGTAAGCCATCGCTATCTATTACTGATAAACGACGACCTCGCCATTGACCGGCGATAATGCGAATCGAATTTGCGTACTTGCTCATTGTGATTTTTCCTACAATCCCTACAATAGTGCCAACTTAAGCCAAGCAAAAGCTGACGCCCAATAATTTATCTAATCTAATGACAGAAAATAACACGCCATCAACATCGCAAGAGGATCAAAAGCCAAAAAAAAGTCGATTCTCACGATTGTTTAAGCGCGATAAACAAGCTAAGTCTAGTGACCAGCCAAGCACTGTTCACGCTGAATCGGATATTGCCCAAAGTTCAGTGGCATCAACACTGGCCACGCCGATTGATAATGCTAAAAGCGAGACCAACACAGCAACCGAATCCAAGACTATCGAAGACGGTCTGGATAAGTCCCGCACTAGCCTATTCGGCAAAATCGGTAATATATTTAAAGGTTCTTTCGATCTCGACGACGAATTATTCGATGAACTGGAAGAAGTATTAATCACCAGTGATATAGGAGTACCAGCAAGTGTGTCGCTAGTCGAAAAGCTTCGAGCTAGAGTAAAATCTGAAAAAATTCAAACAGCCGACGGTGTGATACAAGGTTTACGAACAGAAATTGCAGAATTGCTAGCGCAAGCTGAAGAACCGTGGAGTATGAATGCTAAACCACATGTCGTCATGATGGTTGGTGTGAACGGCGCAGGCAAAACAACCACAACGGCTAAGTTAGCTAAGCGCTTACAAGGTGAAGGTAAATCTGTGATGCTGGCTGCCGCGGATACATTTAGAGCCGCCGCTGTAGAACAATTGCAAGAATGGGGACAACGCCTTTCTATACCAGTGATTGCACAATCACATGGCGCTGATGCAGCGGCGGTCTCGCATGATGCGCTTACTTCTGCCTTATCGCGCAACATTGATGTACTTCTGATCGATACAGCAGGGCGTTTACACACGCAATCAAATTTGATGGAACAGCTTGAAAAAGTAACTCGGGTATTAAGGAAAATCGACCCACAAGCCCCCCACGAAGTCATGCTAATATTGGATGCTAGCGTAGGTCAAAATGCCTTAACTCAATTGGAACATTTTCAAAATTCAGTGGGTGTTTCTAGCCTAAGTTTGACTAAACTCGATGGCTCAGCTAAAGGCGGAGTAGCTATCTCTTTGACGGAAAAATTTGCCCTGCCTATCCGTTTTATTGGGGTTGGTGAAGGTCCTGGTGACCTTAAACCTTTTAACTCTAGTTCTTTTGCAACAGCACTTATTCCTGAGCTTGATAAATAAGTCATGATTAAACTTAGTCAGGTAAGCAAACGATACTCAAATGGCCATGAAGCGTTAAAGAACGTTAGTTTTGAAATGGCCGCTGGCGAAATGGCATTTTTAGCGGGGCACTCTGGGGCTGGTAAAAGCACATTGTTCAAATTAATCAGCCTTATTGAAAAACCCACGTCTGGCCAAATTATAGTGGACAACAAAAACCTAGGGCGCATGCGCCAATCCAAGATTCCGTACTTACGTCGAGATATGGGCGTTATATTTCAAGACCATAAATTGCTTATGGATAGACCCGTATTCGACAATGTCGCATTGCCATTGATTGTTATTGGTATGCCACATGACGAAATCGCAAAGCGCGTAAGAGCCGCGCTAGGGAAAGTAGGTTTGCATGGTAAAGAGAAAAGCTTGCCGCTCACTCTATCGGGCGGCGAACAACAACGTGTTGGCATTGCTCGAGCCGTTATTAACCGACCTAATATTTTGTTAGCCGATGAGCCGACTGGTAATTTAGATCAAGATCTGTCTAATGAGATTATCGATATCTTTGCGGACTTTAACCAAGTTGGCGTTACCGTGTTAATAGCCACTCACGATATGCATCAAATCGAGCGGTACAGCAAACGTACGATTCATTTGGCAAACGGAGAGATCGTTGATACACCTGTTCAAAACAGTACTTCCAGCGAACAAGCTATAAACAATCGACAAGATTATCTTAAGGACTATTAGGCGATTTTAAATGCAAATTTACCTAAATAGACATCTACAAGTTTTATTTGCCACCTTGGGTGATATGCGACGCACTCCTATGGCTACGATCAATACATTACTCATCGTAGCTATAACGCTATTACTACCAAGCTTGCTTTATATAGCCGTTAAAACGGGATACTCATTAAACGATAACTGGCAAGGCCGGCCACAAATATCTATTTTCTTCGAATCAGATATTGGAGAACGCGAAGCCCAGCTAATATTTGAAGAAGTTCAACTTCATCCCAACATCGAACTGGCTGAGTTTGTATCAAAGGCCGACGCTCTTGCGGAGTTTAAAATACTGCTCGGCGAAGAATCTAATATCGAACAAGAACTGGCTTTTCTTGGTGAAAATCCTTTACCAGCATCAATAGTAGTAATGCCCAATCAGACCACCTCTCAATCTGAGCCACTAATTGAACTAAAAAATGAACTTAGTGGCATAGATGGAATCGATAACATTCGCCTCGACTTAGAGTGGACTAACCGTTTCAACGCTATTCTAAACGTAATCACTCGAGGCGCAATTGTGCTAAGCGCACTATTAGCACTAGCTTTGATTCTAATCGTTGGAAATACGATCAAACTGCTAATCATGAATCGTCGTCAAGAAATTGAGATAACCAAATTAATTGGCGGTACTGACGGTTTCGTTCGCCGGCCATTTTTATACTATGGCGCTTTTTTTGGTTTAATCGGCGCGCTAATAACTTTATGTCTATTGCTAGTATCTGCGTCCTTAATAGAAGTCCCGCTGCAGCAATTAGCGAGCCTATATGAAAGCAAGACAATACTCTACGCGCTAACACCCTTGGAAATGCTGTCTATTGTGATTATTGGTACTTGTATTTGCTGGCTAGCAGCTCGTTGGTCGGTGGCACAACACCTTCGGCATATTAAGCCGCGATAAAACGTAAAGGAATACGCACCGCCAAACGTAATAAGTAATGGAAACTCGGTGGCCTTGGTCTATATAAACAACCGTTAAAGCAAAATGTTTTAATAACTAAATTTTTTATAATTTACAGTTATTAACCACTTTTATATCATTAATAATTAAATTTATTAGCACTCTCTATCCTTGAGTGCTAAAATTAGGCCTATTAAAGCATAGACTTAAGATGCTTTATTAAGATAAATCCGCATGGAGACTGAATATGACGACTAAAACACACAGCACCGTATCGCTATTTCAAGAGCCTAGTTTAGCTGGCTTTTTAAAGGTAGCAAATGAAGCACCTGTCTTAAGTGCTGAGCAAGAAGCTCGTCTGGCTCGTCGTTTCCGTGATGAAGAAGACGTTGATGCGGCTCGCGAATTAGTGGTATCGCAACTCCGACATGTTATCCATGTAGCGAAAGGCTTTACTGGTTATGGCTTGCCTGTCGCCGATCTTATTCAAGAAGGTAATATCGGCTTGATGAAAGCGGTTAAGAATTACAACCCAGATTTAGGGATTCGTTTGGTTTCATATGCTATTCATTGGGTAAAAGCGGAGATTTACGAATACGTGCTTAAAAATTGGAAAATAGTAAAGATTGCGACTACCAAAGCGCAACGCAAGCTGTTCTTTAATCTGCGTAAGTCGCGCAAGACATTGGCTGCAATGACCGAGCAAGAAACACATAAGCTGGCCGAAGACTTAGACGTACCAGTTAAGACCGTGCGTCAAATGGAACAGCGCATGACCAGTTCTGATGTGGCCTTTGATGGCCCAGACAGTGACGACGATGAGTTTGTTACCAGCCCTGCAGGCTATCTACCTGATATGCGCTACAACCCTGAAGAGTTGGCAATTTCTAATCAAACTACTGATAATAATAGCAGCTCATTACTGGCTGCCATTGAACAGTTAGACGAGCGCAGCAAAACTATCATGCAACGCCGCTGGTTAACTGAGAAAAAAGCAACGCTGCATGAATTGGCCGAAGAGTACAATGTATCAGCTGAACGCATAAGACAGATTGAAAAACGCGCAATGCAAACTATGAAAGGTGCATTGATCGCCTAGGTAGTTTATTATCGCAAGACACAACGAGCATTGGATAAAAAGGCTCTCTATTAAAGAGAGCCTTTTTGTTTTTTGACGAATCTAAATTTATATAAGTCGCGATCTATTAAAACAACTATGAATAAATATGACTTAATCGTAATCGGTGGCGGCTCAGGGGGTGTGCGCGCGGCTCGTATCGCAGCAGGCCATGGCGCAAAGGTTGCGATTTGTGAGGAATATCGCTACGGAGGCACTTGTGTTATTCGCGGCTGCGTACCAAAAAAGATGATGGTCTATGCAGCGCATTTTCAAGAAGATTTTCACGACAGCGCCAGCTACGGTTGGACAACCAAAGTAGAAAAATTTGACTGGAATACATTAATCGCTAATAAAGACAATGAAATCGATCGCCTCAACAAAATTTATGAAAATCTGCTAGCTAATGCAGGCGTTGAAATATTACATGGCACAGGCAGCTTAATAGATGCCAACACAGTTCAAATAGGCGAGCAAACTTTAAGCTCAGAAAAAATTCTAATTGCGACTGGTGGCGCACCCTTTATGCCACAGATTCCCGGCATCGAGCACAGCATAAGCTCAAACGAAGTTTTTCATCTCGATCAACAACCAAAATCGGCGGTGGTGGTCGGTGGTGGTTATATCGCCGTGGAGTTTGCCGGCATCTTTAATGGCTTAGGCACTGAGACCACTTTAGTCTATCGAGGTCCGCAAATTTTACGCGGCTTTGATAATGATATTAGAAACCATTTGGCTCAAGAAATTGTTAAGAAAGGCATAGACCTACAAGTCGAGAATAATGTTGATGCTATTGCACTAACAGAAGATGGTCGCAAACAAGTTACCTTTACTAATGGTTCTGAAGCCATTGTCGATTGCGTTATGTTCGCTACCGGGCGCACACCGAATACCGAAGCTTTAAACCTAAGCACGGCTGGGGTAGAGCTTGGCAAGAGAGGCGAAATACCCACCGACAAATTTGCGCGCACCAATATCGAGAATATTTTTGCAGTTGGTGATGTTACTGATCGCATTGCACTAACCCCAGTTGCAACTATGGAAGGGCATGCTTTTGCTGATACTTTCTTTGGCAATAACGAGCGCTTTGCTGATCACGAAAACGTACCCTCGGCGGTATTCTCACAACCGCCAATTGGCTCGGTTGGTTTAAGTGAAGAACAAGCTCGCGATAAATTCACCAATGTTGATACCTATTCATCAGAATTTAGAATACTAAAGCATACCTTGACCGAGAATACTGAGCGCACCTTGATGAAACTAATTGTCGACGCGGACTCAGATAGGGTGGTGGGTGCTCATATGGTCGGCCCAGATGCTGCCGAAATTATGCAAGGCATTGCTATTGCTATTAAGGCCGGCGCTAAAAAAGCAGACTTTGATGCTACAGTTGGCATTCACCCAAGCACCGCGGAAGAGTTCTGCACTATGCGCAGTAAGGACTAGAACTTCATACTAAAAAATCCCATAAGCAATACTTATCTATGCGTTATAAAGAAGGCGAAATACCTGCTGAACAATTAGCGGTAAATGCCAGTAACGACATGCTAGTTCTCACGGCAGTACTTGGCGTATTAATCGGTTTCGCGCTTATCTATCTGGGTCGCAAAGGCAAACAGATGTGGATGTGGGTATGGGGAATCGGCCTAGTTATTATTAGTATTTACCTAGGTGTATCGATTGCTTTGGGAATAAAACTGTTTGGTAGTTTTTAAATCAAAGACTAAAAATCAATATTTAAAAGCGCTGACAACTGGGGCAATAGAAGGTATTACGTTGCCCAATAATCTGAGATTTTATTTCACTATCGCATCGAAAACAGGAATCGCCAGCTCGCCCATAAACTTGCAACTCTTGACTAAAATATCCTGGTTTACCATCGCTTTGACTGAAATCACTCAAGGTGGTTCCACCAGCTTTAATCGCTTTAGCTAACACCGATTTTATCTCAGCAGCTAACTCATGATAGCGCTTTCGACTCACTCTCTTGGCCGCCATTGCGGGCCGTATTCCTGCCTTGAAAAGCGACTCGCTAGCATAGATATTGCCAACACCCACCACAACTTTTCCATCCATAATAAAGTTTTTAAGCGCCACGCTGCGACCACGAGACAATCGAAATAGGTGTTCGCCATCGAAAGACACGCTAAGAGGCTCTGGTCCCAAAGAAGCGAGCAGTTTGTGTTCGCATATTGGTTGCTGCAATAACAGACAACAACCGAATCGTCGAGGGTCGTTCAAGCGAATAACTTTTTGATTGTTTACTTCTATATCTAAATGGTCGTGTTTACCAAAGCTAGAGTTTGCCTCTACCACGCGCAAACTGCCCGACATACCGAGATGCAAAAGCACCACACCAGACTTAGTATGCAATAGAATATATTTTGCGCGCCGCTCCACGCTCTGAACCGTTTCACCGATTAAGGCTTTTAATTCTTTGGTCGGGATAGGCCAACGCAAGGATGCATTACGTACAATGATATCGCTAATGCGTTGCCCTTTAATAAAGGGCTCTATACCTCTGAGCGAAGTTTCTACTTCAGGCAATTCAGGCATTGAAACTCAAGTTTTCATTTTAAAGCTAGCCAGCCTCCAAGACCGTAGAGCAGAGACCGTAGAACAAAGTCCGTTGAAGAATAACGCCGTAAGGCACGGTTAATTCTTAGCAACCAGTTCACCCTGCTGGGTTAACGAGTCCGAAGCTTTTGCCTCCTCAGTTTTTTCAGCGAGTTCGTGGCTCGAAGTATCTGCCAAAGCGGGTGTTGTTATCTTACTTTCAACGTTGTCCGATATCGCTAGCATTCCAGCACGATACAATTGCAAAGCTTTGCCGCTATCGCCCGATGCCTCATAGGTATCGCCAAGCAAAGAATATGCCCGTGCAAGGCGTCCATGCTTAATCGATTCTTGTAAATATTGAATGGCTAGCTCATAGTTTTTTTCCAGTATAGCAAAACGCCCTGCTGCTAAATTTAGTTCAGCATTTTCAGGTCTAGCCATCAACCAACCTTCAACTCTTCGTCTAAGCTTGGCAGGCTTAGCGCTCTCTAAACTGCCATACAAACGAACCAATTCATCACTCCAAGACGATTTCAAAGCAGTACGAATTACCTTTTCGGCCGCTCCACTCTCGCCCTTTTCAATAAGCTGATGGGCATAAAATAATACGTTATCGGGCATTTTTTTCTGATTACGAGGTAGCTCCCGCCAACCCGCCTCAACGTCTGTAACGTTGGCTAAATGTGCTGAGTAAAACTTGTTATTCATACTTTCAAGTAACTCTGTAGGCAGTGCATTTTGCTTTTTCGCCGCTGGCAACAAATCCTGCACACTTTCCCAATCACCCATTTGCTCATAAGTCTGTAATAGCATTGCAGTATATTGAGGATTCTTTCGGCCTATTAATTCAATATCTTGCAAGGTTGCCAAGGCCGCATCTAACTGATTAGAAGTTTGATGCAAGCGAGCCTTAGTTAGACCAATCGCTAAACGTTCTTTAGGCGCGGCTTTATAGGCCGCGTTTAGGTAATCGTCACGCTGGGTTAATCGACCCTGCTCTTGCGCTGCCTGCGCTGCCGCCAAATAATTAATATAAGGCACCTGGCTATCGTTAGTCTTCACAGTAAGCAGTTTCTCAGCCCGTTTCCAATCTCCCTTAATTAAGGACAAATAGCCAGAACCTAAGGCGGCACTGGCCTTTTCTGTGCTCTTACGTTTTCGCCATCTAGAGAAAGTGTTCGGCGCCTTCCAAAGCTTACGCAATAAACTAAGCAAGATATATAAAACCACCACTGCCGCTATCACTAACAACAGAAAGCCCAATACCTTAATTTCTATAACATAATTGCCAAGGTACATTTTTACGTAATTATCTGGATCAATATTATCGATCTGCATTACTCCGTAGCCGCAAACAGCGGCTAACAGTAATAAAATAAAATAACGCATAATTACTGACCACCCGTTATAGACTGCAAGGCATCATAAGACTTGCTGATCACCGGCAACTCTACTGAAACTTTCTCGGCTTTAAGTGCCGCTAATTGCTTAAGCATAGTTTCTACCTTGGCATTTCTAGTATCGAAATACTCGCGCAGCCATTGCTCGCTCGACTCTAAGCTTTGTTTGTAGACGCCATTTTGTTTTTGCAATAAGGCAAGCTCAGCCTTATTAAGATTTAATATCAAGTTTTGATCAAGAAAGTAGCGTTGTTCAGGAGCAAGTAAAGGCTTGGGCGGCTGGTCTACTCTTTGGATACTTACCGCATTGATCATGTCATGCCAAATCTTACGCAGTTCGCTGCGCCAATTTAGCGGCGCATCGGCTTTTTCAGTTTCAGTTAACACAACGGTTTCAACTGCTGGTGGCTCATTGGCTAGTGGTAAACTAGGAACCTGACCAGTCATTGCCGATAGTTGAGCTGACAACTTTTCAATATCAGGCATTTCTACGGCGAGTAGTGATGCGATTTCGCCATTAATAGCTTTGCGCACTACACTGAAACGTGGCTCGGCTAAGTCTTTCAGATGAATATCAGCCAAACTTAAGGCGTTGATAGAAGATTCAGCATCGCCAGCAAACAAAGCACTGTAATTAGCTAGCTTCAATAGTTGTGACACTTCATCTAAGACAAAGTCATTAACCCCACTTTGTAAATCACTGCTTACTTTTTCAACCGCGGCCTGCATCTCGGCCTGTTCGCTTAGAACAGTTTGCAATTGCTTATTAACTTTAACGTCAGCTTCCAACAAACGGGTAGATAACTGCGACTGGCTAACTACATCGCCTTGCTGCTGCTTTAGAACATTAATCGCGTCACCTAAGCGAGATACTTGACCACCAATTTCAGAAACACCAACCGCCAAACTAGAATCAGACTTAACACTTAAGACTTCATTCTGATACCAAGTAAAACCTGACCCAGCCAATGCCAGCAGGGACAGCAAAATAGCAAAAATACTTAGGCCTTTGCCGCCGCCTTTTTTATCATCGGTTTTATTAGTCACAGAGTTAGTATCCTGTGTAGATGGAGCTTGATTAGATTTAGACATGTTTTTATTTGCACCGCTAGCCTTAGGGCTAGCTTGAGTAGTCTGTGGATTGCTCTGGGTAGCTTTGGCGTTAAGCTGAGCAGTATTCGGGTTAACTTGGGAAGTTTTGCGATCAGCCTGAGTCGCCTGAGACTTACTAGACTCAGATTTATTCGGCTCAACATTATTAGCTTTGGGGGGTTTAGCCTTAGCCTTACGCTTAGCCTTAGAAGGGTCAGTTTTTGAATCAGTCATACTTAAATATCCGAAAGTACTTTAATCTTCTTGTTGTTTGGCAGAAAAGTTTACCACAGGCAGTAAAACTGCACTATTGCAGAGATGCGACAATAGCAAACAACTGTGTCTAACGCTCACGGTTTTAGTAGTTGTTACAGAAATTTGCGAGTCCTTGCGAGTTTTAGTTGTTATGCATGGCTTAGGCTGAGAACGCCATCAACATATGCTTATTAGCAGGCGATTCCGCAACGACAATCTCACCCGACCAACCACGATTTCGAGCAGCGTCTGCAATACGCTGGCTACCAGCAATCAACTTTGTTTTGCCTAATTTATGGGCGCCTAAACCAGCCATTGCAATTAAATTGATCACACTTTGCTCGCTATGCACAAAAACGCCACCCAGAGCAACATTTTCATCAAGAATGGTAGACAGTTTAGAGGCGCTTTCTACAGGCAGTAACTGCATATAACAATTAGCATGGTCTACCTGTGCTCCGCGTTTACGCATTTCGTCTGAAGGCCAAATTAAACCGCCGGCGCCACGTATTATCAATATCTTACGCCCAGACAGATCCCTTATTTGACTGACTTTCAATAAAGCCTCCGCGCCAACCCCTGCTTGCGGAAATAGCGCCTCAATACCCATTTTATACAATTGCTTTGCAGTCTCAGGTCCAACTGTCATCACTCTAATATTTTGTGGCACAGTACCGTATTTATTAATCAGCTGCATACCTACTTTTACCGCATTTCGTGACACAAAAACTAAGTCAGTATATTGATTTAAATTGCTTAGCTTTTGAACGACATCGTCATTACTACTGACTTTTATGTCTAGTGTAGGCACATGAAAAACTGGGTGCCCAAAATGCTCTAAAATAAACTGAGTATTACCTAAAAACCCTTTCTGACGAGTCACTATTACAGCGTCTTTCGACAAATCCTTGCTCGGCTCTTCGGCAACGGATTCTGGTTTGTGCGACTCACTGTCCAGCGAGGCTCGCTGTACATCAAACTCTTGGGCAGCACTTTTTAGAATATCGACGGCTCCCTGATCAAGCAATTCTTGTGCTACCTGTTGACCCAGTTGAATGGCACTCGCTACTGAAATTTGGGTTGTATTGTGAGAGCTACGTATTACTTTTCCTCCATCCGGTTCACCGACCACTCCGCGCATCATAATTTTACCGCCAGACAATTCAGCAAAACCACCAATAGGGACACTGCAACCACCTTCTAAGGCTTTATTCATTGCTCGTTCGGCCGCAAGAAAAATCTCCGCATTACGATTATTCAATGGGGCTAATAAAGCCTTGATTTCCTCATCACTATCACGACATTCAATACCAACGATGCCTTGCCCTACCGCCGGCAAACATAAATCAGGAGATATATAATGCATGATCCTATCTTCAAAGCCCATTCGGATTAATCCCGCAGCCGCCAAAATAATGGCGTCGTATTCACCCGCATCCAATTTAGCCAGTCGGGTATTAATATTGCCTCTTAATTCTTTGAACTCGATATGTGGAAACGCATGCTTAAGCTGTGAGACGCGACGCAAACTGGAAGTTCCTACCACCGAGTTTTCTGGCAAAGCATACATATTTTGATATTTGCTCGAGACCATGGCATCGCGAGGATCTTCTCGCTCACATACAACCGAGATTTCCAATCCGTCGGGTAACTGCGTGGGTACGTCCTTCATCGAATGCACAGCAATATCAGTTTCTTCATTCAAAAGAGAAACTTCTAACTCTTTCAAAAATAGCCCCTTACCTCCGACCAGCGACAAACTTTGATCCAATAGCTCATCACCTTTCGTGGTCATGCCCGCTATGTCTATACTTAGATCATCGTGCACTTGCAAAAGAGCATCTTTCACATAATTCGCCTGCCAGAGCGCGAGCGGACTATTCCGTGTGGCGATTCGTATTAAACTCATTTTCGGAGTGATAAAAGCAAATAGTTCTTTGGTTTATTTGAGTTGTGCAACTCTACCATAGCGCAACTAAGTAAAACATTTTATTGGTTAACTTTTAGACAATATCAATGGGATTAATTTTATCCTTAGCTCGCTATCACTAATCGGCTCAAGGTATAATCTAGTGCAATTAAAGACCATATAAATTGTTTATATATCCACCATTAGTGCGTAAACCATGGCGAAGCTAAAAACTGGAAAAAAACCTTGGGGGGGCCGCTTTACCGAGCCGACCGATTCTTTGGTGGAATCTTTCACAGAATCCATCAGTTTTGATGCGCGTCTATATAAACAAGATATACAAGGCTCGATTGCGCATAGCAAGATGCTCAATAGCATTGGCGTGATTAGCTCTGACGAAGTGAAGCAAATAGAAGCTGGTTTAAAGAATATAGAAGCGCAAATTGATGCGGGTGACTTTGAATGGTCAAGTGAGCTTGAAGATGTGCATATGAACATAGAAGCTCGTCTAACCGAAGCCATAGGCGAAGCCGGTAAAAAGTTGCATACGGGCCGTTCTCGAAATGATCAAGTTGCAACCGACATACGCTTGTATATGCGCGCCGCTAGCGATGACATTATAACGCTGTTAAATGGCTTACGAAGTAACTTGCTAAACCTAGCTAAAGATGAAGTGAACACAATCTTGCCTGGCTTCACGCATTTACAGATAGCGCAACCAATAAGCTTGGCACATCAACTTCTTGCTTGGAATGAGATGCTAGAACGTGATGCTGAGCGCATAGTTGATTGTCGCAAACGCATCAACGTGATGCCATTAGGCTCAGCCGCACTAGCGGGCACCAGTTTTCCATTAGATCGGGATATGACCTGCGAGCTTTTGGGTTTTGATCGACCTTCTCGCAACTCATTGGATGCTGTCTCTGATCGAGACTTTCTGATCGAATTCAATGCCACCGCTAGCCTCATTATGGTGCACTTGTCACGCATGTGTGAGGAAATTATTTTATGGGCGTCAGAAGCTTATAAGTTCATAAATATTGGTGATGCCTTTTGCACTGGCTCAAGCATAATGCCGCAAAAGAAGAATCCCGACATAGCTGAAATTGTACGCGGCAAAAGCGGCCGAGTAATTGGCAACCTTAACGCCCTACTAGTAATCATGAAATCCCAACCTTTGGCTTATAATCGCGACAACCAAGAAGATAAAGAACCCGTGTTTGATACTGTTGATACGGTGGCTTCTTCATTACAAGTGTTTGCAGCTATGATCCCAAGCATTTCTTTTAACCGACAAACAATGGAAAACGCAGCGCTAAAGGGTTATGCCACTGCAACTGATCTAGCGGAATATCTGGTACGTCTAAACGTGCCTTTTCGCGACGCACATGAAATTGTCGGTAGTGCAGTACAATACGCCATTCAAAAGAACAAACCATTGTCCGATTTAACTCTAAATGAATTGCAAAATTTTGGCGAGATGATACAAGAAGATGTGTATCAGGTATTAACGCTAAATGGTTCAATTAATTCTCGTAGCCACTTTGGTGGTACCGCGCCGGCGCGGGTACAAGAAGCACTTGATGATGCTATCGCTCGACTAAATACTAGCCAAACCTAACAACACTCTCCTGGAGACGTTTATGCACACCCTATCTAAAATCTTAGTATCTATCGGATTGCTGACCATTCTTAGCGCCTGCGGTCAAAAAGGACCGATCGAAATAGTTCCGCGTGATAGAACTGACGCTGAAGTCATCACCGATATCGAAGAGAGTGTCGGTACTAAAACCACACAAACTCAAGAGCCAGAATTAACTAAATAAGCGTTCAGCTAATGGCAATGGGGTTTTGTTTGTCGGTAATTGCAAAACTTCATAAAACGGACCTAGCATGAGTTTCTTCAATTTTAAAAACGGTCAGCTGTGTGCTGAAGCACTGCCTTTGTCTGCTATTGCGGAACAGGTAGGTACGCCGTGCTATGTATATTCACGCGCCGCGTTTGAGTATCAATGGCGCGCGCTTGATACCGCCTTTGGTGATCATCCACATACCATTTGTTATGCAGTCAAAGCTAATAGCAACCTGGCGGTATTAAACCTACTGGCCCGACTTGGTTCTGGTTTTGATATCGTATCTGAAGGAGAACTTCATCGAGTACTGGCTGCGGGTGGTGATCCAAGCAAGATAGTAATGTCCGGTGTTTCTAAATCGCACAATGAAATTGAACTGGCAATCAAACACAATATCCGCAGTATTAATGTTGAATCCGTCGCTGAACTAGAACGAGTACAACAAGTGGCCGCCAGAATAGATAAAGTCGCGCCAATTGCGTTGCGCGTCAACCCAGATGTAGATCCCGAAACGCACCCTTATATTTCAACCGGGTTGGAAGAGGCTAAATTTGGAATTGCAATGGAGGCGGCTTTTGCGGCCTATGGTCAAGCCGACGCTATGAGTCATATAGAGGTGCATGGAATAGCCTGTCACATAGGCTCACAAATAACTAAAACCAGCCCCTTTGAAGATGCCTTAGATTTGGTGCTAAAAATGGTTAAGCGTTTAGCTGATAAAAACATCATTATTCAACAGCTAGATCTGGGTGGCGGGCTTGGCATTGATTATCAAGGAGAACAACCACCAAGTGCGACCGACTACGTACAAGCTATGTTAGATGGCTTAAAAAAGCATGCTATCAACTTGCCTATTTCGGTTGAGCCGGGCCGCTATATTGCTGGTAACTCTGGCGTACTATTAACCAGGGTCGAATATCTAAAACATAATGCCAGCAAAAGCTTTGCTGTGGTGGATGCTGGGATGAATGATCTTCTACGCCCATCGCTGTATCAGGCTTATCATGACATCGTCAATGTTCAGCTAAAAAATGATGTTAAAGACGCTAGTATTGAAGAACAAACATACGATATTGTTGGCCCAGTTTGTGAATCAGCCGATGTGCTTGGCTACGATCGCACACTCAACATTAGCCCCGACGATCTACTGGCTGTAAAGTCCGCTGGAGCCTACGCCTTTGTCATGGCGAGCACCTATAATTCGCGCCCCAAGCCTCCCGAGATCATGGTCGATGATGATCAATTTCATATAATCCGCCGCCGCGAAACTAAGGATGATCTGGTACTAGGCGAAACAATGCTACCCTAAGCAAATTATTTACTGCCCTTGACTGAATAATTATATTTCTTCAAAAATGAGTAACCCACTATTAAATTTTGATCGCCTACCCTTATTTGAATCAATCAAAGCCGAGCATGTTTTGCCCGCTCTCGACAAGGTGCTTACAGAATCACGAACAGCGCTCAAAACACTAGGACAATTGAATGGTGCTAGCTGGGACAACTTTGCATACGAACTTGAAGATATTGATGAACGCATTGGCCGAGTATGGTCGCCGGTTGGTCACCTAAATGCGGTACAGGACAGTAAAGAACTACGTGATGCCTATGAACAAGGCATCAAGTTGCTAACCGAGTACAGTTCTGAAGTTGGGCAAGACCCAGACTTGTTCAAGCAATATAAAAGCATCAAACAAAGTCCTGAATTCGAAGCATTATCGCCTGCGCAAAAAAAGATCATTGAAAATAACTTGTTAAACTTTCGTTTGAGTGGTGCTGAGCTCAGTGAACAAGAGCAACACCGCTACCGAGAAATCAACAAGCAACTGTCCGAACTAAGTAATAAATTTAGTCGCAATGTGCTAGATGCAACGCAAGATTGGCAAAAATCAATTAGCGACCAAAAAGAGTTAGCCGGCTTACCAAAAAGTGCCTTAGACATGGCGAGTCAACTAGCCAAGGAAGCCAAGCAAACCGGCTGGCTACTAAATCTACAAATTCCATCCTACCTTGCAGTAATGCAACATGCTAACAATCGAGAGCTACGCAAAGAGATGTATATAGCATACTCGACCAGAGCCAGCGAATTCAGCAACGATGGTGAATTTGATAACACACCTTTGATAAACGAAATTTTAGCCTTGCGTAAAGAAAAAGCTAAGCTTCTTGGGTATAGCAATTATGCTGAATACTCGCTTATCAAGAAAATGGCCAAAGATAGCGGCGAAGTTGTCGCTTTCTTAAACGAGCTAGTAAGTTATGCTAAACCAGTCGCTGAAAAAGAACTCCTTGAACTTAAAGCCTTTGCTCAAAAAAATGGACATGACGGCGCGCTAGAGTCATGGGATGTCAGCTACTATTCTGAAAAACTGCGCGAACAACGCTATGCCTTCAATGATGAGCAAGTTAAACCTTACTTACCAGCACCTAGAGTATTTGAAGGCTTGTTCGAATGCGCAAAACGCTTATTTGGCATTAACATTAAACAGAATCAACAGATGGAAACCTGGCATGAAGATGTTCGCTGTTTCGACGTTTATCAAGATAATCTTGACGGCATTCCTTCGGTAATTGGTCAACTCTATACAGATTTGTATGTGCGTAAAAACAAACGAGGCGGCGCATGGATGGATACGTGCATCGACCGTCGAGTTGTTCGTAACGAAAGTACTGGCAAAAAAGACAGCAGACTACAAACGCCAGTGGCCTATCTCACCTGTAACTTCTCGCCACCGATTGGTGATGATCCAGCTTTGTTAACTCACAATGAAGTAGAAACTTTATTTCATGAGTTTGGTCATACCTTGCATCACTTACTTACCCAGGTTGATGAAATGAGTGTAGCGGGCATTAATGGTGTGGCCTGGGATGCGGTTGAACTCCCAAGTCAGTTTTTGGAAAACTGGTGCTGGCATGAGGAAAGTTTGAATTTAATTGCTGGTCATTATCAAACCAAGGAACAACTACCTTCACAACTATTAGAAAAAATGCGCGCGGCTAAGAACTTCCAAAGCGGCATGCA
The DNA here is from genome assembly GCA_964531625.1 of uncultured Gammaproteobacteria bacterium. Lineage (GTDB taxonomy): Bacteria > Pseudomonadota > Gammaproteobacteria > Arenicellales > Arenicellaceae > Arenicella. The sequence goes on from CAZHEL010000011.1 coordinate 42,136, forward strand.
AACTCTACGACAAGTCGAATTTGCCTTATTTGATATGCGCTTACACAGCGAGTTTGATCCGAGCACCGATGACGTGCAAACAACCTTAGATGAAGTACGCAAGCAGGTAGCTGTGTTGATACCGCCAGCCAATAATCGTTTTCAAAATAGTTTTAGCCATATTTTTGCGGGTGGTTATGCAGCGGGTTACTATAGCTATAAATGGTCCGAAGTACTCTCGGCTGATGCCTTCAGTCGCTTTGAAGAAGAAGGTATTTTCAATGCCGATACTGGTCGTAACTTTCTTCACGCAATTTTACAACGTGGTGGCGTCGAAGATCAGAACGACCTGTTCAAAGAGTTTCGTGGTCGTGCTCCCGATATACAAGCTTTATTAAGGCACACTGGCATATGTTGAAAGTAGCAAGTTGGAACGTGAACTCATTACGAGTACGCTTGGAGCATGTACTTGAATGGTTAGCCGCTAACCAACCAGATTTACTGTGTCTACAAGAACTTAAAATGCCTGATGAGGATTTTCCAAGCAAGGCCTTTGCTGATGCGGGCTATCAAAGCATTGCTACTGGTCAAAAAACGTATAATGGCGTTGCTATCTTAAGCAAACAAGCTCTCGCAAATGTCGTCACCGACTTACCCGATTTTGAAGATCCACAACGACGCTATATTGCTGGCGATTTACAAACCCAAGCCAGTGATGCGCTACGCATAGTAAATGTCTATGTGCCAAACGGCCAAGCCCTAGATTCGGATAAATTCGAATACAAACGTGCTTGGTTTGCGAAATTGCAAGCCGCCATGCGCAATACTCTTGAACAGTATAAAAATGTAGTTTTGGTCGGTGACTTCAACATTACTCCGAGCCCACTCGATGTGCATGACCCGAAAAAATGGGAAGGGAAAATACACTGCAGCCCGGTTGAGCGGCTTATGCTACAAAAATTGATGGCAGAAGGCTTGTTTGATACTTTCCGACATTTTAATTCGCAAGGCGATACTTATAGCTGGTGGGATTATAGAGGAGCAGGTTATCGAGCGAACGAAGGACTGCGTATTGATTTAATACTGAGCAGTTCGCAAATGCTCGATTTTGCCACAGCTTCGAATATTGATGAATCGCCCAGAAAATTGGAACGCCCTTCTGACCATACGCCAGTAATCGCTGAGTATTCGCTCTAGCTTAGCAACTCGTCCACCCACACAGGCAATACTTCACCCGCTTTACCGTAAATCGCATCATCAAAATCGGTGGCAACATTAGAGCGTTCTAGATTTATTTCCAAGCTATGAGCACCTGCTTGATTTGCCATTTGCACAAACCCGGCGGCAGGATAAACATTGCCAGAGGTGCCAATGGCAACAAACAAATCACAGTTAGCCAACGCTGTAACTATTTCATCCATATAAAGTGGCATTTCCCCAAACCAAACAATATGGGGCCGCAGATTCCCAGCTTGCTGACAACATTCACAATGATCACTAGTAGCAAGCGAATCGGCACAGTCAAATAGGGTACCCGTTTGTTTGCAGCGAATCTTAAGTATTTCACCGTGCATATGCATTACATTCTTGGAGCCAGCCTGTTCGTGCAAATTATCAATATTTTGCGTCACTAGGGTAAACGAACCAGAAAATTTTTGTTCTAGCTTTGCCAAGGCGACATGGGCTGGATTTGGCTGAACCTCATTGTCCAAAATAGGTTGCCTACGTAAATTATAAAAATGTTGTACCAAATCAGGATCTCGCTCAAACGCCTCTGGAGTCGCAACGTCCTCGATTCGATGCTCTTCCCAAAGGCCATCAGAGGCGCGAAACGTTTTTATGCCCGATTCAGCGGATATACCCGCTCCAGTCAGCACGACTATAGATTGGAATTTATTCATTTTGGTTCAGTTTTGGTTCAGGTCAATATAGTTATATTGGCATTCTCAATGTAATATTGGAGTATGACTATGAAACTTTTTAATAAATTATCTGTATCTGTAATGGCTTTGCTTTTAGGGGCAGCCACCCTACCCGGCGCTGCGCAAGCCGCAGATCACGTGTACATCGATTCACCGATTATCAGTGTAGGCTTTAATAGTCGCGGTAGCAGTAAGTTTCGATCCAACCGCAGCTACAATAGATCTTATAACCGAGGCTCCAACCGAAGTTTTAATCGAGGTTTTAACAATCGACGATTTAACAATAATAGATTTTTTAACAACAATCGATTTAATAGTAACCGTCGGTTTTACAACAATCGCTATTATAACGGCCGCAGCAATTACAATAGCTACTCTAAAGGTTATTACTACGGTAACCGCAACGTAAGAAGCAACAGCTATTACTGTCCGGTTGCAGGTTATTCACAATATCGAGTTGAGAATAAAGGTTGTTATCAGCACGATGATCATTTTCACTGCGAGTAGTAATATTAATTGATAGCAAATTAATTAACACATTAGAAAAGCCGCATTAAACATGCGGCTTTTTTTATTTAATCGTCAATTACAGATACAACAACACTAAAACTTTAAACCTTCACGAAAGTCTGGATAACGTAACTTAACTCTTAGCTCATCTAGCATTTTTCGATTGCTGATCTTTCTAGATTCACTTAAATAAGAAAGCATGCCTGCTGATAATTGAGTTTGTGCATCGCGCATTGAAATTTCTGGCAAAGGTTTTTCATTGAGCTCTTGCGCCACGGCTTGTAGATACTCACTTATCTTACCTGGCGTACCATCTGTGACATTGAATATTTCGGCCGCACCCGCACTTTGCATGGCAGTAATCGCAACCTCCGTCAAATCATCGGCATGGATTCGATTAGTAAAACCACACTCGTCAGCACTCACCACGGGTGAGCCTTTTCTAATTCGCTCAACTGGTAAACGGCTTTTAGCGTAGATACCTGGGACGCGCAATATCACTACTGGAACATCAGCAGCACTGCCCCATGCTAACCATTGTTGCTCTAAATCCAATCGTCGATGTCCGCGCTCGGTTTGTGGTTGAGTCGGACTGCGCTCGTCAACCCATTCCCCATCACAGTCACCATAAACCCCTGTTGTGCTAATCACGACAGCTTTGCTAGGTTTAATATTTTTTTTTCTAAAATAATTAAGTAAAGATTTAGAACGCAAATCATTTAATCCCTGCTTTTGTGGCGCAACGGTATAGTAGATTTCAGCTTTATCGCAAAATTCTAATTCGGTTTGTATAGCATCTAAATCAAAGTGTTTAGCAGCAACTTCTAAAGCAGCGCATGCATGCATGCTCGATTGAGAGTTTACTAAGGCGATCACGTCTTTAGACTTTTTGCCAGTCTTAAGTAGTCGCCTTACAATTCGACGACCTACATCGCCACAACCGATAATAACCGACATATTCAATCTCTACGTAAATGCTCTGAAACCGCCACGGGAGTGGGGTAACGCAACACAATAGAGTAACTAGAGCCGACAAAAGTAACCAAGGTAGCAAGCTGTACAAAATATACCGTGGCCGGATTAATAATCGTGCTCTGCAAAGCAACGAATACTATTAGTAAGGAAAATTCGCTCATTTGACCAAGGCGAAAGCCAGTCTCCCAACCCAACTTATTGGTTTCTGACACGCGGTGCAATGCAAAGCGAAAGATAATCGGCTTAAGCACTAACATCGCGATTCCCAGCAACACCGCTGGTAGCCAAATATCACCAAGCGCCGATAATTTAATCCCTGCACCTAAGGCAAAGAAAAACAATACTAAAAAGAAGTCACGCAATGGCTTTAAGCTTTCAGCTATAAATAAAGCAATCGGGCTGGTCGCAATGGTAATACCGGCTATAAATGCGCCGGTTTCATGTGAAAAACCAATGCTATGAGCGAGCTGGGCAATGCCTAAGCACCAAGCAAGTGCCAATAGGAAAACGTACTCTTGAATACGATCATATTTTAAGAACAGCTTTAATAACACCCAACGCTCCAAAGCCCAAGCCGCCCCAATCAACGCTGGTAACAGCACCACTAGTTTTGCTATCTCGAAGGCTATTTGCTTGTCTGAAGATAGCGCTTGAAAGGCTAACAAAACAACAATAGCGATCATGTCTTGCAGCAATAACACACTGACAATCACCTCTCCAGTATGACGATGATGTAAAACAGTGGTGGGCAACAATTTTAGGCCTATGATGGTGCTGGAAAACATACAAGCAACACCAACAACGATCGCATTAACAGTATTGAACCCAGCCAGCGTAGCAAATGCCCAACCCACAAATGCAAATGCGCTAGAAGTTAACAGCGTCACAATCATTGTTTGTCGCAACAAATCTAACAATTTTTTAGGGCTTAGATTGAGACCTAGTAAAAACAGTAGAAAGATAATCCCAATATTGGAAATATCTTCAATCAAGTCGGTATCGGTTAACCATGCAATACCAGCGGGGCCCAATACAATGCCTAATACAATATATCCAATAATCAAGGATTGGCGTGCGAACAAAGCGATAGTAGCGAAAATTGCGGCGCCAACAAAAATAAGGAAGAGGGAGTAAATCATTGATCTAGTTATAACAAAACCAGGGACAAAACCACAGTATTAGTTTTACTTAGCAGTCGCAATTAGCGGCGCTAAATCTACAATAGGATGACCGCTTAAGTCCTTAAACGTAAACTGGTTGGTTATCGGGCGACCACTTTATCGAGCAACCAACGCTAGCGGTCTGCTGTTGGGCAACCGGGGTGCCAGTCAAAACATTGTCCAACGCTGCTTTTAATTCGTTTCCATTGGGGATCACATCATTACCCGGTCTAGAAGCATCCATTTGACCTCGATAACTTAATTGGTGATTACGGTCATAAATATAAAAATCAGGCGTACAAGCCGCCGCATAATCCTTAGCTACGCTTTGGCTTTGATCATAGCAATACGGGAATTCAAAGCCGTAAGTATCTGCAAATATCGCCATGTTTTCAGGGCTGTCTTGTGGATACGCTTGCGCATCATTAGAGCAAATCGCGAACACAGCAAATCCTTGTTGTTGCGCCGAATTCGCGATTTTTACGAGCGGCTCTATAATATGGATCACATAAGGGCAATGATTACAGATAAACATAAGCAACACAGGCTGATCGACGTAATCGGCTAACCTTACCAAGGTATTAGTATTAGCGACATCAGGCAACTCAAAAGAATACGCCGAGCTGCCTAAGTTTTGCATTGTAGAACTAGCAGCGACCATGCTCAAACACTTTCCTTAAGGCGGTTTTTACGTAAATCTTTAATTTCTTTACTGGTGATATTTCGATTTTGAATATCAAGCAACTCTTTTCTCTGTTGCTGGCTAAACACGGCCATGGGCAGATCTAGCAATTGATATAGTTGAGACAACATACGCAGTGTTAAGCCCCATAGTATTTGTTCTTGGTTTCGATCAATCAATACCGCAGGCATCTTCAGTGTAGGGTTTTGTGAAGCATAATGCTCATAAACATTGTTAGCATTTTCTAAATAACTAATCGGCAGCCATACTAAACTCGCAACTTCATGATTAGGTATTAAATCTAGTTCACGATCTACTTTAAACACAAAACTAGATACTCGCACACTATGAATATGATCGATTTTAAAACCGTAGATATCATCCAAACGGCCGATGTAATCTTGCTCAACTAATTTAGCATTAACTTCTTCATCAGCTTCGCGAATAGCAGCGGCCTTGGCCGAGTTATCTTTAGGGTCAATTTTCCCCCCAGGAAATGAAATTTGACCTGACCATGGATCATTATCGTGTATCGCGCGTTGCATTAAGAGAAACTCAGTGCCCCGCTCACCATCACGTAGAATAATGGCAACCGCAGCGCGGACCAAACAATCTTCAGTACCTTCTATTGGAACATGCTCGGCTATCCTAGCTAAGTCTTTATCGCTGATTAGCATGCCATGCTCAACTCTTTCCTTGACCGAAAATAACTAATCTAAACGCTTATATCTAAAACAGCTTTCTCAAATCTCATTAACAAAATGCCAGTAACAATCCATTACCAACTGACATCGGTGCCAAACAAAAAGCCAGAACTAGAACCAATGTCTTCGATAATCGGATCCGCTAAATCTAACTCAAAAATACGATAGCCGGCTTTAAATGAAATTGAAGGGATCGGTTGATAAAGTAAACCAGCTTCAAATTCATACGCAGTGGCATCACTATTGCTCAGCTCATCATCAAGCTCAGGAAAATAAGCGGTGGCTCCATAGACTTTGAAGTTGTCAATAATATTTAAACGCCCGCTTAACGAAAGTTTAGGACCACTGGCCTCAAACTGTTCATCAATATTTAATTCTCGCCAACCAAGTCCTAATTGGAAGTTGGAAGACTCTAGTCCTCCAAATCGGCGCTTAACGTCTAAATTTAAATATTCACTATCGCGAGGAAGACCAAATACGTCATCAGAGTCATTCTGTAATAAGCTAGCACTGACTCCCCAGTTATTTGCCCATAACTCGCCAGAGCCCAAAAATGAGTCATAGTTACTGCTTGTAAACGACGAAACATTTACATCAGTGGATAACCACATTAGGCTTGGTTTATTATCTAATTGAATAGGGTCAAGAAGTTCATCCGCTTGAACTTGACCAGCTAGCAAAAAGGCAGAACAAGTAAACAATAGAACACCACGCATTACACTAAAGAATGCTCTATCTGATTTAACTGCCAATACTCCCACTTCTGTCAACGATTTCATTTTTATTTGCGAAGAACACACTCTCCGCTGTTTTTATTTTGTTTGTACAAATACTATAAATAATTAGGTCATTTCCTTTGTTTATAGCGTCTTTATAATACCCAATATCTCTTTTCCGAATAATAGTATAGCGAATTCACATGACGAATTTATGTCATTTTTCATTAAATTTAGCGTTTAAATGCCTATTTTTGGTATTTTTTGTTAGAAACCGTTAAAGGTGCTGTATATGAACAATCAATTAAAATCAGTTAGAACCGACAAATGGTTGTGCGCGGCACGCTTTTATAAAACTCGCCAACTTGCGATCAAAGCCATCAAAAACCGGCAAATTTATCTAAATAAACAAGCCAGCAAGCCCGCCTCAAACATAGTCGTGGGTGATTACTTGACGATTAAATCAGGTTTGTACGAAAAGGAAATCGAAGTGCTAGGCTTAAGTGAGAAACGCGGCTCGGCAACGGTCGCTCAGAAATTATATGCAGAAACAACCGATAGCATCGCCAAGCGCCAAGCGCTAAAAGAACAATTAGCACAACAACCCAAAGTCGATATTGACCGCCGCAAGCCCGACAAGCGCGCTATACGCTCTCATCGAGATTTTAAACGTAATGGAAATTAGAAATTTAACCGTTTGCTCTTGCTGTGGAAGCTTTTAAGACTCTAAATTATTGAGTCTACTCTTTAGAATTAGTGAGTTCCGTGACAGTATTCGCCCATGCCTAGCGCCAACAATATTCCACTCAGTCTGTATATTCATATTCCGTGGTGCGAGAAAAAATGTCCCTATTGCGATTTTAATTCACACCTAGCTCGCAGCGAAGTTAGCGAACCTGCTTACATAGATGCCGTGCTGCAAGATTTTGAGAGAGACTTAGCAACTTTTTCTGAGTCTTTGCAAGATCGAAAAATCAGTTCGATTTTTATTGGCGGTGGTACTCCTTCACTTTTTTGTGCAGATAGTTTTGTGCGCCTTATAAATAATCTCGATAGTTACCTTGAAAATGATGTTGAGATTACCTTAGAAGCTAATCCGGGTAGCAGCGAGGCCAAAAAGTTTATCGGCTTTAGAGAAGCAGGGGTCAATAGATTGTCCATTGGCATTCAGAGCTTTAATAAACAACACCTAAAATCGCTCGGTCGAATACATAGTGGCAATGAAGCTATACAAGCAATCCAATATGCCAAAGATGCTGGCTTTGATAATTTCAATATAGATTTGATGTTTGGCCTACCTGCCCAAACGCTTGATGAAAGTGTTGCAGACGTCCAGAAAGCAATAGAACTGGAGCCCAGTCACCTTTCTTGTTATCAACTGACTATCGAGCCAAACACATTATTTCACCACAAGCCCCCGGTAACACCAGACAACGAGAGCCTATGGGAGATGCAACAAGCAATTCAAACCGAGCTGCGCATCGCTAGTTTTTCTCAATATGAGGTCTCTGCCTATGCTCGAGATGAACAAGTGTGTGAGCACAATATTAACTATTGGAAGTTTGGTGACTATCTGGGAATTGGTGCGGGCGCGCACGGTAAAATTACTGACTCAAGCGGCAATGTGACTCGTACATGGAAAATAAAGCATCCTGCTAGTTACAGTAACAGCGCTCAACAAGATCAGGCGTTTACTGGTGGCATAAATCGAATCGAGCCCCACCAAATCGCATTCGAATTCATGATGAATGCTTTGCGCCTAAAAACTGGCTTCGGCTTAGACCTATTCGAGCAACGCACCCACTTGCCAAGTGATATGATCGAAGCACAACTCGCACTGCATGAAAAACAAGGTCTAATTAATATTAACGACAGACTTGTAATTCCCACGCAGCGAGGTCGCGAAATGCTCGACAGCATGTTGCAAGATTATTTATTAGAGGTAAACTGAAAAATGCTCTGGATAAAAGCCGCTCACATCGTCGCTATGGTTTCATGGTTCGCAGGTATTTTTTACCTGCCCCGCCTATTTGTCTACCACTCCTTAAGCGATGACGAAATTAGTAATGATCGTTTCAAAATAATGGAGCGCAAACTCTATTACCAAATAATGACTCCTTCGGCCATCGCCACCATTGTTTTTGGCTTGTGGTTGCTCACCTATTGGGGTTTACCTAATTGGATGATTGCAAAGCTATTCTTTGTCGGGCTTATGCTCATTTATCATATTTGGTGTGGTGTGGTTATTTGGCGCTTCAAACAAGATAAAAACACGCACTCACATGTTTTTTATCGCGTGATGAACGAACTACCAGTATTTGCCTTAGGCGTAATCGTAGTGCTAGCAGTAGTTAAACCGAACTTCTGACTAAAGCTGTTCCCATAAATTATGAGCCTAAAGCTCAGTGACCTTGTTGGCACTAGCCACACATTAAATGCCTATATTGATCAATAAGAATATA
>CAZHEL010000011.1:51345-70737 GCA_964531625.1 uncultured Gammaproteobacteria bacterium
ATATGTTTAACATTGTTTTATTCGAGCCAGAGATTGCACCTAATACTGGCAATATTATTCGCTTGTGTTCCAATGTGAACGCCAAATTACACCTGATTGAACCCTTAGGCTTCATCCCTGATGATAAGAAATTACGACGCGCCGGGCTCGATTATTCGGACTGGGACAAAATAACCCTGCACGCCGACTATCAGTCCTTTTTAAACAATGAAAAACCTGCACGTTTATTCACTCTTTCCACCCACAGTCAACAAAATTACGCGCAAGCACACTACCAGTGCAATGATTACTTTTTGTTCGGTCCAGAAACGCGCGGATTACCCACTGAGGTACGCCAATCCGTTAATTTAGACTACCAATTAACCTTGCCTATGGCGCCCAACAATCGCAGCCTGAATTTATCTAACACGGTGGCTATTGTTGCCTATGAAGCTTGGCGTCAGCTTAATTTTGACGGCGCTGAGTAATTTCTCAGCGATGTCAATCGCCCGGCTTTTTGTAATTTCCAGCTAGAATGTATTGTTGAAAACTATATATACTAGACACGTGTAACTATTTAAAACTTAAATGAGAAACCGAGGAGCGCATCCTATGTCTGATGAAAATTCAAGCAATCATGAATCCCAAGATAAAGCTGACCATACTGCACCAGCTGGCTTTAATCTAGGCACGGTCATTGACACCGCAAAAGCCGTCATTACTAACCCGATAGGGTTCTATAAGTCTATGCCCACCGTCGGTGGTTATACTGAACCCGTTATTTTCGTTGTGGTTATGGCCGCAATAACTGGAATTATAACATTGCTATTTAGCCTCTTAGGACTCGGCATGGTTGGTATCGGCTTTGGTACAGCAATAGGTATTGGAGCTATTTTTTTCATGTTGATTTTCAGCGTCATTGGCAGTTTTATCGGCGCTGCATTTCTGTTTGTAATTTGGAAATTAATGGGCTCGGACAAAAACTATGAAGCAGCCTATCGCTGCCTTGCCTACACTTTTTCGATTATGCCGATAGTAACTGTGATCTCTTTTATTCCCTATATCGCCGGAATCATACATACTGCTTGGGTTGCTTTTCTCGCCTATGTCGCCAGCACCGAAGTGCATAAACTAAATGCAAGTACGTCCAAACTGGTGTTTGGCATATTAGCCGCTCTGGGCATCATCTACAACGTCAGTTCTGAGAGAACCGCGAGGAACTTCTTGGACACAGCGGAAAACTGGAACAAAATAAGTGAAGAGCTACAACAAGAATATAAAGAAGGAAGCTTGGGTGAGGCTGCTAAAAAACTCGAAGATTTCGAGGACATGACACCTGAAGAAGCAGGCAAACAAGTAGGTGAGTTTCTCAAAGGCTTAGAGGAATTTTCTAAAGGTGTGCAAGAAGGCGCTGCAGAAGATTCCAATTAACCAATGCCGTAATGTTTACAAGCACTAGTAGTTTAAAAATTTTAGATTAGTGTTTTTAAAAATGATGCCCTGCTAATGCGAGGCGTCATTTTTTTCGTCCGCATATCGGACTCAACTCAAGACATTTTCCTACACGCAAGGTAAAATGCAATTTGTCTAATTTTTGCGCGTAACCCTCTCAACTAGCCTAGGATGTTTTCTAATTTATGAATGTTTTAATTATTGGTAACGGCGGTCGAGAACACGCCTTAGCGTGGAAAGTTGCTCAAGCAGATACTACCTCACATGTTTATGTGGCTCCCGGCAACGCTGGCACTCAAAACGAAGCTAAAGTTAGCAATATAGATATCAAGGTTGACGATATTGCTGCTTTAGTTGAATTTGCACGGGCTAACGATATCGAGCTGACCATTGTTGGGCCAGAAGCACCCTTAGTAATAGGTGTAGTCGATGCCTTTGCTAAAGCAGGTTTAAATTGTTTTGGACCCACTCAAGGCGCGGCACAGCTCGAAGGATCTAAAGCCTTTACCAAAGACTTTTTAGCTAAACATAGTATTCCCACCGCAGCCTACCAAGTCTTCACAGATGCGGATAAAGCCTGTACTTATATAGCCGAACAAGGGGCACCAATCGTAGTAAAAGCCGACGGCCTTGCGGCAGGCAAAGGGGTGATCGTGGCTGAGAGTATAGATCAAGCACAAGAAGCCGCGCGCGATATGCTGCTTGATAATAAATTTGGTGACGCTGGTGCACGAGTGGTGGTGGAAGAATTTTTAGCAGGCGAAGAAGCTAGTTTTATCTGTATGGTCGACGGCGACAATATATTGCCCTTAGCCACCTCACAAGACCATAAGGCACGCGATAATGGTGACCTTGGCCCGAATACCGGCGGCATGGGCGCATACTCTCCAGCCCCTGTAATAGACCATAAAATGCACGATCGTATAATGCGTGAAGTGATTCAACCAACCGTCGTCGGCATGAAGAAAGACGGCTATCCCTATACCGGATTTTTATACGCGGGAATTATGATTGATGCAGACGGTGTTCCAAAAGTATTGGAGTACAACTGCCGATTTGGTGACCCTGAAACGCAACCGATTATGATGCGCTTGAAATCTGATCTATCTACCCTGTGCATAGCTGCGTTAGAAAAACGTTTAGATCAAGTGAGTGCAGAGTGGGATCCGCGAGCGGCAGTGGGTGTCGTGCTAGCGGCTGGGGGCTATCCAAATGATTATGCTAAAGGCTTGGTAATTTCTGGCTTAGACGACTGCGATACCGACTCTTGCAAAACTTTTCAAGCTGGTACGGCTTTTAGCACAGATGTTGGCGATAAGAAAATAGTCACGGCTGGTGGCCGAGTACTGTGCGTTACTGCCTTGGGCAATTCAGTGACACAAGCGCAAAAATTAGCCTACCAAACTATACAAAAGATAAGTTGGGATGGCATGTTCTGTCGTACCGATATAGGCTATAGAGCGATAGAACGCGAAAGCTAAATCTCGCCTATACTAACACCCGATAAATTTTAAGATGCGAGCCTACCTAGACCTACTGCAAGATGTTTACGATAACGGCGTTGGTAAAGACGACCGTACTGGCACTGGAACACGCAGTGTTTTTGGTCGGCAAATACGTTGTGATTTGTCAAAAGGTTTTCCCTTACTAACGACTAAGAAGGTTTACCTACGCGGCATTATTCATGAGTTGCTGTGGTTTGTTCGCGGCGATACCAATATCAAGTATCTGGTAGACAACAGCGTTAGTATTTGGAACGAGTGGCCATTTCAAAATTATTTACAACAACAAGGTCTGGCCGAAAAAATCACTCGGCACTCATGTGAATGGGAAGAGCGTCTAGACGAATTCGCTATCCGCATTCAAAATGATGCGGCGTTTGCTAAGCAATGGGGTGAACTCGGCCCAGTTTATGGTAAGCAATGGCGTAACTTCTCTGGCATCGATCAGCTGGATTGGGTAGTTAATGAGATCAAGACTAATCCGAGTTCACGGCGCTTGATTGTGTCCGCATGGAACCCAGCGGAAATTGAGGAAATGGCAAAAGCAGGCCTACCGCCTTGCCATACCATATTTCAATTTTATGTCTCGCATGACAAGAAACTTAGCTGCCAACTTTATCAACGCAGCGCTGACTTATTTTTGGGCGTGCCTTTTAATATTGCTAGCTATGCCCTACTCACGATGATGGTTGCGCAAGTATGCGAGCTTGAGCTTGGTGAATTTGTTCATACCTTTGGCGATGTGCATATATACAATAACCATCAAGAACAAGTGCTAGAACAATTGGGTCGTAAACCGACTGAGTTACCGACCATGAAATTAAACTCGCAGGTGACTGACTTGTTTAAATTTGAATACGATGATTTTGAATTACTCAACTACCAAGCCATGCCAAGCATCCGCGCACCCATAGCAGTTTAATAACATATGGAAATAATATTAATTGCCGCTATTGGTGAAAATGGCGAAATGGGGCGTAACAACCAATTGTTGTGGCACTTACCCGGAGACTTACCTAGGTTTAAAGAATTGACCATGGGCTCGCCAATTATTATGGGACGTAAAACGTTTGACTCTATAGGTCGTGCTTTACCAGGTCGTTTGAATATAGTGCTCACTGGTGATGCGAACTGGTCGGCCGATGGAGTTAGCGTTGCTAAATCAATCGATAATGCTTTAGAGATTGCCAAACAGGAAGATCCAAAAAAGAGTTTTGTGATCGGCGGTGGACAAATCTATAAGCTCTTTATGGCGCACGCTCACACACTAGAGATAACTGAAGTGCATGACGCCCCTGTGGCCGATACCTTCTTTCCTAATTTTTCGTCTGCTGAATTTAAAGAAACAGCACGAACAAAAATCACTGACACCGCCCCTACTTTTGATTACGTAAGTTATAGCAGGGTTTAAATAATTAAGAGCTTGAAAACAGTTTAAAACTTAAATTAAATGGATAACATAAAATGACACCAGAACAAGCTAAGCAACTAGTGGCCGAAGCGGCCATTGAATACATCGAATGGGACTGGGTAATTGGTGTTGGTACTGGTTCTACTGCCAATTTATTCATTGATGAACTAGCTAAGATAAAAGGCCAAATTGATGGCGCGGTAGCAAGCTCAGAAGCCTCTGCTGAGCGACTTCGCGGGCATGGTATTAAAGTCATGGAACTTGATCAGGTTGGCGATCTACCGATTTATGTAGATGGCGCAGACGAATCGACTAAGCATTTAAATTTAATTAAAGGCGGTGGTGCGGCACTAACTAGAGAAAAAATCGTAGCGGCCGCCAGTGATAAATTTATTTGCATAGCTGATGACTCTAAGCTTGTGGATACGCTCGGTGCGTTTCCGTTACCTGTGGAAGTAATCCCTATGGCAAAGTCGTATATCGCACGTCAAATTGTAAAACTCGGTGGCAATCCAATATTGCGCGATGGCGTCATTACCGATAACGGTAATATGATCATTGATGTGCATGATATGAAGATTGAAAAACCAATTGAACTCGAACAAAAATTGAATCAATTAGCAGGGGTAGTCACTAATGGCTTATTCGCAGCACGGCCTGCGGATGTTCTGCTACTCGGTGGAGAAAACGGCGTTACTAAGCTCTAAAAATTCTAGAATTAAGCTGACCAATCATTTATAGGCAGCGCACGTAAATCGCCTTGTAGTAATTCTTGCATGGCATAGAAAGAAGGCATCTTTCGCAGACTACCACCACGATGATCAACCAGCCCATAACCTGGGTTAATAAGCTGCCACCAATACACTCGATCTACCCAACCTGTTTGCCATGCTATTTGGTAATATTGCTTTAAATATTTTGCCTGAGTTTCTTCGTCCACCGTGCGAGTGGGTTTGCCAGAATTAGGTGTGTAAGGCTTGGTGTCTAACAAAGGCCAGTTCGTTTCGGTAATCCAAAGGCTATCATCACAACGATTTGATAAACACGTCATCGCTTTGGCAAGTCGCAACTTATTCTCTAAATCAAATATACCGTACTGTGTGCCATAAGGTGAGTGACGTCGATTGACATATAACAAGGCGGCATTTGCTTGCAAATGGTAATTGCGAAAATTCCAAAGAGTACGCCAACTTAGCAATGGTTCAAAATCGATAATCGACGAACCGAGCAAATTTAGATCGTCAAACTCACTCCGTAACTCTTCAACCATGACTTGCAAATCCAAGGCTTGCCCAGAGTGCGCGCAGCCCCATTTAGTACGATTAACCGCATTGCCAATCCAATAGGTGTTGGTGATATGCTGAGTTGCTTTGATTATGTCTGCCACTTGTCGTTGCCAAGCGGCCAGATTCGTCACACTGTCTCTACTCTGCAAAACATTAATGACAAACTCATGCTTGGGAAAACTTTCTAAAAACTTTACGTAATCATCAATCGCATTTAAATCCCAGCTTGGAATGCGTAACAGTAATTGTTTTACGCCTAACTCGTCGACCATTTCTAGCAATGCATTTTGATAGTTATGATCTGGTGAAATACTCAAGCCGATAAACTGATCAGCAGGTATTTCAGCTGGCTTCGGCTTTAGTTTTAGATATTGGTAGCTAATAGCAGGCAAGCCAAGTAGGTTTGATGCAGCCACTTTGCTATATTCAATAATGTTAGCCAAACCTGATCTGGGTTTGTCTTGATCGGCCATTTTGTATGGCTGGCAGGAATACGGATCCCACCATTCAGGTTGGTTTTTCATCATTATCGATATGCTATAGAAAAAACTTGCTAATATTATCGCATGTTTCACGAACAAGAAGTTTATTGCCCGTACTGCGGAGAAGGCTTTACTGCCTTTATCGATTTAAGTCAGGGCAATCATCACACTATAGAAGACTGCTACATTTGTTGCCGCCCTATCGAGTTTTTGATTGAATCTGATGGTAACAACCTAATAAGAATCGATACCTTTACAGGCGACGAATCAATGAGCTAGTGCTCTATAAAACAATTATCGTTTGGCAAATACTAAATCCCAAACACCATGACCTAAGCGCCGACCGCGCTCTTCATATTTGGTACTAGGTCTATAATCCGGCTTCGGCACATAGTCAGAGGCTGTATTTATCAAAGCACTATTAGCACTCAAGGTTTCTAATATATGTTCCGCATAGTTTTGCCAATCGGTGGCGACATGAATTATGCCTCCCTTGGCAAGTTTACTCACTAAGGTATCTACGAAGGAAGGCTGAATGAGGCGTCGCTTATGATGACGTTTTTTATGCCAAGGATCAGGAAAGAATATTTGTATTCGATGCATAGAACTATCCTTCACTTGTTGTTCTAAAACTTCCACAGCATCATGTTGTGAAACTCTAATATTTTGCAAATTACGCCGCTTTACCTGCACCAGTAAACTCCCTACCCCAGGCCTATGTACTTCCACACCGAAAAAATTCGTTTCAGGATTAGCTTCAGCCATCTCGGCTAAGGACAAACCATTGCCAAACCCAATCTCTAAAATAGTTTCGGCTTTGCGGCCAAACAACTCTGACAAATTGAGAAGCTCAGGCTCAAAATTAACACCATGGGTCGGCCACAATTGTTCAATGGCATTACTTTGCCCACTGGTTAGTTTACCTTCGCGTTTAACAAAGCTTCGAATATGCCTTATGTATTTTTCAGACGTCTTTGAATCCGTCATTATAGTCGCCGAACTTGGATTGCTAAAACACCCTATCTTTTGATCATGCTGCTTCGACAACCATTGCTATTCCTTGTCCGCCACCAATGCATAAAGTGACTAAGCCATATTTACCGCCCACTCGGTGCAATTCATAAATCAATTTGGTCATTAGGATCGCACCACTGGCACCAATCGGATGCCCCAAAGCAATCGCCCCACCATTTGGGTTGGTTTTATCATTTGGCAGCTCTAACTCCTTAGCAACCGACAAAGCTTGCGCTGCAAATGCTTCATTTGATTCAATAACATCCATATCACTAACCTTTAAGCCAGCGCGCTCCAGTGCGATAGTACAGGCGCCAACTGGACCGATGCCCATAATTTCATTCGGCACGCCGCAACGACCATAAGAGACTACCCTAGCCATTGGTGCCAATTTTTGTGCATCAACTTGTTCTTGATTAGCGAGCACTACCATTGCTGCACCGTCATTAATTCCCGAAGCGTTGCCTGCTGTCACAGTACCGTCTTCTTTAAATACGGTGCGCAGTTTTGCAAGGCCTTCCATGGTGCTGCCAGCTTTAGGGTGCTCATCAGTATCGAATACTGTGACACCCTTTCGCGTCTTAATTTCATACGGTACGATTTGGTCTTTAAAATAGCCTTGCTCAATAGCATTGCTAGCTCGTTGCTGACTCTGTAAAGAAAGCTCGTCTTGTTGTTCGCGACTAATACTGTATTTTTCTGATAAATTTTCTGCAGTAATCCCCATATGCCCTACGCCAAAGGGATCGGTTAAGGCGCCAGTAAGTTCGTCTTGTATTTTTCCATCGCCCATAGGCTGACCCCATCGGTTGGTAGTCAGTAAGTGCGCCGAACTACTCATTGATTCAGCACCACCGGCCACAGCGACCCCCACTTCACCCAATTGCAATTGCTGCGTGGCGAAAGTAATCGCCTCTAAACCCGATCCGCATAAACGATTTAAAGTGAGAGATTGAGTATGCACTGGCAATCCACTATTAAGAGCAATGCGCCGCGAAATATAAGCGTCACGAATTTCTGTACGTAAAACATGACCAACAACATTTGATCCAACGGTCTGAGGGTCTATACCACTGCGTTTAACCGCTTCTGCGCTCGCATGAGTACCTAGATCCACAGGGGCAACACCCTTTAAAGTACCACCAAAGCCGCCAATTGCCGTGCGTGCTGCAGATACAATAAATACATCATTCAGGTCAGACTTAATCATTTTAGTTTCTCTACTTGTAATTGCTTCTAATTTTGGGCGGTCTATAATACCAAGCCCATGTATGACTGACCAGCAGCGTGGGATCAGTATGCATGCATTGAATTAGAATATTCAAACTATTAAATTCCTATAATTACAAAATGACTGTGCGCTACTCAACTATCCTATCTATATGTACTTTAATCGCCGTAGGTGGTTGGGGAGTGTGGAAAATTGCCGATAATAACGGCTCGAATGATGGTGCCAGCAGTGTTGCTACAACCACTCCGGTTTCTCAGAGTAAACGTGTTGATGCGTCTAACACAAGGCTTGTTGAAAAAAAGACAGTTTCGCTAAATGATAATTTTGACCTGATTAGACAAAAATTAATCGATGGCCATTACGAAGCAGCCGTTGATCAAGCGAACCTGATCTATTCTGGTCTCAACAGTAATCAAGCGAACAAGCTAAAGAACATTTTTATCGCGCAGGCACAACAACTACAAAATGACGGACAAACCAGGAATAGCCTGTCCCTATTAAAAAGTTTTAGTCAGTATTTCAATGAACTAGACGCATGGGACCTGATGGGACAATTGGCCGTATCACTTAATAATTACCCTGTGGCGGTTGATGCTTATATTCGTTATAGCATACTTGAACATCGCCCCGATTTACTCGAGCGCAAGCTGATTGAACTAACTAAGGTCGCTAATTTATATAAAACTGAGTTACAAAAAAATGATGACTATGTAAGCGTTCGTGATCTGTTTCAACGTCTGTATGAAGCACACCCAACTCACGCGCACTTTCAACTGTCGTTGGCTGAAGCACAAATCAGCTTGAAAAATTTTGATGCAGCTAGGCAAATTTTAGACGTCTTACAATACGACCCTGAGCTAGGCAATTTAGCAAAGCAAGTGCTTGCACAAATAAACGATGAAAGACAACGTAAACGGCTTGATCAAGTAGCGAAGCAAACTAACAACACACAAGCTTCGGATATTGTGGTGCCACTAACTAAAGTCGGCACTAGCTTTGTCGCCAATATAAGCTTCAATAACAGACCGGTACCTATGCTATTAGATACCGGTGCTTCTATCACATCCTTATCTGCAGAAGTGATCCAGCGACTTGGTTTGGAGCCGCTTGGTCGTAGCATCCAGATTAACACCGCCAATGGACGTACAGAAGCACCGCTTTATCGAGTGAAAAGGATAAGCTTAGGACGCTTCAGAATACAAGATTTAGTAGTTGCTGAGATTGATCTTGGGCGCGACAATCGCTTTCAAGGATTATTGGGGACCGACCTGCTCAACGGCGTAAATCAGAATTACGGTTATTTGATCGACAACCAAAAAAGCGAACTCATCTTCAGACGCCGCTAAAAGCTTTTATAACTGTGCAAACAACAACTCATCTTCTGATAGTAAAAGCTCTTGAAACTCTAATTCATAAGTTGCAAATTCACTTAAAGGTGGTTCTGTATTAGTAGTCGCCTCGGTATTGGCAGCAATATTCTTGCTACTATCGGCATCACTGCCAACGTTTGTCATGCTTGGTGACCATAAAAAAAGCGCTATCGTAAGCGCGGCAATACTAGCCGCTGCCATAGCAAAAAATTCAGGCCGACCAAAAATATTAAAGAAGCCACGCCTTACTGGTGCTTTCATTATCCCTGGGTGCTGTTCTATTTCCTGCTCGAGGTCTTGTGTTGCCGATAAAATCTTGTGTTGAAGGTTCTGAGTATCTGACACTGCTTCTAAGGGATATCTTATGCGAAACATTTTCGAATCACGGGTACTATTATTCATAATCTAACCTCTGCTCTCATTTGTTTAGCTGACTCTCGTTGAGCCGACTCTCGTTGAGCCGACTCTCGTTGAGCCGACTCTTGACGTTGCACAGAGTTGATAGTCTTAATCATCGACTTTTTTGCTCTCACCAATAGTGACTCTAGTGCCTTTAAGCTAATTCCTAAAACGTCGGCAGCCTGTTTTTGCGGCATTTCAGCGTATACCACCAGATTTAAAGCATCGCGCTGAGACTCAGGCAACTTGCCCATTGCATGCTCTACACATTTTTGTTTCCAACGCGCATCTTGTTCATATTCTAGGTTTTGCTGTTCACTCTGATCTGGTTGTACCGCTGCGTACACAATTTCATCATCAACATCAACCACCCGTTTATTGCCACGCCTTAGGTCATGACACGCATTTACAATGACTCTATAAAACCAAGTGGTAAACTGGCTTTTATCAGAATTCCAAGCCGCTGGTTTTTGCCAAAGCTTTATAAAAGCTTGTTGCACTACATCTTCGGCATCAGTTTGATTTTGCAAACTGCGATAAGCGAGTGCAAAAAAACGGTCAGTATGGCGTTCAACTATTTGCGCAAAAGCTTGGTGGTTGCCAGCAACCACCAAGCTCATTAAGTCTGCATCATTCAGTTGTTGATACACAGCGCTATGGCCTCGGTATTAAATTGATGCTACTCAGAATCGCCGCGCGCTTCGCGCTTCGCGCGTTTTTCTGCTCGGTACTCTTCGCGCATTGCTTGGTGAGCTTCTTTCGCTTCTTCTGGTGTAACGCTACCGTCACCATTTAAATCCATTTTCTGAAAACGTTGTTCGGCATTTTGTAAAAATTCATTCAAATCCAGCGCTCCATCTCCATTGGTATCGACTTTACTGAACATGCGTTTGGCCTTCTTAGCAAGACGTTTTTTAAATCTATGACCGTGCTTGCCTGAACGTTCACCTCTCTCGCCCGCACTTTCTTCAGTCGAATTAGTGTTATCTTGGGCGATTGTGGCTGCACTGATAAATAGGCTAAACAGTGCGGCGATTAAAATAGTGTATTTCATTGTAATTTCCTCAAGCGTATTTCAATTAAGAATTAGTTTTTAATTAATAAAGATGAATGCTCATCTGTGTTTTCTTGTCCTTATTACGTAACGGAAATTAAAACCCTGCGCAATTTACTCTAATTTTAGTTTAAAGAGAAATCGAACTAAGGAAACCATAATCGCAGCACTAAATATATTGAACTCAAATTCGGGCAAGCCCAACAATCTAGAACTTCGCTACTTTTTAGGCGCTTTCCTATCAGTTTCTTTATTGGCTGGTTTTTTTGCTTGCGTCGCAGGCGCCGTTTTATGTTTTTGCGTCTTCTGTTTAACCGTTTTATCGACTGTTTTTGGATTATCCTTAGTCGATGCTTTATCGCTAACTTTGGTAGCGGAAGCAATATTGTTAGCGGAAGCACTAGAAGGTAATGCCTGAGTACTGCCCGTGCTTTGATCAGCCAATCCAGGAGCGACGTTTTCAGGACGACAAAGAGTGGTGGCGCCGACCGATAAATGTTGATATAGATCTTGATATTGATCCGTCATATCTTTGAATTTTTTGGATGTTTCTTCGAAGTGCGATTCGACTTGCGCTTGATAGTCTTCCATTTCACGCTTCAATTTGGATGGCGATCCTGAGCCCGTGCTCACTTTGTTGATAATCAACATGGATATCACACCCATCACCAAACCCCCTACAAATACACTTATCAACAATACTAATTCTTGTTCCATTTTATCCTCAAAATCAAAAAATTCTATTATACACGAGCCATTTACAGCCTACGTTGATTAAAGTTTGGAAATGCACGCCAGCTTTCACACTTTAGACTACTCTATAGTACTATGGTGTGTTAGCTTAACACTTAATAACTACGGGTAGCTTACATGATTTATCAATTCAATTCTTTTGCAAAAACTGTAACCAGCAAGACTACTGGACTAACGTTATTTATTACCCTGTTATTGGGTGTAAATACTGCCAGTATGGGAGATGTCGTTAGCATTAAAGCCTCCGAATTGACCATGAATGATGAGCTGCATGAAGATGTCCATCAGACTTTGTATCACCTTACTTATGGTCATTACACTAGGAGCACTCTTGATGACGAATTGTCGTCTCGAATTTTGGATGGCTATCTAAAATCCTTAGACCCTAATAAAGTCTATTTCACACAAGCGGATATCAAAAAATTTGATAAATACCGATTCAAGTTAGATGACTTTTTGAAGAAACGTGATGCCGAAGTAGCATTCGAAATATTCAAACATTATCGAAAACGCATGAAGGAGCGCACAGAATTGGCACTCGATATAATCGACACTGACTTTGATTTTAGTAAAGATGAAACAATCACTATTGATCGCGATGAGTTTGAATGGGCAAAAACAAAAAGTGAGGTCAAAGACCGATGGTTTAAACGCATTAAGAATGACACCTTGCAGCAAGTCATGGCGGAAACACCGATCATGGAAATTCGAAAAAATCTGCGGCGTCGCTATCAACGTCAATATGACGTAACTTTTCAGCTCAAGGCTGAAGAAGTTTTTGAGTGGTTTATGAACGCCTACGCCAAAGAATTAGGCCCGCATACTCAATATATGTCAGATGCGACAGCTGAAAACTTTCGTATTAACTTATCCTTATCACTACAAGGTATTGGCGCAGCACTACAAACCGAAGAAGACTACACGGTGATCAACCGCATTATTAAAGGTGGCCCAGCCGAACGCAGTGGATTAATTAAACCAGAAGATAAAATTGTTTCGGTGGCTCAAGATGGCGAAGAAGCGATTAATGTTATTGGCTGGCGTTTAATGGATGTGGTACAAATGATTCGCGGCGACAAAGGCACCAAAGTTAATTTGGGAATTTTGTCTGGTGACAGCGCTCCAGGCTCACCCCCTGAATACATTGAATTAGTGCGTGACGTAATTCAACTTGAAGATCAAGCAGCCAAACTCAGTCAGGTGGAAATTCCTGATGGTGAGCAAACGCGCAACTACTCGGTCATTAGCATCCCATCTTTTTACTCTAATTCAAATCAAGCACGCAATGGTGCTAAGTACACCGCAACAACCTACGATGTACGTAAATTAATCGAACAGATGGAAGAAACTGACTCCCAAGGCCTCATTATAGATTTGCGTGGCAATGGCGGTGGGTATCTTAACGAGGCCATTAGTCTCACTGGCTTGTTTATTGAGCAAGGCCCAGTGGTTCAAGTGCTACCATCCAATGATAAACGTCAAGTGCTCAGAGATAGAGACAGTTCGGTGGCTTATGATGGACCCTTATTAGTCATGATTGATCGTTATAGCGCATCAGCATCAGAGATTTTCGCGGCCGCTTTACAAGATTATGGACGTGCAATTATTGTTGGCGAACGATCGTTTGGTAAAGGTACTGTACAACGCGTTGCACCTTTGCGTTATGGCGATAAAGTAGAACATGAAAGCCAAATCAAATTTACTAACGCGCAATTCTTCCGCATTAATGGTAGCGGCACGCAGCACAAAGGAGTTATGCCAGATATTGTTCTAAATTCGGGTGTAGAAGATGAAGAGTTTGGTGAGCGAGCTTATGACAATGCCTTGCCTTGGTCGGTTATAGATGCTGCCGACTACGAAAGTTCTGAGATACCTAAATTAATGATTAATGATCTTAGCGAACTGCATCATAAACGCTCTATTCAATCACCGGCATTTAAGTTATTGCGCCAAAACTCACAAAGAATTGCAGAAAATAAAAGCATTAAAGAGTTGTCACTTAACCAAAAATCTCGGCAAGCTACGCGAGATCAATTAGAAAACGAATCTCTAGCGCAACTAAATGCCTATCGTGCTTCACTAGGCTTAGAGCCAGTTATGCTCGATACACGCAAAGACAACCCTTTGCCTGACGATGACGAACATTGGAATATTGTGTTTCACACAGAAGCCGCAAAAATATTGCAAGATCAAATAAATTGGTCAGATTCTGCAGTTGCAAAAAGCGTGGAAAAGTAATTTGAATATGCCCTAAAATAATTGATAGGACACAATTGTAAGAATAAACTGCATTGTAATGGATTAGCCTTAATTAGTAGTAGTAGTTTCATGATAGTAAAATCATTTAAGTATTCCTTAAGTATCGCAATTGTAGCCCTGTTATCGGTTACATCATCGACTAATGCTAACCAACTTAGTGCCAAGCAACCGACACTAACAGCACAGCAAATTACCCCTGAAAATGCGGCACAGCTTATTCAAGGGGGTCCCGATGCGAGTGGAGGTATTGGCGACTGGTTTATTAGTAACGGCACGCTCTGTGCAATAATTAGTGACATACAACATGAGGGTGAGTTCTCTAGTAAAGGAGGGGTGCTGACTGACTTGAGTTTTTGTGATCGAGACGACGACCAATACACAACGGCTCAAGATTTTCTAGGACGGCGTGATAACGTTCTGCATGGCCGCTATATTCGATTACAACAAAATAATGAAACAGCCTCGATCATTGTTCAACTGGGGGCTGAGGGAGTAACACAACAAACACGCTACTCATTAAGCCTAGGGGATCCTACAGTCCTGTCTATTTCAAAACGCCTAACTCGCACCGAAGACGTTAATACATTCAATATCTATTTGCCAATGCAGCTCAATGCGAACTCTCTGGAATCTTTTGTGTTTGCTAGCAAAAACCTAAATAAAAGTAATGGCTTTAAAAACCAAAATTTCACCTCACGGGGCATTGTTGGTGCGATTAGATTTGCACTACGAAATGCCGACACCATTATTAACCATTCGCCCCCTTGGGTGGAACATGGAATCGCTTATGGGTGGCAGTTAGTATCCGCTATTAGGGTACAAACAGAACAAGAAAACCTCTACACCATACCCACGTTTGTGGCGGTAGACAGTGATATCAATGCCATGGTCATCGTGCCAGATACATTTTACATCGGTGATGAAAATGATATTGGCCTATTGCAGGTTCCGCAAATACCGCTGATGAGTTTAGCGGTTGGGGACTCCCTCGAGATAGAAGAACAAATCTATGTATCAAATCATGGTGATGTCGCAAGTATTACCGATCAAATCATACCGCATGCACCACTTGTATCAGGGCGAGTTAATGAGCCTGCGTCAGCTCTGCATATAGATTTTTCTGATGGCACCCCTTTTACTTTCGTTCGACCGCAAAAGGACGGTCGCTTTAGTTTTCATGTACCGATGGGAAATTACACCATACGCCATATAGGAAAAGCTGGGCGTAGTCAGTCGCATAGTATTAAAGTGACCAATCAAAAACTTGATTTAGGCCTACTGGAACTGCCGCCAGCGGCGACCTTAAGCTTGCCTCAAGGCCACGCTATGCGATTGGTATTCAAAGGTAGCAACGGCACAGCAGACCCCCACTTCAGTGATACTCTTACTGGTTTTTCAGTGACTGACAAAGATGGCGAACATTTTAAAGAAAATGTTAATCAAATTTTCATGGCCGGGGTCGCAGGTGATGAAAAATCAGTTCTATTAGCACCTGGGCGCTATAAGGTCTATGCCACTCGTGGGCCAGAGTACTCGGTGGAGCAAACATCTATAGATATCAAGTCAGGTGAGAACTACGATCTGAGTCTTGCCATTCCCAAACAGGTAGTACAAACACCAAATTTTATCGCGAGCGACCTGCATGTACACTCTGGAGGCAGCTGGGATAACACAACCTCAGACGCACTTAGAGTACGCAGCTTTGTTGCTGAACATGGCGAGGTTATGGTCTCCAGCGAGCACGACAAACCAGTCGACTTTGCGCCATTAATAAAAGCGATGGGGGTAGCGACAAAGATCACTTCCATCGCCGCCGCTGAAGTAACCAGTTTGGCTCAGACCGAACGTAATCGGTTTACCAATGGGCACTTTAATTTTTTCCCTTTTCGACCTCAAGCCCATAGTTATCGGCGCGGTATGGTCAATCATGAAGATAAAAGAATACGGGATGTGATCCATGCAGTACGTCAGCTCAACCAGGATGTCTTAGTACAGCTCAATCACCCACGGGCTAACTTGGCCTTAAGCGGCAAATTACCGCATAACCATGAAGAATTGATTGAATCAGCGCACTATTTAGATCATATGGGTAGCGCAAACCATCCTTACAACCCAGAGCGAGCCTTAACTGAAGGTCAAAACGCGGTACTGATTGAAGCTGACCCCGAAACAGACTTGAGAGATATCGATTTTGATTTAATCGAAGTCATTAATCCAAGCGATGATGACCATCAAGAACGTATCGAAGCTGTGCGCAAAGATTGGCTATCTTTTTTAAAACAAGGCGAGAGAATTACCGCAACAGCGAATAGCGATTCCCATCACAGCGCGCAAGAGGTGGCTCTACCACGTACCATGGTTGCTATGCGTTCTGATAAAGTCGACCAGTTCAACCAGTCTGAGTTTCTGACAGCACTGAAAGTAGGTAATGCCTATGGCACCACCGGCCCAATGCTAGACCTGAATTTAAATGGCACGCCCATGGGTGGCACTCTTCAAGCCGATAAGGCCGTGCTAGAAATCATTATTAATAGCGCAGACTGGATTCCTGTTGAGAGCCTAAAAGTTCAAATTAATGGTGAAACAATAGTTGAACAGCGTGTAGAACTAGGGCAAAAAATTAAAATACCACTAATCTTCAACAAAGACTCATTCGTTACTGTCGAGACATCAGGGCCCGCTAGCGAGATTTATTCCATAATTTACCCAAATATTACTCCCTATGCCTTTAGCAATGCTATTTATGTAGATTACGACAAAGATGGCCAGTGGCAAGCACCGGGCTTGTAAGAGCTTCAGCGGGTGTTATAAAGAGAGCCTTCAGTACAGATACTTAAATAGTCGACTTAACAATGTCTGACATCAGCTCAGTATGAGCATTCGAATCATTTAGGCAGGGAATATAAGAGTACGCTTCACCGCCAGCTTGCATGAAATACTCTTTGTTTTCGCCTTCAATCTCTTCTAAGGTTTCCAAACAATCTGCGCTAAAACCTGGGCAAACTATGTCAACAGACTTAATACCCTGTTCAGGCAAAGACTTAAGGGTTTCATCACAATATGGCTGAAGCCATTCTTGCGCACCGAAGCGTGACTGGAAAACCAATATCCACTCCTCATCTGACAACTTTAAATACTCAGCGACGCGTTCAGCGGTATTTTTACATTGCGCCTGATACGGGTCGCCTTGCTCTATGTATTTTTTAGGTACTCCATGAAAAGACACCAACAGCTTTTGATTACGGCCATGCTTATCCCAGTGCGTTTTAACGGAGTCACCTATCGCTTTGATATAGGCATCTCGCTGATAATAGTGACTTACAAAATGTAATGATGGAACCCATCGTTGTTTGCTCAACGCCTGCCCAACGGCGTCAAAAGTAGATCCTGATGTGCTGCCACTATATTGTGGGTACATCGGTATAATGACTAGCTTGCGCACACCCTGCTCATGCAGCAAACGCAGCTTGTCAGGTACACTAGGTTTTCCGTAGCGCATAGCTACTTCTACCTGAAAAGCGTCTCCTAACTGCGAAGAGACTCTTTCTCCGAGGTTTAGACTGTTGGTCAATAGAGGAGAACCATCGTCGGTCCAAATCTTTCGGTAAGTTGCTGCGCTTTTATGTGAGCGTACATTAATGATAATCCCTTTGACCAATATCAAGCGTAATAATTTTGGTATCTCGATAACCCGAGGATCCATTAAAAATTCAGACAAATAGGTACGTAGCCCTGGACATACCGGGCGTTCTGGCGTGCCTAAATTCACCAGTAAAACACCGGTTTTTTCGCTGTGATTAGTTACATCACTCGCTCGACCATCATACTTCATAAAGTTTAAGCATTACCCGTCACTTTCATTCCGGGCCGAATATGCTCATTTGCAAAGTCCACCATACGCTTTAGCGAGCGAGCCGCTTTTACCCTTACGGCTTCGTCTATATGTATTTCATTTTCGCCGGTCTCCAGCACCTTAGCTAGGCGTTGTAAATCGTTCATTTTCATCCATGGACATTGCGCACAACTTTTACAAGTTGCACCGTTACCCGCGGTAGGCGCCGCGATAAATTCTTTATCAGGCGAGTACTGCTTCATTTTGTGAAAAATACCATCTTCAGTTGCCACAATAAATTTCTTATTCGGTAGCTCGCGGCTGGCACTCAATATCTTGCTAGTGGAGCCTACCACATCGGCTAAGTCCACTACACTCATGGGCGACTCTGGATGCACCAATACGGCTGCATCTGGATGTGTTTTTTTCATCTCGAGCAATTGCTCGGCTTTGAATTCTTCGTGCACAATGCACGAACCTTGCCACATGATCATATCGGCACCAGTTTCTTTTTGAATGTAGTTACCTAGAAACCGGTCAGGCCCCCATATGATTTTTTCGCCTTTCTCACGCAAATGAGTACATATTTCTAAGGCGATTGAAGATGTTACAACCCAATCAGCTCTCGCCTTTACTTCTGCACTGGTATTTGCATAAACCACTACCGTACGATCTGGGTGCATATCACAAAAAGCTGAAAACTCATCAATAGGACAACCAATATCCAATGAACATTCTGCATCCTTATCAAGCAGTAATATACGCTTTTCAGGACTCAATATTTTTGATGTCTCACCCATAAATTTAACACCAGCCACGACTATCGTGCTGGCGTCATGTTCATAAGCGTAGCGCGCCATTTCTAGAGAATCAGAAACCGTGCCACCGCTCTCTTCCGCTAAATCTTGCAAATCATCATCGACATAGTAGTGCGACACAAGAATTGCATCTTGCTCTTTAAGTTGTGCTAACAGCTTATCTTTGAGAGCTTGTTCAGCGGTTTCACCGAGCGAGCTATGCGTAATTGAACGAGCTTGGGCCGCGGTTAAATCAATTTCTTCTTCTAACTGTTTCGGGATTTCAAGGGCTTTAGACATATCGTGCCTCCAGAGTAATGCATTTCACAGCCTTAATCGTATCATAAGAACCGTTGTACTTAAGCTTTTGGACTATGTGTACATAAAATCTGAGCATCATTACAGATAAAAAAACCAGACATAAAAAAGCCACTGCAAAACAGTGGCTTTTAAACAAGCTAAATTGCTTTTTAGAATGGCCGCGGGATAGTTAAGCCTGCTTTTTTAGCCACTCTTTTCTTAGCAGCCTTCTTTTTAGCCTTCTTCTTGGTTACCTTTTTACGGCTAACCT
>CAZHEL010000012.1:0-30536 GCA_964531625.1 uncultured Gammaproteobacteria bacterium
CACATTTAATAACCTTGGTAATGACAGATAGAGCCGACCATGTATATGCGGCCATAAAAATCAAAAGAGCAAATACCTGCGATATTAAGGTCGGTTGTCCTTCACTGTTTACCAACCAACTTAAGCCAGTAATATTGAACACACCTGAGGCAAACTGAGATATGCCGTAGCCTATTGTTACACCAACTCCGATGATCGTAGCCAAAATTGCCACTATATCTACGATATGACCGACAAAGCCATTAAGAGCTTTGCCAAACAACGGATATAAGGCAGCCCGAATGGTTAGTGGCTGACCTTTGTTGTAGGCAAAGTAGCCTAAGGCCATGCCAATAATTCCATAACACGCCCAAGGGGTTAAACCATAATGCAGCAAGGTCCACTTGTAGGCATTACGAATATTATTTTCGCTCAAACTATCGCTAAAGCCACGAATGGTGTCTGGGTTATTTGCAAACTGGAAAACAGGTTCAGCGGTAGAATAGGTAAGCATGCCCACGCCTAAGCCTGCGCTGAACATCATGGCAAACCATGTGAATGTTGAAAACTCGGGTTCTTCATCAGGCCTTCCAAGCTTGATCTTGCCACTTTTCGGCCAGACACTTAGACCGAGACACACAAGAAGATAAAAGGCACTAACGTAAATGTACCAACCTCCAAAGCTGTTTATTGACCAGTTTTGGATAGCAAGAAGTGCTTTACTCGCACCTTCGGGATCTAAAACCACCCAGCCGATTAACATCAAAATTAGTATTTTAGGACTTAATGCCACTACCTTGTTGAAGCCTTCATAAAAGCCTGATTGTGAGGTGGCGATAGAAACTAATGAATTAGAATTGGGTTCTTGCATATGTTGTTCTTATAGACTGAAGATGGTTATGAATCTACGAAACAGGCTAATATTCGAGCCCAATCAAAACTGTGTCGAACAGAATGATAGATTATCTAAGCAGGTATGCACAGCCTATATTATGTAAAGTAAAAAGCGGGCGAGATCGCCTATGCAGACCAGACCATCAAGCCCTAGGTAAGGATTTTTTATGTTTAAAACTTAGCGCTGTTTAATCAAGGGCTTGCTCGCATAGGTATTTTAAATTAGACCTTTGGCCATTATTTGTAGTTATGAATGATGATTAGCATCATTAATATATATAATTAATATTATTGAAGGTGTTATATTAAGTATTAATCGGGTTCTCTAACAGTTATGTTAGTTCAAGAAACACTAATTAACATGTGCTAATAACGAGTAAAACCTAATCATCAGGCCTAAGTGAATTCGTATTTTATTTAGGACAAATGAAAGATTTAGGAAAAACATAAGAGAAGCCAGCCAAGCCTTCATAGATAGCTGTTTTTGATAGCTGTTCTATTGGTTTACTTTGGTTTCTGGCTCTACATCTAGTTACTTATAGTTACTTATAGTTACTTATCTTGGCTCTACAGTATTTATGCGCGTTTAATAAACAATATATTGTGCAGTATTTGCTAGTAAACTAAACGATATAATGTGAATACCATGTCGATTAGGCATACATTAGCGATAATAAGTTATTATTGATGAGCTAGTTTTTCAGATAATTTGAGAGGGTTGCTGAAGAGGTAAAGCATAAGCTTGTTATCAGTTTTAGCAGTAAAAACAAGAAGTATCTAGAAGTGGTAAGTAAAAATTAAAAACTTGAGGAGAATTATCAGATGATATCAATGAAACGAAGAGAGCGTATTGCTGAGCCAACCGCAATCCATCGCAAAAAACTGGTTGCGCTAGCAATAGGTGCGATGACTACCACTGGCGTAGCGCAAGCGCAGCTTGAAGAGATCGTAGTAACGGCAACTAAGCGTGCTGAGAGTTCACAAGACATTCCGGTAGCCATTCAGGCGATCACCGGAGACTCATTGACTGAGTTAGGCATTACCACCTTTGATGAGTATGTTCAGTACTTGCCAAATGTTGTGCAACAAAGTCGCGGACCTGGTCGAAGTGAGATCTATATTCGTGGTGTTGCTACAGAGCAATCAAACAATACTGTTTCATCAGTTCAAGGTTCAGCGCCAGCCGTAGCACTTTATGTGGATGAGCAGGTTGTTGCTTTTGGTGGTCGTAACCTGGATTTCTACGCTGCTGACTTAGAGCGTGTGGAAGTACTGCCTGGGCCTCAAGGTACTCTGTTTGGTGCGAGTTCGCAGTCCGGAACCGTGCGTTTAATTACTAACAAGCCATCTACTGAGGGTTTTTCAGGTAAAGTTTCTGCTGGTTATAGTTTTACTACTGGTGGCGATCCAAGTACTGATATCGAAGCAACCCTAAACGTTCCGTTGTCAGATACAGTAGCAATACGTGGTACTGTTTATTCCGATACTCAAGGTGGCTGGATTGATAATGCACCAACTGCATTTGATAACAGTGATCGTGAGTTAATTAATGTTATTAACCGTAACCAAATTAGTGGTGCAGCAGCTATTTTGCCAGATGCACAACTGCCTGAAACAACTAATACAGCTGTCGTTGAAGACGATTGGAATGACGCTCAGTACCAAGGCGCACGTTTAGGTATCTCTTGGGACATCAACGATAATTGGAACGCCTTGCTTCAACATACGACTCAAGATTTAGAAACTGAAGGCTCTTTCGAATACGCTCCAACAACTGGAACCGTTGATCAATCACAAAGTTTTTCTCCAGACCGAAATAACGATAATTTCGATTTAACTACTTGGACTCTTACCGGCCGTATTGGTGCACTTGATGTGCTTTATACGGGAGGATTTTTAAGTCGTGATGTGGATTCTGTTATCGACTACACGACTTATAGTTTTGGTGGCGGTTATCAGGTTTATTACATCTCTACTGGTGGTTACAGTACTGGTAGCCAGGTGTTTGATTACACTAAACAATTTGTCGAAACGACTCAAAGCGAACGTACAAGCCATGAGATCCGTATTCAAGGCGAAATTGGCGAACGTTTCCGTTTCACAGCAGGTGGCTTTTTTGATGATGTAGAAACTAATTCACAGGGTGCGTTTCAATACCTAGGTGCGGTTGATGCAGGTTTTGACGTAGCAGTAACTCCGGGCAATGGATTTGTTGCCGGTGTTAATGACCCAACGGGTCGTGGCGCAACCACTATTTTTATCAATGACTTTACCCGTGATGAAGACCAAACTGCATTTTTTGCCGACGTCTCGTTCGACATCACGGATAGGTTTACAGTCAGTGCTGGTGTGCGTGACTATGACCTTGACTTTGCCCTAACAGGTTCAACAGGTTCGTCTTTTGGTTGTAAAGGCGTAGATCCATTTTCATTACCTGCAGCAGGTACTCCAGGCGCAACTACAGTAGCGCAAGTTCGCCCAGATGGCACCTTGGGTTGTGACGGCAATGCCTTTGATAACAATGTAACTACTCGAGTACAAGCGCTAGGTGATGGTTCCATTGGCGCTTTGACTGAACGTTTCGGCTCGACTGGTAATACCAGTGGTCCTGCATTAGCGGAAGATATTGCTAATGGATCATTGAATGTTGCGGGCCTAAATCCAAACGGTGTTGCTAATCAATCGGATACTATTTTCAGATTTACTCTCGATTATAAGTTAAGTGATGATGTTTTACTTTTTGCCACGTTCTCTGAGGGCTTCCGTCCACAAACGGTTAACCGAAATGCAGGTCAAGCGTCGGCTAATCAAAGTGGCCCTTTTGAAGGTTTCCGTGTAACGCCAGTAGCTGAAACGGATGAGCTAACCAATTTTGAAATTGGTATCAAAGGTGATTTCTTTGATAATCGCTTGCGTCTAAATGCTACTTACTACAATTCTGAAATTGATAATCTTCAAACCACTCGTTTTGACCCATCAAACGTAGCGTTCTTGGTATTTATCGAAAACGTCGGTGATGCTGAAGTTCAAGGTCTCGATGCTGATTTTACTTGGGTGCCAACGGATGCTTTGACTATTTCTGGTGCGTTCGCGCTAGTTGACTCAGAAATTACGAGTTTGAATGAACAGTTAGTTGGTATTGCCGCGCCAGTAGGCAGTGAGCTACCTTTTACCGCTGACTTCTCGTTTAACCTACGCGCCCGTTATGACTTTCCTCTAGCTTCGTTCGGTGCAGATGCGTTCGTACAGGGGGGGGTGGTGTTCACCGGTGATAGTCTATCCGGCATCGTTGGTAATGCAAACTTCGTAGAAGATACAACCCGTCGTATTTTTGGAACTGGTTCTGGCCTTGAAATTAGAAACGAAGGTGGTACTTTTGGAGCTTCATCTACAGCAACAGAAGTAGCGGGTTCAGTTGGTCTAACGCCAGATGGTCAGTTCTTCCAAAATGGTCGTTATGTGCAAGAGAGTTACTCACTCTTTAATGTCTCTGCGGGGATAAATAAAGACAACTGGGGTGCTCAAGTGTTTATTAACAACTTGTTCGATGAAGACGGAATTATCAATATCAATACTTTCGATTATACCCCGCGTGTTTCTGTAACGCGCCCTCGTACGATCGGTGTTCGTTTTAACTACAATTTCTAAGTATAAGTTTCAAGTATATACTTAAAAGTTCAATAGGGTATTTGACTGATGCATAGCGAGCTTGCTGTGCATCAGTAGTTATAAAATATCCTATGTAGTAAACGATTTATCTATGTGTAAAAAGAGCGAGCTATATAGCTCGCTTTTTTTGCGCGCAGAGTATTCATAAATACGTTGATCAATACGCAAACTCAAACTAAGCTTAGATTAATTAGCCAGTTATTGCCGCTCACAAACTCTCCAATAATATAAATATGTCAAAGTCATCGACCAAGATAATCGGTACAGCTCAACAACAAGCCAGTCAGGGGGAATTTCAGCCAGCCTTGCTAAGTTTGCAATCATTGGGTGATGATATTTTTCATTTGCCTGATGCTCTATACATACGTGGAGTATGTCAACGCAAGTTGAATGAGTTAGATGCAGCGGTGCATGACTTTCAAAAGGTCTTAGAGATTGATTCTGGTTTTGCCCGAGCTCATCAAGAAATGGGGCATGTATTTCTTGCAGCTAATCAAGCAGATTCAGCTTTGCAAGCGTTTGAGCGAGCTGTAGACATCGATTCCGCTCTTATCGGGTCATGGAGAGGCATTGCAGCCATTCAGCAAAAGTTAGGCAATAAGCAAGCCTATGGGGCAGCGCAGCATGAAGTCCTGCAGCTTGAGCAGTTGCATCCTGCCTTGCAAGCAGTGAAAAGCAATCTGAATAGAGACGACATTGAAAATGCCGATCGTATTTGCCGTGCCTACTTATTAGAAAACAAACAAGATGTCGAAGGCTTAAGGTTGTTAGCTGAAATAGCGGTAAGAGAGAAGATTCTAGATGAGGCGGAATTCATTTTAGACAGTGCCGTGGCGTTTGAACCTCAACATATTGGTGCTCGTTTTGATCTTGCCAATGTTTTTCTTAAACGACAAAAATTCGATTCCGCTCATCAACTTGCTGAGCAGTTAATAGCGGAACAAGCCGACAATACTCAGTTCTTAGGCTTGTCTGCTGCATCCTTAATTGGAATAGGAGAGACTGATAAAGCTGCCGATATACTGCGAGGTCTTATAGACGCTGAAGTGAACCTAGAACATGCCTATTTATTGCTTGGTCATGCGGAAAAGACGCTTGGTAACCTGCCTGTTGCGATAGAGTCTTATCAGAAGCTTTATGATTTCAAGCCGGATTTTGGCGATGCGTTCTGGAGTTTGGCGAACACTAAGACTTATGAGTTCACCGAGCAAGAAATTGCCCACATGGAAGATTATAAAGAGCGTGATGAAACTTCAGATCTCGATAAAGTTCATTTTAATTTTGCCTTAGGTAAGGCTTACGAAGATTTACAACGCTACGATGATGCATTTGCTTGTTATGAAGATGGTAATCAACTTAACAAAAAACTATTGGATTACCGTATTCCTAAAATGGAGAAGCGCATAAGGCGCCAAAAAGACGTTTGTACTAAAGAGCTTTTTCAGCAAAAACAAGGTTTAGGAAGTTCGCATAGTGACCCTATTTTTATTGTTGGTTTGCCGCGTGCAGGTTCAACATTGTTGGAGCAAATTCTAGCCAGTCATTCACAAGTTGATGGGACTTTGGAGTTGCCAAATATTTTGAGCTTGAGTCGTCGACTACGTGGTAAAACTCCACCAGAGCAAGACCAAGAGCCGCGTTACCCAAAGATACTTGGGGAGCTCGAAGATCGTTATTTCAAGCAGTTTGGCGAAGAATATATAAGCGACACGCAGATTTATCGACAAGGTGCCGAACGCTTTATCGATAAAATGCCAAATAATTTTCTGCACGTTGGTCTAATCAAGCTGATTCTTCCAAATGCCACGGTTATTGATGCTAGGCGTCACCCAATGGCATGCTGTTTTAGTGGGTTTAAGCAGTTGTTCGCTGAGGGACAAGAGTTTACTTATGGACTCACTGATATAGGGGAGTACTATAAGTATTACGTTGATCTTATGGACCATTGGGATGAGGTTATTCCTGATTTTGTGCTACGAGTGCAACATGAAGATGTTGTTGCTGACACTGAAACTCAAGTGCGTCGACTGCTAGATTTTTGTGGGCTGGAATTTGAACAACAATGCTTAGAGTTTTATAAAACTAAACGGAATGTGCGCACTCCGAGCTCAGAGCAAGTACGACAGCCTATATATAAAACGGGCTTGGCGCATTGGCGAAATTTTGAGGATCACTTGCAGCCCTTGATTGATGCGCTAGGAGACGATGTTTTAAAGAGATATCCATTAGATATGGTTTAGCGACAAAATGACTCATTGTATTAAGCGATGCATAAGGGGTTGGTGAAGGGGTAGGTGATATGATTATTTCGCATTCCCGACAATTCATCTTTTTTGCCATACCAAAAACCGCGACTCATGCGGTTCGTGAAGCCTTGCGTCAAGGTGTAACTACAGATGACTGGGAACAACAAATTCTATTTGATAAACAAAGCATTCCAATTCCTGAGATCAAAAAAATTGAACATGGGCATATAAGTGCAAAACAGATACAGCCTGTTCTAAGTATAGAGCAGTGGCAAGACTATAAAAAGATTGCCTTTGTACGCCATCCGTTTGATCGTTTTGTATCAGCTTGTGCTTTTCTTAATCGAGCCAATGCAGATTTCCAGAAAGAACCAATTCAATGGATGAAAAGCGCACTGCAAAGATCGCAGTTTAAACAAAGACTATTGATACAGCCACAAAGTGAATTATTAATAAATGAACGTGGCGATTTAGTAACCGACTTTATTGGTCGTTACGAGACTTTGCAACAATCAGTTGATCAGCTTTTACTAGAGCTGGGATTACCTAAATATGCACTGGCTCAACGTAATCGTTCATTTCATCGCCATTACTCTGAGTACCTTGATGATGAATTGAGTTCTAAGTTACAGGACCTTTACAGGCGGGACTTTGAGTTGCTTGGGTACTCCTAAAAAAACTTGTTGGTAATTTACCGAAACGTTTTTTCTGTAAAGCGTTTAAACTGGTCAACGTTTAACGCCGATCTTAATATGCGTTGCATGATAATTGGATTCACGCCTACATCGTTGCTTGCGGTGACTAATACTCTCGGATTAGAGCGCAGTTTGCCAGCGGTCTTGTCTAGTAGCGTTTTGTAGTGAGGCCAACCTATTTGTTGGTAGCCATACATATGCCATAGCTCTCGCCAATCTTTAGCAAAGCTCATCAGCAACTGGTCATACTCTTCTAGAATAACGGGATCGTTGTCTGGGTTGGTCTTTAAATCTGCAATAAGTTCACGAGCAATTGCTTCTGCTTCGCCTGGTGCCATTACCGGAGCGTTATTGAATTGTTCGGTTTTTAAATCCGTCTCGGCGCCTGCAATAAAAGGCAGTAATTTTAGTTTGCTAATGAGTTCAGGGGCTTGCGTATCAATGCCAAACTCTTGCATTTCACGTACGCTATTCCAAAAGCGTGAAGATCCAGCAGTATCAATAACCAAATGCACGCGGTCGTGTTTGCTCGCATTGACTACTTGATGTTTACGCCAAGAATCAAAAATCCAACATTCACCAGCCTGCATATGTATCTGTTGGTCACCGCAATGGAATATAACCTCTGGATTAGTCACTATAGGTATGTGAATGCGTACACGACTATACCAATGATAATTAAAATCAACATGTTGTGTGACTTCACAACCTGCATTTAGACGCATGAGGCGTGAACGTGCTAATACCTCGTTGAAGCTGGACATGACCTGACGCATGTATTCGCATCGCTGCAAGTGCGCAGTCGGCATCATGCAGCCAGAAAAGTCATCATTATTTTGACCATCAAGTGAGATCAACGGAATGGCTAGATTGCCCGCCATTCGATTGGGGTGTTCCATCCAATCCTTAGTCTGGAATTGATCTAGCTCTTGTTTTAGCTGATCGGCATCAAAAGAGTAGGGCAGTCTTACAAAGGGTTGTTTTAGCTCCATTTTAGATTTGACTACTTATCATTCCAAGAACCTTGTTGAGTCCAAGGATCATGCTCAGGAAATTCAGTTAGATTAATTTCACGTTTGTTAGCATTAGCTTGATGTTTTAAATCATACTTGGCCACTCTAAAGATGGATATGCAGAGCATTAAGGCAATAAAGATTAATGGCAAGCCAGCTACGATACTGGCTGTCTGCAAGGTTTTTAAATTTCCAAAAAATAGCAGAGTTACTGGTAAAAAGCTTAGTGCACCAGCCCAAAATAAACGATTCCACCGCATTGGCTCATCATCTACTTCGGTCTGTACTACCGAAGCCAGAATATATGAGATTGAATCAAAAGTTGTAGATAGAAATATAATAGCCAGCACTGTGTAAAGTGCAATGATTATAGTTTTAAAAGGCAAACTTCCAAGAATCGCAAACACCGCTGCAGGTTGAGAGTCTGTGTTTAAGATACTAACTACATCCAGTGTTCCTGTTAGTTGTAAATTTAAACCGTAGTTGCCTAAAACCATAAAAAACAAAGCACAACCAACCGAGCCATAAAATAAAGAACCTAGAATCATATTGGCCATGCTTCTCCCATATGAGATGCGCGCAATAAATAAACCAATCGTCGGCGCAAATGCTAACCACCAAGCCCAGTAAAATATTGTCCAATCTTGAGGAAAGGAGCTATCTTCAAAGCCACTTAGTCCACCGAAAGGTTCTAAGTAGGTAGCCATGGTGAAAAAGTTCTCGATCATCACCGCAATAGATGCCAAAGACGTTTCAATCATAAATGTGGTTGGCCCTGCCACGAATACAAAGACTAATAACGCGAGCGCTAATATTAGATTTATATTTGATAATGTTTGAATGCCTTTTTTAATCCCTGAATAGGCGCTAGCAGCAAAAATTATAGTTGCAACGACTAAGACTAATACTTGAGAAGTATTGTTTTTTTCAATTCCAAAAAGTTGATATAGGCCTTCATTGAGTAGTGGGGCTCCTAACCCAAGGGTTGTTGCACCACCACCTAACATGCCAAATACAAACAGAACATCAATTAATTTACCCCAAAAGCCATGCACATTTCGATTGCCGATAACAGGGGCGACCGCTTCAGATAACTTTAGTTTGCGGTTTTTGCGAACATGATAAAAATACGCAATTGGCAAAGCCGGGACTAGGTAGATAGACCATGCTAACGGGCCCCAATGGAATATCCCGTAGACCGACGCCCATTTAACCGCTTCCGCGGTGCCGCCTTCAATTAGAAACGGTGGGTTTTGGTAATAATAAGCCCACTCGATGGGCGCCCA
This sequence comes from uncultured Gammaproteobacteria bacterium, assembly GCA_964531625.1. Lineage (GTDB taxonomy): Bacteria > Pseudomonadota > Gammaproteobacteria > Arenicellales > Arenicellaceae > Arenicella. The sequence goes on from CAZHEL010000012.1 coordinate 9,783, forward strand.
TACCATAATACCGATGCCAATACCGGCGCAAAACAACATGGCTGCCCAAGATACAGTCTTAAACTCGGGTTCAGAGTCAGGATCTCCGAGTTTGATTCGGCCAATGTCACTAAAGGACACATAGAACATAAACAAAAAAGCGCCAATGCCCATTAAAAGATAACTAGCGCCAAATTTATCGACCACAAAGCTACGTGCTATTTCGACCCAGCGCGCGCCTTCCTCAGGCCATAACAGGAGTGGTATGGTCACGCTGAGTAACAATGCCAAGGAGCCTACAAAAGTGGGTTTATCAATTAAACGAAACGAATCTCTCATTCTGGTGAGGCTCTCGGTAAGTAGTTATTATTTTGACTTGGCTAACATGCGAATTCGGCTATCTATTTCATTATGCTCTATATAATAGCCGCGTAAGTGCCGGTCACCTGAATTTGGGTCAAAGCTCGTTCGACCATGCAGTATTCGTCGGTTATCAAAGATCACCATTTCACCATTTTTTAATGGATATCCGATATTGTATTTAGCGGTTCGAATACTCATCATTAATTCGCGAAATGCAGCATAGAAATCGTACATTAAATCGCTATCAAAGTCAGGTACATCGGCCAAATGGGCATTAAACGTAAGGCCAATAAAATCGCCTGAAAGATCTAGGTTTATAACGGGTCTATGCCGGCGTATATCGTCTTTTTCGTCAATAAAACGCCATGGAACTTGTGTTTCACAAAGTAGTTTGTAGTGTTGTGGGTGTTCACCTTTAAAGTCGTCAACAATAGACATGGCGTCGGCAAAAAGCGAGTCTCCACCAGTGGCATTGTTTCGATAGCAATGTAGAAATTGATTGCCGGGAACAAACTCTTGATTGGCAAGATCGGTATGCAAGGGTAAGGCCAGCGATGTATAGGCCAAATTATTAGGGTCTGGCTTACTTTTAACTTCAAACATTACGCCGTAATTACTCTCACGCTTAAAACCAATAAGGTCACCAAACTCTTCCCCAGACATCGGGTCATCGGCTAAGTTATCTATCAATATTATGCCAGTGGTTTTTAGAGAAACTAAAGCATCATGCAGCGACTTTGGTGAGCTATGACAAGCCTGCGCATCAAAACGCGGTAAGCTCGACATATTCTCCTCAGACCAACTTTTCTTAGTTATTCTTGCCGCGTCTGGTCGCGGTATGCCAGGTCGATGTTCATACAACCATTCGCAGCTGTAATGAGATGCTGACTCTTTGTTTGGCCAAATAACTCGCAAGCCGCTTTCATCAAAACTGTAAGATTCAGGCTGGATATCTAAACTAACACTGCTTAGATCAAAGGTGCGTTCGTGAGTTTGTGGGTGCAACTCGTTAGGGTCGTTATCACGTAACCAGATAAACGGCAGGGTGTTTTTTGAAGCATCGTTCCACTGTATTTCAAAGGCGCGTGTGTGTTTATCAACTTGATCTATATGCATTATTTTATCAGAGTTTTATTCTTGCTTTGGAAATCGCGCATTGGCCTCTAATACATTCAGGTCGAGATGATTACGCATATACCGTTCATTAGCATTTTGCATGGGTTGAAAATCCCACGGTTTAAAATTGCCTTTACGCAACCCTGTGTACACTGCTAAACGCTGCTGCTGGCTCAGTGTGACTTGTGACCTGAATTTTTCAACATTCCAGCGTTGATGAGTTTGCTTAGTGAAATTCTCTAGTTCATCGGCATAGTCGGTATTCTTGGCAAGATTGTTTTCTTCAAACGGATCCTTGGATAAATCAAATAGCTGCGGTTCATCCACCTCACAATAATTGAATTTCCATTGCTGATGGCGAATCATCAGCATGGGGTCAATCGAACCTTCACCAACATACTCGGCGTACACAGTATGCTCGGGGGTTTTGTCTTGCGTAATGCAGCTATATAGACTTTTGCCATCGTTGGAAATAGGATGCTGGTCTAAACTACCACCTGCCATCTCTATTAACGTAGGTGCTAAGTCTAAAATCGAAACTGCATTTTTTATCGATTTGTTTTTAAATTTATTTGGTGCTGAAAATATCATTGGTACTTGCATGGAGCCTTCAAAGAAGCTCATTTTGTACCATAGACCGCGTTCACCCAACATATCGCCGTGGTCGGCACAGAACACCACTATAGTGTCATCTGTAAATTGGCAATCATCTAGGGTTTGCAGTATCTCGCCAATCTTCTCATCTAGATAACTAATGTTGCCAAAGTAAGCCCTACGCGCGTTTTTTACATCTTGTTCGCCGACCGAAAAATTCTCAAAGTCGACCGCTTTATAGAGACGTTGGCTGTGGCTGTCTTGATCTTCATACGCAATGGCATCAACGTTTAACTTTGGCAGGTCCTTGTCTTGATATAAGTCCCAGTATTTTTGACGAGTAACATAGGGGTCGTGTGGATGAGTAAAGCTCACGGTTAAACAGAACGGTCTGTCGTCTTGACGTCGCGATAGTTGATGCAGCTTCTGCGTAGCTTGATAAGCCACATCATCATCATATTCTAATTGATTGCTGGTTATGGCAACGCCAGCGCCTGTTACTGAGCCTAGGTTGTGATACCACCAATCAACTCGCTCTTCTGGTTTGCTCCAATCAGGAGTCCAGCCGAAATCGGCAGGATATATATCAGTTGTTATACGTTCTTCATAACCATGTAGCTGGTCTGCGCCCACAAAGTGCATTTTGCCACTGAGTATGGTGTTGTAGCCCAGCGATCGAAGACTGTGTGCAAAGGTTGGTAGTGTCGAGGGGAACTCAGCCGCGTTATCATAGACTCCCGTTCTTGACGGCAAGTTGCCTGTCATAAACGAGGCGCGAGCGGGTGAGCAAAGCGGGCTAGCACAATAGGCGTTATCAAAATTAACACCATTCTTGGCAAGTTTTTTTAGTGCCGGTGCATGCAAAAAATCAGCTGGGCCATCGCGAAAAAATTCACCACTTAGCTGATCAACCATCAAGATTAAAATGTTCGGTTGCTGGCTTGAGTTAAGAGTCATAATTACCTTCTGTAAAACTAATTTTTCCACTGTTATTGTGTCTCAAGCATTAACTCACTGCAATAAAAAGGCCAGCTATTAGCGACAATTATGCTCGTATATCAATGAGAAGAAGTCGTATTTAGGATATTTGCGCCATCGCCATTAAATTAACTTGTGAAGCCGTGATATTCCATCTACATTTGCGGCTATGAGTGAAGAATACGACTATATTATTGTCGGTGCGGGTTCGGCTGGTTGCGTATTGGCCAGTCGCTTAAGTGAAAACCCAAATGTCAGTGTTTGCTTACTTGAAGCGGGCGGTAAAGACCCCTTATGGGAATGGCAAATTCATATGCCTGCGGCATTGGCATATCCTATGAATGGTACCCGTTATAACTGGGATTATCATACTGAGCCTGAGCCTCACTTAGGCGGTAGAATTATGCATTGCCCGCGGGGTAAAGTATTTGGTGGCTCATCCTCTATTAACGGCATGTGTTATATCCGCGGCAATGCCTTGGATTATGATCGCTGGGCTAAGGAAGATTCCGCTTTGTCGCAATGGAGCTATAAGCACTGTTTGCCTTATTTTAGAAAATGCGAGACACGCAATATCGGTGGCGATGATTACCATGGGGAGAATGGACCTTTAAGTGTCACCAAGGGAGAAGGTAAAAACCCCTTATTTAAAGCTTGGATTCAAGCGGGTCAACAAGCGGGATACCCTTATACCGAAGATATGAATGGCTATCAGCAAGAGGGCGTTGGCCCTATGGATAGAACTACCCGCAAGGGGTCACGCGGGTCTACTTCGGTGAGTTATTTGCGTCCCGCCATGAGTAGACCGAACTTAACAGTGATAAAACGCGCTTATGCGCAACGCTTATTAATGCAGGACTCACTAGTGAATGGCGTAGAGTTCAAATATAAAGGCTTGCTCAAAAAGCGGTTTGCCAGGCGTGAAGTGATCCTCTCAGGCGGGCCAATCAATAACCCACAATTGTTAATGCTGTCGGGTATCGGCCCGAGTGATCATATTACAGAGCATGGCATTAAAGCACGCCATGAACTGCCTGGTGTGGGGCAAAATCTGCAAGATCATTTGGAAATCTATATGCAGGTAGCTTGTACACAGCCAATATCCTTATTTAAATTTTATAACTTGTGGGGTAAAGCGGTTACTGGAGCTCAATGGCTACTTACTAAGACTGGTTTAGGTGCGTCTAATCATTTCGAGGCAGGCGGTTTTATTCGCAGTAGAGTCGGGGTAGAGCACCCTGATTTGCAGTATCATTTTTTTCCGATGGCGGTTCGCTATGATGGCCAAAGCCCGAATGATTCGCATGGCTATCAAGCGCATGTCGGTTCCATGCGTTCGAAGAGCCGAGGATGGGTGAAATTGCGATCGGCCGATCCCGCAGATAGTCCGCAAATACAGTTCAATTACATGTCGCACGACGAAGACTGGCAAGAGTTTCGAGCAGGCGTGCGCTTAACTCGAGAAATACTAGCGCAAGATGCATTTGCGCCGTTTCGCGGTGAGGAATTAGCACCGGGTGAAGATGTACAGACTGATGAGCAAATCGATGCGTATTTAAAAGACGCGGTAGAGTCGGCTTATCATCCTTCAGGCACCTGCAAAATGGGTAGTGATGAGATGGCAGTAGTCGATGAATACTGCCGAGTGCGAGGCTTACAAGGTTTGCGTATTGTTGATTCGTCAATTATGCCAACCATTGTGAGTGGTAATTTGAATGCTCCCACGGTCATGATAGCTGAGAAGGCAGCGGATATTATTAAAGGGGTAGAACCACTTCCTCCTAGTGATGCGCCTGTCTATCGTGCAGAGAACTATCAAACGCACCAACGGTAATTTTGAATTAAGAGGAATTTATGAGTGGCGTTGAGAATCCCAGACCCCCGTTTCCACCGTTTGACCAAGAAGCGGCTATTAAAAAAGTCCGTATGGCCGAAGACGCATGGAATACCCATGATCCGGTAAAAGTATCATTGGCTTACACTCCCCATTGCGTGTGGCGAAACCGTTCTCAGTTTATAAACGGCAGAGACGAAATCATAGAGTTTTTGACTGGCAAATGGAATCAAGAGCAAGACTATCGTCTTATTAAAGAATTGTGGGCGGTTGACGGTAATCGTATTGCTGTGCGCTTTGCTTATGAGTGGCACGATGGCGCAGGGCAATGGTATCGTTCATACGGCAATGAAAACTGGGAGTTTGATGAAAATGGTTTTATGCAAAGACGCATTGCCAGCATTAACGATCTAGAAATTGATGAAAGCGAGCGCAAATTTCATTGGCCTTTGGGGCGTCGTCCAGATGATCACGCAAGTTTGAGTGATTTAGGTTTGTAGAAAATTTTTTATTGCTAAATTTTGCTCGTGTTTATGACTGTTTTTTTCGTTTTGCCATAAAGCGTCTATGGCCTTCCATGGTGCCATCATGGAAGCAATCATGATTAAGATCGAAGGGCGTGTCTAGCGTGCCGAAGTTGCTGTCGAAAAAACGATGATGCAACTGGTGATAGAAGTCGCCAAAATTGAAAGTTAAGCGATCGCCAAATTTTATTTTATCGAAGCCAGTATGGGATAGTGGTGCACCTAAGCCATGAAAAACAAGGCTGTAGATTGCGTGAATAGGGTGCGAAGCCACCACCATAAAAATTAAGCTGTCGGACATTAACACAAACTGTTCCACGGGATGCATGGCTAAGCCTGACCATGGACCCATATTGCCGTTTTTATGATGGATATAGTGAACTTTCTTGTATAGCCAATCCTTATGCATTATGCGATGTTGCATATCGAAATAATGGTATGACCAGATCGGTATGAGCAGGAGTAGCACCACACACCAGATTGGATTGCTGTCAAAGGTGATTAAGCTTGCATAACCGTTAGCATATGCCCACAACAGTAGTGACTCCCAGAACACCCAAAACGCAACTCCGCCGGTTAGGGTTAAAAATATATTATCATGGTTTTGATTGTTAAATAAAAAACGTTTACTAGATGTGGCAAGCTCTCGTTTATCGTATTTAAGTTCAGTGCCTTGAACTTTGAACGTATGTAAATACAAATGAAGGCTACCTACGACAACCAACATTATCATCATGTCACGCAGCCAAATTTCAAAAACCCAATCAAGACTAAACGTTGCAGTTCGCTCGAGACTCGGTGTTGCAAAGGTCCAAATTAAGAAGGCCACTACTAGAAAAATACATTGTGTGCCCAGAGGCCTCCAACCTTTGAGCCAATGACCCGTAATGGCTTTTATGTTTTTTGGTTTATCAAAATAGGGCGCGAATTTTAGTGGTAGCTTAGGGTGGTAGTTCCAAAACTTATCAGAAGTGTATTCACTACTATTACTATGTTCGTGGCTCATAATTAAATCTTCTAATTAAGTGGAAGATTGCTCTTGGTATGGCTAAACCAAACGGTGTTCATACAGATAGTCATAATGAAGTAGCACCCGGTCATAAATATTTTTAACTCTATCAGGTAATTGATCCATCTCTACATAGCGGCGCTCTTGCGGTTTAAGTCCGTCAGAATTGCGTAAGTTTTCATGAAAGGCGCCGCCGTCCCACCAGCTGACTTCATCGCGTGCGCCAGGCGTCCAACTCAACGCACTCTCAATAAACGGAATGCCAATTGCATCACACCATCTCTCAATTATGTTGTGAGGATCTTCAAGTAGATCATCACTATCAATTAAAGGCGGTGGTGCACCAAGGTGATCACTGAGTTTATCGAATAGTTCGCGTTGTTCAGCAAAACCTAATTCAGCCTCGTCAAAGTCAGGCCAATGTTTATACATTGAAGTGATAGTCTTGGCAGGGTCGCGAATCAAGAAGCTATGATTGAAGTTAGCTAAGAATTCTTTATCCCATAAGCTAGTAATGTAGTGTGCAAAGTCCTTTGAAAATACCGGGCCTTCATTCGCCATGGCTTGCAAGTTTTGCCAGACCGATTCAAGTGTTAAGCCTGGTGTACGAACACTGTCAGCGGCGACCCTTGGCCACAATGGTTGCTCACCTTGATACCAAGCTTCGCCAAAGGGTTCGTGAACGCAATTTAGGTCGCCGCGCTGGCGCATCATCCATTCGAATGCGGTTGAAGTCGAACGTGGTACTGCCCATAAAACATGAATAGGGTGTTTCATATGCCTCGTAACTCTAAATTAAACGGTCTCTAAATATAAGGTTTGTGTTTGCAGGCATAAATGTTTCGTTCAAAGACTAGACAGCAAAGTGCCATGTTCGCCTATCGGTTCGATGCCTAGGGTTTTATATATACGCCAATACAATGCTACATCTGATGAAATGATTGGTTTGCCTATTAGCGCCTCTAGTTCTATCTCGCGCGACACCATTCTTTCGGGAATGCCTTGTGCGTTTCGAAAGTTGCACATGCCATTAACTACGATGGCGTCCGCATTAGGCGCTTGCTCGGCCACATATTGCATCGACTTAGCTGCGAGTTCACCTGGAAATATCCAGGTAAGATCATTAACTTCTTGTTGATCAGAATAAAACCCTTGGTCTACGAAGTTTCCTACATAGATAACATCGAAGCCGGCATCACGTAAAAAACGTGCAGTACCATCGCGCCAATCGGGCCAGTAATAAACCGAGTTTAGGGCTATCTTCTCTATGTTTAATTCCAGCAAGCCTTCCACCAAACACATGCCCGCCATATGCAAAGGCGTTTGATATTTATCGCTAACACGGTCGCAAAAATCACGAATTTTTTGTGGGGTTTTACCGCCTGCATGTACCCAATTGGTACCGACTTGACCACACACATCGGCACCATTATTAGCCATGCATTCTACAAATTCTTCAAGTAGGTCAAAGTTTTTTGTACGTTGGTCGAGTTTGTGTTCATAACCAGGCACATGCAACATACGTCCATGTACACCAACAGTATTGGGCGACATGCGTAAAAAATCACTGGGCGCTCCATCAAAGTCATGCGGAGGAGAGGTGAAACCAACTTGGTATTGAAATAACTTATTCTCAAGCTTAGACCAACGTTTTGGTTTCATATGAATATCCGATTTTGAGGCTTGTTTATAGTTAGTTAAGTGGTTTTAGTTTGCGCGGCGTAGGCTCTGAAAACTTACCCGAGAGTACACGCTGATGAGCTCCTTGCTTGGCCATTATGTTTTCTTCGTCGCTATTTGATTTTGCTAACTCTTTTAGGCGTAGATTTACAGTGTCAGGTATCTTGTTACCTGCATCTTGGATACCAATTAATCTAGCCCAAGCGAAGCGTTTTTTGGTCTCTTGGTGAGGCTGAAAGCGGTTTAAATCATCGGTGCTTAGAGCTTGGTCTCTGACCAGATATCCGTTTTCAATCGCCTGGTTCATAAGCGCTGTGCCGCGATCTGTTCTAACAATGGTGGCATTACTGCCTAAGTCTGATTTAGAGCTTTCTACCGTGGGAGCTCCACCATTCCAATTATCAGCTGCGGCTATATCGGCGCTTTCTCCAATACCGTCCGGGCAGATTTTACAGCGCGGTGGTAAATGCCATTGTGAGTCGTCTTCACCCCAAAAATCCAGATAACTAATTTCGTGGCTACTGCCGTCGGCCATAGTGATAATAGTAGGGCCAGGACAGCCATAACCTCGATAGCGAACGGCGGTGATTTGATTAAACTCGATGCCTCGAGATTGTATGAATTTTTTTAAACCCTGCGGTGACATAAAACCACCACAGACCATGGTAAGCATATACTTGCAAAGCTGATCAACACGAGAATCCAGTTCTGCGTAGTTTCGCAATGCACTTACGTCACAGGGTGTGCCGATAAAGGCGAATGTTTCATTATTAAATTCGGCTTGGTCTAGCACTTTGACTATATCTATCAGTGTGGCGGTAGGGCCATAACGTGAACCTGTGGCAGCTAAAATATCTGTACGGCTACGACTAATAGTTGCTTCGCCAAAAGTAGGTTGGCTGCTTGACGCTTTGGCGTGAAGTATAAAATCGACTTCCTCGAATTCGATTAAATACAACGCTAGACCGCTTAATACTCCGCCAGTTGATGCTTGGTGGCGGACTTCTGGTTCTGCACTATAGGCAAGGTAAATTTCTTGCCAAGCACCCCATACTGAATCAATTTGCGTTTGCTCGCTAACTAGCTCGGCTGGCATTGCTTGTACCCTTGCACCCGGGCAGACCGTCATAATGTCTTGTATGTTTTTTTCGCTCAGCTGTAGGCTTGCTATTGGACGTTCAAAAAGCGTATCTACTATTTCCATGGTTACATTATTGGAATCTGCCATGCTTTGGCAGATTCCACAGCCAATGCACATGCCGTGTTCCACAATTTCGTAGAGTTGCTGTTGTGGGCTCAGGCTGTTTGTACTTTTGCTCATCTACTAAACTCAATGGTTATGTTTACACCTAACAACTTTATTCTGTTGCGACTAACACCTCTGTGTCAGTTGCTTCAGTGATTTTGGATGCTTTGCCCGTAACAAAAGTGGCCAAAAAGCTCTTCCGTCATGTTTGTGCATTTCAATAGCTTACTCAATAAATGGCCTAAGCGTAAACCGAATTCGTACTGCGATTAATTGAATTTATATTCGATGTCCTCGATTACTTATATCCGCTTGAGACATTTTACGTAGTTGCGTGGGGCTATGATTGTATCGACGCTTAAAGGCACGTGAGAATGCGGTATGGCTTTTAAATCCGCTGCGAATGGAAATATCTAGAAGGGGAGACTTTGTATCTAGTACCAAACGGCGAGCCGCTTGCAAGCGAAGCCGTAAATAGTAGGCGCCTGGGCCAATGCCTAGATGCTTAATGGATAATATTTCTAACATGCGCATCGATAGCGATACGCGTTCAGCAATTTGATTTATTTTCAAGGGTTCTTCTATGTGTGACTCCATCAATCTAATGGCTTGCGCTAATCTTGGTTCTAGCGTTTCAAGATGTCCTAAAGAGGTGATGGCTTGTTGTTGAGAAGGGCTGCTTTGGTTGTAAATAAAAACACTCGCAACATCTAATGCTAGCGATTCGTTATGAAAGGATCGTAAATAATGCAGCATCATGTCTAAGGCTGGTGAGGCACCACCACTGGTCCAAATATGCTGGTCAATAACAAAACGTTCGGCCACTACTTCTAAACTAGGGTAAGCAAAAGCGAGGTTTTCTAAATCTTCCCAATGAGTAGTGACACGCTGTGCGGTAATAATTCCCGCTCGAGCCATTACCCAAGTTCCTGCTTCCACGCCACAGACTATTTTAAAATGAGTGGCGCTTTGCCGCAGTGCTGAGAGATTAGTTTTATTTACATGTTGTTGGTAGTTGAATCCACCAATAACGATCAGTAGATCACCATAGTCTTCAGCAGTCAGCGCAGCATCAACCTTGATCTCGATACCAGAGGTTAGCTTAATGGCCTGTCCATCCATGGAAATGATGCGCCAGCTAAATATTGGTTTTCGAGATAATCTATTTGCTGCGCGCAGAGGATCAATGATAGATGCAACCGTCATCATTGACGATTCGCTTAAAACAAGAATGCTAACTTGAGTCGTGTTGATGATTAACCCTTATTTCGTTAATTGTTTAAATTAATGCGTTTATTGTATAGCAACTTTAAAAGGTTTTGCGATGCTATTTGCATAATTTATCCACTCGGTAAAACAAGCATGCCATTAAATATCAACCACGAAGTTTTTATAACCTGCGCGGTTACTGGCTCGGGCAGTACCCAAGATAAAAGTCCCGAAGTCCCGCGTTCACCTGAGCAGATTGCTAATAGCGCCATTGCTGCCGCCAAAGCAGGTGCTGCAATTGTGCATTGTCATGTGCGTGATCCTGAAACTGGGGTAGCATCTCGTGACCCCAAGTTATACCGTGAGTTGACTGAGCGGATACGCGATTCGCAAACCGATGTGGTATTGAACCTCACCGCTGGCATGGGGGGTGATATGGTGTTTGGGCCAGCAACACAGCCGCTGCCGTTGCAGGAGGGCACAGATATGGGCAGTGCTGAGAGTCGCATGAAGCCGATTCTGGAATGTTTGCCAGAAATATGCACATTGGATTGTGGCACCATGAATTTTGCCGAAGCAGATTATGTCATGACTAATACACCCGGCATGTTGGAAGCAATGGGCACCATGATGACCGAATCGGGGGTTAAGCCTGAAATTGAAGCATTCGATACAGGGCATTTATGGTTAGCTAAAAATTTGGTTGAAAAAGGCATACTCGATAGTCCCGCACTTGTACAACTATGTATGGGCATACCTTGGGGCGCACCAGATGATCTTAATACGTTTATGGCCATGGTGAATAATGTACCGCATGATTGGAATTGGTCTGCATTTTCCATTGGTCGCAAGCAAATGCCTTATGTCGCAGCAGCGGTATTGGCGGGTGGCAATGTGCGAGTCGGCTTAGAGGATAATATATGGCTAGACAAGGGTGTGCTGGCAACCAATCAAGCATTAGTCGAGCGTGCAGTAACGATTGTCGAATCGATGGGCGCAACGGTTCTAAAGCCTGAGCAAGTACGCACCAAATTGGGACTAAACAAACGAGCACCGTGTTAGCTATGAAAGATTCTATTCTTAGTAATTGGAAAGCCACTGTTGTGGGCGGTGGCGTTATCGGTGGTGGTTGGGTAGCACGCTTTTTGCTAATGGGCGTCGACGTCACTGTTTATGATCCCGATCCAGAGGCCGAACGTAAAGTAAATGAAGTGTTGGCTAATGCACAACGATCCTTGCCTGGGCTTTATGACCATCAATTGCCAGCTATGGGGCAATTAAATTTTGCGGACGATTTGGCAGCCGCAGTCAGTGCAGCAAATTGGATATGCGAATGCGTTCCGGAACGACTTGAGTTGAAGCAGGCAGTGTATGCCGATGTGCAAGCGCATTGCAGTGAGCAAGCCATAATTGCTTCGTCTACCTCAGGTTTTCGTCCGACTGAGTTGCAAAAGGGTGCAAAGAATCCTGCACAAATTATTGTTGCGCACCCGTTTAATCCTGTTTACTTAGTGCCCTTAGTAGAATTAGTTGGGGATAGTAAAACCGTTGAGCTAGCGACTCCCTACTTACAGGCGCTAGGTATGCGTGCCTTGCACGTGCGCAAAGAAATTGATGCGCATATTGCTGATCGCTTATTAGAAGCCGTATGGCGCGAAGGTCTATGGTTAATCAAAGATGGCATCGCTACAACCCAAGAAATTGACGATGCCATAAGATATGGTTTTGGTTTGCGTTGGGCACAAATGGGTTTGTTTGAAACCTATCGTATTGCTGGTGGTGAAGCTGGCATGGAACATTTTATAAAACAGTTTGGCCCAGCTTTAGAGTGGCCATGGACTAAATTAATGGATGTGCCTGATTTAGACGACGAGCTAATCAAAACAATTGCCGATCAATCCGATCAGCAATCAGGTCACCATAGTATTCGCGAGTTAGAGCGTATTCGTGATGATAATTTAGTAAGCATGATGCGCGCATTAAAGGGTCGCAACTGGGGAGCAGGGCATTTGCTAAACCAGACTGATAAAAACCTAAAAGCTGAGGCTTCTAATGACCAAGCAGGCTTACCGATCACTATAGAGCGTGTTATCCCGATTGATTGGACTGACTATAACGGTCATATGAACGACAGTCGTTACTCGCAAGTTTTTTCTGAAGCAGGTGATGCAATTATGGCCACTTTAGGTGCCGATGAAACTTATGTTGCCAGAGGCTTAAGCTATTTCACGGTGGATATGCGAACAAACTATATCGATGAATGTCATGCCGGTGATGCGATCAAGGTCACCACTAAAATTACCGAAGGTGTGGGTAAAAAATTGCGTCTACAAAATGCGATGCATCATCAAGATGGTCGTCTTTTGGCGACTAATGAAATGCTCTTGATTCATGTTGATTTAAATACCCGTAAATCTTGCGAGCCACGTGCGGATTTAGCTAAGACGCTAGCTGACATTGCAGCAAAACATCAATCGCTTACAGCGCCTTTTTGAGAATAGGTAAAAATTATGAATTTCATACTGAGTGAAGAACAACAAATGATCATTGCGACTACTAAGGCGTTTGTTGAGAACGAGCTCTACCCATACGAAGCTGAGGTTGAAGAAACTGGTGTGTTACGCCCTGAGTTGATTGAGAGTATCAAAAAGAAAGCCATAGATGCAGGCTTGTATGCCGCCAATATCCCCAGTGAATTTGGTGGCATGGGTTTGGATACGGTCACATGGTTGTTATATGAAAAAGAATTAGGTCGAGCAAGTTATGCGTTGCATTGGACTTGCGTCGCCAGACCTTCAAATATTCTTTGTGCGGGCACACCCGAGCAGCAAGAAAAATATTTACAAGCTTGTTTGCGCGGTGAAAAGAGTGATGCTTTGGCAATGACCGAACCCGATGCTGGCTCTGATTTACGTGGCATGAAAGCCAGCGCTGTTAAACAGGGTGATCAATGGGTTCTTAATGGCACCAAGCATTTTATTAGCCATGTTGATCATGCCGATTTCACAATTTGTTTTATGGCAACTGGTGAAGAGGAAACACCGCGCGGGCTTAAAAAGTTAATCACCGCTTTTTTTGTAGACCATGACCAAGCTGGACTGACTATTCGCGATGGGTACACAAACGTATCGCATCGTGGTTATACCAATTCAATCTTAGAGTTTGATGATTGCCGAATCCCCGAGTCTGCCATGCTAGGTGAGTTACACAAAGGTTTTGATTTGGCCAATAGTTGGCTGGGAGCTACTCGTTTGCAAGTTGCCGCAACCTGTTTAGGTCGAGCTGAACGTGCTTTTGAATTAGCCACGCAATACGCAGCTGAACGTCAGCAGTTTGGTCAGCCTATTGGCAAGTTTCAAGGTGTTTCATTTAAATTAGCTGATATGGCTACTGAGATGAAGGCGGCTGAATTATTAGTGATGGAAGCGGCTTGGAAATATGACCAAGGGACTTGTACCGACGCCGATATGGCCATGGCTAAGTTAAAGGCTACTGAGATGTTAGCCATGGTAGCCGATGAGGCTATTCAGATTTATGGTGGCATGGGTTTAATGAGCGATCTACCACTGGAGCGTATTTGGCGTGATGCTCGCATCGAACGAATTTGGGAAGGCACTTCTGAGATCCAAAGGCATATTATTTCGCGCAGTTTGCTTAGGCCTCTGGGCGCCTAAGCGCAATGCTTAATTATAGCTTCCTATAATTTTTTAGAATGGATTTACAACGTTTTTTAAAACCTGATGCAATCGTTATTTTTGGTGGTCGCTGGGCAGCTAATGTTATCGAGCAATTGCTTAAGTCGGGCTATCAAGGTCAAATATGGCCAGTTCATCCACGGCGCGATTCCATCTGTGATGTTGCTTGCTTCGCGAGTATTGACGATTTGCCTGGCTTGCCGGATGCGGCATTTATTGGCGTCAATCGTGAGGAGACTATTTCGCTGATCAAACAATTAAGCGAATTAGATTGCGGTGGCGCTATCTGCTTCGCATCGGGTTTCGCAGAGAATCAAGTAAATAAAGGGCCGGATCAAGTCGAACACGATTTGCAGGCTCAACTAGTAGAAGCGGCTGGCGATATGCCAATACTTGGGCCGAACTGCTATGGTTATTTGAATTACCTAGACAATGTTTGTTTATGGCCTGATCAACACGGTGGTGCGCCAGTGAGTGAAGGCGTAGCGATAATCGCACAGTCATCCAATATTGCTATCAATATAACCATGCAACGTCGTGGTTTGGCCTTAACTCATATGCTAACAGTCGGTAATCAAGCGCAGCTTGGTGTAAGTGAGTTGGCTTTAAGTGTTTTATCCGATCCGCGAGTTAAGGCAATTGGTTTTTACCTTGAGAGTTTTGGTGATTTAGCCGCTTTTGAAGACATGGCCGAGCAAGCACGAGCCTTAAACAAGCCATTAGTGATGTTGAAAGTGGGTAAGTCGATAAAGGCACAACTTGCGAGCCTGACTCATACGGCCTCGCTGGTCGGCAGTGCGGTTGCTTCCTCTGCTTTTTTAAAGCGTTTAGGCATCGTCGAAGTGGATTCAATTACTGCCCTGTTGGAGACTTTAAAACTGCTGCACCAGATAGGTCCTTTAAACTCAGAAAATATTGTTTCCATGAGTTGCTCTGGAGGTGAAGCCAGTTTGATGTCGGATATGGCGATGGGCACTTCTATTGTTTACCCCGACCTTACTGCAAATCAACAAATTGAATTAGCTAACATCTTAGGGGACAAAGTTGATCTGGCCAATCCCTTGGACTATCACACTTATGTATGGGGTGATGTGCCTTCCATGACCGCCTGTTATGAGGCGGTCATGAAAGCCGATTATGGCTTGAATGTATTAGTTTTAGATGTACCTCGCAGCGATCTATGTGATCCTGCTGGCCATGACTGTGCTATTACTGCGATCATTGCGGCTAAGCGTAATACTAACGCCAATTCGGCTGTCTTGAGTGTCTTGCCTGAAAACTTGGACGAATCGATTAATCAACGTTTATTAGGTGCCGGTATTGTGCCCTTGCATGGTATGCGAAATGGCATTACTGCTATCGATGCAGCGATTCGCTCAGGCAAATTATCGAGCGCTCCTAAGGCTGATTCAATAACGGTAATTGATGTTGAAAAGTTACATGCTGGCGAGGATTATTGTCTTAACGAAGCACAGGCTAAATCCGCACTCGCAGAAAAGGGTTTAAATTGCCCCAGCGGTTGCGTGTCTAAGCATAAAGCACAAGTGCTAGATCGGGCGAGCTCGCTAAATTATCCACTTGTACTAAAAGGCTTGGGTATGGCGCATAAAACTGAAGCCAACGCAGTTGTATTGAATATCCAGTCTGAGATTGAATTAACGCAGGCACTTGCCGATATTGCCGACTGCGCTGACGGTTATTTGCTAGAGGAAATGGTTAATGACGTAGTGGCAGAATTATTGGTTGGTATCACGCTTGATAGTTCAGGTTTGATGTTGCTAACGATAGGTGCGGGTGGTGTGTATACTGAATTAATGGCTGATTCAGTGTCACTTTGTATGCCCGCATCACGTCAACAAATTGAACAAGCAGTGGAGACCTTAACGGTATCTAGATTATTTAATGGTTATCGAGGTAAACCTGCTGCGAATATAGAAGCTATGCTTGATGCAATCGAAGCGGTGGTTAGCTATGCGAATTCACAGTCAGGAATTTTAATAGAACTAGATATAAACCCGTTAATGGTGGGTGCTCGATCATCGATGGCGGCTGACGCACTAATTCGACTCACTAAATAATGATTTTGATTCAATAAATCGGAGAGAAGTATGACTAAAGCGGTAAAAACGCATATTCAAAACGCTGTATTAGAAGTCACACTCGATCGCCCTAAGGCGAATGCCGTGGACTTAGCTACTAGCCGAGAGTTAGGTGAAGTTTTCGCTGATTTTCGTGACAATCCCGATTTGCGAGTGGCAATTGTTACCGCCGCGGGTGATAAATTTTTCTGCCCCGGTTGGGATCTTAAAGCGGCTGATGAGGGAGATGAGGTTGACGGCAACTATGGTGTGGGTGGTTTTGGTGGTATGCAAGAATTACCGCGTCTAAATAAACCTATTATTGCTGCAGTCAATGGTATTTGTTGCGGAGGTGGTTTAGAAATTGCCTTATCCACCGATATCATTTTAGCGGCAGAACATGCAACCTTTGCTTTGCCTGAAATTCGATCGGGCACGGTGGCAGATGCCGCCTCTATTAAGTTGCCAAAACGAATTCCTTATCATATTGCCATGGAAATGTTGTTAACAGGCCGTTGGTTAGATGCTGACGAGGCGCATCGCTGGGGGTTTGTAAATGAAGTAATCGCTGCGGATAAATTGCTCGATCGTGCTCGAGAAATGGCGCAACTGATTGCATCGGGTCCGCCATTAGTAATGGCAGCAATTAAAGAGATTGTACGTGATGCAGAAGACGCCAAATTTCAAGACGCTATGAACCGCATTACTCAGCGTCAATTGCAAACCGTGGATATTTTATATGGTAGTGAAGATATGCGAGAAGGTTTTAAGGCTTTTGCGGAAAAACGTGACCCTGAATGGAAAGGACGATAATTTCTAGTTTGCCTACCTTTTTAAAGAGCTTGGTTTTTCGCCGTTTTAAATAAGTTTAGGGTAAAATAGTTAAACGTCTAAGCTTGGGGTGCGAATAGGCGTAACAAAATGGATCTTCTGATCTATCCAATCGTATATCAATTAATTTAATCGTTTTATGAAAGCCTTAGATGATCTACTCGCAACATTAAAAGTAGAAGCAAACGTATTTCACAATGGCCACTACTGTGGTGAGTGGGCCGTAGACACCACGGGAAGTAAGCGAATGAATTTTCATGTGGTATCCGCCGGTCAATGTTATCTATGTATTGGTAACGATAGTATCCTGCTGAAAAAAGGAGATGCGGTTATTTTGCCTACCGATTCTGCTCATACTATCAGCAGTAATAGTAAGTGCCCCAAAGCCGAATTTGTTAATAGTGTTCCGTCTATGCCGATGTACGGTGAGTTAGAGGCGGGAGCTACCGGCCTAGTTTGTGGTAATTTCAGTCATCAAAATCCGGTGTTCAATCGTTTGGTAGAACACATGCCTGACTCTATTATTGTGCGCGCGGATGATCACGGAACAACTAAAGAGATTCTTGCTGTTATATTAAAAGAGGCGCGTGAGCTTGATCAAAGCAATAGCTTTTTATTGAATCGACTTGCAGATTGTCTGTTTTACACATTGGTGCGCGAACATTTATCTGAGCAAACGGGTATGTTTGCCGCTATGGCGCATCCTAAGCTTAAGCCTGCGATCAATGTGATGCACGAGCAGCTCGATCGTAAATTGAGCCTTGATGACTTGTCTGAACTTGCTGGTATGTCTCGTACTAGCTTTGTTTCTCTATTTCGTGAGTTAGTGGGTCAAACCCCAAGCGAATACATGGTGCAATGGCGTATGGCACAAGCTTACCGATGGCTTGCGGATGAAGCAGCCAGTACCTTTGATGCAGCGCAGCGCACTGGTTATGAAAGTGAAGCTTCATTTGCTAAGGCTTTTAAACGGGTTATGGGCATTGGTCCCGGTGCGGTACGTGCACAACAGTAGAACAGGTTTTATTTTTTAATCTGGAGATAGTATGCAAGTTAGTTATGAGTTTAATCATGATATTTCAATCGTTTATTCAACTTTAACCGATCCCGATTTTCTCGCAGCTCGTGCATTGAAACTGGGAAGTATTGAAGCAAATGGAAATCTAGAAGTGGGCGAAAGCAATCAAAAAATAACCTTAACTAGAAAACGAAAAATCAATGTTCCAAGCGTGCTCAAGGCCTTTTTAAAAAATGTACAAACTGCGGTAACTCAAGAGATATGGTGTGCTCAAGGTGATGGTTATCGTTGTGACAATACTACCGATATACAAGGCGCCCCATTGGCTATAACGGGGCAGATAAGCCTAGCTCCATCCGTCAATGGTTGTACCTTTATTGCCAGCTTTAAACCCGATGCAAAAATTATGCTCGGCGCGCGAAAGCTAGAAAAATACGCAGCTAAAACAATAGCCAAAGAAATTGAGCTAGAGTGTGAATACACCGCCAAGCATTTAGCCGCTTTATAATGCGGCCAACTTTTATAGATAAGCACGTTTAGTAGGGCGCGGGAATATCTCCCAAGTTGGCGTATATGGTTTTTAGTTGAGTGTAATATTCAATTGCTTGCAAACCGTTTTCTCGACCAATACCAGATTGCTTATAACCACCAAATGGAATCTCCGCCGGTGTGATGTTGTAGTCATTAATCCATACAATACCGGCCTGAATCTTATTGGCTACGCGATGTGCGCGACTAAAATTTCTTGTAAAAACCGCACCTGATAATCCAAAGTGAGTCGCATTAGCGCGCTCCAATGCTTCTTCTTCAGTCTTAAACGACAGCACTGACATAAGTGGACCAAATACTTCCTCTTCTACAAAATTCATAGAATCATCACAGTCTGCAAAAACTGCTGGTGTCACGTAGTAGCCATTTTTAAACGGTGGGTCTTGCGGAAACTCACCACCGCAGACATGTCGAGCTTTACTGTTCTTAGCGGAATCCATAAACGATGCCACTTTTTCATATTGTTCTTTACTCACTAGAGGACCCATTTGTGTTTCTGGATCGAAAGGATTGCCGACTTTAATGGCATTAGTGCGTTCGGCTATTTTCTCTATAAATTTTTCATACAAGCCTTGTTGGACAAAAATGCGAGTGCCATTCGAGCATACTTGACCGGTGGAAAAAAAGTTTGCACCTAAAGCGCCGTTAATTGCATTTTCCAAATCGGCATCATCAAAGATTATTACCGGTGATTTACCACCCAATTCCAAAGTTACCTTTTTTAGGTCTTGGGCAGAATGCGCCATCACTACTTTGCCAGTTTCAACAGAACCAGTGAGAGTGACTTTAGCAACGTCTTTGTGGTTAATGAGCGCTGCGCCCGTATCGCGAGCGCCTTGTACCACGTTGAAAACACCGTCGGGAAGGCCGGCTTCGCTGTAAATTTCAGCTAGCTTTAAGGCCGTTAATGGGGTTTGTTCGGCTGGTTTGAAAACCATGGTGTTACCGCAGGCAAGCGCTGGACCAGATTTCCACATGGCAATTTGTATTGGATAATTCCATGCACCAATACCAGCGCAGACACCAATCGCTTCACGCCTTAGCATGGCAAAAGCGTCCGGCGGCAGGTCTATATTTTGGCCTTGAATAGATTGCGCAACGCCAGCGTAATACTCCATTACTTCGGCGCCAGAAATGATATCGACTACGGCTGTTTCGGAAATAGCCTTGCCGGTATCCAAGGTTTCAAGTTCAGCAAGCTCTTGATTTCGTTCACGAAGTATAGCCGCAGCACGACGAATAATATTGCCGCGTTCGGCCGCAGGGGTTGTTGACCATGCCGAAAACGCTGCTTTAGCTGCGTTAACTGCAGCGTCTATTTCAGCTTCTCCAGCTGTTTCGACAGGGCAAATAACATGGCCATCACCAGGGTAGGTGGTAGCAAAGGTATCACCGCTTTGGTTAGCAAGGTATTGGCCGTTAATATAGCTCTGTTGTTTTTCTAGAGTACTGTCCTGATCGTAATATGGCTTGCTCATGGTTAAATTTGTCTTAATTATTTGTTGGTTGCTCGTCTACTTTTACCGCAATGTTTCTTACTTGAGCCTCGTACTGAACAGGATCTAAAAACATTAATCGCACCGTCATTGAGCCGGCTTCTACTTGTCTGGTTCCACAAACCATAATATTTGTACCATCTGCATTTTGTAGAAATCCAGGAATATTAAATAAAATATCGCCTTGTTCACTGCTTAGAATATTCAAAGACTCATCGGCTTCAATACGGTTTTTAATACCCAGCAACATGACCGCCAAAGCTTTGCGGAACTTACCAAAACTCAATTTGCCGGTGTATTCATTTGAATCCAGTTGCAAATAACAATTTATATCGCCGCTACTTTCAGTCTTTAACTGTATAAAAGGCATCGGTTTACCGTCGGCTAAATCATAATAAAGACGTTTTGAGTGTTCGCGACTGGCAACATAAAATTGACTGTTCAAATTGGCGGATATTGCCGATAACAGTTTACTTGGATCTAGATCGATGGCTTGATTTGACATAAAGACACTATTTTACTCGTTTTCGATGTTGCGTGGTTTTCCAATCTTAT
>CAZHEL010000012.1:30636-66211 GCA_964531625.1 uncultured Gammaproteobacteria bacterium
GACATAAAGACACTATTTTACTCGTTTTCGATGTTGCGTGGTTTTCCAATCTTATGATTTTCCAATCTTATATTAGGCGTTACAATTATTTGTTCGTCAAATGGCGAATATTTGTTCGTCAAATGGCGAAAGTTAAGCTACAGTAGGGTCCAGTTTACGAGCTTTTATTATCGGCTTTGAGAGAAGTTGTCGGCTCACATAGACTTGAAGTAGTAGAGTAGCGATTATGACCGAGTCCACCAATGATACTAGCGTGAAATCGACTAAAGTTGATGCAAAACCGATTCGATACGGTTTCTTGCTGGTGCCTGAGTTCTCTATGATCGCATTTAGCTCAGCGATTGAAGTGCTGCGTATGGCTAATCAACTGCGACAAAAAACCTTGTATGAATGGCCTATCTACACCTTAGATGGAAATCCAGTGGCCGCTAGCAATACCATTTCGGTTACCCCAAAAAGCGCGATCAGTGAAGCGGAAGATTTAACGGCTCTTATTGTCTGTAGTGGTTTGCGAGTGGACCGACATTGGACCGATTCTTTAGGCTTTCACTTAAACCAATTTAACAAAAAGGACATAGTGTTAGGTGGCCTATGTACGGCCTCGCACTTATTAGCCAAAGCAGGTTTGCTAGATGGTTATCGTTGTACCGTTCATTGGGAAAATATTGCCAGTATGCGCGAGCTTTGGCCTGACGTTACTGTCACTGAAGAGTTGTTCGAATTAGATCGCGATCGATACACAACATCGGGCGGATCGGCACCCTTGGATATGATGCTGCACTTGGTCAAAAACGAGCATGGTAACGAGCTTGCAGTGTCGATATCAGAACAGTTCATGTGCGATCGCATGCGCGGTGCTTATGATAAACAACGTATACCTCTTAAATTGTTAGTTGGGGCTAATCAACCAAAGCTTACCGAAGCGGTTGAATTAATGGAATCTAACTTGGAAGAGTTGATAAATTTAGATGACCTAGCTTCCTTAGTTGGGATATCGCGCCGTCAATTAGAGCGCTTGTTTAAGAAATACTTAGGCTGTGTGCCCCGCAGGTATTACTTAGACCTTAGGCTTAAAAAGGCTCGTCAATTGCTGTTGCAAACACCCGGGTCTGTGTCCGATATAGGGCTTGCTTGTGGTTTTGTATCAGCCTCACATTTCAGTAAGTCGTATCGAGAAATGTTTGGTGTTTCCCCGCGTGCTGAACGTCTATTCCAGCGCGATAAGTTCTAACTAATTAAAGCCCTGAATTTTAAGCAAATATGACTGATTTGAGTCGCAATTCGGCTTATTTATGTCGTGATTGAGTTAGTCTATAGTGGGTGTCAGTTTTATCCTTCTTGCTATTATCTAGGCGGGTTATTCTTTTAACTATGCCATTAGGGCGCATTGTAAAGGCTGCTTATGAACCTTAGTGTTTTTGACATGTTTACCATTGGGATCGGGCCATCGAGCTCCCACACCGTGGGCCCAATGAGAGCAGCCAACCAGTTTGTTGTCTTGATTGTAGATCAAGTTGGTTTAGATGCCGTAGAAAAAGTCACCGTAGAATTATTCGGCTCCTTAGCTGCCACTGGACGCGGGCATGGTAGTGATATTGCGATTTTGTTAGGTCTGGAATCAACCACCGCCGAAACCGTAGATCCCGATGCTGTGCCAATTAGAGTTGGGCAAATCAATGCCAGCAAAGAGTTACTGTTAGGTGGAGAAAAAGCCATTGCGTTTGATCCTAACCTGGATTTAGTTTTGCACCACGATAAAACCCTAGAACTACATTCAAACGGCATGACCTACATCGCCTATGGCTCTAATGGTGAACAGTTAGTGAATCAGACTTATTTTTCTATCGGTGGTGGCTTCGTCGTGACTGAAACAGAATTGCAGTCACCTGCCGTGGCAGACGATTTAGCTCCGCCACCGTATCCGTTTGACTCCGCTGCTGAGTTGCTAAGTTTATGTGAACAACACAATTTTTCGATTAGCGAGCTGATGTTAGAAAATGAGAAAGCATGGCGTAGTGAAGAACAAATACGCCAAGGATTATTAACGATTTGGGAGGCAATGCGTGATTGCGTATCCCGTGGTTGTGAACAGACCGGCACTTTGCCCGGAGGCTTGGGCGTTAAACGCCGCGCGGCGGCACTGTACGACAGCCTGTGTAGCCGTCCAGAAGCTAATTTGAGTGACCCACTGAGTGTGATGGATTGGGTTAATCTATATGCACTTGCTGTGAACGAAGAAAATGCCGCGGGTGGTAAGGTAGTGACTGCTCCGACTAACGGTGCAGCAGGTATTATGCCCGCTATAATGCATTACTATGATCGCTTTGTGCCAGGTGCCGATGAGGACGGTATTGTACGTTTTCTACTGGCTGCAGGTGGTATCGGTATGTTGTTTAAAAGAAATGCGTCAATTTCGGGTGCTGAAGTTGGTTGCCAAGGTGAGGTAGGTTCAGCCTGCTCGATGGCGGCAGCTGGCTTAGCCGAGGTTTTGAATGCGTCGCCAGAGCAAGTTGAGAATGCAGCTGAGATTGCTATGGAGCATAATCTTGGTTTAACGTGTGATCCGATTGGTGGTTTGGTTCAAGTGCCGTGTATCGAACGTAATGCGATGGCTTCAATCAAAGCCATTAATGCAGCACGATTGGCGGTGCGCGGCGATGGCACGCACTTAGTATCTTTAGACAAAGTAATACAGACAATGCGAGATACTGGCGCGGATATGAAAACTAAATATAAAGAAACATCGCTAGGTGGATTAGCGGTAAGCGTCATTGAGTGTTAGCTCACTGACAAAGAGAAAAATAGTTGAATGTTAGTGATCTATTAAATTGAGATAGCCAATGAAAAAGTATTCAATATTTTCTCTCGCGCGTAACTCTTTGAGCTACCACGAGAACTGGGAAAAGGCCTGGCGCAGTCCAGAGCCAAAAAAATCATATGATGCCGTAGTCATAGGTGGCGGCGGTCATGGCCTCGCAACTGCGTATTACTTGGCTAAAGAACATGGTATGCGCAATATTGCAGTAGTCGAGAAAGGCTGGATAGGCGGCGGTAATACAGGCCGAAATACTACTATTGTACGATCTAATTATTTATGGGACGAAGCTGCCAATTTATACGAAAAGTCCATGCAGCTATGGGAAGGTCTAAGCCAAGAATTAAACTATAACGTCATGTTTAGTCAGCGTGGGGTTTATAATCTTGGCCACAATTTACAAGATATGCGTGATATCAATCGGCGCGTCAATGCTAATCGTTTAAATGGCGTGGATGGCGTGGTGTTGAATGCTGAGCAATTGGCTGAACATATCCCTATTTTAAATACTTCCCCAGATAGTCGTTATCCTGTTTTGGGAGCTTCTTATCAACCCCGAGCAGGTACTGCCAGACATGATGCGGTCGCTTGGGGCTTTGCGCGCGGTGCCGATGCATTGGGTGTGGATATTATTCAAAACTGTGAGGTAACGGGTATTCGACGTGATGGAGAAAGGGTGGTCGGCATTGACACAGTCAAAGGCTATATCGAAACACCTAAAGTAGCTGCGGTTGCCGCCGGACACTCTAGTGTTATTGCCGATATGGCAGAAATTCGTATGCCGATCGAAAGCCATCCGCTACAAGCGTTTGTATCGGAACCGATTAAGCCTATTTTGGATACGGTAGTTATGTCTAATGCGGTGCACGGTTATGCCAGTCAGTCAGACAAAGGTGACATCGTTATTGGTGCTGGAATCGATAGTTATAACGGCTATGGTCAGCGTGGCGGCTTTACTACTATCGAACACACTATGAGCGCGATAATGGAGTTATTTCCAATTTTTAGTCGCATTCGCATGAATCGTCAATGGGGTGGAATTGTCGATACATGTCCAGATGCGTGTCCTATTATCAGCAAGACAGCTGTGAAAGGTTTATATTTTAACTGCGGTTGGGGAACCGGCGGCTTTAAAGCAACACCGGGTTCAGGATGGGTGTTTGCTCATACTGTAGCGCATGATGAACCGCATGAACTCAATGCGGCTTTTTCATTGGAACGATTTGTTACTGGTGCATTGATTGATGAGCATGGCGCTGCTGGTGTCGCTCATTAATGCATTGTGTTGCTAGAATAAAAGAGTATTAAATATGTTAGAAATTTCATGTCCATGGTGTGGCCCTCGCGATGAAAGCGAGTTTTCTTATGGTGGCGAAGCGCACATTGTAAGACCCCTTGACCCAGATGCTTTAAGTGATGAGCAATGGGCGGACTATTTATTTCATCGCACTAACACTAAAGGTTTGTTCAAAGAGCAATGGCTACATGCCTTTGGTTGTAGAAAATGGTTCTACGTAGTGCGCGACACAGTAAGTTATAAAATCTATGCAGTATATAAAGTAGGGGAAGAACAGCCACAAGTAGATATCGAAGCGCCTAGACAGCCCTCTGACAAAATGAAAGGTGCAAAATGAGCTCGCAAGTGAGATTAGATGGCGGGCGTATTAATCGCAATAGGCCCATCAGTTTTAGCTTTGACGGTAAAAAATATTCCGCTTTTGAAGGCGATACAATAGCCTCAGCTTTGCTAGCTAATGGGCTTAGCGTTATTGGCCGAAGTTGGAAGTATCACCGCCCGCGCGGGATTATCGGGGATGGCGCTGAAGAGCCTAATGCTTTGTTCCAAATAGAAAAAGGCGCGCTAACCATACCAAATGTGCGTGGCACTCAAGCCGAAGTTTATGACGGCATGATCGTGAAAAGTACCAATGCCTGGCCGAGTGTCAATTTTGACATCATGTCATTTTTTGGTTTGTTCTCGCGCATGTTGCCAGCTGGGTTCTATTATAAAACCTTTATGTGGCCGGCCAAGTTTTGGATGTTTTATGAATCTGTTATTCGGCGAGCTTCAGGCTTAGGTGAAGCGCCAACAGAAACAGATCCCGATCACTATGAAAAAACCAATGATCACTGTGATGTATTGGTTGTAGGCTCTGGACCAGCAGGATTAATGGCGGCATTAACTGCCGGACGAGCAGGTGCCAGAGTTCTACTCGCCGATGAGCAAGCTGAGTTTGGAGGGCGTTTATTAGCTGACAATAATGAAATTGATGGTAGCCCTGCAATTGAATGGGTCGCTAATGTTATTGCTGAGTTGGAGTTCATGCCCGATGTACGCCTATTAAAACGCAGTACTGTATTTGGCTACCATGATGGTAATTTCGCGACTATTTCTGAACGTCTACTCGACCATCTCTCGCTTAAAGATCGCGATCCTCAGGCGGCGCGTGAAAAAGTGTGGCGGGTGCGTGCTAAACACGTGGTTTTGGCAACCGGCGCACACGAGCGTCCAATAGTATTTGGAAACAATGATAGGCCAGGTGTCATGTTGGCTTCCGCAGTATCAAGTTATCTAAATCGTTATGCGGTTAAATTGGCCGAAAGAGCGGTGTTGTTTACTAATAATGACAGCGCTTATCAGACAGCATTGAGTTTGAGTAATGCCAATATTGACACTACCGTAGTTGACTATCGACGTTCGCCCGCAGGTTCTATGGTCGAGAAGCTGCGCTCTGCAGGTGTGAATGTTTTAACTGGCAGCATGGTGGTTGATGTTAAAGGCGGCGCTAGAGTCAGAGCTGCCGTTATCAAACGCCGAAATAGCTCAAGAGAGGAACTGCAAAGACCGGCGCAAACCATAGCGTGTGATTTGGTTGCCAGTTCGGGTGGCTGGAATCCAGCTATTCACTTGCTTGCTCAATCTGGGGGCAAAGTGACATGGGATGATAGTAAGCATTGTTTCGTGCCCAATATCATCGTTCAAGCTCAGACCTCGATAGGCGCTGCAAACGGTTCGTTTGCATTGGCAGATTGTATGGCTGAAGGTGTGGCCGCAGGAGTGGCTGCGGCACAAGCAGCGGGTTTATCTGCTAGCGCAGTAGAATTACCAAAATTAGCTGAACAAACGGCTGAACCCATAGAGGCTTTATGGCGTGTGCCTAACACTAATGAGCAAAAACCGTGGCGCGGTCCCAAACAATTTATTGACCCACAAAACGATGTGGGCGTTTCTGATATTTATCTGGCAGCGAGAGAAGGTTTTAAATCTATTGAGCATGTAAAACGTTATACCGCTTTGGGTTTTGGTACTGATCAAGGCAAGATTGGCAATATTGTTGGCATGGCTATTTTAGCTGAAGCATTGGGTCAAGATATACCCAGTACTGGCACTACCACTTTCAGACCCAATTATACGCCGGTCACTTTCGGTGCTATTGCTGGGCGAGAGATCACTGGCAGTTTGTTCGATCCAATTCGTAAGACTGCGATACACGGCTGGCATGAAGAAAACGGTGCATTGTTTGAGAACGTAGGTCAATGGAAGCGTCCTTGGTACTACCCTCGAGAGGGTGAAGATATTCATGCAGCCGTTAACCGAGAGTGCTTGGCGGTGCGCGATAGCGTCGGCATTATGGACGCGTCTACTTTGGGTAAAATAGAAATCGTTGGTAAAGATGCTGGCGATTTCCTTAATATGATTTATACCAATGCTTGGAAAAAACTTGGTATTGATTGTGCCCGCTATGGCTTTATGCTTGGCGAAGATGGCATGGTAAAAGACGATGGCGTGACTATTCGACTGGCCGAAAATCGCTATTTTATGCATACCACTACTGGTGGTGCGGCAGAGATTCTCGGTTGGATGGAACATTGGCATCAAACTGAATGGCCTGATATGGAAGTTTTCATGACATCAGTGACCGATCATTGGTCAACCGCCGCTGTGGCAGGTCCGAATAGTCGCAAGGTTGTCTCTGCGGTAATTAGCGATATTGATTTTGATAAAGATGCTTTTCCATTTATGACCTCGCGTAAGGGCAATATTGATGGTGTTCCCGTGCGTGTTAATCGTATTAGTTTTTCTGGTGAATTAGCCTACGAGGTCAACGTAATGGCTAACTATGGGCGCGATGTATGGGAAAAGCTAATGAAGGCAGGAGCTAACTACAGTATTACCCCTTATGGTACCGAAACCATGCATGTGTTGCGTGCTGAGAAGGGTTATGTAATCGTTGGACAAGACACCGATGGTTCGGTAACGCCAGTTGATTTAGGCATGAATTGGATACTGTCTAAAAAGAAAGATTACTTAGGTCGGCGTTCTTTAGAGCGAACTGATTGTGTACGCGAAGGGCGTAAAGAATTGGTAGGTTTACTCACCGATGATATTTTGGAAGTTCTACCAGAGGGTGGTCAAATCGTTAATGCACCAAGTACGGCAATACCCTTGGCAATGCAAGGACATGTTACCTCTAGTTACTATAGTGCTTGTTTGGAGCGCCCGATTGCCATGGCATTGGTTAAAGACGGGCGCAAACGGCACGGAGAGACCATCTATGTAGCTCTGGAAGATGGTCGTTTTATTTCAGCGACCATTGGCAGCAGTGTTTTCTATGATCCCAAAGGAGAGCGTCAAGATGGCTAGTCTAAAGCAACAAAGTCCATTAATTCAGGTAGAACTTGATTCTCTAGAGCGCAATATTAGTGCTGGGTCTGAGAATCAGTTAAGCGTTGTAGAAGGTCCTCTGCTTGCCTATGTGAATATTCGAGGTCGTCTAGATAATTCGGATTTTGTTTCGGCTGCAGAAACGGTACTCGGTACGGCACTGCCTAAGGACAATAATACATTTGTGAACCACGCTGACTTAACAATATTGTGGTTCGGTCCAGATGAATGGTTAGTGTTAGCTCCCGCAGGCAAACAAGTAGAATTACTTAGTGCCTTGCGTAACGCCTTTACTGATCTGTTTGCAGCGGTTACCGATGTTACTGGTGGTTATACCTGTGTCGACATTAGTGGTAGTGCTGCAACAGATTTATTACGCAAAGGTTCTACCATAGACTTTCATCCATCGGTATTTGGCGTAGGGCAATGTGTTCAAACTTTACTGGGTAAGACCGGGGTAGCAATTTATAAAAGCAGCGACACGCCTTCTTTTAGAGTGGTTTTTCGTCGCAGCTTTGCGGATTACCTAGGGCTTTGGTTGATCGATGCCAGTCGAGAATTTATGCAAGATGCAGAGCCAGTGATAATCTATCAGGTATCAAGTTAACTATTACTTTTTGGCAGTGCGTTCTTCTACCTAAGCACATTTTGTCGGCGCAAATGTTAGGATGTTGTGATGAGAGCGGCAGTCAAAAATACTAGGTTAGGCTAAGCATGGAAATATTGGTTTCAGGCGCGGGGATTGGTGGCCTTAGTGTTGCTTTGTGTTTGCAAAAATCCGGACACAAGGTAACTCTGTTAGAGAAATCAAAAGCCTTTAAACCGATTGGAGCAGGCTTGCAATGCGGTGCAAACGCACTTCATGTATTTGCCTACCTTGGCTTGTTAGAAGACATAGAAGCTGTGTCGGTTGCCCCGCATAGAGTTGAATTTAGAGATGCCTTTAATGGCCGAACTTTATATACCTCAGAGTGGGGAGAGACTTATCGTGACCGTTATGGTGCTCCCTATTTGAATATCCATCGAGCTGATTTACACGATATTCTAGTAAACAGTTTGCAAAATAATACAGCCCACATAGAGTTTAATGCGGCGCTGGTTGATTACCAAGAATACACCGACAGAGTTGAAGTTTTATTAGCAGATGGGCGCAGTTTTACAGGTGATTGTTTGATTGCTGCGGACGGTATCAAATCACTAGTTCGCTCCAAGCTATTGCAAGAAGAATCGAGCAAACCCATTGAACACCAGTTTACTGGCAATGTGGCTTGGCGCGGTATCGTTCCAGCGGATCGTCTGCCGGCTGGATTTATGCCGAAAATAGCCAGTAATTTTATGGGTCAGCGTAAGCATATGGTGATGTACTATTTACGCAATCAACAGCTACTTAATTTTGTTGGCGTGGTTGAAAAACCTCAGCCACTAACTGCCAGTGAAGGTGGTAATCAACACCGGAACCATGATTCTTGGGTAAGCAAAGCACCATGGGAACAGCTTAAATCCGACTTTGTTGATTGGCATCCCATGGTGCAAGCCGTGATTAATGCAATGGATAAAGATCAATGTTATCGATGGGATTTGTATCATCATAAGCCGTTAAATAATTGGAGCAGCGCTCGAGTTACTTTGCTTGGTGACGCGGCCCATGCGACATTGCCGTTTATGGCGGCTGGCGCGGCTTTAGCCGTTGAGGATGCTCGAATTTTGCAACGTGCCTTCGATCAAAGCCAAGATGTAAGTAGGGCACTCAGTTTGTATCAAACGAACCGTATATCTCGAACCGCCGAGATTCAATCACTGTCAGTAAAAATGGGTAAGCTTTACCACCTTCAAAACCCTTGGTTATTAAAGCTTGCCTTTAGTGCACTACGTAGTGTTGGTAAATCTAAAGAGTCAATATTGCCATCATACAATGCCAATACTATAGATTTGATTTAGTTTATTGCGGATAAAGCGGTGCCAAATCGCCCGCATTAGATTGCGTGCTATTGGCTCCTTGCTCGACTCTATTTTTAAACGCTCGCAAGGCATCGCTTAGCGCTGCTAGATCAAGTCCTTTGCCATCTTTGTACAGTTGCTCATCTAACTTTTGTAAATAAGGTTTTAGTTCGGCTGCGTCCTCAATTTGACCAAGGGCGTGCAATGAGGTGATTCCTCGGTCATGCATAGCAACGCCAACCCAATTTAGTATCGCTTGCCGAGTAGACTCAGCACTGCCAGATTTAATGGCGGACTGCAGCTCTTGCCAGCGTTTAGCATCACTTAGCTTGCTGGCCGTTTTGACACTCGGCTTTGTTGCATTATTGGACGCGAGTTTTAATAGCATAATAAATTGTAGTACAGTCACTACTGCTAAAAATAAAGTAGCCAACTTCCAAAAAGACAGCGATTGTGGTTGTTGGCTCTTTGCTTCAATCACGGCCTGTGCGGTTTCATTTTGTGAGCTGATGTTATTAAAATTAGACGCCACTTCAGAGTTAGCAGAAACTTCTAAGGTTTCCGCTGGGAGTATCGCTTGATCCCAACGTTTGGTTTTACTATTCCACCAACTTATGCGCTTTTCAGGTAAGGTTATGGAGCCACTTTTGGAAGGCACGATAGCTTCAGATTCAGTACGTATACCAGTAAAACCTTTTTCAGATTTTTGATCTTCTAGGCGAGGTTGGTCTGCATAAGCTTTGTAGCTATCTGAGACCGCATCTGCTTTTAACGGAGGGATGGCGCTTGCGCGTTGCTCTGTTGCGAGTATGCGAATTGTTCTAGTTAATGGTTCTCCGATCTTTGCTTGCGCTTTGTCTGCTGACCATTGTGAGCTAATAACTACATTACTGGCGGTAAACCAAGCTTGATTGTCTTTTTGTTCGGCTGGTTTTACCGTAATCTGCAAGGGCTCGGTACGCGCGATAACTCTTTTGCCGCTTGATCGACGACTAAATATACTGCGGCTGCCTCCTTCAATTCCATTAAATGTAAGCGCAGGTATGTTAACGGTTCCAGCTTCTTTAGCAAAAAGGGCGTAAGTAACAACGACGACTTGATTTATTACCCCATTAGAATTGCGTTGAAAACTTTGTTGATCCAGTAATTCAAGATCGGCACCAACAATTTCTATTTGCTCGCCAGTCAAATCTCGTACAGCAGCACTAGCAGTGAGTTCAATCTCTATTATAAGTTGTTGGTTAGGATATATTTCGTCATTGTTTGCACTAATTAATGCGCTGAGTGGCGCATCGCTGACTGGGCTTGCAGATGAAGCGCTAACATCAATGACAATAGCTGAGCTAGTTGCTTTGTCGATACTCAAAGCAGGAATGATGAGCTTGCCTTCGCGCTTTGGCACTAATACGATGTCCCAAGTGGTATTGGCTGTGCTCTCAGTTTTACCGTTGTTAATAATGACACTGCTGCTACTCTGAGGTCGATTTGAAATAATTTCAAAATCTGTCGACAGTGAGCGCAAATCTAGCAGTGACGAATCAACCTGCTCATCGTAAATTACCCTGAGCGTAATCGTTTCATTGATGCCGATGGCATTTCGATCTACTTGGCTGCTTAACACAGCCGCCAGTGTTTGCGTCGACACTAGCATGCCGATCAATATTAATAGCCAAAATTTATAAGTGAGAAAATTCATAACTAGTATCGAATTTCAGAGTTAGAGTTATTGTTGCCAGTGCGATTAGAGCCTGACCGTTCTCTGTTACGTTGCTGAGATTGATATTGAAACTTGTTTCTCAACAAACGACCAGGGTCATCAGTAATTGTGCGCAGCCATTGTTCGCTGGCATCTTCCAGTGGTTCATCTGTTTGCTCAGCCGCTTGCAATTGAGCTTGTTCTTCTTGTTCTTGGTCTTTCTGGGCTTGCTCTTCTTGATTCTGAGCTTCTTCGGCTTCCTCGCTTTGTTCTTCTGACTCAGACGTTTCTGACTCTGGCTTTTCTTGCTCTTGCGATTCTGGTTCTTGGTCAGAGGGTTGCTCAGAATCGTCTTGTTGTTGCGATTGTTGTTCAGATTCAGATTGGTCCTGAGAATCCGACTGATTCTGTGGTTCAGACTGTTCTTGCTGTTCAGATTGATCAGAGTCGGAATTTTCTGAAGACTCTTGTTGCTCTTGGTTTTGATCGCCCTGTTGATTTTGCTGTTGTTCTTGTTGCTCTAAAAGTTCTTCAACAATCTTTTTGTTGTTAGCCGCTTCTTCAAAGTCGGGTTGTTGTTCCAGTACTTTCTCATAAGTTTCAATAGCACCTTTTAAGTCACCGTTAAAAGCTTGAGCATTGGCTTTGTTATACAGATTGTCTATGCCTTTACTGTTTGCAAAGTTATCTATCGCTTGCTGATAGTTACCCGCTTTATAATTGGCAGCACCGGCCAAGTCCTGACGTTGGTATTTTTCTGCTGCCGCTGCATATTGTTTTTGTTCGACTAATTGCTGAGCTTGTTGGTCTTTGGTACGCCATAAATCGTCCCATGAAAAATCCTTTAGTGATTGTGCCTGCGAATCCATTGGGACTATAAACATTAATGGCAGTATATAAATAAGACCTTTACGAAAGCAATAGGCTGCTAAGGGTAGAAGCAGCAGCACTAGCCAGTGCCCCATGTCTTTCCAGCTGTCATAAAATACATTTTGCGACTCTTTTTCTTGAGCCTTGTCGCTAGTTTCAAAACCGTCTTTTAGCAAACGTTGAATATCTGAATCATCGTTTGAAAGACTGGCAAACTGACCGTTATGAACACGGGCGAGGTCGTTTAGTTCTTTGTTGTTAACGCTAGATAGAATAATTTCACCATCGGCACCGCGCACAAATCCGCCACTGACTTGTGGGATAGGTGCGGGCTCTGTGCCACCGACACCCAGTATATAAAGTCCGTTTTGTGAACCACCAATCGTGCCTATACGAGGTTTTAACTGTTTTGTTATTTGCTCTTGAGCAATGCGGGTGACCCCGTCAGTAATTAAGAGAATGTCGCCATTAGGTGCTTGTGCATCAATCAATAATTTTTGTGCTAGCGCTATCGCTTGTTCGGTGTTGCTGCCGGCACTTGGCATAATATTCGGATGCAATGCTTTTAGTAATGACTCTATAGTTCTTGGGTCGTCAGTTAAAGGGCTTACTGTGTGTGCGTCTCCAGCATAGGCAATTAATGCAACCTGACCATCACTTTGCGTACGTAAGATATCTATCAGCTTAAATTTTGCGCGTGTTAAACGATCTGGACTCAAGTCTTGCGCTAACATTGATGGAGACAAGTCCAACGCAATCACTAGCGCTTTTTGATTTTTAATTGTCGGTAAGGCGGTTTTTTCCCAAGTGGGCCCAGCGATTGCAAAAGTCGCTATTACCCACGCCATAAGTAGAATCCAGCGCCATCGACTGGATGATTTGTTGTGATCGACCTGCAATGCTGCCAACATTTCTTTAGAAATCACGTGCTCCCAGTGATTGTTTTTTAGCAGTTGTTTTCCATACACGCAAAGTAGTACTAATGGCGGCAGAGCCAATAAAAACAATGGGCGGATAAAATGAAGTTGACTAAAATCCATAGTCATCTCGATAACCTCCCTAAACTGACTAGTAGCAGCGCACTTAACGCTAAGGCAGCGATCATTGGCCAATGAGTAAGACTCTGCGTTGGTCTATAGGTTTGTTCTTCGGGGATAGGCTCTAACTTATCCAGTTCCTGATAGATGCTTTGTAATTCTTTAGGATCTCGAGCACGAAAATATTGCCCACCAGTTTTATTGGCAATGGCGCTTAGTGTTTTTTCATCTAGTTCTGACGAAGGATTAACACGTTGCTGACGCCCGAAGAAATCGGTGGCAATTTTAGATGCTGCACCTACGCCAATAGTGTGTATTCGAATGCCAGCTTCAGCAGCGATTTCCATTGCCTCTAAAGGGTTTTTGCCAGCCGTATTAGCACCATCGGTTAGTAGAATTAATACTCGACTATCAGCAGGGCGGCTGCGTAAGGTTTTTATCGCCAGACCAATGCTGTCACCAATAGCCGTGGCATTGCCAGCAAATCCCAATTGCGCTTCTTGTAATTGCTGATTAACTGTTTTGCTGTCGTAAGTTAGCGGCGTTTGTAAATAGCCTTGTTCACCAAATAAAATAAGCCCTAGCCGGTCTCCAGCGCGCTGTTTTACAAACTCACCGACCACCGTTTTAACCGCCGTGATACGCGGTATGTAACGGTTATTAACTAACATGTCTCGTTCTTTCATTGATCCTGAAATATCAACTGCCAGCATTAGGTCGCGCCGCTCTTGAGGAAGACTGACAGGGTCACCCACCCAAGTAGGTCTGGCAGCGGCGCCTATCAGGCAACACCATATAATCGTTGCAAGAATCGCTAAGATCCAAAATGACTTGCTGCTGCCAGCAGCGTCATCGCTTAATTGTTGTAAGGAATCATAAAACGGCACTCGTATCGCGCCCAAGGCCGATTCACGTGCGGGCAGTAACCACCTAATTAACAAAGGCAGCGGTAGCAGAGCAAACAAATAAGGCCATTGCCAGCTAAGCATTATGAGCTCCAGCAACAGGCTTGCTTTTGTGTGACTTGAACCAATCTAACAGCTGAGTGTGCAGAATCTCGATATCAGTCGTTGGTTTGGGTTGATAACATTCTTCTGTTAGCGCAGTAATGGCTGAGTCTGGCAAAGCTGTTTTAGCATGACTATTCAATAGCGCTGCCCAGTCAGGGCCAGTACGGCTGGCAACTTCATTTTCTTGGTATATCTGGCGTATTGAGCGCTTTAATAAACTATTTGCGCTTTGTAAGTATTCGAAGCTGTTTGCATTTTCTTGCCATTGTTCATAGCTCAGTTGCAGACCGACTTGCGCAATTGATCGATACCGATTAGCGCGCCGGTAGCGAATCCATTTTATAAGCAAAACACAAATCGCTAGTGCGCTCAAAACTATCAGTACCCACCAGCCAATTGCTAATGGCCACCAAGTAACCGCCGCCGGTTCGCGGATTGGGCTAAGGTTTTGCAATGCTTGTGCTAAGGCTTCTGGATTCATGTCTTAGTCAATACGCTTAAGCAAATAAGGCCGTTAAGGCATCACGCGCAGACTGCTCGGTACTTATTTTGGTAAAGCGCGCGCGCGATCTTGCCGCTGCGTTCTCTAATAACTTCTGGCGTTCATCTAGTTTTTGTTGATAGGCATGTTTTAATTTATTGCCAAGCTGCACGCTGCGCTTATGCTGTCCGTCACTAATTGGTACTCTACCGAGCGCTGGTAGTTCGCTCTCTAGAGTGTCAACCACTTGCACAAGCGTAAGGTCTGTATGTTTGCCTAAGTTGCTAAGTTGTTTTACCGCCGCTAGATCAAAGTCGTTGAAATCACTGATGATAAAAATTGCTGTACCTGGGCGTGTCAAACGCCGGCATTCTTCCAAACTTTCGGCAATACTAATAACGGGAGTTGATTGAGATGAGTTGATGGCATTGGGTAACTCGTGGTTGAGTTCATTAAGATCGTGAATGAGCTTTAATACAGCTTGTTTATTACGTCTTGCTCTACTGTCACTTTCACGGAGCTGGCCAATGATTTGTCCGCCAACGCGATCGCTGCCAGCCAGCGCCGCCCACGCCAGTCCAGTTGCTAATTCTGCGGCTAATACAGATTTAAATTGCTTTTGCGAACCAAAGTACAAGCTAGCGCGTTGATCGGCCAATATGTGCACTGGTCGTTCGCGTTCCTCGCAAAATAATTTGGTATGAGTTTTGCCGGTACGCGCAGACACCCGCCAGTCGATAGTGCGAATATCATCGCCAGGCTGATAACGGCGAACTTCCTCAAATTCCATGCCGCGTCCGCGAAAACGAGACCGTGTCTCGCCTAGCAACATGCTACGCGCTGCTTGATTAGAAAACAGTTTGAGTTTTCGTGCCCAATGTCGTGAACGTAGCAAGCGTGCTAAATCAGTAACAATGCCATGTTCTTGCATTGAGGAGAGTTGTGATGAGTTTGCTTGCACCACCATATTGCTTATAGTGTTATCGCTTTGCATTGTTATCAGACCTTATAAACACGGTGTTTAATTCAGACTAGGCAACAGGCACTCTATTTAATAGTTCGCTAATGACAGTGTTAACTTGTAAGCCATCAGCTTCAGCTTCGTAGCTCAGTATCAGTCTATGCCGCAAGCAGTCGTGCGCCACTGCTTGAACATCATCTGGTGATACGAAATCGCGCTGATTGAGCCAAGCATGCGCCCGCGCACAACGATCAATTGCTATGGTTGCTCTCGGGCTAGCGCCATATTCGATCCAGCCGGCTAAATCTTCTCCATATTTTTCAGGGTTACGGGTAGCCAATACCAATTGCACTAAGTACTCATCCACTACCTCAGCCATATGAATTTGCATTACTTCTTTGCGTGCTTCGAAAATTGCTTGCTGCGCAATTTCGGTTTCGGGAGAGGGAGCTTGATCGGCCAATGCTTCGCCCCTTGTAAGAGCTAATATTTTCTTTTCGGCACTGGTGTCTGGATAGCCGATTTGTATATGCATTAAAAACCGATCCAGTTGTGCTTCAGGCAGCGGATAAGTGCCTTCTTGTTCTATTGGATTTTGTGTCGCCATGACTAAAAATAATTTAGGTAAATCCATGGTTTCGCGACCCACACTGACTTGTCGCTCAGCCATTGCTTCTAGCAATGCCGATTGTACTTTAGCAGGCGCGCGATTTATTTCATCAGCTAATACTAAGTTGTGGAATATTGGGCCTTGTTGAAAGTGAAACGTACCTGTCTCGGGCCGGTAGATTTCAGTACCAGTAATATCCGATGGTAGTAGGTCTGGCGTAAACTGAATACGCTGAAAATGACCTTCGATTCCATCGGCTAGGGTTTTAATTGCTTTTGTCTTGGCTAGGCCAGGCGCACCTTCGACTAACAAGTGTCCATCAGCAAGTAGAGCAATTAATAAACGTTCAACCAACATTGTCTGACCGACAATCTGGTCTGATAGCCATTCACGTAGTGTTTCAAATGAGGAATGCAAAGCTGTTCTCCTACAGAGTTGATCTTATTTTTAGCGCCAAATTACTTTAATGTTATCAGCGTTTTTACTATATGTATGGACCGAGGATTTTCAACTCAAATCGCATAAATTTCGGGCATAAAAAAACCTTCGCCGATGCATACCAGCGAAGGTTTTTTAAGCATGCTTCCTGTCTTTAGGTTTTGCGTAATTTAAGTATGTCTAAATCACAACTTCAACCGATTGCTTGACAGAAACGGCCAGCTTAAAACTGAGCGTTCTATAGAAGAACGATGTTTTCAGCTTGTGGGCCTTTGTCGCCTTGCTTTACTTCGAACTCAACTTTAGCGCCTTCTGCCAAAGTTTTGAATCCGGCACCAGAGATTGCACTGTAGTGTGCGAAAACGTCTGGGCCGCCTTCTTGTTCGATAAAGCCGAAGCCTTTAGTTTCATTGAACCATTTAACAGTTCCTGTAGATGTAGCCATAATAGTATTTCCAAATCAGTTTTTATAAATCTCGAAATGTCTTTAAAACAGACAGTTCGTCGTAGTACGTGAAATTAAGCGGGTAGATATGAAAACTGAGTTACTAATGAAGCTTTTTTAGGTCGGTATAAAGTTTCTATACCCAGAACACTAGTCCAATCTGTTGTGCATAAATAGCGTCGCACTTTCAAGTAGGGCGATTATAGTGTGATTTTTTGCAAATGTTCAACAATTTATACACGAATTGGCATATTGCTTTGATGTGAAACATGCAATAAAGTGTTTATCTAGTTGTTTTTAAAGAATATTTTTATTTTGGGAGTATATTTTGCAGGGATCGGTATTTAGGTCCGAATTGAAATACTCAGACAGGGATGTAGTTATTAACCCGTTTTTATACTGGTCAGTAACGACTTGGGACAGTTTTGCCTCCTATTTAAAGGCTATCCCAAGTTTTTGGCTAGAATCCTTAAGCTAGATACTAGCCAATATGTCTACGCTTACGACAGACTTAAGCCACTTGTGGAGTATCAGCGTCTATTGTATAGGTGCCAATTAGCTCACGAATTAAAGGGTTTTCTGATGTTTCGTAAACGGATAATAGGGAATAATCAGAATCATTCTCAGACTGAGCGCTTTGCGCGCTTTTACTGCACTTATTCTCAACAATTACGGTAACTTTTGAACTCTGTTGCACAATATTCATAGTATTGATCACGTCTAGGGTAGTAGTTTTGGGAAGTAGTCGTTTTGAGTTTTTTAAAGTGTAATTTACAAATTTTCACAATTTAATCGGAACTCCAATATATAGAACTTCGCAGCTAATATTTCATTTCTTAACTTTTTGAAATAATTGCATATTTTATGTATATGACGGCTTAAAAATGCCCTTATCCAAGCAATCGAGGTTTTCAAGGTAATTTTTGATTTATTGGCTTAGACCTTGAGCTCAACTTAATGTAGAATCGCGCACGCACTGGTGCTGGGCATTTTGCTCAGCACCATAATTTTTTTATATAAGTGAAACGCACCATTGAGAGACCATCATGGCCGACCTATCGAAATACAGAAATATTGGTATCTTCGCGCATGTAGACGCGGGAAAAACAACCACTACTGAACGAATCTTAAGTTTAACAGGTAAGATTCATAAAATCGGTGAAGTGCACGATGGCGAAGCCACGACTGACTTCATGGAGCAAGAGCAAGAGCGCGGTATTACTATTCAATCTGCCGCCACTAGCTGTGAGTGGAATGACCACCGCATGAATATTATTGATACACCTGGTCACGTAGACTTTACCGTTGAAGTTTATCGTTCATTGAAAGTGCTTGATGGTGGTATTGGTGTGTTTTGTGGTTCTGGCGGTGTTGAACCTCAATCTGAAACAAACTGGCGCTATGCTAACGAATCAGAAGTTGCTCGAGTGATCTTTGTAAATAAGTTGGATCGCATGGGTGCTGATTTTTATCGAGTTGTTGGCCAAGTCGAAGACGTACTCGCAGCGAATGCCCTAGTAATGGTATTGCCAATTGGCATTGAAGATGATTTTGTCGGTGTGGTAGATCTACTCGAACGCAAATCATATATTTGGGATGATTCTGGCGATCCAACAAAATATGAAGTCGGTGAAGTGCCGGCTGACATGGTGGATAAAGTAGAAGAGTACCGTGAAAAATTGATCGAAACAGCTGTTGAAGTTGATGACGATGTAATGGAAGCGTACTTAGAGGGCGAAGAGCCATCGATTGAACAAATCAAAGCCTGTATCCGTAAAGGAACTAATGAATTGACCTTCTTCCCCACTTATTGTGGATCAGCATTTAAAAATAAAGGTGTTCAATTGGTGTTGAACGCGGTTGTTGATTATTTGCCGAGTCCTACTGAAGTACCTGCGCAACCTATTGTTGACGAAGAGGGTAATGAGACCGGTCGTTTTGCCACGGTTGATCCGGCTGAGACATTCAAAGCCTTAGCGTTTAAAATTATGGACGACCGTTTTGGCGCCTTGACCTTCGTGCGTATTTATTCGGGTAAATTAAATAAAGGCGATACGATTCTAAATTCGTTTACTGGTAAAACTGAACGTGTTGGTCGGATGGTAGAAATGCATGCCGAGGATAGGATCGAGTTAGATACTGCGCAAGCGGGCGATATCATCGCTATTGTAGGTATGAAAAACGTCCAAACTGGGCACACTTTGTGTGCACCAAAGGATGTTATCACTCTAGAGCCGATGGTTTTCCCAGATCCAGTTATTTCGATGGCTGTGTTCCCGAAAGACAAAGCGGCCACTGAGAAAATGGGTATCGCACTGGGTAAAATGGTAGCGGAAGATCCATCATTTGTCGTTGAGACCGACCAAGAATCGGGTGAAACCATTCTTAAAGGCATGGGCGAGCTGCACTTAGACATTAAAGTCGATATTATGAAGCGTACTCATGGCGTTGAATGTACTGTAGGTGCACCGCAAGTTGCTTATCGAGAGACTATTACTCAATCTGTTGAAGACAGTTACACGCATAAGAAACAATCGGGTGGTTCAGGTCAGTTTGGTAAGATTGACTACATTATTGAGCCGAATGAGCCGGGCAATGGTTTTGAGTTTGAATCAAAAGTAACTGGTGGTAATGTGCCGCGCGAGTTCTGGCCTGCGATTGAAAAAGGCTTTGCTGGTTCTATGGATAAAGGTGTTTTGGCTGGCTTCCCTACCGAAGATGTCAAAATCACATTATTAGACGGTGCATTCCACGCAGTTGACTCATCAGCGGTAGCGTTTGAAATTGCTGCTCGAGGCGCTTATCGTCAAACCTTGCCTAAAGCAGGTGCGCAAATTTTAGAGCCTGTGATGAAAGTAGATGTATTCTCTCCTGAGGATAACGTGGGTGATGTAATTGGTGACTTGAATCGCCGCCGCGGCATGATCAAATCACAAGATTTGACTCCAACTGGCGTGCGTATTAAAGCTGACGTTCCACTAGCCGAGATGTTTGGCTATATCGGTGACTTGCGTACAATGACTTCCGGCCGTGGTCAATTCTCTATGGAATTTGAAAACTACATGCCGTGTCCGCGCAATGTTGCGGATGAAGTAATTGCTGCGCAAAAAGAGAAAGACGCAGCCAAAAGCTAATTTAAAAAGTGAATTACGTTGAAAAACCCTGTTGAGAAATCAGCAGGGTTTTTTTTCGATACGGGTTAGGCTTTTTAAAAAAGTGACAAAACTAGTAGGCACCATTTAGAAAAAGGTATACCACTTTGTTATGTTTGTTGGACCGCATCGATTATTATTCTAAACTTGCCAACGAAACTATTTCGTTATTTGGAAATGACTATGAAAGCTAAGTTCTTGATGACGCTCTTAACGGCGTTATTTTTGTTTGTATTATCAGGCTGTTCCGAAACGGAGCAGCCAGCAGCGAATAATAATGTAGCCAGCCAAGGGTCGTCTAATGATATTACGTCTGAATCCTCGGTATCCATAACTGGTTCTATCGATGTGGCACCAGAATCTATAGATTCGGAGAGTGATTATTCTGATCTAAATAATACATCCTTTTATGAGCCCAGCGACTTTGCTTTAAATGCGATTACGCCACAACTCGAACAACAGTCAGAGCAGCAGAGCGTCAGTGAATTAGAGCAAATTACCGAAGCGGACAATCAAGCTTTACAAACCCAGGCCGAACTAAAAACAGTTGATGAAGCACAAAATTTAGCCGCTGAGCATGCTGATGCGCTGGTTGATGAAGTACTTGTTGATGAAACAGGCGATACTATTACTCCTTTAGCAGAGACAGCGGTAGCAAGTGAAACCATAGCAAAGTCTGAGATAGCTGCAACCGAGACGGTTGTATCAGAAGTGACCCAGCCTGAGACAGTACAACCCCTCATCGCTTCTTCGGATTTAAGAACTTATGACCCGATTCGTGGAGCGTGGATAAAAAAGAAGCAAAAAATAGCAGGTGAGTGGTTGATTGAAATCCGCAGCGGGGAAGCTTATTTGGTGCTAGGAGAGGATTTCAAAACGCGCAGTGCGCCCGATCTTAAGTTCGTTCTTAGCAAAACGTCTGTTGAGGACGTGAACAGCAAGAATGCGTTGGATGGTAGTCTATTTGTGGCCAATCTTAAATCACCATCGGGTGAGCAAATATACAAATTACCGTCAAATTTTGACGAATATTCCACCTTACTATTGCACTGCGAAAAGTACACCAAGCTTTGGGGTGCTGCGTCGATAAATCTGCGCCCTTAACTTACTAAAGACATATGTAAAATAGCAGCGCTGTTCATGCGTTCTTTATTAGTTTAAGTCGAGTCTTCCAATGCGGCGTTCTATCGCCGCTGAGTGCTTGTTATTTTGTGTATATCGCAAGCAGGTTCTGATTTATAATTGGGCTCCTCTAAGTGTCTTCTGCACTTTTCGAAGCTGATAATAAATGACTATACTGAACCGCGAGATTTTATCCAAATGGGCTCTATTTGCGTTGATCGTAGCGGTCTACCTATGGGGGCAATGGTATAAGCTGTATCATCTGGCTCCACCGCCTGCCAACATCTGGGACAACATCGTGCTTTGGGATTGGGCGCGTCATTTCATGATGGGCGATTTTTCGATTTTCGAAAACGATAGTCACCATCGATTGCGTTGGGCTAATTGGGCTTTTGCGGCCTTTATGATTGAGGTCTTTTCTGACGATGTGGTTAATTACTATTTGTCGTCAGCCATTCCAACTACATTGGCAAGCCTAGTTTTCGCTTATTTTGTATTTAAGTATATAGGCGCATGGCAAACTGCTTTATTTCTTGTTCTTTGGTACTACGATAGCGAGCTATTTTTTGCGACTTTTCAGTTAATGCCAACTGGCCAATCTTTGTTGCCAATTAGTTTGTTGTTGGTTCTTTTTACCAAGGCGGCTATCACCCAAACAATTAGTACTCGGTTGGCGATAATCATATCGATTTGTATATTTTTCTTGTACGGAGTCAAAGAAACCTATCTAGCTTTCTTG
The DNA here is from genome assembly GCA_964531625.1 of uncultured Gammaproteobacteria bacterium. Taxonomy (GTDB): domain Bacteria; phylum Pseudomonadota; class Gammaproteobacteria; order Arenicellales; family Arenicellaceae; genus Arenicella. Next base: position 52,617 of record CAZHEL010000012.1, read on the forward strand.
CCGGCATTTATGTGGTTGATGTGGAAGATTGGAGGCGCACGACCATTAAAAATTCTCGGTTTAGTATTTTTAGTGGGTTACGTATTAGAAACTTTATTGTTTCTTTGGGTTGGTAATGATTTTCCGGTCTTAGGGCGTATTTATGCGATAGCTAATCAAGGCTCGCATGTGCAAATAATGTTGACCGATCCAAATTATGTTGCTCAGCAAACCCGCTATTTTGATAGCGGCATTACTATGCGCTGGGCGACTGCTACAGGCATGTCATCGACTGTTTATTATGCTGCATTTCTGTTCGCGCTAATAACTGTCGCACAGCATAAACAACCTAGCCCCAATGGATACAAGCCTGAGTATGTTGTGGCGGTGTTTTTACTGAGTTTTATGGCATTGACTACGTTCTTTATATTTCCTGTTTATCCTATTCGTTTGGGGCATGGTTTGGTGAGTCGTTACCTAGGTATTTGCTTGCCATTTTGCTATATCATCGCTTTGTGGTTTGTTACCCAGCAAATGAAAGACAACAAGTTATGGATAAAAGTAGCAGCCAGCAGTATCGTTTTGTTTTATATTGCGCCTGCCATAAATCGTTTTGCGGATTACCAGCCTAGCAGTATTGAAAAAGAAGCGTTCTTTTATCGCCAGCTCGGCAAGGTAATTAACTATCATGATTGTTTCCGAGCGCAGAGCCTAGTGATTTTAAGTAATGAATTAAATCTGGTGCCGTTTAAGTTTAGGGACCCTCGAATTCACGCAATGATGAAAACAAAAGAGTCAATCGTTGAAAGTGGTTGGCATAAATTTAAAGTGGATGAAAGCAGTTGCGAACATACTTACCATTTTTCTCGAATTGAGACTTTGCGTTACTAACTCTTCTCTACAGGCTTATTAGATACTACTAAATTGGTATTAAATTAAAATGCTAGATTTTTTACATTCAAACTTTACTTACGATCGCCGTGTTCAAGTACTTTCTGAACATATGGCTGGACAAATCGACGCAGGATCAAGCATCTTAGATATCGGTTGTGGTGACGGACAAATTTCTGAATTGATTTCATCCAAAGTCACAGACTCTAGTATTAAAGGTATCGACGTAATGGAGCGCTCTATATCAAATATTGAAGTGGCCAAATACGATGGTTTGAATATAGAGATGGAAGATAATTCCGTTGATGTTTGTACCTTTGTCGATGTTTTACATCATGCCGACAATCCATTTCGTGTGTTACAAGAAGCGGGCAGGGTTGCTCGAAAACATGTTGTGATCAAAGATCATTTAGCCGACGGCTTCTTGAATTGGGAAGTCTTGAGATTTATGGATTGGGTTGGCAATGAGCGTCATGGTGTGTCGCTACCGTATAACTATCTTAAAAAGGCTGAATGGGATAAGCATTTTTCCGAGCTTGGCTGGAATGTTGAGACTTGGAATACCAAGTTAAGTATTTATCCATTTTGGTGTAGCTGGGCTTTTGATCGCAGTCTGCATTTTGTGGCCAAAATCTCAGTCGTGTAGTCATATATCAGATGATCGAATAACGTTCACACGCATCTAAGAAGACTCTTTAGCAAATTATCTGCCAATGCTTATTAAAAAACTAAGTAATGCCTTGGGTGGGGATGAGCCTAGCAATTTAGTTCTTTTTATCCGTTCGTTTTCAGTTAGTGCTTTTATTGGCTTAAGTTATATTGTCATTCTGGAATTAGCGCAGATGTTGTTGGGTTATCAGAGTGGCTTAGAACATGCGGTTGTGGCATTTGTTTTTTATGTGCTGGGTATTTTTGTAAATTATCTTATGCAAAAGAATTTGGTGTTCGGTGCCGAGAATAGTCCCTTGATAGGCTTTTTTAGTTATAACGTGATAAATGCTTTGTTGATATCTAGTTTGGCTGGGATTGCCTATTCAAATCAAGGTTTGAAAATGCTGTTTGGCAATTATATTGAAGCCGCTAGTACTGCGTTGGCATTATTAGTCATTAGTCCAATCACGTTTTTAGTGTTCAAAAAGTTATTTAATAAAAATGCATAGCTAATATAAAAAGCATCGCTAATATAAATAGTTACTATAATTCGTCCGAGACAGAGTTTTCTAAATAGACTTTAAATATTATGACCAATGCCCCTGAATTATCATTTGTGCTGCCGTGCCTGAATGAAGAGCAAACCTTAGAAGTTTGTGTAAATAAGTGCCGTCAGTCGGGCAAGGATAACGATATCGAGATCGAAGTGGTGGTAGCCGATAATGGTTCTACCGATGGCTCCGTCGCCTTAGCAGAAAAACTCGGTTGTAGAGTGATCCACGTCGAGCGAAAAGGATATGGCAGTGCGTTAATTTCTGGTATTGAAAATGCCCATGGCAAATATGTAGTTATGGGTGACGCTGACGATAGTTACGATTTTTCAGACATTAGTGAGTTTGTCACGCATTTACGTGCGGGTGCTGATTTTGTCATTGGTAATCGTTTCAAAGGCGGTGTGCAAGCGGGTGCAATGCCACCGTTGCATCGTTATTTAGGTAACCCTGTTTTGAGTTTTCTCGGACGCATTTTCTACAATACGGAGATTGGTGATTTCCATTGCGGTTTGCGTGGTTTTAATCGAGAGAAAATATTGGGCTTAAAACTTAAATGTTCTGGTATGGAGTTTGCCAGTGAGATGATTTGCAAGGCGGTAATGCATAAAATGGAAATCGTAGAAACACCAATCAAACTTTACCCCGATGGCCGAGATCGTGCACCTCACTTGCGCAGCTGGCGTGACGGTTGGCGCCATCTGCGGTTTTTACTTCTGCACAGTCCAAACTGGTTGTTCATCTATCCTGGGCTATTACTGTCGGTACTAGGTGCGGTATTCGGTGCCATGCTATTGAAAGGTCCCATCTCAATCGGCGGTATTGTGCTAGATATCCATTCCTTATTATATTCTGCCACGGTGTTTTTAATAGGCCTACAAATGTTGAGTTTGGGTTGTTTTACCAAAATATTTCATAATCGCCTGTACTCAAGTGGTGAAAAAATCCCCTGGTATGCAGCCATTACTCTGGAGAAAGGTTTGGTTATTGGAGCTCTGTTACTGATTGGTGGTGTTTTTGGTTCAGTAATGTCAGTGGCAGGCTGGCAACAAGTTCAATTTGGTGACCTAGACCCAACGACCGTTCTAAGGCAAGTGATTCCCAGCGCCACCGCAATTTTAGCGGGTGGTTTGTTGATTATTAACTCCTTTACTTTAGGGGTTATCGAGTCACTCACAAACTTGGATGATGCCTAAATAGCCGTTTACATTGGCGGTAGTTCTCTAGACATCGTCCGCTACAGGGTTTTAATAAGGCAAGTGGGGGAAACAACCGCTTTGTGTGGCTTTAACGTCTACCGAAATCGATCAAAAAAGAGTATTATGCTGCCAACTTTTAGCACACTGATTGGTAAACTGACCCTTGCGTATCAATTTGTTTAGTTAATTTAATATCTAAGAATGTAGGTAACGAGAAATGAATGTTCATGAATATCAGGGAAAAGAAATCCTGAGGAAGTACGGAGTCACTACTCCACGAGGTATCGCTTGTTTTACCGTTGATGAAGCCATCGCAGCTGCCAAAGAACTTGGCGGAAGCGTTTGGGTAGTCAAAGCGCAAATTCACGCAGGTGGTCGTGGTAAAGGCGGCGGCGTTAAAGTCGCTACAAGTCCTGAGCAACTTGAGGAATATGCCAACGCCATATTGGGAATGCAACTTGTTACGCCGCAAACCGGGCCAGAAGGAAAGCAGGTAAACCGTATTTATATAGAAGAGGGAGCGGATATTGCTGATGAACTTTATGTGGGTGCTTTAGTAGATCGCGAAACTCAAAAAGTAGTTTTAATGTGCAGCTCAGAAGGTGGCATGGACATTGAAGAAGTAGCTGAAGAAACGCCTGAAAAGATTTTAAAAATCTACGTTGATCCAACCGATGGACTTGATCGTGCTGAAGCTGAAGATGTATGTGCAAAAATCGGTATTCCAGCCGAAGCAATAAGCGAAGGTGCTGACTTCTTGGCGGGGCTTTATGAAGCCTTCGTTAAATCTGACGCATCACTGGCTGAAATTAATCCTCTAGTTGTAACTGGAGATAAGCGTGTTATTGCATTGGATGCTAAGTTCAATATTGATTCTAACGCTCTTTACCGACAGCCTGAAATTGTAGAATACCGCGATCTAACCGAAGAAGATGCTAATGAAATCGAAGCCTCAAAATGGGGTCTTAGCTATATCTCTTTAGATGGAAATATTGGTTGTTTGGTTAATGGTGCAGGCCTTGCCATGGCAACCATGGATATCATTCAATTGTATGGCGCTGAACCTGCTAACTTTTTAGATGTAGGTGGTGGCGCCAACAAAGAGCAAGTTACCGAAGCATTTAAATTAATGTTAGCTAACCCTAAAGTGGAAGGCATTTTGGTGAATATTTTTGGAGGCATTATGCAGTGCGATGTAATTGCAGCAGGCATTGTTGCAGCCGCTCAAACAGTCGGTCTTGGTGTGCCATTAGTGGTGCGCCTAGAAGGGACTAATGTAGAGCAGGGTCGTAAAATTCTTGATGACTCCGATGTGAAACTACAAACAGCCACTACCATGGCTGACGCTGCTGAAAAAATTGCTGCAGCAGTTAAAGGTTAAGGAGATTAATTATGTCGATTTTAATTAATAAAGATACGCGTATTGTTACTCAAGGAATAACTGGTAATACTGGTGAGTTCCATACAGAACAGTGTTTGGATTATGCTTTTGGTAAAGATTGCTTTGTAGCGGGTGTAACACCGGGTAAAGGTGGTCAAACGGTGCAAGGTGTGCCAGTACTCGATACGGTTGCTGAAGCAAAAGCTCAACATGGTGTTAACGCCTCAGTCATCTATGTGCCACCTCGTTTCGCAGCCGCGGCCATTGATGAAGCGGTGGATGCTGAGTTGGACTTAGTGATTTGTATTACTGAAGGCATACCTGTTGCGGATATGATTAAGACTCGTGATCGTATGGCTAAATTGGGCAGTAAGACTGTCTTAGTTGGTCCGAACTGTCCTGGAGTTATCACGCCAGACGAAGTCAAGATTGGCATCATGCCCGGTTATATTCACAAGAAGGGCAACATCGGCGTGGTTTCACGTTCAGGCACATTAACCTATGAAGCGGTACATCAACTTACTCAATTAGGCATGGGCCAGTCGACCTGTGTAGGTATCGGCGGTGATCCCGTTAACGGAACCAAGCATATTGATGTATTGAAGATGTTTAATGACGACCCAGAAACAGAAGGCGTGGTTATGTGTGGTGAGATCGGCGGCACCGATGAAGAAGAGTGTGCTGCGTGGATCAAAGACAATATGACTAAGCCAGTTGCCGGTTTTATTGCAGGTGTGACAGCACCTCCAGGAAAACGTATGGGGCACGCTGGTGCAATTATTTCTGGTGGTCAAGGAACTGCACAATCAAAGATAGATGCTCTTAGAGATGCCGGTGTTCATGTGACGGTGAATCCTTCTGAAATGGGTTCTACTCTTAAAGCTGCGATGGGCTAAAGCCATCTCCGCTGGCTGAAGGCTCTTGCTGCGATTGCTTTAGTGACAAAATCGGCATTGCTAAAAATAGGCCGAGTTACAGTTTGTAACTCGGCTTTTTTTATGTGGTGCTGCCTTCGGTTTCGCCCAGGAAGCCGCCCGATTGATGTGCCCATAGTTTCGCGTAGGTGCCATTTTGTGCAATCAAATCTGTATGGCTACCTTGTTCGACGATTCGGCCTTGGTCTAGCACAATCAATCTATCCATCTGCGCGATAGTAGATAGCCTATGCGCAATAGCAACTACGGTTTTGCCGTGCATTAGAATCTTTAGTTGTTCTTGAATCGCCGTTTCTACTTCAGAATCCAGCGCTGAGGTGGCTTCATCCAATATCAAGATAGGTGCATTTTTAAGAACCACCCTAGCAATGGCAATGCGCTGTCTCTGTCCACCAGATAGTTTTACACCTCGCTCACCGACTTTCGCGTCTAAGCCAGTGTTTCCTTCATTGTCTTTTAAGCCGTCTATAAATTCATCGGCTTTGGCTAATTTGATGGCGTTTACGATCTGCTCATCAGTAGCATCAGGCTTTCCATATGCGATATTCTCGCGAATAGTTCGATGCAATAACGAGGTGTCTTGTGTGACCATGGCGATTTGACCGCGCAAACTGTTTTGCGAGTGAACACTGATGTCCTGATCGTCAATCAATATACTGCCATTTTCAGTATCATAGAGACGCAATAATAAATTCACTAAGGTTGACTTGCCTGCGCCTGATCTACCGATCAAGCCAATGCGCTCACCCGGATTAATTTGTAAGGAGAAATTGTCGATCACTCCAGTACCTTTTCCGTAATGGAAATCGACTTTGTTAAAACAAATCGCACCTTTAGTTACCACCAGATTTTTTGCATTTTCCTTATCAGTTACGGAAATATCTTGAGACAAGGTATTCATGCCATCCACGGTGGTTCCAATCGCTTCAAAAAGTCGCGCTAATTCCCAAATAAACCATTGGCTCATGGATTGCAGCCGCAAGGTTAGGGCACCGGCAACCGCAATTGCGCCGCTGCTTACTATTGACTGGGTCCATAACCAAATTCCAAAACCTATTGTCGAGCAAATCAATAAAGCATTTAGCAAAACTAATACGGTATTAAGTTGAGTAACCAAACGCATTTGTACGTACACGCTTTCGAGCATATCTTGCATGCTTGCTTTAGCATATTGCTCTTCAGCGTTTTTGGAAGAAAACATTTTAACAGTTTGTATATTCGTATAGGCATCTACTACGCGCCCCGTCATGTGCGAGCGAGCATCCGCTTGTATCGCTGATATGTTTTTCAATCTAGGTAAGAAGTAATACATAACCAATACATAAGCCACGAACCAAATTATTAGCGGTAGTGCTAAGCGCAAATCATTAGTAATAAAAATAACCAAGGCGCTGGTAAAATAAACTACCACGTAGACCACTAAGCCAGTTACGCTGACCACTGCATCGCGCACGCCGAGCGATGTTTGCATGACTTTTGTTGCAAGGCGGCCTGCAAAGTCATTTGCAAAGAAAGTGGTGGACTGATTTAATAAATATCGGTGCGCACGCCATCGAATTTGCATGGCAAAATTGCCCAGCAATCCTTGATGTTCAATTGCGGAGTCGAGAAATGTAATAGCCGGCCAAACTATAATTATCAGTGCGGCAATCCAGATCAATTGTTCACCATACACCTTGAAAAACTGAGAAGGTTCTCCCGCTTGCATCAAATCAATCATTTGACCAATTACGTCGAACATATACACTTCTATGCCAGCGATTAGCGCAGAGGTAAGCAACAAACCCAACAGCAAAAAGCGAAACGGTTTGGTGTAGTGCCAAATAAATTTGAACAACTTTTTTGGTGGTTGCTGTATGTGGTCTTTTGAGAATGGCGGAATCGCGCCTTCGAATAATTTAAGCATCTACTTTCTGATTGTGTTTGTCGTTTAGACAGAGTCTAAATTCTAACATTAAGCCGAGATGCAGATATTAAAGACTAAACATTTTATAGAGATTAAGACGGCTATTGCGCTACTCAAACCATAATTTAGGTGGCGATAAATACAGACAGAATCTTCGCTTTGTAAATACCGCATCTAGCATTACAATGGTTTGCTACACGAAACACCCTATTAGCTTTTGAGCACGCAGCTTTGATTAAAAAATACGAGTTCTGGAATCCACGCCTTTTTGAGCTGCCTTATTATTTATATATCGCTTGGCAATGCCTTATCAACTTAGTGAGCTTACGCACACTGGCAAAGGCAAACTATGGCCTAGATCATGGTGAAATAGGTTTGGGCTCTAAGTTCGATAGCCAATTGAGTTTCAATCAAGACTATTTTTTACCAAGTATTTTAATTTCTGAGTCGTTGACTGTTGAAGAGAAAAAGATAAGCATCGCTGAGTTTGTAGAGCAGCACGACTACCCAGTCATTCTTAAATCTAATATGGGCTGCGTAGGCAAGGGTATTGCCAAAGTATCAGACCAATCGGATATTGATAAACATACACCGCGCTTGATGGGTGACTATATTCTGCAAAAATTCACTCCATTCTCTTATGAGTGTGGTGTGTTCTATGTTCGTCAATACGGGCAAGGTCGTATTACCGGTTTAAATAAAAAGCATTTCCCAAGCGTTATCGGCAATGGCCAAGATAATGTAGAAACCTTAGCAAAACAGCATTATCGCTATACCAATCATTGGGATTCATTTTTACAAGATCTTGATACCAGTGAAGTGTTACCTAAAGGCGAAGAAAAACGTTTATCATTTATCGGCTCACATACTTTGGGTTGTAAGTTTACTGATGATTCTCACTTAATAACACCAGAATTGGAAAAAGCTATTTCGCATTTATTTGAGTCTCAGCCGGGATTTAATTTTGGACGCGTCGATGTTAAATGCTTAGACGAAGAGTCTTTTAAGCGTGGTGAGTTTGTGGTTATCGAAGTTAACGGCGTGGCATCGCTGCCTACCCATATGTTTGATCCAAAATATTCGGTTTGGCAGGCATATAAGATCTTTTTAGAGCATGGCAAATTGCTAGTTCAAATTGCTCGTGAACAGCGCCACCAACCTATGGAGCTTCTCTCGTACCTAGAAGTAATGAAGCGAGTCAGCGCTAATCAGGCCATGCTCAATGACGTGCATCAACGCTTGATGGGTAAAGGCGAGTAGAGCTCAATAGTTGGTTCAGAGAGTCTCCAGCGATATAGATTAAGTCACTAACCACTATTTTCTAGACGTTGCCAGTAGTCTCGAATTTCTTGTTTAACAACGGGCGCCATCATAAAAAGGCCAATGATGTTGGCCAAGGCCATGGCAAAAATCATCGCGTCTGAGAAGTCGATAACCGATGTAAGTTGTATTGCGCAGCCCAAGCCAACGAACACACAAAAGAACACGTTGTAAATCATTTTGGTAGACGCTTTATCGCCGAACAAATACACCCATCCTGCTAAACCGTAATACGACCAAGACACCATCGTCGAGTAGGCAAACAGAATTACCACGATGGTAAGGATATAAGGTGACCAAGGAATCACGCTTTCAAAAGCCGACGAAGTAAGTTCTACGCCAGTCACGCCTTGAGCGCTAATAATGCCGGGTTCATAAACGGTAACCAAAATCACTAGCGCTGTGATGGTACAAATAACTACGGTGTCTATAAATGGTTCCAACATTGCCACATAACCTTCAGTCACTGGCTCCTTGGTTTGTACAGCCGAATGCGCAATAGATGATGAACCTAAGCCGGCTTCATTAGAAAATGCCGCTCTGCGAAAACCTAATATTAATACACCCAATATGCCACCTGTGACGCCTTCAGGACTAAAGGCATTATTGAAAATCGCTGCGAATGCGCCGGGCACTTTATCAAAATTAGCGCCAATCACTATAAAAGCAAAGAACACATAAACGATTGCCATGAATGGTACTAAGCGGCTGGTAACAGAAGCAATCGACTTGATTCCACCGACAATAACTAAGCCCGTTAGTACAGCCAGTATAAGTCCGACTAACCACGCTTTGTCGGCAAAGAAACTGGTCTCACCGCCGGTAACATTTACAAATTGAGCATAGGCTTGGTTTGATTGAAACATGCAGCCGATACCCAGTGCGCCGATGATGATGCAGACTGCATAGTAGTAAGATAAAACTTTTCCCAAGCGCGGTTTCTTTAGTGCTGCGAGACCTTTTTCCAAGTAAAACATCGGGCCGCCAAAAACCGAACCATCTGGGTTCTCATTTCGATACTTTACACCCAAGGTGCATTCTACAAATTTAGAAGACATGCCAAGAAATCCAGCAACTATCATCCAGAATGCGGCACCAGGTCCGCCTAGCGAAATGAGTACCGCGACCTGTGCAATATTACCAACTCCAACGGTTCCAGATACTGCGGTTGTTAGTGCTTGAAAGTGCGTGACTTCGCCCGGTGCTTTTGGGTCTGAGAAATCACCTTTAACAATGCGAACCGCATGGCCAAATCCACGCAAATTAATAAAGCCCAAGTAGAATGTAAAAAATAAACTACAGGCAACCAACAGCAATACAATTAAAGAAGCTTGTGCACCGGCAATGGGAACGGAATAAAACACGATGTCAGACAATGCTTTGGAAATGGGAGCAAAATTTTCATCAATAATTTGATCAATATTGGCAACAGCATCGGAACTAAATAAAAAGGAACTAAGTAATAAGACAAAGTGAACTGTTAACGAATGAGTGATGCGGCGACCCTGTATTTTTGTCAGATTCATCTATTATCCTGTTGTTGTCTTAATAAATTTTAAGCAACTTTATCACAACCCTCTGTATAACTTTTGTAAGCTATGGTGGAAGGTGTCCCAAGAGACGCGCTTAAAAAAGTATAAAAATAATATGCTGGTTGACTGGATTTCACAATACGCCCATCGTCATGATACTTTTTCTAAGGCTGCTCATGAAAAGTTATTTGCTGAGTTTCAAGGCAAAAAAACAATGTATGTATCAAACGAGCGCAGTACTAAATGAGCTAGGTGAACGGACACTAACAGCTAGCTATAATAATGGTGTCACGTCCTGAACCTTGAATCGCATTACAAGGAGACGTAGGTCTAATTCACAATTCTAGACCTGACACCTAAAAGCAGAGATAATGGCGTGCGAGAGCATCGTTATGCTCTTGAAGCATCACCCCGATAATTTTTAGAGAACATTCATATGACCAGCATCTTTAATATCCTAAACATGAATAATTTATTCGGTTAAGCTACACAGTATGCAAGAAAAAAATATGGATTTGAAAAGCACCATGCAGCGTCAAATACTGCAGTCGCTGATCGAAAAGCTTAGTAAAGAAAGCCCTGATTTGTATTATCAATCTACTGTGGAAATTGCCATTCACCTAGCAGAAATCATTGCTAAACCGGAAGGAGTGAGCCAGGCGGAGAAAGAAATTTTGGCGGGCTTAACGCATCAGGACATCCAGATGATTTTGAGTTTGCATTAGAGGTCAAAAACGGTTTTGTGGCTTTTGTTCAAATGCTAGGCCCACCCAAATAAGCTTTTTTCTTGATTGTTCTAGGCAAAATGAGCGAGGCAACTGGTTATAATTAAATACAGAGTAATGTCGTATGATTGCACCATGATGCTCTTGAACCATTAACTTGATAATTAAACGAGAAAATAAATTGTGAATAAAACACTAGCAGGAATTCTGATATGGGTTTTCTTTATGCACGCTCATGCGCAAGGGCCAGTTGGTGGTGTTGATCATGTGGGGTTGTCGGTTTCAGACTTAGACGCATCTGAAACGTTTTTTGTTAACTACGCTGGGTTTAAAGTATTTAATCGAGACGATTCCTACCCGGCTGTATTTCTTAATAATGGTTCAGTCACTGTCACCCTGTGGCGCGTTAGCAATCTGGAGACAGCAGTTGAGTTTGACCGCAATAATAATGTAGGTCTTCACCATCTTGCATTTAGTGTTGAAAGCTTTGAGGCATTAGACGAATTGCATGAGAAATTTATGAACGACAACAGCGTTGTTATTGAGTTTTCTCCCGAATTACTAGGTAAGGGCCCAACAAAGCATATGATGATTTACGAGCCAAGTGGTAATCGCGTAGAATTTATCCACAGGCCTAAGCCATAAATTGATGGCCGATACAAATATTAAAACCCCTTACATTAACACCTTAGCTTGGGCGCTGTTGGTGCTCCGTTTTTATGTAAATCTTGTCTGCTAGTTTTATCTACTAACGTTATTAAACAGGTGAGCCGCTTTGAGTAAGTATGTGATTTTCGGAAATTCTGGTTCTGGTAAGTCAACGTTAGCGCATGAATTGGCCTTGGAGAACAACTTGGCTCATTTAGACCTTGATATTGTGGCGTGGAAACCTGTTTCACCGCCTGAGCGGCTATCTGTACTAGAATCCAGTAAACAAATAAACGACTTTTTATTGGCAAACAGTGCGTGGGTTATTGAGGGCTGTTATTCCGATTTGTTAGAGCTTGTGACTCAACAAGCCGATGAAGTTATTTTTTTGAATCTACCCGTTTCTGTTTGTATAGAGAATGCAAAAAATCGTCCGTGGGAACCACATAAGTATGAATCCAAAGAGGCTCAGGATGAAAACTTAGAAATGCTGGTTGACTGGATTTCACAATACGCCCATCGTCATGATACTTTTTCTAAGGCTGCTCATGAAAAGTTATTTGCTGAGTTTCAAGGCAAAAAAACAATGTATGTATCAAACGAGCGCAGTACTAAATGAGCTAGGTGAACGGACACTAACAGCTAGCTATAATAATGGTGTCACGTCCTGAACCTTGAATCGCATTACAAGGAGACGTAGGTCTAATTCACAATTCTAGACCTGACACCTAAAAGCAGAGATAATGGCGTGCGAGAGCATCGTTATGCTCTTGAAGCATCACCCCGATAATTTTTAGAGAACATTCATATGACCAGCATCGATATTGGAATAAGCGCGGAACACCGAGAAAAGATTGCCGGAGGTCTGAAACACCTTTTGGCCGATTCTTACACTTTGTACTTACAGACTCATAATTTTCATTGGAATGTAAGTGGCCCTCAATTCCGCGAACTGCACTTAATGTTCGAAGAACACTATACCGAGTTAGCAGTAGCAGTAGATGATATAGCCGAGCGCATTCGAACTTTAGATGTTGCCGCTCCGGGCACCTATAAAGAGTTTTCTAAGCTTAGTTCTATTAACGAAGTTGAGGGTGTGCCAAGCTCCAAGGAAATGGTGGATTTGTTGACCAAAGGACATGAGCAGGTTGTAAAAACCTCACGCGACGTGTTAAAGCTGGCACAAGCAGCTGACGATGAGTCTACTGCCGCATTGGTTTCGGATCGTATGCGAGTGCATGAGAAAACGTCGTGGATGTTGCGTGCTACCCGAAAATGAGGGTGCCAATGAACGTATCACGTCTCGAATCTTGAATTGCGTCACGGGGAGACGTAGGTTTAGTTCACAATTCAAAACCTGACACCGCGTGTCGCCCCCGCGTTTTGTTCGCAGACTCTATTTCGCACATATTAGTGCTAAATTACTCACCAAGATAGCCTTTTGCTTTTAGCATTCCAACTAACTTAACAAATTTATCTTTTAGGTCACCCAAATCAGAATCCATAACGCTGATTTCAGCAGCAAGTAGTGCATCGGCCTTTATCCAGTCATTAATAGTTAATTTTGCTAGTCGTTCTTTGTCAGCTAATGATATACGCAGGGCATCGATTTTTTTCATTTTTCCGAGATATGAAGAGCGATATGCGTCTCTGCCCAAATCCGCAAAGAGTAATGCCGTTTCTGGGTCTAAAATTTGAGTCGCCTTTGCCCCCAAGAGAAGGTGCTTCGATATTTTTTTATCAATTTCTTGCAAATTTTCGTAACAGTCATCTATCTCACCGATAACGATTTCGTAGCCAACGTTTTCCTTTCGTAGTAGCTTCGCATGATCAGCACACCCTGATAGTGAAGATGATCGTTGATATAACAGCGAAGC
>CAZHEL010000013.1:0-5788 GCA_964531625.1 uncultured Gammaproteobacteria bacterium
TTACTCAAATGATTCATGGCCATACTCACCGACAAGCTATACACGATCATCAAACTAAACTGGGCGCGGCAAAACGCTATGTGCTGGGCGATTGGGGCGCCACCAATAGTATTCTCACTGTATCGGAAAATGGGCTAGTGATTGACAACCAAAGCATTGACTGAGGTACTGTTTATTTGCGTTTTTTATTTCTTGTGGGCATTTTATATAAGCCAACCTAGTGTTAGAATCGCGCCCCTATTGAATCGTAGCTGTTTCGCTGCGGTATTTTGAATTATCAAAAGTAAAATTGAACCGAACGAGTTAACCATGCAAGCGTCTGTTGAAAAAGTCAGTGCCATAGGCCGTAAAATGAGTGTTGTTGTTCCTGCTGAGCAAATTGAAGAAGCAGTACAAGCAAAGTTAAAGCAGCTAGCCAAGCGCGTTAAAGTGCAGGGTTTTCGACCTGGTAAAGTGCCGTTGAAAATCGTTGACCAACAATATCGCGGCAGCGCAACCAATGATGTGTTGAGTGATTTAATTCAATCTAGTTTTCAAGAAGCGCTCAGCAAAGAAGAGATCGTGCCTGCAGCGCAACCAGACATTACGCCAACGCCTATGGAAAAAGGCCAAGACTTTACCTATGTAGCGAGTTTTGATGTTTATCCTGAATTTGAAAAACTTGACCTTGATGGCGTAAAAATTAAAAAGCCAGAAAGCGAAGTAAGCGATGCTGATGTCGATAAGGTTATCGACAATATGCGCAAGCAACAGCTGACTTGGGACGAAGTGAAACGTAAATCTAAAAAAGGCGATCGCGTCATTGTTAACTTTGTTGGTTCAGTTGACGGTGAAGAGTTTGACGGTGGTAAGGCGGAAGATCATCCAGTTGTGTTGGGTGAAGGTCAAATGTTACCCGACTTTGAAAAAGGCATTCAAGGTATGAAAGCAGGTGAGAGCAAAGACATCAACGTTACTTTTCCTGATGACTACAACGAAGATTTAGGTGGCAAAAAAGCCATATTCAAAATCGACTGTATTAGTGTTTCGCAGTCGGTTTTGCCTGAAATAGACGAAGAGTTTATAAAAACCTTTGGTATTGAAAGTGGTGATGAAAAAGATCTACGTACTGAAGTTCGAGGTAACTTAGAGACCAACCTTGAAACTCAGTTGAGTTCAACATTGCGTCAGCGTGCATTTGATGCATTGTTGGAGCAAAACGAAGCTGAAATGCCATTAAAAATGGTTCAAGAAGAAGCGGGCCGCATGGTTCAAGAACAGAAAAACCAAATGATACAGCAGGGTATTGATCCAAAGATGTTAGAGAATTTTCCTGATCCTGAATTTGAGGTGTTAAAGCCACAAGCCGAAAAGCGAGTTGCACTTGGCTTGCTGATGATGGAAATTATTCGCAAACAAGATATCAAGCCAGACGAAGATCGCGTTAAAACTCGAGTTGAAACCATGGCGGCGTCTTATCAAGATCCTAAAGAATTTATTGATTACTACATGACGAATCAACAAGCATTGGCGCAAGTTCAGTCAATCGTGTTAGAAGAGCAGGTGGTTGATATGTTGATTGAAAAAGCAGATGTCGAAGTCGAAAAGGTTGAAGCGTCAACTTTGTTAAATATGCAGCAGTAATTAATCTGCCCTAAAACATAGATAGATTCTTTAAAAGGCTCCTTATTAGAAGCCTTTTTTGTGTTTAAATTGATTTATTAGAAGTAGTCGCCACTATTAATGTTGCGACTATTAATTAAGTTGTGCATTGTTCTGTGCTTAGAACAAGCTATACTCAATCAAACCAAATTAAAGACTAAATATTAGTATGAACAAATCTCCTGATTCTATGATCCACCATCCATTATCAATCGCTAGCCAGCAAAGTGATCCGAACAATGCAGGTGGCCTAGTGCCTATGGTGGTAGAGAGCTCTGGCCGTGGTGAGCGAGCCTATGATATTTATTCTCGACTTTTAAAAGAGCGAGTGATCTTCCTAGTTGGTCAAGTTGAAGATTATATGGCCAATTTGATTGTCGCTCAGTTATTGTTCTTAGAGTCGGAGAATCCAGACAAAGATATTAGTCTATACATCAATAGCCCTGGTGGTTCGGTCAGCGCTGGCATGGCGATTTATGACACCATGCAGTTTATTAAACCCAAGGTAAACACGGTATGCACAGGCCAAGCAGCGAGTATGGGAGCATTGTTGTTGACTGCTGGAGCTACGGGTGGGCGCTTTGCCTTACCGCATGCGCGTATTATGATTCATCAACCGCTGGGCGGCTTTCAAGGTCAAGCAACGGATATTGATATCCATGCTAAAGAGATACTACGTATACGTGAGGAGCTTAATCAAATTATGGCTAAACACAGTGGTCAAAAAATGGCCAAAGTAGAAAAAGACACAGAGCGCGATAATTTTATGAGTGCTGAGGAAGCAAAGGAATACGGTTTAGTTGATGACGTTATAGAGCAACGTCCTGACACAACAGTCGAAACCTAAAATATTGGAGTCGTGTCCGTAACAGGGTTGCTTACACAACTCTAATAACCACGATGTCTGCACCGCAAACATTTTTTCATGTAGGCTACGCCCGAGCGGCGTCTACTTTTTTGCAAAAGTCGATATTTCCGGCTCTTACTGACTTACAGTATATTCCGCGCAATAGATTCAGAGTGCGCGAAAAAGAAAAGCGACGCTTTAAAGCAGATAAAATTCTAATGTCACGCGAAGCGGGCAAGCATATTTTTGAACGCTGTGATCGAGTGCGCGATATCTTTGGCAGCCGCATTATCATTTCGTTGCGTCGACAAGATACCTTGGTGGCATCTAACTACCGCCTGCATGCCAAAAAAGGCCATACCGTGCGCTTTGAACAGTTTCTTGATTTGGAAAACGATGATGGTTTCTGGAAGCTTGAAGAGTTTGAATACATGCGCTTAATTCATTATGTAGAACAAAGTACTGGCACAAAGCCAATTGTGCTAATTTTTGAAGACTATATAAAGAACCCAGATGCGTATCTTGAAACGCTATGTGCGGCGCTAGAGTGCGGTATAGATAAAAATGTGATCAGCTCTAAAGTAGTACACAAGTCATACTCGGATAAGCAATTAAGGCTGCGGCGGCAATTTGCCGATTTTTTCGAAGTAAAGTCGAATAAATTGAAAAACAAAACGCCGCAAGGGGATAGCATTGTTAACTTTATTCGTTACCGAGCCTTGCTGTGGTCGTCGGCTATTTTTATGCGCTTAGCTAACTTTGCACCGGATAGTTGGTTATCCGCCGAACCGCTAATTAATGAAGCTAGACTAGACCAGATAAAAGATCACTACGCCACAGATTGGCAAGCATGCAAAGACTATGTGGCCGAGCAAAGTAAAGAACTTGGTATAAGTACCTAAATCTAGTTTTAATCCGCATCAAAAGCTTAAGCTTGTTAAACCATAATCTTGTTAAACCATAGGCTCTTCGCCCCAGTCTGCACTCTCTACCGCCACAAAATAGTTGGGGTCTTCCACCACATTAACTTCTACCATATCGCCGGCTTTTTTCAACAGCAACTTACATTCTGAACTTAGGTGCAACAGGTGTAGGGTACGGCCATTATTTTTATAGCGCATAGCTAAAGAATCGATAGCTTCTATACCAGAGTGGTCTACTACCCTAGAGTCAGCAAAGTCGATAATCACATCGTTGTTATCATCTCTGGGCGTGAACTGCTCAGAGAAAGAGGCGGTTGAACCAAAAAATAGGGGGCCATGTACCGTGTAATAGTGTGAGCCATATCGGTTTTCACGTTTCTCCACGCGAACTTCTTTGGCATGGTTCCATGCGAATACCAAAGCAGAAATAATGACGCCCACCACCACAGCAATGGCGAGGTCTGTGAACACCGTTACAGCAGACACAATAATCAGCACAAATGCGTCTTGTTTGGGCACACGGCGAATAATACGAAAGCTACTCCATTCGAAGGTGCCAATCACCACAATAAACATCACACCAATTAAAGCCGCGATGGGTATTTGTTCAATCAACGACGAGGCAAATAAAATAAAAGCTAACAAGGCGAGCGCCGCAGTAATGCCAGATAAACGCCCGCGCCCGCCAGAGTTTACGTTGATCATACTTTGACCAATCATTGCACAGCCACCCATGCCACCGAATAATCCTGTCGCGGTATTGGCAATACCTTGACCAATACACTCTTTATTGCCGTTGCCCCTAGTTTCAGTGATTTCGTCAATTAAACGTAAAGTGAGCAATGACTCAATTAGACCGATGGCAGCCAATATTATCGAGTAGGGAAGAATAATGAATAGTGTTTCAAGGTTCAAAGGCACAGACGGAAAGTGAAAGCTGGGCAGGCCACCGGCAATAGATGCCACATCACCGACCACTTTAGTGTCGATGCCGAGTCCGATAACCATTAGTGAGACCACCACAATAGCGGCTAGTGAGGAAGGGATTGCTCTAGTAAGTAATGGTAAAAAACGAATAATTGCCATGGTAAGAAATACCAAGCCAAGCATTATCGCCAGCTTGTCAGGTGCAATCCAGGCTACGTCAAGAATACTGCCTTCTAAAAATGTGCCAGTCGCCCATCCTGCTTCACCTGGCTCGCCGAATTGACCTAATTGAGCCAAGAAAATAACGATTGCGAGGCCATTCACAAAGCCGAGCATAACAGGGTGAGGTACTAGGCGGATAAATCTTGCAATACGTAAAATACCGGCAAATATTTGTATAAAACCCATCAAGACCACCGCCGCAAATAAATACTCTACGCCATGATCCGCAACCAGGGCGACCATCACCACTGCTAAGGCGCCTGTGGCACCAGAAATCATGCCCGGTCGCCCGCCGATAAGAGCGGTGATTAAACCCACCATAAAAGCTGCGTATAAACCAACCAGCGGTTCTACGCCTGCAATTAGCGCAAAGGCGACGGCCTCTGGGACCAGAGCCAGAGCAACGGTGAGACCTGACAAAAGGTCATTTTTTGCGCTAAAATTACGCGCAGCGGAGTTTTCAAACATAAGGTTTTTTGGCTGTTTAAGTAGGAGTTTTATCTAGATAAAACCTATAAGTGCGTTGTGCGCGCGGAATTCTAGGTGGGTCTGTGTTGTAACGCAAGCTGTAGCGATGATTTGTGCTATTTATATTTAAAATTCAGTACTTTAAGGCGTTTGTTATGAGCATTTGGCGGCTTGGAGCACAAAACAACCAAATTTTTCTGTAATTTGTTGCAAAAACCTTTTCTTTACGACGTTAAAGGGCTAAAATCGCGCGCCTTTAGAGCAGGTCTATTTAAGGTCTGCTATGTGAATTAAAGAATTAAAACTGAGACCCTATTATGGTAACAATTCGTTTAGCTCGTGGTGGCGCCAAAAAACGCCCGTTTTACGGCATTATGGTTGCGGATCAACGTCGCTCACCGCGCGGACGCTTTATTGAGCGTGTTGGCTTTTTTAACCCAAGAGCAGTGGGTGGAGAAGAGCGTTTACGTATTGATACTGATCGTATTGATTATTGGGTTAGTAAAGGCGCCCAGCCATCAGATCGAGTTGCATCATTGTTAAAGCAATTTGCTAAAGGTCCTGAAGCGATCGAAGCCGAGAAAGCCAAACTCGTTGAGCGTAAAAAAGCGAAGAAAGCGGCGGCCGAAAAAGCTGAAGCTGAAGCGGTAAAAGCGAAAGAAAAGGCTGAAGCAGAAGAGGCTAAAGCAGTGGACGAAACTCCTGCAGAAGAAGTGGCCGCGGAAGAGGCACCTGCTGAAGAAGCTCCTGCAGAAGAAGC
>CAZHEL010000013.1:5888-64679 GCA_964531625.1 uncultured Gammaproteobacteria bacterium
CAGAAGAAGTGGCCGCGGAAGAGGCACCTGCTGAAGAAGCTCCTGCAGAAGAAGCAGCGACCGAAGAGGCCGACGCCGAAGTTGCTGAAGAAAAGCCAACCGAGTAGTTAACTTTTGAGCTCTGGCTCTTTAGATAAAAGTCGGGCCAAAAGTCGGGCTAAAGGCTCTTCAGTTCAACAGGCTAAAGGCTCTTCAGTTCAACAGGCTAAAGGCTCTTTCGTAGAACTAGGTCAGATTGTCGGTGTTTGGGGTGTCAAAGGTTGGGTAAAATTACACTCCTACACTCGCAATAGGGCGGATATTGCAGAATATTCAACATGGTGGTTACAGTCACCAAAAAAAAACGAGCAACCCGAGTTGGTAAATGTGGTGAGTTGTCGTGAGCAGGGTCAAGGTATTGTCGCGCAGTTAGAAGGCGTGAATGATCGGGATCAAGCAAACGCTTTAAAAGGCCGAAGTATCATGGTCAAACAAGCTGATATGCCTAAGTTGTCAGAGGGCGAATATTATTGGCAAGAGCTTATTGGATTGACCGTATCGAATAAGCATAAAGAGATTGGCGTAGTTAGTTCAATCTTAGAAACTGGCGCCAATGATGTTCTGGTAGTTAAACAAGTGGTTAAAAAAAATGATGGTGGCGGTGATGCTAAATTGCCGGAGGTGTTAATACCTTACACGCCGCAAGTAGTTGAACAAGTAGATGTTGCGCAGGGCACCATGATAGTTGATTGGGATCCTGATTTTTTATTAGAGAGTTAGTGGCAAGCTCTGTTTCTAACTTAAGAGAGAATTTAGGCTAATGGATATACAGGTTGTCTCCATTTTTCCTGAAATGTTCAGCGCGATTACTGAACATGGGGTGATTGCTAGAGCGATTAAGCAAAATGTGCTATCGCTTAATATTCATGACCCTAGAGACTTTGCTGATGATAAGCATAGCTCGGTCGATGGTAGACCTTATGGCGGCGGTCCTGGCATGGTGATGCGTCCTGAGCCCTTGCTCAAGGCAATACAATCTGCCACGGCAGCGTGTACCAGTGCTAGTAAACCGAAGGTGGTTTACTTAAGCCCACAAGGGCGACGATTTGATCACCAAGCAGCACGGCTGTTTAGTGAACGAGAGTCAGTAGTTTTATTAGCGGGTCGTTATGAAGGTATTGACGAACGCTTAATCGCATCGCAAGTGGATGAAGAATGGTCAATTGGTGACTATGTTTTATCTGGAGGCGAGTTGCCAGCAATGGTAATGATCGACGCATTGGCGCGGTTATTGCCTGACAGCCTAGGCAACCAGGAGTCTGCTGAGCAAGACTCGTTTGTGCAGGGTTTGCTTGATTGCCCGCACTATACAAGGCCAGAGAGTTTTGTCCACGAGGGCAATCTTGATGGTGATAAAGTTCCTGATGTGTTGCTAAGTGGCGATCATCAAGCCATTCAAGAATGGCGAATGCAGCAGGCTTTGGGTCGCACGTGGTTACGTCGACCAGAACTGCTAAACAAGATTGATTTAACTGACCAGCAGCAATGTTTGTTAGATGAGTTTAAACGTAATTTATAGACAAAAGACGATACTTCCTTTAGCTAAACTGGCTAGATAGTATCGGCGGAGACTAAAATGAGTAATATAATTGACCAAATCAACAACGAACAGTTGAATAACGACATTCCAGACTTCGGTCCGGGTGACACAGTAGTAGTTCAAGTGAAAATTAAAGAAGGTTCGCGTGAGCGTTTGCAAGCTTATGAAGGTGTTGTTATTGCCAAGCGTAACCGCGGATTGCATTCAGCATTTACCGTACGCAAAATTTCTTACGGTGAAGGTGTTGAGCGTGTATTTCAAACTCACAGCCCAATGATTGATTCTGTGACTGTAAAGCGTCGCGGTGCAGTGCGTCGCGCCAAGCTATACTATCTACGCGAACTTACTGGCCGCGCAGCTCGAATCAAAGAAAAGCTCAGTTAGTTTTCTCTTAGATTTAATTCGCATCTATGTTTTAGATAGCTTACGCAAGAGTTTTAGATAGCTTACGTAAAACAAAAAAAGCCCAATCGCGTTGCGTTGGGCTTTTTTAGTGTTTTGTGTGTGGTTTTATTGCTGTAGAGCAACATCCTCAACATTATCCTTTGCTAGCATTACTTTTTCTACTCTTTCATTTGCAAAGTGTTTGACCAAATCGTCATGCCCGCCAATATGCGTATCACCAAAAAATATTTGTGGAACTGTTCTTCGGCCACTGCGGCTTATCATTTCTTCTAGCATCTTCTCATCGAATTGTACGTCGATAATATTAAGCTTGTAGCCACGGTGCACAAGCATTTGCTTGGCTCGTTGACAATAAGGGCAATAGTCTTTGCTATATATAGTCACTTCTTTCATGATTGCCTCCTGAGCTTATGTGTGAAAATAAAAATATTAGACTTATTTGTAATGCCTCAACTATAGAGACAGACTCTACGGTAAGCTATGTCTGGAAACAGCTAAATTATGTCTGATCAGTTCAAGCACGTTAAACATTGTTAAATACAGAAACTTAAACATTTATCCAGTCTGGTAAAAATGACTACTAAACACAACGACAACGACAACGATGTGATCGATGAATTTATCGATGCGTTGTGGCTTGAATCGGGGCTGTCTAAGAACACTTTGAGCGCATATCGCTCTGATATGACGCGCTTTGCTCGATATCTCGATGGAAAACAGCTATTGCAGGTAGAGCAGGCAGATATTCAAAAGTTTCTAGCCTTATTGTTGGCAGAGAAAACAATGAGTAGCAGTAGTGCCAGAATATTATCAACCTTACGCCGGTTTTATCGTTATCAGATCCGTCAAAATCAAATAAGCACGGATCCGTCGGCACAAGTTTTATCACCTAAGCAAGGCCGACCTTTGCCAAAAACCATGAGTGAAACGCAAGTGGCCGATTTGTTGAACGCGCCAGATTTTAAAACTCCTTTAGGCTTGCGCGATAGGGCAATGTTAGAAACATTGTATGCAACCGGCTTACGCGTTAGCGAGTTGGTGAAATTGAGCTTGTTAGAGGCAAATTTAGATGTTGGCCTAGTGCGCATTGTTGGTAAGGGCAATAAAGAGCGCCTGGTGCCTCTAGGTGAAGAAGCGGTTGGTTGGCTATCAAGATATCTTGAAGCTAGTCGACCTGAGCTTCTTAAACAAAAAATAAGCGATGCCATGTTCGTAACAGCAAGAGGAGGCGCAATGAGCCGACAAGCATTTTGGTATTTGATTAAAAAGCATGCCCAGCGCGCGGGTATCAATCAACCCTTGTCACCGCACACTTTGCGGCATGCATTCGCAACACATTTGATTAATCATGGAGCAGATTTACGTTCTGTACAGATGCTGCTTGGTCATGCAGATTTATCAACCACACAAATTTACACGCATATCGCGCGAGAACGCCTACAGTCTTTACATGAACAGCATCATCCAAGGGGTTAGTAGTAAAAAAATAGAAATAATAAAAAAACACTAAATCGCTGGTAAGTCAGTGCTATTTTGTGCAAAATACGTCTTGTAGACAAAGTGTTCTACTGACTGGTATATGTCCAGATTACTTGAGGCTTTTGGATAAGTCTCAATACCCGATTCACAAGTTGTGAAATAAATACTAGGGATACCAAATAATTATTTAGGTGATAACGCATCAAGTCCACGTGCTTGGTATTTTGATTGCTAGATTTAATTGTTAGAGAAGTCACCATAAGATCACTACTGTTATTCGCTACTAACTATTCGCTACTAACTATTACTAATAAAAACAACGAAACAAAGTAGATTTAGAGTAGCGCTAAATAAAGTAATTATTTGATTAATTTGATTTTAATAAGCAGTAAATAATAAGAACAACGCAGATATTTTATTATCTAAGTAAAGAAAAAGCTCAAATATTTAAGGCCAAGAATAAATTGCGTATTTATTAAGAACCTAAAATAAGAAGCGTTAAAGCCTGAGAACTTTTAGAAAGCTAAAACAAACTAGTAGGCAAATAGAGAGTACATAGTGTAAGAACTGTGTCGCGTGCTATAGGTTTAACCTTATTGACAAAGCCGCGTATTTTACGGAGAGCCTGAGAGGCTCTCAAATTAAAGAGAATCCATTGATTAAGAAAAATATTATTACGGCTGAAGAAGCTGAAATTAGCACTAAGGATATTAGTGCAAAGGCACTTAAAGTAGTGCAGGGATTACAAGATGCTGGCTATGAGGCTTACTTAGTCGGCGGATGTGTGCGCGACTTATTGTTAAATAAAAAACCTAAGGACTTTGATGTTGCTACTAACGCTACTCCAGAGCAGATTAAGAGTACATTTAAGCGCAACGCTCGTATTATCGGACGCCGTTTTAAACTAGTGCATGTGCGTTTTGGTTATGAGGTTATTGAGGTAGCTACTTTCCGAGCAAATGCCAGTGACCGAGATAAAGTTGCAAATCATGAGATGAGTGAAGGTGACCAAGGTCAACTCTTGCGTGATAACGTCTACGGAACCATAGAAGAAGATGTCATACGCCGAGATTTTCGCGCTAACGCTCTTTATTATGACTCTGTTAGCGGTGAAATCATAGATTTCATGGGCGGCATTGACGATATTAAAGCTGGTAAATTAGTCAGCATTGGAGCGCCTCAGCAACGGTTTACAGAAGACCCAGTTCGCATGTTACGGGTTATTCGGTTTGCCGCTAAGTTAGGCTTTGAGATGGAGCCCGAAGCTCTGCAAATGATCGAAGATGAGGGTAAGCTACTTTCGCACGTTTCGTCGGCTCGGTTGTTTGAAGAGGTATTGAAATTATTTCATGGCGGTGCAGCGTATGAAACTTATTTGTTGTTACGCAAATACGGCTTGTTCAAATATTTGTTTCCGTTTACGGATCAAATGGTCATCGATGGCGTCGATGGATTACCAGAAAGAGCGCTACAAAATACTGACAAACGAATAGGCGAAGGCAAGCCGGTCATACCAGCATTTTTGTTCGCATGCATGATGTGGGACCCCGTTAAAGCGGATGCGCAAATATTGATGGAAGACGGAGCCAATGAATCGCATGCTTGGCGAGTAGCCATGAATGACGGTTTACGCGATCAAAATCAATATGTGGCTGTGCCAAGACGCTTGGCCGAAATCATTTTGGATATATGGAATATTCATTTTCGTTTGGTTAAGCGTAATCCACGAATGATAAAAGCAAGCTTAAGTAACCGACGTTTTCGTGCGGCCTATGATTTTTTATTGTTACGTACCTTAGTGCATGAAGTCGACGAGGATATTAGCCAGTGGTGGACTGACATCCAAGAAGTCGATGAGGATGCACGCGAAGAAATGATTGCTGAATTGGGTAAAACCTATAAGAGCGAGCGCCAACAAGGTGGTCGTTCTGGAGAACCCAATGGAAATACTGTTGATGGCAATAGTATTCACTACGATGGTAATTCCTACGGCGGTGAAAGCGCCGGTGGTGGCCAAACTAATAACCGGTCTCGCAACAATAATCGTGGTGGTCAAAAAGGACGAAAGAAGAATCAACGCAAGAAAAAAGCGCAAGGTGGCCGGCGACGAAATTCGAAGGCAAATGCCAATGGTGGTAACGAGAGCAACCATGGAAATGGGGGTTCGGTAAATACGAGAACTGGTGATCGCAGACGAAAACGCAATCGTGGCCAAGGGCGACGTGGCCCAGGTAGTGGACCACATAGGCGTCGTGGGCAAAAAGACACACGATTTCAAGATGCCCGTCCAAAAGACGATTTTGGCAACCATTCTTCCGAGACTGGAACCGAGAAGAAAGTTAAAGTAAGGCACAAACGAAGAGTTTCAGTGGGCGATGCCGCTAGTACAAGCAGCGACGATAGCAACCCTCACTTTTAACAGCGCAAATTACTTTAGACATTTTGTTCTAAGATATTTCAGTTAACAATACCTAAGGTCTATCAGGTTTTTATTCAAAGCTTAGGGTATAAAGGGTATGGCACGTGATGGATGATTTTAATACGGCATATATCGGTGTTGGCGCTAATTTGGGTGATCCCATTCAGCAGATTTCAGATGCCCGATTGGCACTGTGTCGATTACCCGAAACGCAATCGCTGCGTTCTTCATCACTGTACTGCTCCTCACCGGTGGGTTATCGCGATCAACCTGATTTTATTAATGCCGTTTTTGAGATAGTTACCAGTACAAGCGCAATTTCGTTGTTTACCAGTATGCAAGAAATTGAAACGAGTTTAGGCCGTGAGCGAGACCCGAGCAATCAAAATGCGGCGCGAACGATAGATTTAGATTTACTCCTATTTGCTGATCAAAAAATACAAACTAAGCAGCTAACGGTGCCACACCCGAGAATGACAGAGCGCCTTTTTGTGCTTAAGCCCTTGGCCGAATTAGCCCCAGAGTTGGACGTGTTGCATAGCCTAGATGCAGATTTTGGCGAGCAAAAGTTGCATCAAATCGACGTACAGCTTAGCAACTAGTCTACGCTTAGTAACGCAGTCAGTTTTCCTCGCTATGGCACAGTATTTTCATATTCATGCGCGCAATCCTCAAGCAAGGCTAATTAAGCAAGCGGCTGAAATTCTGAGTGTTGGAGGTTTAATAGCGTACCCCACAGATTCAAGTTATGCCTTGGGTTGTCATTTGGATGACAAAAGAGCAGTTGAACGAATTCGTCGTATAAGAAAACTGGATCGACATCACAATTTCACGTTAGTAGCCGCAGATTTAAAGCAAGTAAGTCAGTTTGCGAAAATCGATAATGAGCAATATCGTCTTATTAAAAAGCTTACCCCTGGACCCTATACGTTTATTTTGAATGCGAAACGGCTAGTACCAAACCGGTTGGTTCATGCAAAGCGGCGCACCATTGGGATACGTATTCCTGACAATGCCATCGTGCAGTCTTTGCTTGTTGAGTTGGGCGAACCCATTATGAGTTCCAGTTTGATTCTGCCAGGTAGTGAATCGGCTTTGGGAGACCCAGATGATATTAGAGCTGCTTTGGAGCATGAGGTAGATTTAGTTATCGATGGTGGCGCTGATGTCAATCAAGCTTCAACAGTTATTGACTGGCACCACGATTCTTTGCGCATAGTCCGTGAAGGAGCGGGCGATATTAGCTTTTTAGAGGACTGACTATGATTGGCCAGACATATCTTTATAGAAGTGGATATGACCATCAACATAATCAAATTTAGCGCCGACTGAGGTCGTTGCTTAGTCTTAATTAGTGCTAAAATGTAGGCTTTAGGATTACTCAATTACTCGCATAGATTATGAAGTCGAAGTCAGGACAAGCAAACCGCATCGTTTCTGGGATGCGCCCTACAGGGCGGTTGCATTTAGGTCATTATCACGGCGTTTTAAAAAATTGGGTTAAGCTTCAGCACGAATATGATTGTTACTTTTTTGTAGCCGATTGGCATGCCTTGACCACTCATTACGAGTCGGATTCAGACACCATCAATGAGAATGTCTGGGAAATGGTTATCGATTGGCTTGCGACTGGTGTCGACCCCAGTCGCGCTACATTGTTCATTCAATCTCGTGTGCCAGAGCATGCGGAACTAAATTTATTGCTGTCTATGTTGACGCCGATCGGCTGGCTTGAGCGAGTACCGTCATATAAAGACCAACAAGCCAAGTTGAAAGAGCGAGATTTATCTACTCACGGGTTTTTAGGCTATCCGGTGCTGCAAGCGGCTGATATTTTACTCTACCATGCTAGCCAAGTACCGGTGGGTGAAGATCAAGTGCCACATATAGAGCTAACTCGTGAAATCGCTAGACGCTTTAATTACCTGTATGGGCGCGAAGCAGGTTATGAAGAAAAAGCAGAGGAGGCTATTCGAAAATTAGGTAAGCGCGGTGCTAAGTTGTATCGAAATTTGCGCACCGCTTATACCGAGCAAGGTGATCATGAGGCTTTAGACAAAGCTCGTGCTTTATTAGCGGGTAACCAAAACCTGACTAATGCTGAAAACGAGCGCTTGTTTGGATATTTAGAAGGCGGTGGCCGAGCAATTTTAACTGAGCCAGAAGCCGTATTAACTGAAGCGTCTAAACTGCCAGGCTTAGACGGTGAGAAAATGTCTAAGTCATACCGCAATACAATAGCCTTACGCGATAATCCAAGTCGAATTGAAAAAGAAGTGCGAGCCATGCCTACCGACCCCGCTAGGGTTCGACGCGATGACCCAGGTGACCCAAATAAGTGCCCAGTGTGGGAGTTTCATCATGTTTATTCTTCCTCGGACACCAAAGAGTGGGTTGAAGAAGGCTGTCGCAGTGCCGGCATCGGTTGTGTGGATTGTAAGCAGCCAATTATTGATGAGCTTCTTAAAGAACAGCAAGAGATCGCCGAGCGAGCCAAGCCGTATGTTGAAGATCCAACATTGGTTCGCAGTATTATCGCTGATGGATGTGAGAAAGCGCGGGACACGGCTGACGAAACTTTGGAGCAAGTCCGTGCTACCATGAACATTGATTACTATTAGGGCTTAAGCTATGTCAGACGAAGTTGATATAAACGCAGATAAGGCTAGTGATGCTGGTAAGAAACAGTCTAAATCTACAGGAAGTTCTGTAGAGAGTTCCGGCCAAAGCTCTGCCGAGAAAGATGCGTACGCAGACAGCATGCGCGCGGTTGTCATGGGTGAGGTTATTAATGAATGGCCGCAGGACTTATTTATTCCACCCGATGCGCTTGAAGTGGTGTTGGAGAGCTTTGAGGGACCATTGGACTTATTGCTTTATCTGATTCGCAAACAAAATCTAGATATATTGAATATTCCAGTTGCCGATATTACGCGCCAATACATGGGCTATGTAGAGTTAATGCGCGCAGCAAATCTTGATTTAGCGGCAGAATACTTAGTGATGGCGGCACTACTGGGTGAAATTAAATCACGAATGTTATTGCCCAAGCCGAAGAGCGATGATGAGGATGAAGAAGATCCGCGCGCAGCGCTAGTTAGACGTTTGCAGGAATATGAGCGCTTCAGTCAGGCTGCAAATCAACTTGATGACAGGCCTCGTCTAGAGCGAGATATATTTAGAGCTGAAGTGGTATTCGATGACCCAAATCCACCGGAAGTTAAAGCTAAGGTCAGTTTAGAGCAATTGGTTAGAGCTTATCAGGGTGTCATGGATAGAGCGGATGCCAATCAACATATGATGGTGTCGAGAGAAACTTTATCAATGCGTGAGCGTATGACTGCGATTTTGCAGCGCCTACAAGCGAAGGATTATATTAGTTTTGAAGAGTTATTCACGCAGACCGAGGGACGTGCTGGTGTAGTCGTTACATTTATCGCTTTACTTGAATTGTTTCGCGATGACATGTTGGTAGTGGTGCAAACAGAGCCACTGGCGCCTATTCATATTAAGCGTGCTGCTTAATTAGTCATAGGCGACAGATATGAGCGTACAGCGTCTTAAGAGTGATGGTTAAGATTATGTGTTTGATGAACTGAGATGGTTAATTAAGTTATATAACAAATAAATGAAACAACGAGATTTGAATATGGCAAAGAAGCAAGCGAAGCCTAAACAGGCTGATACGCCGGTTGATAGCGAATTAAAGAATATTATTGAAGCGGCTTTATATGCGTCTAAAGTGCCGTTAGGCATTAAGAAGATAATGGCTTTGTTTCCTGATGATGCGCAGCCAAGTAAGGTGGATATTCAAAACGTATTGATCCTCTTGGAAGAGCAGTGTGAGCATAGTGGTATTGAATTGCGCAGAATTGGTAAGGGTTGGCGTTTTCAATCCAAAGAAAAATATTCACCTTGGTTGCGTAAGTTGTCTGGTAATAAACCGCCTCGTTATTCACGAGCTTTAATGGAGACCCTATCGATTATTGCTTATAGGCAGCCTGTTACGCGTGGTGATATTGAAGAAATACGTGGAGTAGGTGTGAGTGCCGATACCATTCGTTTACTAGAAGAGCGCGAGTGGGTTGCGCAGATAGGACACAGAGATGTACCAGGTCGCCCAGCTTTGTTTGGCACTACACAAAGTTTCCTTGAGTATTTTAATATGACGAGTTTGCGCGAGTTACCAGAATTAATGGATAAGCGCGCGCTCGGTGAAATTGCCAAAGATATGAATTTAACTTTGCCGATGGACGGAGTACAAAGCGAAGGCGAAGCTGAGGAGTTACAAGAAGCCAAAAATGCGGAAGGCCAAGCTGAAAAAAGTGCTGAGGTTATTGAGCTTAGACCCGAAGCAGGTGGTGAACAAGCGGACCAATCTGACAATCCTCGGGAAACAAAAAAAGCTGAACTTGACGAAGAGGCCGCTACCGGCAAAGAAGACTGATAGCCTTGTCAGATAAACTGCAAAAACTATTGGCACACGCGGGTTATGGTTCACGACGTGAAATCGAAACCTGGATTAGTGATGGACGCGTTAGCGTCAATGGCAAACGCGCTAAATTAGGCGATCGAGCCGAGTCCAGTGATCGCGTATTAGTGGATGGTAAAATCATCCATTTGGTGAATCGCAGTCATGAGTCAATAAAAGCATTGATTTATCATAAGCCGGAAGGCGAGATTTGTTCGCGCAAAGACCCGAAAGGTCGGCCTACTATTTTTGAGAATTTGCCAGGCATTCCTAATGGCCGTTGGGTGTCGGTTGGTCGTTTAGATATTAATACCAGTGGTTTGATTTTGCTGACTAATAATGGCGAATTAGCCAATAAGCTTATGCACCCGTCTACGGGCCTCGAACGCGAATACTTAGTGCGTATCCGTGGAGCCGCTAGTCAACACACCATACAAACTTTAACTGGTACTGGGGTGATCATTGATGGCAAAAAAGCGAAGTTTGATGTTGTAGTGCAGGCAGACATGTCTGAAGAAGGCACCAATCATTGGTATAGAGTAGTTATTCGCGAAGGTCGATATCGCGAAGTGCGTCGACTATGGGACGCTGTTGGACATACCGTGAGTCGATTGAAACGTATTCGTTATGGCACTATTAAGTTAAACCGAGATGTTAAACGCGGCCAACATGCCAAGATAGCGCCTAAGCAATTAGAGAAATTGATTAAATCGGTGGGCATACAAGACCAGTTTGCCGGGCTATTATATTCCACGCGCGGTGCTGCTAAGGCGAACACAAAATCGAAAGCTGCCCAGAGCGCGACGAAGTCGAAAAAAGGCACTCCCTCTAAACGAGGTACTGGCTTCAAATCGCACAGTCTAGGGATTAAATCGAGCGCTAAAAAAACATCTAGTTCCCGCGCCCGTAAGCATTAGTAGGGCCTGCTACGAAGGTGAAAATCTCGGTCATCACGGTGGTATTTAATGCAGAGCATACCATTGCCGATACGCTTAACTCAGTAGCAAGACAAAGTCACAATGATGTCGAGCATATTGTTATAGATGGGGCGTCTACCGATAACACCGCTACAGTGATTAAACGGCACATTAACGGTCTTGCAAAGTTTGTATCTGAACCTGATACAGGCATCTATGATGCTATGAACAAAGGCATAGAACTGGCTACTGGCGATGTGATTGGATTGTTAAACGCAGATGATGTATTTCATGATGACAAGGTTTTAGAGCAGGTTGCTGCTGCGCATCAAAACCTTGAACTAGATGCTTGCTATGCTGACTTAGTTTATGTTAAAGCCAATAACGTATCGCAAGTAAGTCGTTATTGGACGTCTCAAAACTATTCTAAAGGCCTATGCTTTAAAGGTTGGATGCCTGCGCATCCAACTCTTTATTTGAAACGCCGAGTTTATGAGAAAGTTGGCTTATACAACACTGAACTGAAGTATCAGGCTGATCTAGAGTTTTGCGCCAGAGCATTTGAATTGCATAAAATCAGCAGTCTCTATTTGCCCAATCTGTGGGTCAGAATGCGCTTGGGCGGGGTGACTAATAGTAGTCTAAAAACCATGGTTGAAGGCAATTGGGAATCTTATAAAGCGCTTAAAAAGATAGGTTTAAAACGTAACCCGATCACTTATTTTGTTTTGAAATTTGTGGTCAAAATTCCTCAGTTTCTGCGTCGTTCATGAGCGCTCAAGTGCAACAAAGCTTAGTCAGCACTATTATTCCTGTGTATAACCGCGCCGAGCTTATCGTGCCGTCAGTTGAATCGGTATTGGCGCAAGACTATCGGCCAATCGAAATAATTATTGTTGACGACGGTTCATCAGATAACACGCCCACGGTGTTAAAAAAACTGGCCGCACAACATTCTGAGATTCAAATAATTTCGCAAGCTAATGCGGGCCCTGGAGCAGCCAGAGAAGCAGGCAGAATAAAGGCTGCTGGCGAATTTATTCAATACCACGATAGTGACGATCTATTGTTGCCCAACAAGTTCAGTCTACAAATTGCAGCTTTACGTGCCGACCCACAGGCAGATGTTGTTTATGGTAAGACTCAGAGCAGAACGTTAAATTCTAGTGAAGTTTTTGTGTGTGCTGCTTTAAAAGGTACCGGTGTGAAACGCCTCGCTATGTTTCCATTATTTTTACGACAGCGCTGGTGGAGTACCTCCACACCATTGTATCGTCGCAGCGTGACCGATACTGCAGGGCCTTGGTTGGAGACTTTTTGTGAAGAGGACTGGGAATACGATTGTCGTATTGCAAGTCTTGGTGGCAGGCTTACTTATGTTGATGAATTTGTTTCCATTACTCAATCGCACACTGAACGTCTCAGTAGTGGTGGCACAACCGACAGCACTAAGGCGACACATCGTTGCCTCGCCCAGCAGAACATTTTTAGACATGCATGCAATTATATGAAATTGAAAGATCGGCCAACTGATATTGATCGTGAAGATTGGAGTATTTATAGTAAGTCGGTATTTTTATTAAGTCGCCAATGTGCAGCGTTAGGGTTGGATGAGCAAGCTAAAAGAATGTTTGATTTATCATTAGAAGCTTTAGGACGCAAAACAATTCAGCATAGACTGTTTCAGTTTTTGGTGTCGGTGTTTGGTTGGCGCGGAGCGGCCCAGATTATTGTTTCTTTAGGGCGGTAAGTAACTATGACCACATCGTCTAATCATATTTCGGTAAGTGTAGTGATGGCGGTCTACGACGAAATTGATAATGTGCGTATCACTATTGAAAGCGTATTGGCTCAACAAGATATTGAGCTGGAGTTTTTGGTGGTTAGTGATGGCGCTAGTACTGAAGTACAAGAGTATTTAGAAAGCATTGATGACAGCAGATTTAAGCTCATTTACCAAGATCATGCAGGCCTGACTCGAGCTCTTATCAAGGCTTGCAATATGGCTAGAAATCCTTTAATTGCGCGCATTGATGCGGGTGATATTATGTTAGAGGGACGGCTAAGTGCACAAGCCAAGATGTTCACGAAAAGACCTAGTATAGTGCTTGTGGCCTGCTGGGTCAGAGTGGAGACCGACGAAGGCTATTATCTGTATACAGTCAATGATACTTCGGAGCAAATTGATCGAGCTTTGCGTGCTATTGATCTGGACGATTTTAAAACCCCATTTCATTCTTCCACGATGTTTCGTAAATCAGCGTATCAGCAAGTGGGTGGCTATCGTTGGCAGTTTTACTTTGCGCAAGATGCAGACCTTTGGTCGCGAATGTTGCAAGTAGGAGATTTTTTTATGCTTGAGAAGACGCTTACTAAAGCAATATTTTCCGTAAGTGGTATCAGTGGGCGATATAACAAACAGCAACAAGCGCTTAAAGAACTGGTTGTTAAAGCAAACGCTTTGCGCCATAAGGATCAAAATGACGATATTGTTTTAAACCAAGCTGAACAGTATCGCCCAGACAAGGAAAATGAATCCCATGGTGCTGAAAATGAGTTTGATACGGTATATTTTTTAGCCAAGGTTATGCATGATCAAAAATCACCACATGCAAGAGAATATTGGTATCGAGCGCTCAAACTAAATCCGTGGAGTTTAAAAGTATGGGGCTTTACAGTACTCAGTTTTTTCTTCGCCGCTAAGCCTTCTGTTTAAAAGTTTGTTTGCAAATGAGGATACCAGTAAAAATTGTGCGTTGTGTTCGTAGTACGATGAGAGAGACATTGTCGACCTACAGTACTTATTTGTCTGTCTCTGGCCATCATTCTCACAACGGAAAAGCGACAAATGTTTATCTATATACTAGGGCCGCTTTAAGTATCTAAGGGAGGCGAATTTTCATCGACTCGATAACCAAAATGTTATAGCCTCAGCTTTGCGCTTGCGCAAGCTGGTCTTCAAATGATTTTGCTTCTGTTTTTTCAGGAAGTGCCTTGGCAAGGTCGGTTCTATTCTTTGTGGTGAAGATTGTTCTCGCGGCTAACACCGATTCTATTAGTTCGTCGTTATTTGAGTCTTGTATTGCCGGTGGTGATGGTTGACTTAAAGTCTCGGCTGTTTGAGCAAATGCAGTTTGTAGTGCGGCGACCCCATCATTTAATAACCTGATATGGTTGCCATAGTTGCCTACCGCTTCTTCAATCGCACTTATTCGAATATTGAGCGAATTTAATTCTTCCTTCTCCATAGAGTTATGTCAACAGATCTATTGCTAGATACGGATGTTCTACCTTGGGTGTTTGTATCAATTTGTCGAATTGTATTACTTTCATGACTCTATTGCGTCGATTTTTGAGCATAAACAATAATCTATAATTTGATTAATTCTGATTTTGTAAAGTGGTATCCGTTAGTCAGCCTTATATGTAGTGTCAAGCCAACAACAAAGAGTAAACTTTCTTTATCTCAAAATTAGGGTAGCTTTAGGCTTACTTGTAGGTATACGAAATCGGCGTCGTCCGTGCGAGCGCTATTTGCACTCGGTTCAACCCGATCACCAACAAAAAATCGGCTATAACCAGCTAAAATGCTTAAAGCTCCGAAGCCTTTAACTGGCACATCGTATTGAACAGTTAAATCGACTTCGCTGCCGACAAAGCGTTCGGTGTTATTGATTCGCTGGGGTGCCACAAACGATCCAGCCACTGGCAGCAGCCCAGCTTGGTACCACGCGTCATTCTTATCATCCAACC
Organism: uncultured Gammaproteobacteria bacterium; assembly: GCA_964531625.1. GTDB lineage: Bacteria > Pseudomonadota > Gammaproteobacteria > Arenicellales > Arenicellaceae > Arenicella. The sequence continues at coordinate 20,912 of CAZHEL010000013.1, forward strand.
AAAACCCGTGCAAAGCCGCTCTGAATTTAAAGCGATCTTTGAACAGCGCTCGCTTATAGTTTAGTTCAATAGCCCGCACATTTTGTAGCGCCACTAAATCTAAGAAACCATAGTAGGCGTGATTTAAAGGATAAAGGTTATCAAAGGTTTCATGCCGATTATCTTGCGGGTCACTATCGCCACTGGCCCATGCCAAGCCTAGGCTCGCAGTTCCTGCGCCAATGGGTCGTGTAAGACTAAAATGAGCCGATGCGGCTTGGTGGCTATTGCCGTCAAAGTCACCTGTCTGAAGCGAAGCTTGCGCATCAGCAATCCATTGACCAACATGTTCTTGCACGCGAAAGCCGAATGTATAAATGTCATCGTCTAAATTTGAATTACGGCGTTGCAAAAGCCACGCTTGTGCGTTGTCGATATTGGCTATGCCTTTATGCTCTAAGAACGCACCGTTAAATTGACTATCAAAATAACGATTGTTGGTATCGGCACCGTCATTTAGTTGATTCGGATCAATACTCACAAGTTCAGTGACGAAAGCGTTTATAGAAAAGTCACCCGCTTTATAATCAATACGCAGCCCATCGTGCACTCGTGCCGTATTCACCCACTCAAGTGAGGCGACTAAACGCTGGTCACCTAAGTTTAATTTTTGACGTCCAAGCTTAACCTTTAAATCGCCAGTTTGGTAATTGAGTGACAAACGATGTATGTCTAAATCATCTGCATCAGGTTGGTTTAAGGCATTAGGGTTTACCGCTGGCGTCGAGCCGGCATCTTCATCAAAAACCTGGGCATCTTGTAGCTCGCCAATAAGACTCCATTGCGGACTGAATACAAGTTTGGTGCCAACACGCGAGTGCAACAAAGTATAGTCCTGTCTGGCATCATCAAAATCAAGACTCTGCTTAAGCTCCGCTCGCAGTCTAAAACTAGCATCGAAATCAGCTGTAATGGCGGCCAGTGATGACAATGATGTGCAGAGACCAATGACGAGTGCCGTGGTTTGAATAAGCCGAGTGTTACTGCTACTAATTAGGGTCATAAGCAAGCCCATAAGCGTCGTATCAGTATGAGGATGTTAACCCTAAAAAATCTTGTCTAAAATGAGCCAAATTAAACATTTTAAATTAACTTAGCGACTCCTCAATCGCTTTGATTTCGCCAGCGCGCATATGCAACTTGTTTTCAGTGTATTTGTCGGCTGGCAGTTCAATCAGTTCTGTGAGTCGCTGGGTGGCGACTTCGATGACATTTTCCGCAGCGACAGTTTCATCTAACATACCGATTTCAGCGGCAGCATCAGGCGAGTAAGGGCGAGATTGCACAATTGCTCGGTTGTGATGGTGGGGCGCAATGTGGCTTTTAGCGATGATTTTGAGAATCTCAGTGAAATGCATACCAATTGATGTTTCAGGCAAACGAATAGCAAATTCACCTTTAGCACCAACACGATAGTCGGCGGCTAACAACATAAATACGCCCATGCCCACGGCATGCCCTTCGCAAGCGACAACCACCGGCTGCGGGTGCTTATAAAGTTTCTCGGTCATCAAAAAACCGGCGTGCAACATTGCTTGAGCCTTGTCCATGCCAGTCGCAATAACTTTCAAATCAAAGCCTGCTGAGAAAATGCCAGGACTGCCACAAAGCAACACTCCTTTACCGTCTTCTTGCGCTTTGTCTAGCGCTGTCATTATTTCATTTGCCACTTCTAAAGAGACAGCGTTAGCTTTACCGTTGTCTAACGAGATTTTGACGATGCCGCCATCGAGTATTTCGTATTTCATAGGCTACCTACGTATGGTTGTTAAGTCAGTGCTTTGACTTCGCTTACACTATATATAATAGCAAGTATTTGTGACCAATCTGTATTTTGTATAATCATTTTTTTCGATCATTTATGCTCAGCAAGCGCATAGTTGCTACTCGCTCTTAAGCATTAGAACCATTACTCTTGGGTAGGGTGGGCGCATGATGGAAATATGAGACTTTTTTAAAGTGGCGCCCTACCTAGACCCGAAGTAAAGACCAATGGATTATGAGTCCAGTTTTTGCGCTGGTGACAGTTATTTATATCGCCAGTTTACAACCATGAAACTCATGTGAGCTGCTAAGTAATTGCAGATAAGCCGACGTAATGGACTGAGGAGCCGGTAAATTCTCCTGACTTTCTCCAGGGTGAGAGCGACGTCTAAAACTAGTTCTAACGGCGCCGGGGTCAATCGAATTCACTTTGATATTTGATATAGCTTCAAGCTCTTGTGACCATAATGTCATCTGCGCTTCTAGGCCAGCATAGGCGATGCTGTAGGCTCCCCAATAGGCGAGTGGTTGGCGGCCGACATCGGCGGAGGTGAATAGCAAATTAGTTTGGTAGTCTTGTTTTAATATGGGCAGTAGCGCACGAGTTAAAAAGTACGGTGCTTGCAAATTGATATGCATTACTTGATTCCAATATTCCATATCATATTGATCAAGCGGGCTGGGTGAGCCTAGCTCGGCTGCGTTGTGCAGTAGTCCGTCGAGGCGGCCTATATCATCATGAATCGCTTGAGCCAAGGTGGTGGCGGATTCCGGTGTTACTTCGAGCAAGTTGACTGGTAGAATAATAGGCTCTGTGAAATCACGTTCTACAATCTGGTCAAATAATTTTTCCAAGTGCCGAGATTTTTTATCCAGCATTAATACCGTGGCACCTTGTTCTGCCAAGGCCAGCGTCACCGCGCGACCAATACCGTCGGCCGCACCAGTTACCAAAATGACTTTCTCTGAAAAATCATTTTTGTCAACTTGGTAGTTTTTCCAATCTAGATTTTGTGACATAGTTAAATTTTGCAAGTACGCTAATGCTGTGGCGCAATAATGGCGACTAGCACCCTTCTTTTCAAGGCTTATTTAGTCTTGATTGTTAGGCTTTTATGTCAATTTTTCCGCTACTTTTTCCATTACAAGGGTATGTAAACCTTGGGGAGTATTTAATTGGTAACGAGCATTCCATTGTTCAGGGTTTTGATCGTCAGTAATATAACCCCAAAGCGCGGCGCCTGTGTCCATGCCAGCCGCTCGCCCAGCTTGTATATCGCGCAAATGGTCGCCGATATATAGGCACTCACTGGGTGCTAGTTCAAGCACTAAACAACAATGCAATAGAGGAACAGGGTCCGGCTTTTTAACGGGTAGGCTGTCGCCCCCCAATAGAATTGAACAGCGTTCCAATAATTCCAGACCTTGCATTACACCACGAGCCAATTCCAAAGGCTTGTTGGTCACTACACCCCAACGTATTTGATTTTTTTCACAAAGTTCTAAGGTTTCAAGCATGCCTTCGTATAGATAGCTTTGCTCACACACATGCAATGCATAATCTTGTAAAAATTCCTGAATAAGTTTATCGATATCGTAGTTTGCTATTTTGTTGCCGAAACCAAATTCGAGCAGTGCTTTAGCACCGTTTGATACCAGCAACCCTGCTTGCTTGGTGTCAGCGGGTTTACAGCCATGATTAGCTAACACTCGATTCAAGGTGCCGACCATATCTGGAGCCGTATCGACCAAGGTGCCGTCCAGATCTAATAATAGAGCTTTAAGTTGCATACACTTTAACGATTTCTAGATGGATTTTTTGCAGTGCATCATATAGTTTACGTCTACACCTGGTGCTAGCTTATATTGCTGGCTCAGAGGGTTGTAGTGAAGGCCTATCATGCTCTGCATCGTAAGATCGGCGGCGCGAGCGTAGCTATCGAGCTCCGAAGGCTTAATAAGTTTATCGTATTCATGTGTGCCGCGAGGGAGTAGGTTAAGAATATATTCAGCACCAACTATTGCAAATAGCCAGGCCTTTGGATTTCTATTAATGGTGGAAAAATAAACATCGCCACCAGGCTTCACTAGATCGCTGCATGCTTGAATAACCGAAGCAGGGTTAGGGACATGCTCTAGCATCTCCAAGCATGTGATGATGTCGTACTGCTCATGCCGTTGTTCGGCCAGCTCTTCGGCAGTTATTTTTATGTATTCAACTGACAGCCCACTTTCTAGCAAATGCAATTTTGCCACACTTAAGGGCGCTTCACCCATATCAATACCGGTAACTTCGGCGCCCAAGCTCGCCATGGATTCACTGATTAAGCCACCGCCGCAGCCTACGTCTAGTAATTTTAGGCTTTTAACTGGTGAATGTAGATTTATATATTCACTGCGCAAAGGATTGATAGCATGCAGCGGGCGAAATTCACTTTCAGGATCCCACCAGCGTGAGGCCAGTTCTTCAAATTTTTGAATCTCGCTTGGGTCTACATTGGCTGTTGTCTGGTTCATGACTAGGTTTCGGGTTTAGGTCTCTGACTAAGTTGTTTGAAATGGTTATTTGTCTGAATTGTTTCAAAATTTATTGTTGGGGAAAAACACAAAGCTTAGTTTACAGTCTGGTGATTCGCTATACGCTGGCCCCATTGGCTTGTTTTGCTAAGCAGCTTTTCTATATCAGTATTATTAAGTTGTTTGTTTGTGACCCTTTGTTTGCCCTGTATCCATACGTCAGTCACTTGTTCACGGGATGCACTGTAAACAATTTGCGCTATCGGATCATAAACTGGCTGTGTAGAAATGTGATTAAGATCGATTGCAACCATATCAGCAGATTTTCCAATTTCTAAAGAGCCTATTTCGTCTGACACATTTAAGGCTTTGGCGCCATTGATGGTGGCCATTTGCAAAACTTGCCAGGCTGGCAGGGCGCTCGCATCACTGGCTAGGGTTTTAGCAATCAAACTAGCCGTGCGCATCTCGCCCAACATGTCTAAGTCGTTATTACTGGAGGCACTGTCAGTCCCTAAACAAACGTTTACTCCGGCGTTTAATAAGTCGTTCACACGACAAAACCCACTGGCAAGTTTTAAGTTTGATTCTGGGCAATGCACAACATGTACTCCGCTTTTGGCAACTAATTGAATGTCATCATCCTCAAGTTGTGTCATATGCACTGCCATCAATCTAGGGTTAAGCATGCCAAGTTTATGCAATCGCTGTAGGGGTGTTACCCCTGATTGCGTTAGGGCATTGCTTACTTCATCAGCCGTTTCATGAAGATGGATATGCACGGGTACATGTAGCTCATCGGCATAGGTTCGGGCTTGTTCTAAAGGTGCGTCTGATACGGTGTAGGGTGCATGAGGCGCCATGGTTGTTTTGACGCGTGACAGCGATCGAGTGGCATCGTGTACCGCTAAGCCTTTTTCGAAATATTCGTCGGGCCCACTTGCCCAAGCACTTGGAAAGTCTAATACAATCATGCCTACGAACGCTCGTATACCCATATCTTGCGCGATGCGCGCCACTGCACCTGAATGAAAATACATATCGTTAAAGCAGGTAGTGCCACTTAATAGCATTTCGGCAATCGCTAACTGACTACCATCCCGGACAAACTCTTGGTCTACCCATTGCGCCTCAGCAGGCCAAATATGATTATTCAGCCAGTCCATCAAAGGAATGTCATCAGCCAAACCTCTAAATAGGCTCATGGCGGCATGCGTATGTGCATTAATCAGGCCGGGGATGATTGCATGATTCGGGTGCTCGGAATGATCAGTTTGTGGGTATTTTGTAAGCGCCTCAGAGGTCGGTAAAATCTCGACTATCTTATCTCCTTTAACGACCACGCTGTGATCTTCAAGCACAAGCTTGCTAGGCACTACTGGGATAAGCCATTTGGCAGAGATGATTTGAATACTTGAATTCATTTAAATAAGATTAACCGAATAAGAAAACTCTAGATTGCAAGGCTAATTGTATTACATACAAATCGTCGAGGTAACACTTTACGCTAGCACTGTTACCTACTTAAAGTGCAAATTGGTCTATAAGCTGGCGAGCGAGAGAGGCTATAATAAACTTTTTTAGCACCCAAGAAGCAAGCAATCATACATGCAAATACTCGTTACAGGCGCCGCTGGTTTTATTGGCGCCGACCTATGTCAAAAATTGTTATCTTTAGGCCACTCAGTGGTCGGGATGGATAATTTTAATGATTACTATGATGTGGCATTAAAGCGAGCGCGATTGGCGCAAATAGAAGCGCACAGTGGCAGCTCTGCGTTCAACATGAAGGAAATGGATATTGTTGATAGAGTCTCGATGGCCAAATTGTTCGCAGCCACACATTTTGATGTGGTCGTGCATTTAGCAGCGCAGGCAGGAGTGCGTTACTCGATAGAAAACCCGCAGTCTTATATAGATTCAAATTTGGTTGGCTTTGCAAATATTCTTGAAGGCTGTCGACATGCCAAGATATCGCATTTGGTTTACGCTTCATCGAGCTCCGTTTATGGAGCAAATGATAATTTTCCATTTAATGAAAAAGATCGAGTAGATAATCCTGTGTCATTGTATGCGGCCACTAAAAAAGCCAATGAGCTAATGGCGCACAGTTATGTTGATCTGTACGGTTTACGAGCCACTGGATTACGGTTCTTTACCGTGTATGGACCTTGGGGGCGACCAGATATGGCACCATTTAGATTTGCTTCCAGAATGCTAAGTGGAGAAGCCATACCCGTTTATAATAATGGCGATATGATTCGTGATTTTACCTTTATCGACGATATCACTCAGGGTGTCGTTAAGGTAACACAGAGCGAGAAGAGCGATGCCTTGTATAATATTTACAATATCGGTAGAGGTGAACCAGTTCAATTAATGGAGTTTATCGAATTAATGGCAAAGCATTTAGGCGTTGATGCAAAACTTGAAATGCTACCCATGCAAGATGGTGACGTGCCGCGAACATTGGCTGATACCAGTGCCTTACAGTCTGATTTTAGCTATCAACCGACAGTGTCGATTGATCAAGGTCTTAAATTGTTTGCTGCTTGGTATAAAGATTTTTATCAATAAGGCAATTTTGGTTCTGATGATTGCTATTGCTTAGAGAATTTTATAAATTTGAATATCATTTTGCGACCAAAGTAATTCAAACTGACCTTGGTTGTTGCCCAAATGTGCTAGCAGCGCAGGCGTGTAATAGCTCTCAATACTTAGCCATTGTTTATCTGTCCAATGCCCTGAGAGTTTGCCAATGCGGCTGCGTATTGCTTCTCTTTTATTGACGATTAATAAATAATTTTTGTATTTTCTTAACGGTTTGTCGCTGTAGTCTAAAAACGTAAAGTGTTTAAAATTCCGACTCCTGAAAAACTTTTGTCGACTGCTAGTATGTTTAGTCAACGCACTTATCATGTAGCCGGTCATAGGGTCAGTAAGTATTTTGTGCTTCGGTTCTATCGAGACTAATGCATTTATCAAGTCTTCAAAATTAGTATGACTTAGTTGTTCATTGCTTTGTGCAAGGCTGGGGAAGCGGCTGTAGTGAAGTTTTTTCCAGGTGTTTCCTATAGGTAATAATAATCCTATCATTGCGATTAAGAGTAAACTCACAACTACTTTTTTTAGGCTTGATCGCTCTCTAAATGTTTTGATGTAATGAATAAATAAATCACCCGCCACAAAGTGGATGGGAATCAAGTAGCTCAGTCGCCACACGGTAGTGGAACTATAGTGACGTAAAAAAAGGTCTATAAAAAATGGATTTAAGATAGTGAATATAGGAGATAACATTCCCGCCAAAATAAATAGATTATTTCTATATCTATTGAAGTTCAAAAAAAACAACAAGTAGATCAATAACCCCCAGAGGGTTAATACTCTAGAGAAATGAAGCTTGAGATTTAAAGTGGTTATTGAAGGAAAAAAACCATAGCTTGGTGCGAATTCCCACAAGCGCCAATGTGCATTTGGAGCTCGAGTTAAATTAAGTTGAGAATACACGTATAACGTTACAAAACTAATTAGTGCTAAAAAGCTTATAGTCATCACTTGGTGCTTACTAACGTGCAAGTGATGCAATTGAATGTGTAGTCGGCTTGGCAGTAATTTGTCGGCCGTCGCGATGAAACTCATGATCACGATCATAACGCCGATAAACATCGCCTCTTGGATATGAATAGTGGATGCAGCAATGCCAATCGGGATGATAATGGCATAGCCAATGCTGGTCTCGGCTAGACTTTTTTCAGCCAGATTATTTTTAGCTGAAGCTCCATTGCATACGATTTCTATAAATACCGTTATAGCAAACATATACAACACCATGTTTAGCATTGTTGGCGCGAGTGTGTAATATCTAATGTAGGCAAACACATTAATGCCCATGTGCATGGCAACGAATACGCAGCAAAGGGCCGCAATCAAGGTGGAGTTTGTAGAGTCTTTAAAAACCAGGCGAGCAAAGTAAAAGACAGCGATGATAAATAGACTTCGATTTAGAAAATCGATTGTGCTTATTGTATCTTGAATGGGTAGTTGCACAAGCGAGTTGACACCGGCAACAAAATAGTAAAATACATCTGATTTTTGCAGTAATAAACTCTTCCACTCGAGTGCTCGGCCCAGCGAGTTTGCGTCCAGTGATCTTAAAGCTCGTTGATAGTACTCTAGATGGGCGTACATATCAGCTGGAACTTCCGTGAAGCTACCAAACAGCAGTTGATAGATTGCAGATACGGCTAAGATTGTGAGTAGTGGCTTTAAATAAGCTAGACCTGCCTTGTGAAGATCCCAAGATCGACTATATGCTATTACCAAATAGCTTACTGAGCATAGACATAGTAGGAGGTAGCCTAAAGCAAAGCTAGCCGCGCTTACGGAGTAGTGGTTGCAGACAATGAATGCGAGGCTGAATATCGAATATGAGATACTGATGCTAGCTAGGTAGCGGTCAAACCTTAAACTGAGTAGTCGCTGAATCGCTAAACCGGGTGCGATCAAACAGATGCAATATAAAAATATAAAAAGCAAGCTGCTCATTGCTTTGCGCTAGCGACCTTCGCGCATTATCGTGACTCTTACTGTGCGTAATAATATATTCAGATCTAGCAATAAGGAGTGGTTCTTAACATAGTAAAGGTCGAACTGTAATTTTCGCAATGCATCTTCGGTTGAAGCGCCGTAAGGATAGCTAACTTGTGCCCAACCCGTTAGGCCAGGTTTCACAATATGCCTTAGGTCATAGTAAGGGATTTGCTTGGCTAATTTTGCGGTAAATTCCGGTCGCTCAGGTCGAGGCCCAATAATGCTCATATCGCCTTTAATTATATTCCAACATTGGGGTAGTTCATCTATACGTGCGGCACGTAAAAATCTTCCCATTGGAAATATTCTCGGATCTTCATTGCTTGCCCATTGTGCACCACTAGTTTCTGCTCCCACTCGCATAGTTCTAAATTTATATAGGGTAAATGTTTTACCCTGCATACCAACCCGTGTCTGGCTAAACAATATTGGCCCACTAGAACTTAGTTTGATGACAAGGCACGCGAGCAGCATGATTGGAAGAGTGAGTAGCGCGAGCGTGAGCGCCACCAGGATATCCACCATTCTTTTTATGCGTGTTGCCACCGAGCTATGCAACATTGTGAAACCTTCAGCTCGAATAAACCAATCGTTGTTTATTTCATTTACTGGCACTAAGAACAAAAAACTCTCGAAGAAGTCTGATAGGGAAAAAATAGGAATGCCGGATAAGCGATAATCAATAAGGCGCGCTTGTTCTTCGGAGTCGGAGATATGGTGCGGGGCAATTACTATGGCGCTAAGTTGATTTATATCGGCGCTATTTGGGTCAATTTTATTGCTGTAATTTATTTCGGCAGACATATTTCCTGAAGTCAACGCTTGGTGTAAGCGTCGCTGATCTTTTGCTTCACCAAGTAATAATATTTTTGTAATTTTTGGATTATGTAGTAGGAAGTTAATCAGGTACCTGCCGACAACTGCGAGCGCACCAAAGCCTATTAACGCGAAGGGCATTACGCCACGACCTAATATGCCGGTAAAATACTCTGGCCCAAGTAAATAGAGCACTAAGAGACTCGGGATCGAAGCCATAATGACGATAAAAAATGTATTTAGTGGCAGCTTTGGTCGGCTCGCAATGCCGCTACTAGTGTATGCCCCACCTAAAAACAAACTCGCCACGATGACAAAATTAAGGCTTATATATTCAATGCTCTGGAAATTTGGCGTCATGCCCAAACGCACATAGGCTGCCGCGCTAAACGCAAGTGCTAACAAAACCAGATCACAAACCAATAGTATGAGTTTGTGGGTGGGGTGATAGATACCTAGAAAAGATCGATTGAAATTCATCGATGCACGCTACTTGGTCAGAGTTTGCGGGATTGCGTGTTGAAAGGCATTTCTAACAAAGCCAAATGCCCAGGTCAGGTGTAGTGTAGCAAAAATTATTGGTAGCAAAATCAAGTAAGCGATACGTTTATGTTGAATGCTTAGTAATAAACTTACAAGAAATGAGCATGCCAGATACACCATAGGTATTACTAAACCTAATTTGCTCTTGAACAAGCACAGTATGGCCGAAGCTATTAGTCCAAATAAGAGAGCTAGTGGCGCCGCTTGACGAATGCCAAATGAGCTAGCGTGCTCTCGGTATGTTTTGTATCGCCAAAACCCATACTGATAATACTGGCTGGCTAGTCGTGGAATAGTTTCGCGACAAAAAAGATGACATTTGGCTTTTGGCTCAAGAATGATGTCACCGATATGCTCGCGTAAACGACAGTTGAATTCGTAATCCTGATTTCTAACAAAAAGTTCGTTAAAACCACCAATTTGTTCGACGTCTCGTTTTTTCCAACAACCACCGAACACGGTATCTACCGATTGTCTAACAGTTGCGTATCTATACTTTGCATTGCCAGTACCAAATTTATGGCCAATAGCGACAGCAATTGCCTTACCTGTTTTTGTTTTGGCAATTGGAGATTGCAGTCCACCTACCGAAGCACAATCTTCCTCTAGTAGAGTGCCTACTAAGGTTTGCAAGTAAAGTTGGTCGTAGAGTGAGTGGGCGGCACCAACCCAAACAATAATGTCATGTTTGGCATTTTTAATGCCAATATTAACCGCCGCAGGCGTGATTTTTTTAGGGTTATCGAGCAATCGCACATCGGCATCGTTAGAAGTGATGAACTGCTCAACAACTTTACGCGTATCATCGCTGCTGCCACCGTCAACAATCAAAACCTCTATTAACTCCATTGGGTAGCTGCCTTGGATTAATGATTTTACGCAATCAATAATGAAATCCTGTTCGTTTAAAACAGCAATGATAATGCTGATAAATGGTAAGGAATGCATTTTTTCTGCTGGCGCTTTCACGCCTAGATTATATTTGCGAATGTGCTAAATAGATAGCTACAATTTATCCGCAAACTAAGATGTTTATTGATATCTGTTTGTCTTGACTTAGCAGTCTAATATTAGTACCGTCCGACGCTAATTTGATGACGTTTTCGGGGCTTTAAATTATGATTAATGTGGCATGCATTGGTGCAGGGTATTGGGGCAAAAATCTAATAAGAAACTTTGATGAATTGGGCTGTTTAAGCGCCATATGTGATGGTAACCCTGAAGCCCTAGAAGCGTTTGCAAAGTTATACCCAAATGTGGCGGGCCACAGTGATTTAGACGAGCTGTTACTAGACTCAAATGTACACGCAGTCTGTATAGCGACCCCGGCAGAGACTCATCACGCTTTGATAATCAAGGCCCTTAACGCCGACAAGCACGTCTACGTTGAAAAACCGCTTTGCTTAGACGAACAACACGCTAAAGAGTGCATTGCACTGGCCGAACAACGTGGCTTAACGCTTATGGTAGGCCATTTGCTTTGGTATCACCCCATGGTTTTGGAAATAAAGCGTATGCTAGCTGCGGGTGAATTAGGGGATTTACGTTATATTTATTCAAATCGCTTAAATATGGGCTTATTACGCAAGGAAGAGAATGTGCTTTGGTCGTTTGCGCCGCATGATATTTCAATGATTCTTGGTTTAGTAGGCGCTGAGCCTGAGTCTTTACAAGCTCATTCTGCTAATCATTTGAACGCCGATATCGCTGATCAAGCGGTTGGCTTGATGAAATTTGCCGACAGTGTTAGTGCGCATGTGTTTGTATCTTGGTTGAATCCATTCAAAGAACAAAAATTAGTGGTGGTTGGTAAAGATGCCATGCTGGTCTTTGACGATACTCTGGCTTGGGAAAACAAGCTGGCTAAATACGATCACTCTGTCGAATGGCAGGGTGATAGACCGGTTGCGGTTAAGGCGCAAGCGCAATATATACAACTGCCACAGTCTGAACCACTCAAAAATGAATGCCAACATTTCATAGATTGCGTAACAAATCGCAGCACCCCGAGAACCGACGGACACGAAGGCTTAAAAGTCTTGAAAGTATTGAATAAACTTCAGCAAGCAATGGACGCATAAGTTAAAATAAGGTTCATGAATTCGGCCGATAATAAGTACTTTGTTCACGAGTCCTCATATGTTGATGATGGCGTGAAAATCGGCGCAAATACTAATATCTGGCATTTTAGTCACATCATCTCAGGCACTACCATTGGAGAGCGCTGCAATATAGGTCAAAACGTTGTGATAGGTGGTAATGTGGTTGTCGGAGACGGCTGTAAAATTCAAAATAATGTATCAATTTACGAAGGCGTCGAGCTGGAAAACGACGTTTTTTGTGGGCCGAGTATGGTATTTACCAATGTGTTTACGCCACGCAGTCATGTCAGCCGTAAAAATGAATATCTTCCTACCCCAGTTCGCACTGGGGCAACTATTGGTGCTAACGCTACCATTGTGTGTGGCAATGAGATTGGTGCCTATGCCTTTATTGGTGCTGGCGCGGTGGTGACCAAACCGGTGCCTGCGCAAGCCTTGATGGTAGGCAATCCTGCTAAGCAGATTGGTTGGATGTGTAAGTGTGGTGAACGCTTAGCGGCCAGTAATCATTGTGAACGGTGTGGTACGAGTTACACCGTAGATGAAACTAAAAACCAAATTCAAGAGGTCTAAATGGGCGTCCCCTTTATAGATTTGAAGACGCAATATGCGCGAATTCAAGACGATGTTAATGCCGGTATTCAGAGAGTTTTAGAGCACGGTAAATATATCATGGGCCCTGAAATAGCTGAGTTTGAAGCAAAATTGTCTGAATTTTGTGGTGCCAAACATGCCATCACTTGTTCTAACGGTACTGATGCCTTGTCGCTGGGCCTGATGGCCTATGATGTTGGCCCTGGTGATGCGATTTTTACCACACCATTTACCTTTTTTGCTACGGCGGAAGTAATAGCCTTGGTGGGTGCAACGCCGATATTTGTAGATATTGATCCAAAAACATTCAACATTGATCCTGTGGAGCTAGCCAAACAGGTTGAGCGAGTTAAGTCTGAAGGCAAGTTACGCCCGCGCGGGGTCATGCCGGTAAATCTTTTTGGACTAGCGCCAGACTTTGATGGTATAGACTCAGTTGCCAAAGCCCACGGTTTGTTTGTATTGGAAGATACCGCACAAGGTTTCGGTGGTTTATATAAAGGTCGCGTATCTGGGTCGCTTGGCGACATTTCGTCGACCAGTTTCTTTCCTGCCAAACCTCTAGGTTGTTATGGTGACGGTGGTGCGGTGTTTACCAGTGACGATGACTTAGCTGAAAAAATGCGCTCTCTTCGGGTGCATGGCCAAGGTGTTGATAAATACGATAATGTACGAATTGGTTTGAATGCTCGTTTCGATACCATGCAGGCTGCAGTAATGTTGCCTAAATTGGCAATTTTTCCAGAAGAAATTGAACTTCGTCAGAAAGTTGCAGCGAATTATGATCAGGCATTGGCTGGTTTGGTAGAAACTCCGTTTGTGCCAGAAGGCTATAAAAGCGTTTGGGCTCAATACTCGGTCCTGTCTGATCGTAGAGAAGTCATTCAAGCGGCCTTGCAAGAAGCGGATATTCCAAGCGTGATTTATTATCGCATTCCTTGTCATCTCTCTAAAGCCTTTGAAAGCTTGGGCTACAAAGAAGGCGATATGCCGGAGTCTGAGAAAGCATCGAAGCGAATATTTAGTCTACCAATGCACCCCTATGTAGAATCAAGCTTTGCTGAACAAGTCGCCAATGTGATTCGTTCCGCAGTAAGCTAATTCGTTTGCTAGATTGATTTGCCCCTAACACCATTCAATTGGCTTTAAATTAAATGAAGAATAAGCTGTTAAGTAAGATTAAAGATAAATCTGCGGTAATAGGTGTTGTTGGCCTTGGCTATGTTGGTCTGCCCTTAATTAAGCGTCTTAATGAGGTAGGGTTCCAAACCATGGGTTTGGATATTGATGTTGCCAAGATTGATGCCCTAACAGCAGGCGAAGCCTATATAAAACATATTGATGTGGATGATATACAGCAGGCCATAGCAAAAGGCGTATGCAGAGTGACCACAGATTTTTCTAATGCAAAAGATGCCGATGTAATTATTCTTTGCGTGCCAACACCACTCAACAAGTACCGCGAACCAGATTTAAGTTATGTAATCGGTTCTGTGGAAACCTTGTTGCCACATCTTAGAGCCGGGCAAATGTTGTCGCTTGAGAGCACCACTTATCCTGGTACTACCGAAGAAGAATTGCAACCAAGGGTCGAAGCGCAAGATTTGACTGTTGGGGAAGATGTCTTCTTGGTTTATTCGCCTGAGCGAGAGGATCCAGGTAATCCTGATTTTAATACTCATTCCATTCCTAAGGTGTGTGGTGGCACTACCGCCGCATGTTTGGAAATAGGAGAGGCATTCTATTCTCAGATCATTGATCGTGTGGTGACTGTGAGTTCTACCAAAGCCGCTGAAATGACCAAGATTCTCGAGAATACTTATCGAGCGGTTAACATTGCCTTGGTTAATGAATTAAAAATCGTCGCCGATAAAATGGGTGTGGATATTTTTGAGGTAATCGATGCGGCGGCCACTAAACCTTTTGGTTACAAAGCGTTTTATCCTGGCCCAGGTTTAGGCGGACATTGCATACCGATTGACCCGTTTTACCTAACCTGGAAAGCGCGTGAATACGGATTGCATACACGTTTTATTGAGCTGGCCGGTGAAGTAAACACAGCCATGCCTGAATACGTGTTGGCTAAATTGACCAATGCATTAAATGATGCTGGTAAATCTGTGCATGGCGCAAACATCCTTTTACTGGGTGTAGCTTACAAAAAGAATGTTGACGATATGCGCGAGTCACCTAGTGTTGAACTATTAGATAAGCTGATCGATTTAAAAGCCAATGCGGTGTATTCAGATCCTCATGTGCCAGAACTGCCGCCCATGAGAATGTCAGACCTGCATATGTCTAGCCGAGATTTAAGCGCTGAAACACTGCGGCAACAAGATGCCGTAGTGATTGCAACTGATCATGATGCATTCGATTGGCAGATGATTGAAAAGCATGCAAAAATTATTATTGATACTCGTGGTGTGTACCCCGAATCAAACCCAACTGTAACTCGAGCTTAAAACGCCGTTATTGAATGAGGATATTATGAATCTTAAAGGAACCAAACAATTAGTAATCGGGGGTGCTGGTCTTATCGGTTCGCACGTAGTCGATGAATTAGTGAAAACTGATGTTGGTGAAATTATTATCTTTGATAATTTTACGCGTGGCCGCGAAGAAAATATCGCCGAAGCCTTAAAAGATCCGCGTGTAAAAATCTTTGAGATTGGTGGAGACATAACTCAACCAGATATATTAAATAAAGCGATGGACGGCGTTGACGGTTGTTTCCATTTAGCAGCGCTGTGGTTGCTGCATTGTTGGGATTTTCCAGATTCCGCATTCGAAGTAAATATTCGTGGCACTTACAATGTTGTACAAGCGTGCATTGCTAATAAGGTTAAGCGTTTAGTGTATTCATCATCGGCCTCTGTTTACGGCGATGCAGTTGAAGAACCGATGACCGAAGACCACCCTTATTTAAACACTAATTTTTATGGTGCAACAAAAATTGCCAGCGAGCATATATGTCGTTCTTTATACCATCGTCATTTAGGCACTGACGATGAATTTGACTATGTCGGCATGCGTTATATGAATGTGTATGGACCACGGCAAGATTATCATGGCGCTTACATTGCTGTGATTATGAAAATGTTGGATAACTTAGACAAGGGCATAGCACCTGAGATCTATGGTGACGGATCCCAAGCTTATGACTTTGTAGCGGTGTCTGATTGCGGTAAAGCCAATGTCAAAGCAATGCAAGGTGATACTACCGATACTTTTTACAATGTGGGCACGGGTAAAAAAACCACCATTAAGCAATTGGCTGAATTGATTTTGGAAATGACTGGCAGCGATCTAAGCGTAAAATACAACCCTGCTGGAACAACCTTTGTGAAGAACCGAATCGGTTCTGCGGTTAAGGCTAAAGAAGAAATTGGTTTTGTCGGAGACGTTGAGTTGCGAGAAGGTATGCAAAAGCTGATTGAATGGCGTGATTCGCACAAAGAAGAAGTTCGCAAGCGTCGCGAAGAAGTAGGTTTATAAACGTCTTAGTATTAGCACTCAACTATGTGCGGAATTACAGGTGTAATTCATAGGGACGGCCGAGTTGCTTCGGCCGATTCTATTGAAAAGATGACCGCCATTATTGAGCATCGAGGTCCGGATGCTCGAAACACCTATTGCTATCAAAACCTTGCCTTTGGGCACGTAAGACTGTCGATTTTAGATCTCTCAGAAATGGGCGCGCAGCCCATGCACTCCAAAGATGGACGTTATGTTCTTATATACAATGGTGAAGTCTACAACTTTAAGGAAATAAAAGCAGAGTTAGAAACAAAGGGACATCATTTTAGATCGACCTCCGACACGGAAGTGATTTTAAATGCCTATATTGAGTGGGGCGATGCTTGCGTACCAAAATTCAATGGTATGTTTGCCTTTTTGGTTCTTGATAAAGTCAAAAAGACTTTGTTTTTTGCGCGTGACCGCTTTGGCATAAAACCGCTTTATTACGGAGAATTCAATCAGTCATTTATTTTTGGTTCTGAAATAAAAGCCATTGAACAACATCCTGACTATAAGTTTGAGATAAATAAAGCTGGCTTAAAAGAGTATTTTAGTTTTCAGAATTTTCTATCTGAACAAACTTTAAATCAAGGTATCAAAATGTTCCCAGCAGGCCACACTGCGACTTTAAATCTAGAGGGTGGGGGAGAGCTTAAGCTGACCGAGTATTGGGATTATAATTTTCAAGAGCCCAGTGATGCGATTAGCCATGAAGAATGTATTGAAGAGCTAGATCATTTATTTCAGCAAGCGGTACAGCGCCAGCTGGTATCGGATGTCGAGCTCGGCTCATACCTTAGTGGTGGTATGGATTCCGGCTCGATAACGGCAATCTCATCTGCACATATACAAGACATGCACACCTTTACTTGCGGGTTTGATATGGCATCATCCAGTGCTTCTGAACAAGGCTTTGATGAGTGCGATAAGGCGCGAGAGTTTTCTGCTTATTTTAAAACTCGTCATCATGAGAAAATCATTAATCATGATGACATGCAAAATTCGATTTCAAAAATTGCATGGCACTTAGAGGAGCCCAGAGTGGGGCAGAGCTATCCTAATTACTACGCAGCAGAATTGGCACGCTCGAACGTAAAAGTCGTATTATCAGGCGCTGGCGGAGATGAGTTGTTTGCCGGTTACCCATGGCGTTACTATCGAGCAGTGGGTAGCGCTGATAAAGACGCTTACATCGATAATTATTATCGGTATTGGCAACGCTTAGTTGCAGAGCGTGATCAACAAGATTTTTTCGCCCCAATCTGGAACGATATTCAAGATATTTCAACTAAACAGTTCTTTGAGAACATTTATACTGATTCATTGAATGATGCGACTAACCCAGCTGATTTTCTAAATCAATCGCTCTACTTTGAGGCCAAAACTTTTATGCATGGTTTATTGGTTTTAGAGGATAAGTTAAGCATGGCTCATTCTTTAGAGTCTCGCGTACCAATTTTAGATAATGATCTGGTTGAATTTGCTATGAAAATACCAGCTCAATATAAATTGGCAAGTATGGACAAAGTAGTTCAACTTTCTAAGCAAGGTAAAGATAAAGAGATTGAAAAATACTTCCATCGATCTAAAGATGGTAAGTTGATTTTTCGTGAAGCAATGGCAAAACACCTACCTGAAGAAACAGCCAAGCGAGAGAAACAAGGTTTTTCTGGTCCAGATGCAAGCTGGTTTAGCAATGAAAGCGCCGATTTTATTAAGGACATACTTTATAAGCCAAACGCAAATATTTACGATTTGCTGGATTTTAAAACCGTAACCGACATGCTAGATAGACACTTTTCTAACACCATCAACTCTAGGTTACTTATCTGGTCGCTACTCAATGTTGAAATGTGGCTCGAACAACACGCTTAATAGGCCAGCGTTTTGAATCCCAGTAAAGACCTACATAAGCATTTGAGTCCTGGTTCAGAAAAACTCAAAGTGCTGCACATCGGAAATATTGCTAACAATGGATACAATATTGCCAACCTGTTTAACCAAGCTGGGATGCAAAGCGATCTTATTATTGGGCCGTATTATCACATAGCTGGCTGCCCAGAATGGGAAGACTCCGAGTTTGAAGGAGATATTGGCGATCAATTTTTTCCTGCATGGCATAAAGTAAAAATAACCAATGGGTTTAGCCGACCTGAGTGGGCTGCTCAGGGACCATGGGAAACATGCATTGGGTACTTAATGCATCGCAATAAGGGTAATAAAATTCGTGCCAAAATCTTTTGGTGGTGGTTGCTCCTTTGTCAGCGCTCTACGGCTTATGATATTTCTAATAACACCAACCTTACTACGGTTCTAGGTAGTCCTAAAAAAGTTGGTCTGACGATTTCAAACGCGATTAAAAGAATCGGGATTATTATTACGGTGCTTTTCAAAAGACTGGGTCTGGCGATTTTTAATTTTATTTGGAGAATTAAAAATGCGCTGTATCTAACTAAGTACTATGCAATTTTAGCTAAATATCATGTGGTTAGTGGCTTTTATAGAAGTGTCAGATATATGCTTTTAAGCAATTCGATTACAAAGCCTTTGTTTTATAAATTACGCGAAGTGCGCAGATCGTATATAGGTTATTACGATAAGAAAAACTTACATCAAGAGTTAAGTGATGCCACGGATGTTGAAGAAAGTAATATTCTTGATGTTAAAGATAACATTAGAGATGCCGACGACGGTGCGATTGATATTAAAGAATCTGAGTTGATAAGCCATCAAGCATTAGCTGATCAATTGAAACCGTTGTTTGATTACTATGATGTTATTGTTGGTTATTCAACTGATGGTATTTGGCCTCTACTGGTTGATAAAAAATACGTAGCTTACGAGCATGGCACAATCAGAACCCTACCGTTTGAAGATTCTTTGCAAGGTGAAATTTGTAAAATGGTCTACCAACAAGCTCCTGAAGTAATAATCTCAAACTTTGATAACAACTTGGCTGCACAAAAGCTTGGACTGCGTCGTTACACTTGTATTCCGCATTATATTAATGAAATGGAAGTGCCGATCGAGCATGGCGCTATGATTCGCCAGCAATATAAAACGCGACATGGTTCAAATTTCATTATTTATAACCCATCGAGGCAGCACTGGAGTGAAGATGCCGATGCGGGTTGGGAGAAAGGTAATGATATTTTCATTCGTGGATTTGCCAAGTTTGTGAAGGATGTTAATTCCGATGCGATGGCTATAATGACGCATTGGGGTACCTCACTTGATCAGAGCAAGCAATTGATTGCTGAGTTGGGAATTGATAAAAATGTGGATTGGATTGAACCGGTACCGCATAAACAGATGATTCAATATATTCATGCATCACATATTGTTAGTGATCAGTTTTTGTTGGGTACTTTTGGCGGAATTCCCGCTAAAGCATTTATGCATGGAAGGCCGGTTTTAAGTTCTTTTGATCCTTCAATTCATGAATGGTGTTTTAAAACAATGCCTCCCTTTTTACCGGCTAGATCGGAAGCGGATATCTTCAATTCTCTGAAAAAATGTTATGAAGATTCGGCGTATTATGAAAAAACAGCAAATGAGTCAATAACTTGGTATCGACAAGAGCACTCCAACGAGGTCTTGCTCTCTAGAATGTCCGAGGTATTGTTAAAATCAGTTAGCTAAATTGCAGCGCACGTTTCCATTGTTGAAATTGTAATTACGGATTTGTTTCTTCTACTTTGCTAATAATATATTCGCCGATTGGTATAGCAGAGGTAGCTGCAGGTGAAGGTGCATTACACACGTGCAAACTTCTTTTGGTGTTCATAAATAGAAAATCATGTACTAAATCACCATTTTTCATCACGGCTTGAGCACGAATGCCAGGGGGATAGGGTTCTAGGTCGGCAACAGTGATCGATGCACAATAACGCTGCACTAACTTTAGGTACCCGGGTTTCCATAAGGAGTTTTTCATTTCACTTATACCTGAAGCTAGATTACTTAGTATCACTTTCCAAAAACCAATAAAAGTCAGCATTCGGCTAGTATCTTTTAAACTAAAACTTAGTTTTGTATAGCCCTCACGATTAAACCCCAGCACTGCGTTTGGACCTACTGTGACACTGCCATCGATCATATTGGTAAGATGAACACCTAGAAACGGCATGTCGGGATCGGGTACCGGATAAATTAAATGTTTTACTATGTTCGACTTATCCTTTGGTAATTTGAAGTATTCACCTTTAAAGGGCACGATTTGAAAGTCGGGTTGCATGCCTATCATCGTTGCTACACGATCTGCTTGCAGACCCGCACAGGCAATTAGGTATTCGCAATCTATAACCGTATCATTGCTAAGTGTGACTAACACCTCGGTATCATTCTCAGTTAGGTCTGTGACTGAGCTATTGAAGCACGTAACACCACCCATGCGTTCAAACTCTTCAATCATTTTTTGGGTAATGGCGGGGTAGTCAGTAATAGCGCTGTCTTTGACTAAAAAGCCACGTATACCGCTAATGTTTGGTTCTAATTCGCTTAGTTGGTCTTTTTCTACCCAAGAAACTTGTAGGCCATTAGTTTGGCAATTCTCGTAAAGATTAGATAGTTTTTGCAGTTCATAATCATGCGTAGCGACAATTAATTTCCCGCATTGGTCATAGGGAATATCATGCTTTTTACAAAACGCAATGGTTTCTGCCATGCCCCGTTTGCAAAAGTCTGCTTTTAAACTTCCAGGCGCATAATAAACGCCAGCATGAACAACACCACTGTTATGACCAGTTTGATGTTTCGCAGGACCGCTTTCTTTTTCGATCAACAGAATCGATTTCTCGGGATAGCGTTGTTTAAGTTGCATTGCAGTGGAGGCACCAACGATACCGCCACCGATCACAACCATATTGTAAGAGCTTTGCATTTAGGATTAGATTGAGACTTTAATTGTATAGAGCGATGATACCTTTGAGCGTTGAATTTTGCGTCGGGTTTTGTACTAAATCATATAAATGTTTTTGCTAAATAAGGCTCAGGTCTCATCCCTCAATGTTAATCGTACTGTCAGAAATGGTAGAACATAAGAAAAATCTCCCACAAATGTATATTGGCTGTCGATGCGTAATTAATTAAACAGACGTAAGATTGTTTCGAATAGTTAAATTCAGCACGTTTTTATGTTAAGTTACCCTCTGGTTGCCGTGGGTTAGGCAATAGAAGGACAAGGATATAAGGATGTTGTTTAGTAATTCACCAAAGAGTTTAGTGGCTTACCAAATAACGATTTTTAATAATATTTTCAGGCATGAGAATTCAAAATTTTAAGGACATGCCTAGGAACGGGTTGATATGACTAAAAAAAATATTTTTTTAATTGTGGCTGTGGTCGTAACGTTGTTTTCTGCAAACCTTGCATATGCGCAACCACAAGGGTTTGATAGATCGTTTACTGTGGGTCTAAATGGTGGAGACTTTAGCTCTCTCGAGCAAGCCTTGGGATCGATTAACGACTCGTCTGCGTCTAGGCAAATTCAATTAGTTTTAGCTCCGGGCGTTCATGTATTAAATGGCGCTGTATCGATTGGACCTAATATGCACCTACTCGGTGCGGGTAGAGGTGTGACTATTGTTGCTGGCAATGTAAATGGGGCTCTCGTGACTATTGATGACGAAGGAGCACGGTCAACAATGACCGACATGACCATAATTAATCGCGAAGATGTTAATGCACCGATCTCTGAGGTGATTACGCTTTTAGTGACAGACGGAGCACGGCTGGAATTGGATAATATAGAAATTGTTGTTCAAACCTTCGGTGCAGACGCAATTGCGACCCTCGTAGAGAATTTTTCTACTCTTACTGCGCGCGACAGTATGATCAGAGCAGTAGGCGATGGTACCTCAAACTCTGGTACTGCCCTTCAAAATACGGCGGCACGATTAATAGTTGACGATTCGAGAATCGTCACATCTGCATTTAATTTTGCAAATGCCTTGCGAAGCAATGGTGAGATTAATTCGATTACTGAAATCAGAGACAGCGTAATCGCATCTACTGGTGTCAGTGATAGCAATGGCTTGTTGTATGAAGGTTTTGAGAGTGGTGTAGTTTCATTACATGGTTCCAAGGTAACTGCTATTGCAACTGATGGTATTGCTTCAGGTATCAATTTTCCTGCTACAGGAAGTGAATTTGCTTTGGCGATTAGTTTTACTAAGATTATTGGAGATACGGTTGGATTAGCAGCTTCTGGTCCGGGCGCAGTCTCCTTGCGCCACTCAACCCTCATTAATGGTGTTTCTAGCGATGGTTCGCCTTCGTTAGTTTGTACTTTGACTGACAATGGCCCACCAGCAGACATCTTGCCACGCAATTGTCTTTTAAGGGATTCCGAGGAATAACATCAAGCACATAGTTCGAGAGCACTTGCTATAGTCGGTGCTCCTCGTTTACGAATATCCGAGAGTTTTCGCCGATGGCGCGAATTTCTGCTTTGTTGAGCTTTAACAAGTTTTCTAAATCTGTCTTGATTGTCTCTATTGATGTTTTCAAAATTGGCAATTTGGATTCTATACTTTGAATCTGTGTGTCTTGTATGTCGGTTGAAGAGTTAATAAAACACATTACTGGTACGCCTCTCGCCATCAGCTCTACCGCCACACCACCATACCAACCGACGATCAGTTGATCGATGAAAATGTCGGCTGTGTCGTAGATTTTTTGAGCCTTACGATTGCTCATACCTTCAACCAAGCTAAAACGTAAATTTGAGTTTTTTTCGCGCAGTTCGTTTATCGCATTCACGATGTATTTCGTGCCTTTGATATCTCGTTTGCTAGGTGCATGAACAATATGAACCGTATTAGACTCCAATATTTTATGTGGTTTAATTTCATTCAGATCTATATTGTAGTAGGGCTGAAATTTAGCCTTAGAGCTGAAATAAGTTAGCAAGTCAGGGTTTAAGCAAATAATACCTTCGGCATATTTTTCAGTGCGTTTAATGCGGCGCAATTTATATTGATCAGCCTTTGGGGATAAATAGTCAGGATTTAATTCGGCTAGAACATCGCCTGAATGCAACTGAAAGTAATGACTGGATAATCTTGCATCGCTGCCTTGATAAGTGAAATAGATTTTTTTGCCTAATGCTTTTAGGATAAATAAATCTTTTCCTTCGAGTACCCAAGCATAAATTACGTACAGTGCGGCAACTATACTATTAGTGCGTTTTCGGACCGAAGCGAAAGGTAGTCGATGCGGCATTATGGTTCTACCATTATTAAAATGGATGACATCGAAATTGAAGATTGCTATCCATAACAGTCGCCATCTGGCAAATTCTCCCAACACAAAGGAGCCACTTTTAACCAGGGTTTGGTCAGCTTCAAAACCAAATTGTTCTTTTCGCAGTGAAATTGACCAACTGTTTAATCCTTGCTCTTTCTGATAATCGGATAACTGCTTTGCATTATTTCCCAAGTTATCCGGGCAATGCAGAATGCGCGTAGTGTTAGTGGTGTCTTTATACATGGTACAATAAGTTAGCACTTTTTACGCATTGATTGTGTTTCGAATTCCAGTTGAGAAAGTCGTAAGTTTTTGTCCTTCGAGCAGCGTTTGTAGGCGCTCCAAGTTCGGCTTAAATTCTGCGGGAGTTGATTTTTTATCTATATCGAAGACTGGCTTTTGCTTTACAACGCCCGCAATTTCATTGGCGAGTGTTTCTAGTGATAAAGATTCAGCACCCCCTACATTCATTACACCGTCGACTTTATTGTCTAAACACTTAGACACTACGGTGACCACATCGTCGACGTAAATAGGGCATAGCTTCAAACCGCCAGTGTCGCCTTGCAAGCCGATAACATCACCATTTTTAACCGAATTAATAATATTAGGTATAAGCATGTTTTGTTGGCCAGGCCCATATGGAAAGAACAAACGTACATTCAGTGTTATGAAGAACTCACTATAGAGATCAGTTATTTGTTCGGCAATATATTTGGTTAACGGATAAGCACTATTGGGCTTAAGGGGGGTGTCTTCAGATTGAGCGCTTGGGTCGGTTGTATAGACACTGCCAGATGAAAAGTTAATAAATTGTTGGCATTGTGCGTTGCGCGCGTACTCAAGAATATCGACTAAACCAGCTATATTGACACTGGTCATGTCAGCCATACCCTCTGGAAAATTACGATACTGGTTTGATTGAGCTAAATGAATAACTGCATCTATCTTTTTTGGTAAGACTTTACTATCTAGGCGCTGGCTAAAATCGTGACTAATAAATTCAACCTTATCCGGCGCCGTAGATTTTTCTGCGTCTCTAACTAATCCAAAAATATGATGTTGTTGCAATTGAGAAAGCATGGCTTTACCAATAAAGCCGTTTGCGCCAGTGATCAATAATTTCATAGTTTTTAACCGCAGGTTGTTAAAGGTTTATAGTTAAAGATTAGTTGTTTAAAATTAATTGGTTAGAGTTTGATGGTAAACCCTATTGTGTCGTTCGACTAATTGCGTAATCGAATACTCTCGTAATACCCATTGACGACCTAATCGTCCAAGCTCGGTTCTTTGTTCGGGGTGGTTTGAAAGTTTAATCAAAGCGCTGGCTATTTCATCCGCAGATGAAGTACTAACGACTGGTGGGTGATTGTCAAAACACCATTCATGCGCTGACGGCTCGTAATAAACTAGGATTGGTTTTTCACAAGCCATTGCTTCAGGTGTAATGCCACCAAATGCACCTGCTTCGAATTGATCTACCACAATATCAGCAAGTTGATAATAGTGTACTGAAGATAGTTTTGGGCATGGTGAGTAGTAGTGAACATACTCTGTTAAGCCAAGCCGCTTAACTAGTTCTTTGGTCAAGTCTCTATGCTGTCCCCAATCGCATATAAATAATACACAATCACTTGAATGCTTAAGCAGTTCTGCAAAAGCTTCGATATATTTGTTATTGCCTTTTATGTCCCAGTTTTGTCTCGCTGGTGCTAACACCACAAGCTTTTCTTGTAGATTTAGTTTTTCTCGCAATCGGCTATTTTCTGAGGGTTTAAAGCGATTGCAATCGACCGCATGAGGAATATAAATATAGTTTTCTAAGCCTAGTTTTTGTGCCGATTTAATAACGTCAGGATTCGTGATGATAGTGAATTTTGCCTTTTTGTAAGCTTGGCAAAGCAACGCTGCTCGGTCTGAACCGTCAAACGGTAGGTCACGCAGGGTGCCATGCTCATAAGCAATATAAGGTAAGCCCAGCAGGTAAGGAATAATAATATCGACGCCGTAGCCTTGCACCAGATCATAACCGCTTAGTTTATGTTTAAGCTTTTTACTTATTAGTGCATACCCACTACTATCACTTTTAGAACCAGAGTTTTGTTTTTCAAGCCGTAGACTAATCATATGCAATAGATGCAAAACCAGATAAAAGGGCAGTGCGGCGATGACTTGTAATTTACCAATGAGGCTTACGGGTAGCTTTACTGTGTGAGCAGTCTTTTTTAACCCTTGATCTTTCAGCCAGTAGGCTAATTTACGACGTTGTTTTGTTATGCTAGTAAATATTGAGGGGCGAGTCTTACCTGCTGCAGTTATGGCGCTGGTCTCAAGGTATTCATACCAGTTTGCTTGCGTGTGGTTAAACCGACTCCAATCAGGGTCAAACTCACTGATAGTTTCAAATGTGTCGACTTCTTCCCATTCAGGACAAGCCATGACATGCGGATTATCAAAATTTAGCGCGTAATGTTCAAAGTCACCTTGTTGATTCAGGTATTTTGCATTGTTATATGCATTGTTGGCAATATTACCGAGATGCAGAATTTTTGGCATAAAATTTAAGCCGGTTTGGTCAACAACATTGAGATGCCATTCGGGTTTGAATCGTTGATCTGGTATTCGGTGACGCCTAGGGCTTTAACCCAGCCGATTACCTCTTCATCAGTATGTTGCCACGCGTTGTGAGGGTGATACCAGTCAAAGTTCACCATATTGTTTGTTTCATAATCGAATGCATCATTCCAGAAACACTTAACAAAGTTGTAGTAGAACAAGCGCTGAATATTGTGTTCTCCAGCAGGTATACCCAGTACATCAATGGGCTTATCTAAGGTGATTGTCTGCTCTATTTTACTAAGTTCTCGGCCCAGGTCTGTGATTGGTTCGCATGCTCTGTAGCAATCTTCCGGTTCAAGGTCTTTAAATTCATCACGAATATGTTGGTCTACAAAGTAACGAGCCGCCCCCATCTGACGATAAACGTAGAAGAAAAATTTGCCTCCAGGTTTTACATGAGCATACAAGGAGCGAACCGCTTCGTGTGTATCTGGTGTGTGATGCAGTACACCATCAGCTACCACAAAATCAAATTGGTTTTCGCCAAATGGCGCGTCATTTAAGTCGGCTTGCACAACATTGCAGTTTGCAAGATGCGCCGTATTGCGTTGTGTAGTAAAAGCGGCCTCTGAAACATCTAATGCGAACACCGTTGCATCTGGGTTGGTTTCAGCCATATGTTTGCTGTGAAAGCCAGAACCTGGGCCGCATTCTAATATTGTCTCGAATTGCGCATAAAAATCCGCCAGTTCTTCACGATTAGAGACACCGTACTTTTTTTGATACCAATCAAACAAAAAACCTTGGTGCTCGTTACTTAAGCCATATTCAGTAAATCGACGCCATTTATCAGAAAATGTATCGTTAGTTTTAGACTGTTCTTTTTGCCTTTGTTTTAAGTTAGTTTTATCTCGATCACCCAGCTTATGGCGCTCATAGAATTCACTGAAATCTGGTTCCAGATCACCTTTAAGAAAACACGGTACCGAATTGATGACTGGGTAGATATCACCGCTTTCGTTCTCTAAATATCCTTCAATAACTCGATCTGCAGTTTCTTCA
This sequence comes from uncultured Gammaproteobacteria bacterium, assembly GCA_964531625.1. Lineage (GTDB taxonomy): Bacteria > Pseudomonadota > Gammaproteobacteria > Arenicellales > Arenicellaceae > Arenicella. The sequence goes on from CAZHEL010000013.1 coordinate 48,266, forward strand.
AAAACGGTTAAGGATAATGCTTGTGAGTTAAATGGATCGATAATGTTATCAAGTATGGATTTATACATTTTTATAGGCGTGTTTAGTGGATGTATTGTTAGTGTGTTTAGCGGATGGTCACACAATATATGAATCTGACGCAGATACTACATTAGAGGCTTATAAAAAGTCTATGAATTCAGGTTTTGATAACCACAAAACTAGCATTTTTCTACATTAATGGTTTGTGTGTGTTGGGGCTGGTTTAACCACCTATACAGTTATCCTAGCAGAGCCGTTTAAATGGGCCTCAGCCAATCGTAAAATGGGTCATAAAATTTCCGAAAATGAAGTAAATCAACAGCGATTGATTTATGCAAAGATGGCCGGAATCAGCTATAATTTAGGCGCTGAAATAAACTACTAACTGGTAGCCCATGACCGACCAATTCGCGAAAGAAACCATCCCCGCAAATCTCGAACAGGAGATGCGTCAGTCATACCTCGATTACGCAATGAGTGTGATAGTCGGAAGGGCACTTCCAGACGTTCGAGACGGTCTAAAACCAGTGCATAGGCGAGCTTTATTTGCCATGTCGCAGCTAAACAACGACTACAACAAGGCTTACAAGAAATCAGCTCGTATTGTTGGTGATGTTATTGGTAAATATCACCCACATGGTGATACCGCCGTGTATGACACCATCGTCCGTTTGGCTCAAGATTTTTCCATGCGTTACCCATTGGTTGATGGTCAAGGTAACTTTGGTTCTATTGACGGCGATTCGCCTGCGGCAATGCGTTACACCGAAATTCGCTTAGAAAAGATCGCGCATGAAATATTGGCGGATCTTGATAAGGAAACAGTCGATTTTTATCCCAATTACGACGAGAGCGAGCTACAACCGTCGGTAATGCCGACTCGCATACCTGCCTTGTTAGTGAATGGTTCATCGGGTATAGCAGTGGGTATGGCCACCAATATTCCTCCCCACAACCTCACTGAGGTAATCAATGGTTGTGTGGCGATGATCGACAATGAAGACATCAGCATTGATGAGCTAATGCAGCACATCCCTGGGCCCGATTTTCCAACCTCGGGCTTTATTAATGGTAGCAGTGGCATTCGAGATGCTTATCGCACGGGTCGCGGTAAAATATACATGCGCGCCCGAACTCACATCGAGACAAATGAGGCAAATGGTAAGCAGTCCATCATAGTGACTGAGCTGCCTTATATGGTTAACAAGGCAAGGCTATTAGAAAAAATAGCCGAGTTGGTCAAAACCAAAAAAGTAGAAGGTATTACCGAGCTACGCGACGAGTCTGATAAGAGCGGTATGCGCATGTACATTGCCCTGCGCCGCGGTGAAGTAGCCGAAGTGATTCTGAATAAGTTATTCCAACAGACTCAACTGCAAACCGTATTTGGAATAAACACGGTGGCTTTGATCGACAATCAGCCGCGTTTGTTTAATTTGCGTGAGTTGTTGCAGGAATTTATCAAACACCGCCGCGAAGTTGTAACACGTCGCACCATATTTAATCTGCGTAAAGCCCGTAATCGTGCTCATATCCTAGAGGGCTTGGCCATTGCTTTGAGTAATATTGATGCAATGATAGAGATGATTAAGAACTCAGCCAGTCCAGCGGTTGCAAAAGAGCAATTATTGGCTGAAACCTGGGAGCCCGGCGTAGTTGCCGAGATGATTTCGAAAGCCGGTGATGTTTCTTGTAAGCCAGTAGGCTTAGATCCTGAGCTAGGGTTGCACCCTGATGGTTACCGCTTATCCGAAAAACAAGCGCAAGCAATTTTAGATTTGCGTTTGCATCGCCTGACCGGGCTTGAGCAAGACAAAATTCGTGAAGAGTATGGCGACGTGCTGCAAAAAATCGCTGAGTTCATCGATATTTTAGAGAACATTGACCGATTGATGGAAGTAATTCGTGAAGAGCTGATCGCGATTCGTGAGGAATACGGCGATGAACGGCGTACTCAAATCATTGATCAAAAACTTGATCTGACCTTAGAAGATATGATCGCTGAGGAAGATCTGGTCGTGACTTTATCGCATGAGGGTTACGCCAAGTCGCAACCTTTGAGCGACTACCGTGCACAACGTCGTGGCGGCAAAGGTAAAAGCGCGACTAAGACCAAAGACGAAGATTTTGTTGAGCGCATGTTCGTTGCGAATACCCACGACACTATTTTGTGTTTCTCTGATCGTGGCAAAGTCTATTGGTTGAAAGTGTACGAGTTGCCGCAAGCGGGGCGTAATGCTCGTGGTAAACCTATCGTCAACCTTTTGCCTCTTGAAGGTGAGGAACACATTACCGCTATTTTAGCGGTTAAAGAGTTTACCGAGGGCCAGCATGTGTTTATGGCGACCAGTGATGGCACGGTTAAAAAGACATCGCTAATGGATTTTTCTCGGCCTCGAGCAAATGGCATCATTGCTTTGGATTTGACCGAGGGTAATGAATTAGTAGGCGTCGGCTTAACTAATGGTGGTCAAGAGGTAATGTTATTCAGCACTTCCGGAAAAGCCATTCGTTTTGCCGAAGGCGATGTGCGTAAAATGGGGCGCACCGCTCGCGGAGTGCGTGGCATTAAAATGGCGGGTGAACATCATATTAATGCCATGATCATCTGTGAAGCCAACGATGCAGTCTCAACCGTATTGACGGTAACCGAGAAGGGCTATGGCAAGCGTACCGCGCTCTCTGAATACAATACTCAAGGCCGTGGCGGACAAGGGGTGATTTCTATTCAAACCAATGAACGCAACGGCAATGCTGTTGGCGCGATATTAGTTGAAGACGCGGATGAAGCTATGTTGATTACCAATGGTGGCACCTTGGTACGCACCAGAGTGGCCGAAGTATCGGTTATTGGACGTAACACGCAAGGTGTTAAGGTGATCGGTGTGTCCGATGGTGAGCAATTAATAAGTGTAGAGAAAGTAGCTGAATCCGATGAAGAAGATTCTGCTGACAGTAATTTAGACCAAAGCTCTAGTGACTCTGATTAAGTATTAGATTCCGAAGAAGATTAAGCACTCGAGTAATTTAGGGTTTTATTGCACATATATCCCACATATATCATGAGAAAATAGTTTCCTTAGTGTAAAATACGCGACTCATTTTTGTCTAAATCAACCCTGATGCTTCGATTATATTTTTAGTTTGGCGTGTAGCCAAAATTCGAAGTTTGCTTAGTTCGTATAATCTTTAAACTTTTGGAAACCTACAATGAGTCGTATTTTTAACTTTAGCGCAGGCCCTGCTGCGTTACCTGAGGCAGTGCTCGAGCAAGTACGGGCAGAACTGCTCGAGTGGAATGGTACTGGAGCCTCGGTTATGGAAGTATCACACCGCGGCAAACCATTTATGGAAATGGCGGCCAACGCCGAGCAAGATCTACGAGACTTAATGGGTATCCCCAAGAACTATAAAGTCTTGTTTTTACAAGGCGGCGCCACCGCACAGTTTTCCGCAATTCCGCTAAATCTTAAGTACCGAGGCCAAGTTGCCGATTATGCTCATACCGGTCATTGGAGTAAAAAAGCCATCGCAGATGCCAAACGTTTTGTTGACGTCAATGTAGTGTGTGATACATCTGCCGAGGGTTACAAGCACGTACCTAAAGTGAATGAATGGAGTTTAAGCGACAATGCAGCGTATTTGCATATCACTCCTAATGAAACCATTGCGGGGGTTGAGTTTGATTGGCTACCCGATACTGATGTGCCTATTTGCGCAGATCTATCCTCAACTATTTTGTCTCGCCCAATCGACGTTTCGAAATATGGAATTATTTATGCTGGTGCGCAAAAAAACATTGGTCCAGCGGGATTGACTATTGTGATCGTGCGAGAAGACTTGATCGGAAACTTCGTCAGTGATGCGCCACGATTGATGGACTACCAAGTGATGGCTGAAAGCGACAGTATGAATAATACGCCACCAACATTTGCTTGGTACTTGGCGGGTAAAGTATTTGCTTGGTTAAAAGAAAACGGCGGTATTGAAGCTATGGCTAAAATCAATTTAGACAAAGCGACCAAGCTTTACCACTATATCGATCAGTCAGATGGGTTCTATACGAACCCAATATCCATAGACGACAGGTCTTTAATGAACGTGCCTTTTATATTGAAAAACAGTGACTTAGACGCTGATTTTCTAGCAAAATCTCACTCTGAAGGCTTACATGCTTTAAAAGGTCACCGTTCGGTTGGCGGTATGCGCGCCAGTATCTATAACGCGATGAGCCCAGACGGCATTGATGCTTTGATCGACTTCATGGATTCATTTAAAGCAGCTAACAGCTAATCACTTAATAAACGCTATTTAGTAAATAAATCGCGCAAAAAGACATGTATAAAATTCTTACTCTAAACAATATATCTCCGGTTGGCCTAGCCAAACTACCTTCTGAAGATTACCAAGTATCGGAAGATGAGACTTCTCCGGATGGGATTATTCTGCGTTCTTTTAAAATGCATGATATGGAAATTCCTAGCAGCCTCAAAGTTGTGGGCCGTGCTGGCGCTGGTGTTAACAATATTCCTTTAGAAAAAATGAGTGCTGCAGGTATTCCTGTATTCAATGCGCCTGGCGCAAATGCCAATGCGGTAAAAGAGTTGGTGATTGCCAGTTTATTTATGGCGGCTCGAAATATCAGTCAAGCTGTTCAGTACACAGAGGGTTTAACTGGCGAAGACGATGAATTATCTAAGCTAGTAGAAGTGGGTAAAAAGAAATACGCGGGCTATGAATTGCCGGGTAAGACAATTGGCGTAGTTGGTCTTGGCGCAATTGGGCGCATGGTAGCGAATACTTGCATTGAACTAGGCATGAATGTGGTCGGATATGATCCAGGTTTAACCGTAGATGGCGCTTGGTATTTGTCTTCGACCATCGAGCGCGCTAACAATATCGATGAGATGTTGAAGAAGGTCGATTTTTTAACCGTGCATGTACCGCTAATCGATGCCACTCGCGATTTAATTAATAGTGACAATGTCAAAAAAATGAAAGCAACTGCGGTTGTGATCAATCTCGCTCGCGGCGGTATTGTTAATGACGCGGCTGTGTGTGATGCCATTGATGCTGGAAAATTGGCAAACTATGTAACGGATTTTCCGAATAATCGCACTAAACAAACTCCTCAGGTAATTAATTTGCCGCATTTGGGTGCGTCAACGGTTGAGGCAGAAGACAATTGCGCGGTCATGGTTGCTGAGCAAATTAAAGACTATCTTGAGAATGGCAATATCAAAAACTCAGTAAATTTCCCTGATGTCTCCATGCCTAAAGGTAGTCCCTATCGTTTGGTCGTATGCAATGCGAATGTGCCTAATATGGTGGGGCAAATCTCTACTGTAATGGCGCAAGCTGATCTCAATATTCACGATATGATTAATAAATCACTGGGTGATATTGCCTATACAATTGTTGATTTAGATAGCAGAATCTCGGAAGATGTGTTGCAAACCATAAAGCAGCTTAAAGGTGTTATGATTGCTCGCGCAATACAAGCATAAATCAGCCAAAAGCGCTTAGATACTGATAAAAAATGAGCGAACACACCAAGCAAGACTCACCACAGCAGGCAGATTCTCCCGAATTACTTAAGCTGCGCGATCGAATAGATGAAATTGATCAAAAGTTGCTAAGCTTGATTCATGAGCGAGTGCTAGTCGCAGGCGATATTGCCAAGGCTAAACTGGCGATTGATAGTGGCGCTTCTTTTTATCGTCCTGAACGAGAGGCACAGGTTTTGCGTCGAGTGCGTGAACGTAATGGTGTGTTGCGCAAAGAAATAAACGGTTTGGTTTCAGACGATCAGATGGTTCGTTTGATGCGTGAAATTATGTCTATCTCATTGGCTGCCGAAATGCCCATGACAGTCGCGTATCTTGGCCCACAAGGTACTTACACACAGGCTGCGGTACTCAAACATTTCGGTAAAGCGGTGAGTAGTTCTGATGTTAAAACCATCGGCGATGTTTTTCGCGTTGTAGAGCAAGGTAAAGCGAACTTTGGTGTGGTGCCAGTTGAGAATTCAACTGAAGGTGTTATTACGCATACGCTAGATTGTTTTGCGACTTCGGATTTGAAAGTTTGTGGTGAAGTACATTTGCCAATCAATCATCAACTGTTGAGTAATGCAGAGTCGCTATCCTCTGTCAAAGCTTTGTATGCACATCCGCAAGCGCTAGCTCAATGCCGCCTATGGATAGAACGTTACCTGCCCGAAGTAGAAGTGCACAACGCAAACAGCAATGCCGAAGCGGCAATTATCGCTTCTAAAGACGAGTCAGTCGCCGCCATTGCCAGCGATATGGCGGCGTCATTATATGATCTAAAAACACTGGCCACAGGCATAGAAGACGAGCGCAATAACACGACTCGCTTTTTGATTATCGGTAGAGATAGCTATGCCGCCAGTGGCGACGATAAAACCACGGTGATGGTTTCAGCTCCAAATAAAGCCGGCAGTCTATTTGAGCTATTAAAACCATTTTATGAAGCTGGCGTCGACATGAGTAGAATTGAATCTAGGCCTTCGCGCCAAACTATCTGGGAATATGTGTTCTTTATCGATATGGCGGGTCATATAGATGACCCCAAAATCGCTGGAGCTTTAACTGAGCTAAAAGAACGAGCAGCATTTTTCAAACTGATTGGTTCCTATCCAATTGGCACACTATAGATTGTTATCCAATGTTTAGACGCGTGACCATAATCGGTACTGGCTTGCTTGGTGGTTCCTTGGCTCGAGAACTGCGTGCCAAGGATTTAGCGCAAGAAATAGTTGCTGTATGCCGCTCTAAAGCGACCGCTGAGCAAGTTCTTTCAGAAAATATAGCCGATCAGGTATTGCCGCTTGAACTAGCAGTTAAGGAGTCTGATCTGATTGTGTTAGCCACGCCGATGCAGACCATGTTGCCAATTATAAAATCGCTAGAGGGAGTAGTTTCCGAACAAGTGATTTTGACAGATGTAGGCAGTGTTAAAACTGATTTGTATGGGGCAATTAAAGAAAATTGTCCTGCGCTTTTGCAGCAGTTTGTGCTGGCCCACCCAATCGCTGGCGGTGAGGACAGCGGGGTCATGGCATCTAAACTAAATTTATTCGAGAACAAAGCAGTGGTGATTACTGACACAGCTGAAGTAGACGCTAGTCATACCGAAACTGTTCGTCAAATGTGGTTACACACAGGCGCCAATGTGGTTAACATGAGTTTACAAGAGCATGATGCCATCTTTGCTAAGACAAGCCATTTGCCGCATATAATTGCATTTGGTTTAGTGAATTTTTTGCGCCAGCAAGAAGATAGTGAGCGCCTATTTAATTTGGCGGCTGCAGGCTTCTATGATTTTACTCGTATAGCATCGAGTAATGCAGAGATGTGGCGTGATATTTGCATCACAAACCGTGATGAAGTTTTGCATGCTATTGATGGCTTTAAAAACCAGTTAGAGAGTATACGAAGTCAGGTGGCAGAGGCGGATCAAGATGCTATATTGACTTACTTTGGAGAAGCCAAAAAAGCGCGAGATTTAGGCTTGTCGAAAAAGGCTGAATCGCGTCACAAAGGTTAAATAGAAAATTAATTTACTAAGGGTTTATTTTTTCGATGTCTGCAAAGTTACTATTAACCAGTGTTAAAGCACATCAAGGTTTAAAAGGTACTATTCGTGTACCCGGTGACAAATCAATATCACATCGAGCGGTAATGTTTTCCTCACTTGCCAACGGCAGTAGCAAGATAACCGGTCTGTTAGAAGGCGAGGATGTTATGGCCACCTTAGCAGCCTTTAGCGCGATGGGTGTTGAAGCGGAAGGTCCAAATGACGGTGTTTTGACAATCCATGGGGTTGGCATGCGGGGCTTACAAGAGCCACGAGAAGATTTAGATATGGGTAACTCTGGCACTGCCATGCGTCTTATGATGGGCATTCTAGCGGCGCAGAATTTTGCATCCAAGTTAGTCGGGGATGAGTCTTTATCCAGTCGACCTATGCGCAGAGTGAGTGTGCCGTTGATCTCGATGGGTGCGCGTTGTGCTACCGATGATAATGGTTGTCCACCTGTTCATATCCGCGCAGCCGAAGCTCTGGAATCAATCACATACAAGCTGCCCGTTGCCAGCGCACAAATAAAGTCGGCATTACTGTTAGCGGGTCTGTATGCAAGCGGCGAAACCTGCGTTACTGAGCCTGCTCCTACGCGTGATCATACCGAACGGATGTTGAGGGCATATGGCTATGCTTGTGTGACGGAGCGCCTAGATGATCAGGTCAGTGCCATCCATGTCACTGGTGGTGGTGAGTTAACGGCCACAGATATAGAGGTTCCTGCGGACATTTCTTCGGCTGCTTTTTTTATGGTGGCGGCTTCCATCGTGCCAGATTCTTCGATTATCTTAGAGCATGTTTGCGTGAATCCTACGCGTACTGGTATCGTTGATATTTTAAAAGCCATGGGCGGTGACATTCGTCTGCTTAACCCGCGCGCCGTGGGCGGCGAGCCGGTAGCAGATATTCAAGTTAACTATGTTGGCCTCAAAGGCTGTGAGATCGACCCTAAATTAGTGCCCTTGGCGATCGATGAATTTCCAATTATATGTATTGCTGCTGCCTGCGCGGAAGGTCAAACGATTGTCTCTGGTGCTGAAGAGTTAAGGCACAAAGAATCAGACCGTATCTCCGCCATGGTCGAGGGATTGCGTAATATCGGCGTGGATGTTGTGGAACAACGAGATGGAATGGTTGTCACCGGCGGTTCTATTAGTGGCGGCTCAATAGAGAGTTTTCATGATCACCGCATTGCTATGTCATTTGCGGTAGCAGGCTGTGTTAGTGATGGCGAAGTTGTGATTAATGGCGCCGAAACGGTTGCCACCTCCTTTCCAAACTTTAAGGAGCTTGCCAATCAAGTGGGCTTAAACATTGTCGACTAATTCATCCCCGGTACTTGCCATCGACGGACCTAGCGGGTCAGGTAAGGGCACGATTGGGCAAATATGTGCATTGAAATATAATTGGCACTATCTAGATAGCGGAGCAATTTATCGTGGACTGGCTTGGTTGGCGAATGATCAGCAAGTGGCCTCTGATGATATACAAGGGCTGGTTAAGCTTGCCGATGATATGCAGCTTGTCTGTCATGTGCGTGAGCATGATACCGCACAAATAGAAGTTAACGGATCTCTAGTTACCGATCAGCTAAGAACCGAAGAAACTGGCGAGATGGCCAGTACTATTGCGCCTCTAGCGCCAGTGCGAGCCGCACTTTTGAAAATGCAAAGGCGTTGTCGAAAAGCCCCAGGATTGGTGGCAGATGGGAGGGATATGGGCACAGTTGTGTTCCCAGATGCCCAATTTAAGGTGTTTTTAACCGCCAGCGCCGAAATACGGGCACAAAGGCGTTTTGATCAGTTGAAATCCAAAGGTTTCGATGTTAATCTCGCGCGCCTATTAGAGTCGATTCAAGCACGTGATGTCCGAGATTCGAGTAGAGCAGAATCCCCGCTGAAGGCGGCAGATGGTGCTTTGATACTCGATACTTCTGATCTTTCCATTGACGAAGTCGTTGCGCGCATATTGGATCATATACATTAACACTGATTGCTTTTCGGACAAGAATTCAGTATTGAAAAACTTGCTATATTCTTTGATTGTTCGCTAAACAAGTGAGCGCAGAGGAGTAAAGACAGAGTTTAAGGTAGAAATTATGAGCGAATCTTTCGCTGAAATGTTTGAAGAGAGCCTGAAAAACACCGTCATGACGATCGGTGAGGTGATCAAAGCAGAAGTAGTAGCCGTAGATGGTGATTACGTCACTGTTACCGCAGGCTTAAAGTCAGAAGCCGAAATTCCCCTCGCACAGTTTGCCAAAATTGAAGGTGAATACAATGTTCAAGAAGGCGACCTTGTAGAGGTAGTCATTGAGAACGTTGAGGACGGTTATGGCCGTACCAAGTTGTCGCATGATAAGGCGCGCCGCGTACGGGTATGGGCCGACTTAGAAAAAGCGCACGAAAATGAAGACATTGTAGTAGGTCAAATCACCGGTAAAGTAAAAGGTGGTTTTACTGTCTCGCTACAAAATGTAAGGGCTTTCTTACCAGGTTCTCTGGTTGATGTACGCCCAGTAAAAGATTCTACGTACCTTGAAAATCGCGACCTAGAGTTGAAGGTTATCAAGATCGATAAGGTTCGCAACAACGTCGTTGTATCGCGACGCGCGGTGGTTGAGAACGAGCTTGGTGCTGAACGCGAAGAGCTGCTGCGCACCATCGAAGAAGGTCAAGTGGTTAAAGGTATTGTTAAAAACCTTACTGACTACGGAGCATTCATTAATTTGGGTGGTATCGATGGCTTATTGCATATTACCGATATGGCTTGGAAACGTGTTAAGCATCCATCTGAAATTTTGGAAGTGGGTCAAGATATCGAAGCACGCGTCTTGAAATTCGATAAAGACAAAGCGCGCGTTTCTCTGGGTATCAAGCAAATGGGTGATGACCCATGGAAAGACCTTGCACGTCGCTTCCTAGTAGACACTCGTCACTACGGTAAAGTTACCAATATCACCGATTACGGTGCTTTTGTTGAGCTTGAAGACGGCGTTGAAGGTTTGGTTCACGTTTCAGAAATGGACTGGACTAATAAAAATATTCACCCAAGCAAAATTTGCCAGTTAAACGATGAGGTTGAAGTGGTCATCTTAGAAATTGATCCTGAGCGTCGTCGCATATCATTAGGTATGAAACAATGTCGCGATAATCCTTGGGATAGCTTCGCTGCCACGCATCAAAAAGGCGACAAAGTGGTCGGCAAGATCAAATCAATCACTGATTTTGGCGTATTTATTGGGCTAGACGGTAATATCGACGGCTTAATCCACTTGAGTGACTTGTCATGGGAAGAAGACGGCGACTCGGTTATTCGAAACTATTCTAAAGGTGACGAACTTGAGGCTGTGGTGCTTGCTGTAGATCCTGATCGTGAACGTATTTCACTGGGTGTTAAGCAAATGTCGGGTGACCCATTTAGCGATTTTGTATCTGACATCAGTAAAGGTGCCGTGGTTAAAGGTGTTGTTAAAGAAACTGACGCACGTGGAATTACCATCACATTGGTTGACGGTGTTGACGGTTACTTACGCGCGGCTGAAGTATCACGTGATCATGTCGAAGATGCCTCGGCTTTGTTTAAAGTAGGCGATGAGGTTGAGTCTAAAGTTACTTCTATTGATCGTAAAACTCGTCGAATTTCATTGTCAATTAAAGCTTTGGAAGCACAGAACGAAAGCGAAGCGGTAAGTGAGTATGGCCGTGGTTCAGACGATACTGGCAGCAGCCAGCTAGCTGAGAAGCTGAAACAGCAGCTAAACAAGTAATTTCAAAACCAAATTTATTTTAGGGCAATTTAGGATATTGCCGAATTAATAATCGGTGTGAATCCATTTAAAAAGCCACTGTTCATTGTAGAATGTTCGGTGGCTTTTTTAGTTTTTAGCATAAAACCGAATAGAAATTAGTTATTTTTAGTAATATCAGTCACTTAGAAAGATGTTTTATCCTTATTTCTATTGATAAAATCTAAAATAAACCCGTATACTTAGGACATAATAAAAAATGACTCAATAAGGGTTGATGAGGTTAGTTAAAAATGAAACAAGCAACCATAACTAGATCTGAATTGATTGAAGCTTTGGTAGAAAAGCAACCACATTTAGCGCACCGCGATGTGGAGTTAGCTGTGAAAGCTGTATTGGATCATATGGCGGAAGCGTTTGAAGTTGGAGATCGCATTGAAATACGCGGTTTTGGTAGTTTTTCCTTACACTATCGACCTGCCCGTATTGGGCGAAACCCGAAGACTGGTGCGTCGGTGGCTGTAGAAGATAAGTTTTCGCCACATTTTAAGCCTGGAAAGGAATTGAAAGAGCGAGTAGATTATATTAATAGATAATCGCTATGCAGATGCTGTACGCGGGTGTGATTGCGGTATAAGTCAGGCAGACTTATCTCGACGTTTCTTTCTATTATATACTGACCTAGACATTACTTATGAGCTATTTATAAAGATGAAAAAGCTTTTTTACATGATAATTTTTCTGGTGTTCGCGGCGTTTGCTTTCACCTTAAATTTGTCCAATCCAGAGACCATAACGGTAAAGTATTATTTTGGTATTTCTTTTGATTTACCTTTATTTGTAGTGCTGATGGCGCCTTTTTTTATAGGCATGATCCTTGGCGTTTTAGTTATGTCTTTCTCTGTAATGAAAAATAAAAGGCGAGTAGGCGCAACCAAAAAAGCCTTGTCTAAAGTAGAAAAAGAGGTTCAAAATCTTAGAGCAATGCCGATTAAAGACGACGTTTAAACCTTGTCGCTGTGCATATGCCACAAATGACTTTGCTTGAAAACTAAATTATATGGCTGTTAGCGACATGACATGGCCAGCCCTAGTGCTGGCTTTTTTATTGGGGGTTATAGTTACTCGCTGGATCGCTAGTCGCGCCCGTTTAGGAAAAAAACAAAAAGTAAATACTGAATACTTTAAGGGCCTAAATTTTCTTTTAAATGAACAGCCTGACAAAGCAATTGAAGTATTTATAAAAGCGCTTGAGGTTGACAGCGAGACGGTAGAACTGCATTTAGCATTGGGTGGCTTGTTTCGTCGCAAAGGCGAGGTAGACCGCGCTACCCGAATTCATCAAAACTTGATAGCGAGACCCAGCCTTACAGATGCACAGCGCCTTCAGGCGATCTTTGAACTTGCTCAGGATTACTATAAAGCGGGTTTGCTCGATAGAGCTGAAAACTTATTTTTGGAACTCAAAGAATCGCTACCTTATCGAGAGCAAGCTATTGATGGCTTATGCAGCATATATCAACAAGAGAAAGAGTGGCGTAAAGCGATAGACGTGTCACGACTTCGAAAGCGCTCTGAAAAGCCCGTGCATGCGACCCAAATGGCCCATTATTGGTGTGAGTTAGCCGAGATAGCTATTGATCAAGCCGAATACTCTGACGCTAAGAAATATCTCAGAAGTGCACTGCATGAAGACCAATTTGCGGCTCGCGCTATTCTGCTACGTGGTGAATTGGCATTTCAACAGCACAATTATGCGGTTGCTATAAGTCATTGGCAGACTTTGGCTAAAGGCAAACCTGCGCTGGCTGAATTGGTGGTGGACAAAATGATCGCAAGTTATCAAGCATTAGATGACTCTGTGTCTTTAAAGGATTACCTGATAAACGGTGCGTTTATTCCAAAAAATAAGAATGCATTTGAGGTATGGCAAAAATCATTGGATAAAGTACTGGGTGAGAAAGAAGCCATTCGGCATATTTTTACTCAAGTACAGCAGGAGGGCCTAAGCGCTTCGGTAGCAGGCTATCTGCATGATAATGCTGAAAAATTTACCGATAATGTAGAAAATCGTAAAGCCCTATTAAAAGATTTATTGAGTCGCGCAAACAAGCGAAAAATTGCGTATAATTGCGAAGGCTGTGGGTTCGAAACTCGTGCTATGTATTGGCACTGTCAAAACTGCGGAGAGTGGGAGAGTTTCAAATAACGCTAACCAGAGACTATGTAACGCCTGTCTTAGTAACGTTGACTGTCTTTTGTTTATTGGAAACAAAGTGGAATCAATTTTGAGCAGAAGATGTTCGATTGAAAACTGTTGATTAGGTGATTTTAGTAGTAGTTAGCTGGCTTGAATTTAGTTAGCTTAGTTTTTTGATGATGTGTACCCACTATCGGGATTAGCTTACTTGGAGAATAGCTTACTTTAAGTTATGAACAACCATATTGAATACCTAGGTTTTAAGGGCGTTGAAAAAAAGGAACAAATTTTATTCAAATCCTTCTTAAACCTAGCAAAAAATGATTTGTCTTATCAAGTCATTGTGCTTAAAGCCAAAGATGAGGAAGAGCACGCGCCTACGATTCTGATAGTGGATGAAAGCTATTCTTTGGAAGAAGATGTCGCCGACCTCACTGGTGTGCAACATATATTGGTTGGCAATGATCCAGAAAAACAATCGGATTCTTACATCGTCCGTCCGGTGCAATGGAGTGATTTTAAAGCCGCGTTAGGCAAGTTAGTTATCGACGGTGTGGAAACACCAGTTGAAGAACGATTGCTGCCCGAAGACGTGGATTTAGAGGTAGAAGAGAGTCTCAGCCCAGATACTGAAGCGTCCTCCCATTCTGAGTTGTTAGATGCTGATGAACAGAGTGAATCGACTCTCATTGATGTTTATTCAGGGGATGATGTATACGAAAGCTATGAGCTGGATCAATTGAGTGCTCAATACGGAGAAGTAACCAACGACGAAGAATACATGCAAGTGGTTGACGATGTTATTCAGTACAACACTGAAAAATCGGCAGAATTGCAAGAATCGCCAGAATCGCCCGACGATGTTATCCAGTACAACACTGAAAAATCCCAAGATTCGCAAGATGACACTGCTGCAGAACCCTTTATTCTTGTTTCTGATGACGAAAGCGCGTCGGCAAATAGTGTATTGGTGATAGAGACCAATAGTATGGATGCTTGGGATTTTAATGAGCTTGAAATGCAAGCCGATGTTGCTAGCGAGGAAACAAGCAATAGTTTCTCTAAATTCAAGAAGGCGATGGGAGTTGACGATGAAGATACGGAAGATGTCTCCGAATTAGACATCCCTAAGCGTACAGGTAATCGCATTGGCCTAGATGAAGAGTATTGGTTCGAGCGCAATGAAATTATTGCTGACGGTGAAAGCTTTTTATACTTTTTACCAGATCGAAAAATGGTATACAGCTCTAAAGAACCAGGGATGTGGCCTTCAGTATTGAAACGTTATCGATTAACAAAGTCGATGATTGCGGATGATTGGAAGCCCGAGCCTGAACTCACGGCTTACCCTTTAGATACTTTCCGATGGACGCATATTCTGGTCACCGAAACCACAGAACTATCCAATAGCTTGGATGATGAAGGGGAGTATATGCTTGAGAGCTGGCCTAGTTTCGAGTTGCTTGAGTTGGACAATATCTTACTTAAGCTATGTGCAATGTTATTTGTGCGGCCTGAGTCGATGGCCAGTCTGGCGCAAAAATCTGGTTATGGTTTGTCAACCGTCTGTGGACTCATGAATGCTTGTCATGAGTTTGGTTTGCTTAAGGAGCCTAGTCAAATCAGCTCTGATATCACTATTAACGATGATGTTGGGGAAGGCATGCTAGGAAAAATACGAGACGCTTTCAGCAGGTAAATTTATAGCGTATTAATCCGTAAATCATTAGCTGTTAAGATAGTTAATTGTTAAGACAGTTTGGTTTACATCAGCCTAAGGTTAAACACAGTGATAAATATAGCGGTAACCGGTGTTTCTGGACGAATGGGGCGCGTTTTAGTTGAATCCATTGCATCCTCTCAATCGATTGACATCAGATTAAGTGCTGCAGTTCAACGTCCACAGAGTAGCTTGTTAGGATTGGATGTTGGTGAATTATGTGGTGTCGGGCATCTAGGCGTCCCAATAGTCGAGAGTCTTGAGCAAGCTGAATTTGATGTGCTGATAGATTTTACCTTGGTGGAGCCTTGCTTGCAGCACTTAGACTATTGCCGTCGTCATAACAAGATGGTGGTCATTGGTACCACTGGCTTTGATGAAAAGCAAAAGAAAATCATTCACCAGGCAAGTAAGGACATTGGCATTGTATTCGCACCCAATATGAGTGTTGGAGTAAACTTGTGCTTTAATCTTTTAGAAAAAATGTCAAAAATACTTGGTGAGGACTCTGATATTGAAATTATTGAGACTCATCATCGTAATAAGCTCGATGCTCCCTCGGGTACCGCGTTAAAGCTAGGTGAGGTAATCGCCGGCACCTTAGGACGTGATTTACAAGAATGTGCCGTGTATGGTCGACAAGGCTTAAGTGCAGTCAGAGACCCAAAGACCATTGGCTTCGCAACGGTTAGAGCCGGTGACGTGGTCGGCGATCATACGGTAATATTTGCTAGTGAAGGTGAGCGCGTTGAGTTGACTCATAAATCTTCCTCAAGAATGACCTATGCCAAAGGTGCGTTGCGAGCTGCAGCTTGGTTGGCTGATCAATCGGCAGGCTTATATGATATGCAAGATGTGCTCGATTTATGATTTTTGGTGGGCATTGATTGTTGACTCCGTGCTTTTAGAGAATTGTTTTGTTTTTCTGTTAATTTAATCTGCTTTAATATTGCAAGTTCGAGTGCGCTTCGGCTAAAATACGCCGCGATGAACTGGCCAAAAATACCGTGCTTATAGCAACCCAAATTCCGAAAAGGAGAAGCTTTTTATTAAGCTTCTCCTTTTTTTTAAACGGCACGCCGTTTTGCTTGCGTGACGTTAATCGGTTTTGTTCTGG
>CAZHEL010000014.1:0-50594 GCA_964531625.1 uncultured Gammaproteobacteria bacterium
CAGGTGAGGTCAGTTCTTACCCTTTGCCTCTCGAGTAAATGGCTGAAATGAGTATGTTTCTGCCTAATAGAAAAGTAAAGTCCAACGTCAGAAAATTGCCCAAAGCAGCCTCTTACAGAGACACTCTTATTTTTCTAGCTAGATGCTATTTAATATGTCACAGCACTAGAATAGATTTTGATTTGTAGTTATCCTAAGCGCATCAAAACTGTGTTTTGAACCAACCGTTGATTTAATTGGCAACTTGCGAACGGTATATAAATCCAGCTAAAGCGTTATCCAAACGATATCGTCGTTGCCTTGGTTCTTCAAATCAAGGAGCATAAAATGAAAATTTATTTTTACTATCAGGGCCATAAGGTTACTGGCCTTATACGCGCGCATACTAAACACTTTTTAGAGGTAGAAATTACTTCACCTTATTCCGGCTATATAACGTCACGATCAGTACCTAGTTTTGCGCGGGGTCATACTGAATTTATAGGTAAGGTACTAAGCGATCGATGTCATGACCTACTGGTCGAGCTATTTGAATTAGGCAAATCGAAAGAATCGGTTTAAGCGATTTATATAAGTAACGAAAACAGCAGTGACCCAGCCAAAGCAAATATAGATGGCGTCAGATGAGATTAATAACACTACTACTTTTATTTTTTAAGCAGTTTTCGCCCTACTAATAATAACGATTAACACTCCACCCAATACCATTAGTCCGGCGAGCACTAATCTTAGTGATATTGCTTCATTGGCAAACAAGACCCCTCCAACGGCAGCAATGACGGGTACTAATAATTGAATCACGGCGGCTTGTGTTGTCGTCAAGCCATTTAGTGCTTGGTACCAAATAGCGTATCCAATACCTGAGGTAATTGCGCCTGATGCAATAGCCAGCAGCACGCCTTTTTGGCTCAAATTAAAGGTCATGCCGGCTATTGCTAAAACAACTAACAGTAAAGCAACCAAAGGTAATGTCCTGAGAAAGTTATATGCGGTTGTGCTTAACGCATCGCTGGATGCTTGGCCTCTTAAGGTATAGTCGCCCCATGCCACACCTGCAAAAACCATAACGACTAAACCGAGTAAACTTGGTTGCCTAAGCTCTGGCAGAAACAAATACACAAAACCAAGCACTGCCAAACAAATTCCGATAACTTCGGGCTTAGATAGTCGATTGCCACGCAACCACCCCACGCTGATCATAGTAATTTGGACACTGCCAAACAGAATTAGCGCGCCGGTGGCGGTGTCTAATGTAATGTAAGCATAGGAGAACAGTGCGGCATATAAAAACAAACTTAGTGCCGCTAACCAACTGCCTTTTGCAGCTAATACGCTGTCATTAGCTGTATCGCTCTTTAAGCTGACAGGTTTTAGTCCACCCATCTTTAATTTACCAGAAAAGGCAAGTAGCAAAAACAGAGTAAGAGCACCCGAGCCTAGGCGAATTGAAGTAAAACTTGCAGGATCTATGGCTCTAGCATCGAGCCCTGTAGGTAGATCTGCCCCCAAATCAATACCCAGCGCTAAGCGACAAAGCACCGAATTACCCGCGAAAGCTATTAGCGCCATAACGGCGAACAAAGGTGTTTTCATATCAATTCAACAATTTGTCTTTAGTATAAAGATACAGTTTTCGCTTGTGCGTAAAGCTGCTGGCCAACCTTTAGTTTTAGCAGGTCAGCTGACTTAACTGTAATACGTGCCAGTAAGGGCGTTTTATTTAACAGCAATTTAACCGTAACTTGAGATTCTCCATACGGTTGCAACTGGCTGACCGTGGCAGGAAAAATATTTAGTATGCTAGTATCTTTTTGCGAATTTAAGGTCAAGCTAACATCTCGCGCAAGTATCCTAATACGCACCTCTTTGCCCTCTATGCTCTCTTGCCCCTCGCTATCACTATGATCTACTTTACGTGCCATTGTGAAGCGCCCCATATCAGAATCTAAATAGCTAAGCTTGTAATGCTCGTCATACTCGATGACTGTCGCAGGCACAATAGACTCCGCCCCTTCATGTTGTGCAAGAGGTAGATCTAGCCTAGTAAGCATGTATTGCATATCACCTTGCTGAACAACCTTGCCAGCTTCCAGCAATATAATATTGTCAGCGAGCTGGCTGACTTCATCAATCGAGTGACTGACGTACAAGCAAGGTATTTTTAGCTTGCGTAAAGTGCTGTCGATCAGCGGTAGCAATCGAGCTTTGGCCGCATTATCTAGTCCTGTGAGCGGCTCATCCATCAGTAATAATTTAGGCCGAGTGCAGAGTGCTCGTGCTATGGCGACGCGTTGGCGTTCGCCACCAGATAGCGTAGTCGGTTGCTCATTTAATAAAGGCGCAAGCTCTAACAGATCGACTGCTCTCGCAACCGATATAGGCGGCCCATCTTTGTTGGCGCGCCGCCAGGCGTAGTCCAAATTTTGCTGCACAGTCATATGCGCGAACAAGCTGGCCTCTTGAAACACGTAGCCAATCGAGCGTAAGTGCGGTGGCAAAAACTCATTATCTTGCTGCCAAACCTCACCTGCGACAATTAAGCTAGCACCCATATGATGATCGAGCCCAGCGATGGCTCGCAATAGAGTCGTTTTGCCGCTACCAGAAGCGCCAAATATGGCGGTGGTTCCTACGCCAAGCATGGTTAAATCAAACTCTAATTCAAAGCCGCCTTGTTGGATATTGAATTGAGCATTAATGGTCATGTTCGCAGCACACTGGTTTGACGGTTTAAGCCATAAACAACAATCAACATCACAAAGGATAGAAATAACAAGAAGCCGGCCAACCAATGAGCATTGGCATATTCCAAACTCTCGACATGATCATAAATGGCGATAGACGCTACTTGAGTCTTGCCTGGAATGTTGCCACCAATCATCAAAACCACGCCAAACTCACCTATAGTATGGGCAAAACCTAGTACTGCTGCGGTAATAAAACCGGGCCGAGCCAATGGCAATGCGATAGAAAAAAAACGGTCTTTGGGGCCGGCTCCGAGCGTTGCAGCAACTTCAAGTTGCCGATTACTCACGGCAGAAAAAGAATTCTGCAAAGGTTGCACAACAAACGGCATTGAATAAATGACGGAGCCGATAACCAAGCCAGTAAATGTAAACGCCAAAGGTTGTACACCCAGAAATTGCATAACACTACCCACTGCGCCAGCTGGGCTGAAGGCAAGCAACAAATAAAAACCTATCACCGTAGGAGGTAACACTAAGGGCAGTGCTATAAACGCCTCTAATAGAAATTTATAACGCCATTGTGAGCGAGCCAACCACCATGCCAAAGGCGCGCCTATCACTAGCAAAATAGCAACTGTCACCGTTGCCAATTTTAAAGTAATCAGAAAGGCGGTGATGTCGGCTTGGTTAAACATTAAAAAAAGCGACTAACGACAGCAACCGCTAAGGAAGTTTAAATCCCGCATTAGCAATAATTGTCTTAGCCCGCTCATCCATCAAGAATAGCAAAAACTCGGCCGCAGCAGGTTTATCCGAAAGCAATATTGCTTGCTGTTCGATGGGGTCATAATAATCTTCAGGCACTTTCCAAAATGACCCAGACAGCTCTTTGTCGACTAGCTTCTGCGCCACCAATTGCGACTGAGCAATAAAACCCAACTCGGCATTACCAGTGTGCACAAAGGCAAATGCTTGACCGACGTTATCGGCAAATGCGAGTCGTTCTTGCAAATTTGCTGACAAACCTAGTCGATCTAACACTTGGGTGGCTGCTTGGCCATAGGGAGCTAGTTCGGGGTTAGCAATCGCGAGGTGGCGAAAATCGGTTGTAGATAAGGTTTCCTCACTCAGATCAGGTAAAGCTGAACTCCATAGCACGAGTTTTCCCAGCGCATAGGTAAATCGATTGTCAGAGACCGCAAAACCTTCTCTTTGCAACCGCTCTGGTCGTTCTGCATCAGCGGCTAGGAATATATCAAAGGGTGCACCATTTCTTATTTGCGCGTAGTGCTTACCGGTCGAGCCAAAGCTCAAGCTCAGTGTATGTTGAGACTGTTGCTCAAATTCCAGTTGTAACATCTTTGCCGCAGAGGTGAAATTACTAGCGACCGCTACCCGAATTTGCGCAGCAAAAGCGGTTGATGGTACTAAGTTCAACATCAATATTAGAGGTACCAATAACAGTCCAAGCTGATACCTGATTAAATTAATTTCCCTAGTTACTAAGATAGCTACTACAAGAGTTGATGCAAGAGTTAATGCTAGCATTGATACTCCAGAATGATTCGCTCCGATAAAGAGCGTGTATATAGACTTTCTATATACTAGACGTTAAATCTAAAATGTACCACATCTCCATCCTGCATAATGTAATCCTTACCTTCTAATCGGAACTTGCCAGCTTCTTTAGCACCTTGCTCACCACCGTATTGATCATAGTCGACATAGGCTGTGGTTTCGGCGCGAATAAAACCACGCTCAAAATCTGTATGAATAACCCCGGCGGCCTGTGGTGCAGTGTCACCCTGGCGAATAGTCCAGGCTCGCACTTCTGTTTTACCTGCTGTGAAATAGGTTTGTAGTCCAAGTAACTCATAACCCGCCCGAATGACTCGGTTCAACCCAGGCTCTAGTTGGCCAATTTCTTGTAAAAACTCGACTTTTTCTGCATCGTCTAACTCAGCAATTTCCGATTCTATGGACGCACAAATAATAACCACGCCAGATCCTTCTTTTTCCGCGATACCCAGAACCGTATCTAAGTGTGGATTATTTTCAAAACCTTCTTCATCAACATTAGCGATATACATAGTTGGCTTGGCAGTCATTAAACACAATGGCTTAATTTTATCTTTATCGTCTTTATCTAGATCCAGCGATCTTACTGGCAAGCCGGTATTCAGATGAGCCTGAACTCGCTCTAGTACTTCTCTGAGTTTAATTTGATCTTTGTCACCCGACTTAGAACGTTTTGCTGCTCGCTCTATGGCCTTCTCAACCGTGTCCATATCAGCCAAACCTAGCTCGGTATGAATCACTTCAATATCAGATGCGGGATCAACCTTGCCAGCCACATGAATGACATTTTCGTCATTAAAGCAACGCACCACGTGAGCAACTGCATCAACTTCTCGAATAGTTGCCAAGAATTGATTACCTAAACCTTCTCCCTTTGATGCGCCTTCAACCAAGCCTGCAATATCCACAAACTCCATGGTTGCTGGAATTGTTTTACTGGGTTCGGCCAACTCGGTGAGACGCTGCAGGCGCGGGTCAGGCACTTCAACCACACCTACATTCGGTTCGATAGTACAAAACGGATAGTTCTCGGCCTGAATTCCAGAATTGGTTAAGGCGTTGAATAGGGTTGATTTACCGACATTCGGTAAACCAACAATGCCACATTTAAATCCCATGATAATACCTATGCAAATACTGGCTAGTTCGCCAATTTAGTGTGTAGTTCGTTCATCGCTCTAGGAAAATCTCCTTGAGCAATCAATTCTATAACGCGCAAACTTTCGACTATGGCGTTCTCTATATTCTGTTGGTCAGACTTATTTGCCTGCTTTAATACGTATCCAGATACGTCTCGACCAACACCTGGATGACCAATGCCTATTCGCAAACGAGCAAAGTCTCTGGTGGCTGATTGCTGAATAATATCGCGCAAACCATTATTTCCGCCGTGCCCACCACCAATTTTTAACCTAGCAATACCTGTGTCTAAATCGAGCTCATCGTGCACTACTAATATTTCGGACATGGCAATTTTATAATAATTAGTCGCGGCTCGAACTGCCTTACCACTTAGGTTCATAAATGTATCTGGCGCGAGCAGTCGAGCTTCATTACCTGCAATAGCCACTTTAGCAGTTCGGCCAAAACAATTTTTATCCGCTTTGAGCGAACTATCAAGCTGCTGGCAAAGGGCATCTAAAAACAAAAACCCGGCGTTATGCCGGGTTTTTGTGTACTTTTCGCCCGGATTGCCAAGACCGACAATCAGTTTGATAGGCGATTGATTCATTGTATGTGTACTATTCTGAATCGCCGCCTTCTTGTGGCGCTTTGTCACCTGCCGCTTCTTCACTTTCTTCACCTTTTTCACCTTCAACCTCTTCACCCTCTTCAGGCTCATCTTCAGTTTGTGGTTTCTTAGGTGCAAGCACGGATGCTACTGGCAACTCAAGATCAGACTCTTGAACAGTACTGGCAAACTCAACACCTTCGGGCATTTGCACTTCACCCAAAGAAACAGAGTCACCCATACCAAGATTTGACACATCTACAGAGATATATTCTGGCAAGTCAGAACCTAGACAACTAATGTCAACCGAGGTCATGCTGTGAGACATGATCCCGTTTTCGACTTTAACGCCAGGCGCATCTTCTTCTCCATTGAAGTGCAATGGCACTGTCATTGTGATTTTGTCTTTACGACTTACACGTTGAAAATCAAGATGCATGACTCGTTGTTTATAAGGATGCATTTGCACATCACGCAAAATAGCGCGTTGTAAATCATCCCCGACCTGCAGTTGCACTAATGCGGAATGGAAAGCTTCAACGTTCAATTGGAGTGTGATCTTGTTGTGATCCACCAATAGATATTGCTCATCTTCTCCACCGCCATAGACCACCACTGGAACTTGGCCATTGCGTCGCGCGCGACGACTGGCAGCCGTACCAGATCCGGTTCTTACTTCAGCTTCTACTATAAAATTAGCACTCATTTTTATTACTCAATTTGAAGGCACTAGACCTTCGTTTTTCCAATCACACAATAGAATCAACTATTTATGTGGACATAATATTTAGTGAAGTCTTTAAGCAAAGAAATAAATTATTTCTAGTCAATATCACTAAATAAAGAACTCACCGAATCACTTGCAATGATTCGGCGAATCGATTCACCAAGCAAGTGCGCAACCGACAGTTGTCTAATCTTGTCACTTGCTTCTGCTGCGTCAGATAGAGGAATAGTGTTGGTTACCACTACTTCGTCCATATCTGACGAATTAATTCTATTTACCGCTTCGCCCGATAACACAGGGTGAGTACAGTATGCGCGTACCGCGGTAGCACCATGCTCTTTGAGCGCTCCCGCGGCTTTGCATAGCGTATTGGCGGTATCGACCATATCGTCGATTAACACACAACTACGCCCTTGCACATCACCGATAATGTTCATAACCTTAGCAACATTAGCCTTGGGGCGACGTTTATCAATAATGGCTAAATCAACACCGAGACGTTTGGCCAGTGCGCGTGCCCGAACCACGCCACCCACATCAGGCGATACAACAATTAAGTTGTCTTCGTTTAAACCGCGAACATCATCCAATAATACTGGCGAGCCATAAATATTATCGGTCGGTATATCAAAGAAACCTTGAATCTGATCGGCATGCAAATCCATCGTTAAAACGCGATCAGCTCCAGCGGTACTCATCATTGACGCTATCAATTTAGCGCTGATCGGCACCCGCGAATTTCGTGGACGACGATCTTGGCGTGCATAACCATAATATGGCATGACCGCGGTAATACGATAAGCTGACGAACGATTACAAGCATCAATCATCAATAACAACTCAATCAGATTTTTATGACTCGGTGCACAGGTTGGCTGAATAATAAAAACATCGCGACCACGCACATTTTCTTGAATTTCAATCGCTATTTCGCCATCACTAAATTGCTCAACCTTGGCTTTACCAAGTGGCAATTTCAAATAATCGACAATTTCGGCTCCCAGTTTAGGATTCGCGTTGCCGCTAAAGATGGTTAGATTTTCAATTGACAAAGCAGCCTCACCGTATTTGAGATAATACCCGCGCCTAATATTACGGGTGTGTTGTTAAAATATAGAACAACAAAATTCAATTATCTGAAAAAGGCTACGATCGAGCAAAACTACTAGCTCAACTGTAAATAAAGCAATAATTGCAAATGATAAAATTGGCTGGGGTGGAAGGATTCGAACCTTCGAATGCCGGAATCAAAATCCGGTGCGTTAGGCCACTTCGCCACACCCCATTCTCAAATTTTAATGTCCTACTCCATGGTTTATCACGCACATGCTAAATACACACAATTGAAGGCAGCTACTATACTACATCAATTTAAGGGGTGTAAATTTAAGCCCTTAGCGGGTGTAAACTTAAGCCCTTAGCGGGTGTAAACTTAAGCCCTTAGCGGGTGTATATTTAAGCCCTTAGCGACAAAACCATCTGAATAAGATGGTCGCTTGGCAAGTATTTCTGCACCGCGTTGCTGGCTAGAGACAGGCATAAAAACCGATGCTCCTGAACCACTCATACGAGGTTGGCCATACTCACTCAGCCACTCGATCAAACTATCTACTTGCGGGTATTCAGCCCTAACTATCGCTTCTAGGTGGTTTTCACCAAAACTTGAATCGATACCTTTCTCGAGAGCGCGTATTTTCTTCATCTCAGGGGCTGGTGTCAAATGTTTATTTGCAAAAATTTGTGCTGTTGAAACACTGATTTGTGGGTTTAAAACCACATACCATGGTTCAGCCAAATCGATTGGCGAAAGTTGTTCACCCACACCTTCAGCCCAAGCTGACTGTCCCATTACAAATACCGGCACATCAGCACCTAATGCCAAGCCAATCTCTGCTAGCTTTTCACGGCTTAAACCGAGCTCCCATAATTGATTCAAAGCCAGCAAAACCGTGGCGGCATTCGAACTTCCACCACCCAAACCACCGCCCATGGGCAAACGCTTGTTTAAATCAATTGCAACACCAAATTCTTCCGGTGCATATTCCTTTAGCATACTTGCCGCGCGCAAGCATAAGTCATCGCCTTCACTAAAACCCAATTCATAGCTTCGACTGATAGAACCTAACTGGTTGATTTCAAAAAACAGGTCATCGCCATAGTCGAGAAACTGAAAAACGGTTTGCAGATTATGATAGCCATTTTCTCGCTTGCCGACGACATGCAGAAATAAGTTAATTTTGGCTGGTGCCGGCCATGCTTTGCCAAATCGATGGCTATTTGGATCACTCATTATTGCAAAACCTTTATTGCCAACCTTTAGTGATCAACTTTACGACGATCAAACCACCATTCTGGTCAGTTTTAGTGGCGACTATTTTGCGCGGCAAAAAACCAATTTGACTCTCTGCAACCGGTCCAATAGAGCTCTCGCCAACAGAAGTTTGACGAGCACCTAAAGAGTATTGTTTATAACTTGAATATTCAATCGACCAACCGAGCTGCCTTAGCTTAGATAAGTTCCCAGCATCGTCTTGTTGGTATTCGAAGGCCTTATCAGGCAATGGTAAGGCGAACATCCAATAAACCAACGCATCAATAGGAATAGGCCAACCAACTATTTTTGTGACTAATTCTTCGGCGCTATCACCTCGATGTAATACCGAGCGATTATCACTAAGTACTACTCCGTATTGGTCAAATTCAATTTTAATTGCCCCCACACCTAAAGGACCAAAAAGCCGCACTTGATTAGATTGATCAGCAAATTGCCAGACTAAGTTGGCCTGCTCACGTGCGACGGGAGTTGAAATACCTACTTTGGCGCTGTAACGCCAAACAGGCAGGCTGTCATAGCTT
This sequence comes from uncultured Gammaproteobacteria bacterium, assembly GCA_964531625.1. Lineage (GTDB taxonomy): Bacteria > Pseudomonadota > Gammaproteobacteria > Arenicellales > Arenicellaceae > Arenicella. Next base: position 9,581 of record CAZHEL010000014.1, read on the forward strand.
TGATAGGCAGCCTCATGAGCGCGCATAAAGCTATCAATATCGCGCTGCCAACCTGCTTCTGATGACGAATCGACAGGAGCGTCCGGCAGCGTCTGACATGCTGCTAAAAAACACAACAAACTTAATAAGAAATGGTGTTTTAGCTTTAAGTGGCTAACTGGTGAAATCAATGCCGTAGCGCTTTAAGGTTTCATTCAATACCGGGTTTTTTGGATCTGTATCAAAGGATTCTTGCCAAATTTGAGTAGCACGGTCTGGTTCACCTGACTCCCAAATCACCTCTCCTAAGTGCGCAGCTATTTCAATTTCAGGGCTGGCAGCGAAGGCTTTCTCTAAATATTCTATGGCTTCTTCCTTATTATCCATCCGGTAAAGAATCCAACCCATGCTATCCAATATATGGGCATCTTGCGGGCGCAACTCAATGGCACGGGTAATTAACTTAAATGCTTCCTCATATCGTTCTGTCTGATCAGCCAGAGTATAACCATAGGCGTTAAGCGCATTGGCATGATTAGGCTCATTAGAAAGTACCGATTTGAAATCAGCTTCGGCTATGTCTATTTTCTTTAGTTCTGCGGCGACTAATGCTCGCGCATATAGAAGATTAGTGTCGTTAGGCAAATACACTAGGGTTTCATTCATGGAACCAAATGCTTCTTCGTACTGATGATCCTGCATCAACAAATAATGTCGAGTTAGGGCAACCTCTACATATTGAGCTTCAGTTTCAGGCTGCAAGGCCCTTAAAGTGTTAATCGCCTTCTTAATTCCAGCCGTGTGATACCGCATATTTGCTACTTGGAGCTGCGCAGAGATATAACTTTGTGGGCCACTAATCTCATTAAAATACTTTTCAGCACGAGCATAATCTTTATCAACCGCCGCAAGTCGTCCTAACGACCAACGCACCTCATCATTCGACGGGTCGAGTTCTAAGGCCTGTTGATAATATTGTTTGGCGAGTTCAGCTTGTTCTACCTGTTGTGCTAAAGCCGCTGCATAGCTTAACGCTGAAACATTTTCTGGGGCATCTTCCAAAACAGCCTGCATTAGGTCAAACGCCGGTTGATATTGTTCAAGTCGTGAAAGCTCTACGGCATGATTAATGCGCATGCCAATCGCTTTTGGGTTGGATGCTATATAACTCTGAATAAACGCGCTGCGCTCTTCGGCTTTACCGGCTCTACCTAACATATCGGCTTTCATTTGAGCTGCCAGTTCCCAGTCAGGGCGCAACTCTAAAGCTTGCACCAACCATTGTTCTGACAGATCAAAGCGAGAGAAAGTTTCTGCCACAAAAGCCATACTAACCATAACCTGCGCCGATTCGGGGTGCTTCTGTACATAGTGCTCAGCAATGTCTAGCGCCGTCTCGGAATTGCGTTGACGTACCACTAAACCAGCAACTTGCCGCACATGTGAATCGAGACTTTTACCCTGCGCGTGCTGCCCTAAAGACAGTAATGCTTGGTCAAACTGGCCAGCACCAATTTGCGACAATAGTCGCATATTAGTGGCGTCTATACTGTCTGGCTTTAATTCGGCCCAAAGTTGTGCGCCTTTGACCGCAGTTACATAATCGTTATCGCGCAAGGCGAGCAAAGTAGCAACTCGAGCTAAACGGTAATCTTGACTCGATAAAGCCGCTGCTAGTGCGTTAGAGCTGGCCTCACTCCAATTGCCTTGATATGACGCTAGATTATAAATTAACAATTGCTCAAGAGTTTGAGCATCTAGGTCTAACTTAGGCAGTGATTCGTCCACTTCATCGGTGAATTTCTGCAGCGACTCACCTTCGATAATACTATCAGCTTGTTGTTTAGCTTGGTCGCTATTAGCGTTGGAAGCGTTGTCGGTCTCAGAAACGCCCTCTTTAAAAACGGGGTCTGAAACCGTTGCAGTATTGGCACAAGCACTCAACAGCATCACGCCGATCAATAAAAATACTGATTTATAGCGCGATACTCCGAACACGGACTTTACTAAAACCAATATTATCCCCATCCAAGTGTGCGTATTTTTAAAAGTAGTCAACATTTACAGGTGTATGTTTATAGAATAGTTTTGTTTTAAATCAAAATAGTTTCGTTTTAAATCAAATACAGCCATTTTTAAACTTCAAAATTGTCATTAAAATTAATCAACGACTGTATAAAAATTATTGTTAATGCAGCCTTAAGCAATCAAATCAATTATATACTTAGACATTATACCTTTGGTCTTATAATGTAGACCGTGTACCTAAATAATAACTAACATTTAAATAAGGTCGTCATACATGTCAAATAGCTTAAACGCTTTTCTCGCCTTTAGCGCGTTTTTAGCTTTTGGGTATCTAAGCATTCTGCGCTTAGCCTACCTACAACAATTAAGTACCGGCCCACTAGTATCCATGTTTGAGGCCATGCGTGGCAAGGCCTGGTTACGCGGTTTTGGTAGCAGTGGACTGTTTGTAGCCCTGCCAGCCACTAGTTTTTTGTTATTTTGGGGCTGGGGGATCGCATTACTTTGGGTCTTCTGCTTCCACCTACTTATTGAATCACTAGCGCATATTCGACTTGCAAGCGCAGAACATGACCTCGAACCACATGACTACTTGGTGACCAGCGCAAACCATAAATTGGTGCAAATTGAGCGCTTGGTAGCACAAATATTCTTTATTCTCGCCTCGGCGATTACGATCTCCTTGTTAACCTCATTGATTGAGCAAAAGTCAGGCCTGTTGTTTGCATTATTCGCCTTGTTACCTGCACACCTGCTCCTGCACAGCACTCAAGCTGCGGTTACTAAAACGATTAAATTAATCGGTGTGGCACTGATCGTAGTTATCGGATACGGTGCAGCGGCGAAATTAGGCTTTTCAGTGTATGGAGAGTGGGTGCCGTTAAGTGGAATCATTGATGCAGTTTCGAGCTGGTTGCTATTTGACAACACCGCATTTGTGGTAAGTATATTGACGCTATGCGCATTTTTACTGAATCAGCACGCATCAGCGCGAAATGACCTGTCTTTGCTAGCCGGTATATTGGGTGGCATCTTGATGTTTATTCTTTTGCTAAGCTTTTTGTGGCTGCGACCTGAGTTGGATGCGCCTTTAAACAGCATACAAGACGGCTCGCAAAACATACCACCGCTACTCAGCCTTAGCGTATTTTTAAGCACCGGCTTTTTAGCATTGTTATATAGAGTGCTAGGCCAACATGCCACAATGAGTTCACAAAGTTCTCAATCGCGTTTTGGCACATGGCAACTCACCAGCCTTTTGCACTTATTTTTCGTGCTGGTATTAATCTTATGCTTAGCCGCGGCGGTTGGTATTGGCGCGTGGAAAACCCATTATCTAGAATGGGGTGGCATTGCCTTGATTGACCCTATGAACCATTTAGATCTGGTCACCCAGAGCTTAGTGCAATTAAGCGCCTTTAACGAAGAAGCGGGCCGAACCCTTCAAACCAGTGTTATGGCCACCATATGTATCTTTGGATTGAGCATGACTCTGTTAAGTATTCACTATCTATTGATATACAGCGCCAACGAAGATCAAAGTGCGGCAAAATCCCTTGGGCAACTTGTATTTCGTTCCAGTTTCTCGCAAGCAGCATTGATTTTCTTAACTGCTCTTTACTTAAGCAATCAAGGTATTAGTTTGAGTCTGTGGTTGTTATTTGGCTTACTCAGTTGGTTTTTAGTAGTACAAATGCTGATCAATACCGATATTGAAGGAACGCAAAAATCCAGTGCCAGCGCTGAACGTGTTAATAACAGCTTATGTTTGGCTATAATTCTACTGGGCTTAGTGCAAGCTATATGGTTAATGGTTTCTTGGGCTATTGATGGCGAAATACTTTGGGTTATTGCAACTCTTCTATTACTCGCTGCGGCTACGCCTATATGGAAGCCGTCAATTGAGAACATGATACGTAGACTAATTCAAAACCAAGATGATACCGCAGCGATTTTCGAGGACGACAAATAAGCATTCACTTTCGCTACAGATTCTAAGCATAAAACAGGTTAAAATAGGCATCTCAGCTTACTCTGCGGCTTGTTCTATCAACCAAAATGCACGTCCTATCTATTGGTTTAAATCACACCACAGCACCCGTTGAAATTCGGGAACGCGCCGCTGTGGCTGCAGATCACCTAGACGAAGCCTTAATAGATATTGCCAAATACAGCGCTATCGAAGAAGCGACTATTCTCTCAACTTGTAATCGCACCGAAGTGTATTGTTATTTACCCGATACCACCATCGAAGTTGCCAGCGACTGGTTATGTGGCTTTCACCAACTTAACAAGAACGATGTAGCTCCGTATCTCTACTCATTGCCAGACAGCGAAGCAGTAAAACATGCTTTTAGAGTCGCTGCTGGCTTGGATTCCATGGTAATTGGAGAACCACAAATTCTCGGCCAAATGAAAACCGCGTTCGCCACGGCACATAAAAATGGCAATACTGGCAAGGTATTGAACCGATTGTTTCAGCATACATTTTCAGTCGCTAAGGAAATTCGCACTAGCACTAGCATTGGCAGCCATGCCGTCTCGGTAGCGTATGCGGCAGTTGGTTTATCCAAACAAATTTTCACAGATATTTCTGAGCAGACCGTATTACTAGTTGGTGCTGGTGAAACTATAGAACTGACTTGCCAGCATTTGTTTGCCCAAGGAGTACGTAAAATAATTGTTGCCAATCGTACCGTTGAGCGCGCAAAAGGTTTAGCAAAAGAATTTGGCGCTGAGATCATTTCATTGCACGAATTGCCAACACGTTTACCCGATGCTGACATGGTGTTTAGCTCTACCGCCAGCACTCTACCGATTTTAGGTAAAGGAGCGTTCGAAAGCGCGTTAAAGACGCGCAAAAACAAACCGATGTTTGTCGTTGATCTGGCCATACCGCGCGACGTAGAAGCCGAAGTTGGTGATCTTAGCAATGTTTACTTGTATACAGTCGATGATCTACAACAAGTGGTTAGCGATAACTTACAAGCTCGAAAGGACGCTGCTGTGGAAGCCGAAAAAATAGTTGAAGAACAAAGCCAGCAATTTATGCACTGGTTTAACAATCTTCAATCAATCCCGGTTATTAAGCAATTACGAGACCGTACTACACGCATTACGGATACTGAACTGCAGATGGCACAAAAGCGCTTACAAGCTGGCGAAGACCCTAGCGAGGTATTACAGCACTTCGCACACTCACTATCTCGTAAATTCATGCATGATCCAACTGAATCCTTACGACAAAAACACGATGAAGCTTTGTTGGCAGCAACTAGAGAGCTTTTTGGACTGGATTTTGAAGAAATTACGCCCGACAAAAAGAACCGTAAGCAAAAAAAAAGAGACATATAAAAGTGAAAGATTCCATTCGTTTTAAACTGGATAATTTGGTTGATCGACAAGAGGAGCTCAATGCCCTGCTGTCAGACCCCGAAACCATGTCAGATCAAAATGTGTTTCGCAAACTCAGTATAGAGCTATCAGATATAGGACCAGTAATCGAAAATTATCTTGAGTATAAGAACCTAGAAGAGGATGCTGAGGGTGCTCAAGCGATGATGGAAGAAGACGATAAAGAAATGCGCAAAATGGCGCATGAGGAACTATCGCAAATCAAGCAACGTCAAGAAAGCTTATTAGCGAATTTGCAAAAACTGCTGCTCCCCAAAGACCCAAATGACGATAATAATATTTTCCTAGAAATTCGTGCTGGCACCGGCGGTGATGAAGCTGCTATCTTTTCTGGCGACTTGTTTAAAATGTATCAAACCTATGCGGAGTCACAAAAATGGCGGGTAGAGGTGCTGAGCAAAAATTTGGGTGAGCACGGTGGTTATAAAGAAATCATTTCACGCATCGAAGGTCATGGTGCCTATTCGAAACTAAAATTTGAATCTGGCGCGCACCGCGTGCAACGAGTGCCTGAAACTGAAACTCAAGGACGCGTGCATACTTCGGCCTGTACAGTAGCCATACTGCCGGAAGCTGATGAAGTTGGCGATGATATGGAGATTAACCCTAGTGATTTGCGTATCGATACTTATCGCGCCTCAGGCTCTGGTGGTCAGCACGTAAACAAAACCGATTCGGCGGTACGCTTAACGCATATCCCCACTGGCACCGTGGTGGAGTGCCAAGATGAACGCTCGCAACATAAAAATAAAGCACGCGCGATGTCTATGCTTAAGGCTCGAATTCTAGACGCCGAACGTCAGGCACAGGCGGCTGAGCAGGCCGAGACCCGTAAAAGCTTAGTGGGTAGCGGTGATCGCTCAGAACGTATCCGCACCTACAATTACCCACAAGGCCGTGTAACGGATCACCGAATAAATCTAACCCTGTATAAATTAGAGGCGGTAGTCAGTGGCGATCTTGGTCAAATTATAGACCCACTTACCACAGAACATCAGGCCAACCTACTCGCCGAGCTTGGCGACAACGAATAGTATCGCTGCGTGTGAGTAAGCTTATGACGCAAAGCGCTACCGTACCAAGCTATAAAGAATTGTTGGATGATGCCACTCAATTACTCTATAACGAGTCGGATACGCCCCGCATAGATGCGGAAGTTCTGTTACAACACTCAGCATCAGTGTCGATGGCATGGCTAATTTCCCATGGGGAGACACTGGCAGACGCGAATCATATTAAAGATTTTTATGCGGCGGTTAAAGCAAGACAAAACGGCCAACCCATTGCTTACATAACGGGGTCACGAGATTTTTGGACTCTGACGCTAAAAGTAGATGAAACTGTACTCATACCAAGACCCGATACTGAAACATTGGTTGAACAAGCTTTAGAGCGAATCCCATCTGACCGCGCATGCCAATTGCTTGATCTGGGAACCGGCAGTGGTGCCATTGCTTTGGCTCTGGCCAAAGACCGCCCTAGCAGCACAGTCTGCGCGGTCGATTCACAAGTTGATGCTTTGCAAGTCGCACAAGCGAATGCAAAATTAAATAAGATCGACAATGTGAGCTTTGTTGAAAGTAACTGGTTTGAAAATATCGAAACAACTTCTAAGTTTGACCTGATCGCTTCTAACCCTCCGTATGTGGAAACTGGCGACCCGCACTTACAGCAAGGTGATTTGCGTTTTGAGCCAGACAGCGCGCTTATTGCTGCTGGCAATGGATTATCGGATCTCGGGACAATCATAGAAACGTCGCCGAATTATCTGAATAGCGGCGGCTGGCTGATTGTTGAACATGGCTATAATCAAGAGTCCGAGGTCGCGAGCTTATTTAAACACGCCAGTTTTGCGCAAATAAGTTGTTTTCGAGATATTAACAACTTACCACGTTGCACTGTTGGACAGTTCAAAGCCTAAATTGAGATGCAGGTCGATTTTTTCAAGCAGATTGAAAAGCTTATTCTTTCTAAAAACGTAGATGAAAAAGTTAGTGGCGCTCTCAATCTCAAACTAGGCCTCATGGAAAAGCTTGCTGATAACTTTGATAGTTCCGAGCCGAGAGTAATTATAGACATTCCACAGCCCGGTTATCCCGACACACTAAAATTAGTCGCACCGCGAGAACTAAAAAGGCGTGGCATTCAGACTCAAGATGGTCGAAATACACTATTGCATGCCGTCGCACACATCGAATTTAATGCTATTAATTTAGCGCTCGATGCAGCCTATCGCTTCCCTGATCAACCGTTGCAGTACTATGTGGATTGGATAAATATTGCCGCTGACGAAGCACGCCACTTTAAGCTTATCAACGATTATCTAAATAGCCATAATTGCAACTACGGCGACCTACCTGCACACAATGGTTTGTGGGAGATGGCAGTTGAAACAGCGCATGATATTGTGGCTCGTATGGCTTTGGTACCAAGAGTATTGGAAGCGCGCGGCTTAGATGTGACTCCTGGCATGATTGAAAAATTGCAAAGAGTTGATGATAGGAGAGCGGTGGCTATTTTAGAAACTATTTACCTAGATGAAATCGGCCATGTTGAAAAAGGTTCGTATTGGTTTTTCTATCAATGCGAATTAAGAGGCCTAGAGCCTCGAGCCACTTTTCTGGACATGGTTGAACGCCATTTGCACGGCGAATTGCGCGGGCCATTCAATGTTAGTGCTAGGTTAAAAGCTGGCTTTGACGAAGCGGAAATGGGGTATTTGAGTAATCGATATTAGTCGTCAGTATTGGTCATATACCTTAGGAACATATGCGTTCAGACGGCAATTTCTTACATATGATTAATATCCTTAATATCTATCTGAGCAACTGAACTCAACTGAGTGTTGATGATATAATCCTCTTCAGCACGTAGTTTTATGCTACACAATTTATCTACACTAGTATCTACACTAGAAGCTTAGCACAGACGCGCTATCATTCTTGCTTGCCGTGACTCTTTTTGCGTTACTACGGGCCAAACCATAGGAAGGATCAGATGCACAAAACACTAATCGTCATCAGCATAATCGGCTTTTTTACGGTCTTGTATCTGACTCTTCACTCCTCTAATTTGACTCAAACAGAGATAAGCGAAAACGCAGCTCTACAAGTTTCAACCAAGAACACAGTCACAACTGCTTCGATTAGCTCACAAAGTGGACTTATTGCGTATATATCGCCAGAAACAGGTAAGCTAACCACACAAGCAGCCGCCTCTAACTTAAGAACCGCTGCGAACCCAAGGGCTACGGTCAGCGTAGCCCAGCAGACGAATCAGGATCCAGAAACGAAAGCACTACCGCCGATAAAATTCACTACCTACCCTGATGGCATGGTAAGAGCCGATTTAAATGGCCATTTCATGGCGCCACAAACCGCCACCATAGACTGCAATGGCAAATTGCGCACCAAGCATGACGATCAGCCCAAAGCACGCACACATTGTGTGAATAATTAGAAATCGTGAATCGTAAAACCACAACCAGCATTTTGATGTGCTTAATAAAAACATTGGCTTTCTTATTGTGTGGAGCGTGGTTTTCTCCTGCACTCGCGGCAACAGTAATACTGGAAAATTTAGATGGCCTGAATGAAGGCTTCAACGACAATAGCCCGCCGATCGCTAACCAACCAAACAATCCGGGTACTACTCTGGGTGAGCAACGATTGGCTGTCATTCAGGCCGCCGCTGACTTTTGGGGGGCACGCTTAGAAAGCGACGTGATAATAAGGATCAGTATCAATATGGATCCATTATTCTGTTCTGCGTTTAGTGCGTCGCTCGGGCAAGCAGGAGCAGTAACTAATTTCGCTAATTTTCCAAACGCGCCTCGGCCCGATACTTTTTATCCAGTAGCCTTAGCCAACAGTTTAGCCGGCCAAGACTTGTCACCCAGCGCTGGGTCAGCGAATAATGATATACAAGCTACTTTCAATAGCGCCATTGATAATAATGCAAATTGCTTGCCTAGCAACTGGTGGTTGGGCATTGACAGCCCACCGGTAATCGGCACCATCAGCCTATTCGATTCTGTACAGCATGAAATAGCTCATGGCCTAGGGTTTACATCCTTGGTTGATAGCAATGGCGCTAGGATGGGTGGTATTGATGATGCTTATTCAATACATTTATACGATGAAGAAACCGATCAGTCTTGGTCTGATATGACCAATGCTGAACGCGCAGCGTCTATGATAAATACTGGCAACTTGGTTTGGCGAGGCAACAATGCCACCAACAATAGTAACCACTTATTGCCGGTAAGCCGCACCAACGGACACATTCGAATGTTCGCCCCAAACCCTCGTCAAGCAGGCACATCAGTTTCACACTGGGATACCATAGTAAGCCCAGATGAAACAATGGAACCAATTTTGACCATAAATCCCGATTTTAGAGCCACCCTACAGTTATTGCGTGATGTTGGCTGGAATCTAATTACTGGCGCTATGCCAACTGGCCCCGGGCAGATTAGTTTTGTTACTGACTCTTTTAGCGCTGTTGAAGGTCAAGGGCCTGTTTCTATATTGCTCTCTCGCTCTGCAGGTTCGGACGGGGCCGTGTCAGTGCAACTTAGGTCGCAAGACATCACCGCCATTGGTGGTGGCGAAGATTATTACACGATCAATGAAAGAGTAAGATGGGCCGATGGTGAAACTGGCATTAGAGTAATCACGACTGGCATCGTAAACGATAATATAGAAGAAGAACCAGAGACCGCTGAATTCAACTTAAGTGACCCAACGGGTGGTGTGGTAATCAATCAGAATACCTCAACACTAACAATTCGAGATGCCGCTGATCCAAACGATCCAAATGACCCAAATGACCCAAATGCAGGCGATATATTAAATATGATAGTTCCCGTCCTAGGTGCTATAAATCGTGATCGTTAGCTTAAATAGCTCAAGCTAATAATCAACCGCAGTATGTCCATGGTCGGGCTATTGCCTGACATGATTGCATCTATACGATTTTCATTTTGCTCAAGAAGACATTACGGGTAGCCGCTAACCCCTTGCGCATCAACACCTGTTAAGGCTTAGCTTTATCTATTCGATATTCAGCGGAACGGGCATGCGCAGTTAAGCCTTCGCCATGCGCCAAGGTTGACGCATGTTTGGCCATGTTTTGCGCGCCAAGCTTAGAGGCTTTGATAATGCTGGTGCGTTTTTGAAAATCATACACGCCTAATGGTGAGCTAAATCTTGCCGCACCAGAGGTAGGTAGAACGTGATTAGGGCCAGCGCAGTAATCACCCAGCGATTCAGCACTATATGCACCAATAAATATTGCGCCTGCATGGCTAATCTTAGCGGCCAATTCATCGGCATTTTTGGTGAAAACCTCCAAATGCTCCGCCGCAATTTCATCAGCAATATCTACCAGAGACTGTTCGCTATCAGCAACAATTAAGGCACCATTATTAGAGAGAGACTGGCTGATAACCTCGGCTCGTTCCATACCAGGTAACAATTTATCGATGGACGCTTTCACCTGATCGGCAACAGCTTCACTTTGCGTGAGTAATATTGACTGCGCTATTTCATCATGTTCGGCTTGCGCAAATAAATCCATGGCTACCCAGTCAGGGTCAACGGAGTCGTCAGCGATGACTAACACCTCCGACGGCCCAGCAATCATATCTATGCCAACTTTTCCAAAAACTTGTTTCTTGGCCGTCGCCACATAAATATTGCCAGGACCGGTAATTTTATCCACGGCAGGGATAGTCTCTGTTCCATAGGCCAATGCAGCTATTGCTTGAGCGCCACCAATACAAAAAACTCTATCTACTCCAGCGATTTGCGCCGCAGCCAAAACCATGTCATTAAGCTCGCCATGTGGTGTAGGGGACACCATAATCAGCTCTTGCACACCGGCCACTTTGGCCGGAATAGCATTCATAATGACCGAGGATGGATATGCCGCTTTACCACCTGGTACATATAAGCCCACACGTGTGATTGGACTAATTTTTTGTCCAAGTTCGGTGCCATCTTGTTCTTGATAATGCCAAGACTCTTTTAATTGGTGTTGGTGATAGTTGCGCACACGGTCAGCCGCATATTGCAATGATTCGCACTGACTTTGAGAAATACTTTGCACTGCTTGGGCTAATCGAGCGGCAGGAATTTCTACCCTCTTGGCATCCACGTCAAAGCGGTCAAATTCTTTTGTATAAGAAAACAAGGCCTGATCGCCATTTTCAATAACGGTAGCAATAACCTCGGCTACAACTTGCTCAACACCAGACACGCTGGCATGATCGCGATTCAATAAGGCAGCCAGTTTTTGTGAAAAATCAGATTGCTTAGATTTTAGTCTCTGTAGGGCCAGTGACATAGCTTAAGCCTCTGCAACATCGGCATTAACCACTTCGGACAATTGCTCTACCAAAACCGCAATATCGTCATGCTGCACCCGCATCGAGGCGGCATTGGCTATCAAGCGGCAAGAAATTTCTACAATGAGATCCTTGGCAACCAAACCATTCGCTTTCAAAGTGTTTCCAGTCTCAACCAAATCAACAATCTCGTCCGCTAAGCCGACCAATGGAGCCAGCTCTAATGCGCCATATAACTTAATAATCTCTGCTTGAACGCCTTGCGACTGATAATATTGCTTGGCCAAATTAACGTATTTGCTGGCAACCCGAATGCGCTTTTGAGAGCGTGGCGACTCAAAAGAATGTTTCGGTACCGCCGTCATTAACTGGCACTTTGAAATTTGCAAATCAAGCAGCTCACACAAGCCTTCGCCACCATGCTCCATGATTCCATCTTTTCCAACTATACCTAAATCTGCAGCACCAAATTGTACGTAGGTCGGGACGTCTGTGGCTCGTAAAATGACGCATTGCAAATCATCACGGTTGGTTTTAAAAATCAATTTGCGACTGGTAAAAGGATCGTCCAATAAAGTGATGCCCGCGCTTTCAAGCATCGGTAAGGTTTGCTTTAGAATTCGACCTTTAGACAGAGCAATGGTAATCATGGTTATTTTACGAGCGCTTGCAGCTTACTGTCTTTATCCCAAACGTGGCCTGGCACACGACGAATATTAGCACCCAATTTGGATAACTTTTCTTCAATACTCTCATAACCACGATCAATATGATAAATTCGGTCAATCACGGTCGGCTTTTCAGCCATTAGAGCCGCAATCACCAAACTTGCTGAAGCACGTAAATCAGTGGCCATAACTGGCGCTCCACGTAAATTGTTACGCCCTTCAATAAAGGCTGTATTACCTTCGAGATCAATATCAGCGCCCATGCGTTGTAGTTCTTGTACGTGCATAAAGCGATTCTCAAAAATATTTTCGATCACTTTACTGTGACCGTTGGCAAGGCTATTCATAGCTACAAACTGCGCCTGCATATCGGTAGGAAACGCAGGATGCGGTGCAGTGTGAATGTCTACTGCGGTAGCTTGCTCGCCATGCATATTTAACTCTATGCTGTCTCCGTCGATCGTCACTTGCGCACCAGCTTCGGTTAATTTATCCAACACCGCATCTAGATAAGTAGCTTCAGTTCGCAGCGTTTTAACACGACCACGCGTGACTGCGCCCGCGACCAAATAGGTTCCAGTTTCAATCCGATCGGCAATGACTCTATGACTCGCATCATGCAATGAATCTACGCCTTCTATGACTAATTCTGAACTACCAGCACCGGAAATCTTAGCGCCCATCGCATTTAGACAATTTGCCAAATCAACAATCTCTGGCTCCCGTGCGGCATTTTCAATAACAGTCGTGCCTTGCGCTAAGCTAGCCGCCATCATCAAATTCTCAGTCCCGGTAACCGATACCAGATCCATAAATATTCGCGCGCCCTGTAAACGTTCACAACTTGCCTTTATGTAGCCATCTTCAATGGTTACCTTAGCGCCCATGGCCTCTAAACCTTTAATGTGTAAATTGACCGGGCGCGAGCCGATGGCACAGCCGCCAGGCAAAGACACTTCAGCACGCCCCATTCTGGCTACCAATGGCCCTAGTACTAGGATCGAAGCACGCATGGTTTTCACCAGATCATAAGGTGCTCGAACTTGATTGAGGTCTGAAGCATCAGCACAAATGTTCATACGCTCATCGATTTCCATCGATACGCCAAGGTAGGAGAGCAAGCTCATGGTGGTAGTAATGTCTTGCAAGTGAGGCACATTGCTCAAAGTCAGCTTGCCATCAACCAACAAGGATGAAATTAAAATAGGCAATGCCGCATTTTTAGCACCTGATATAGTGACTTCGCCCTCTAATGGACCTGCGCCAGTTACGATAAGTTTATCCATTAAACTTTAAATCCCTTATCCATCTAGGGCTGTTTTCAGCTCGCCAGCTTCATACATCTCAGTCATGATGTCGCTGCCTCCAATAAACTCTCCGTTGATATATAACTGGGGAATGGTTGGCCAGTTTGAATACACTTTGATACCTTCACGCACTTCATCATTACTTAGTACATCTACTGTAACAAACTCAGTTTCCAGCGTTTGCAATATTTGTATTGCTCGACCAGAAAATCCGCATTGTGGAAAGCTTGCGTTGCCTTTCATAAACAACACAACCTTGTTGTCAGCAACGGTTTGTTTGATTTGATCTTGCATGCTTACTTGATCGTTCATGATTTACCTCTAAATCTACTTTTAAATAATATTGTCTCGCCTTTTCCTAATAAACTAGGCTTCTGACGGTGTTAATGTTTTCATTGAAAGCGCGTGAACTTCAACCTTCATTTTGTCGCCCAAAGCAGCGTACACCATTTGGTGTCGTTGAATACGCGATTTACCTTCAAAAGCAGCCGCGACTATCACAGCCTCAAAATGATGGCCATCACCTTCCACGCTAATTTGGGCATCATCAAAGCCGGTTTCAATCCAGCTTTTTAATTGTTCAGGAGTTACCATAAGTACACCAATTTTTAAGTATCTATAACCATTTTAAATTTGCAGCTAAAGAGAGCATGAAATAAGAATAGGCAAGCCTGTATTTTCTACTCTGTTATGCGCGCAAGAATACCGCAAAGCCATCAACACAACCAGCTTGCAAATAAATTTAGCCATCACGTAATTTATAGCCGCTGCGCAATAGGGCAACACAAATTGCAGTTAATGCGATAGTGGCAACCAACATTATCGTCAGACTTAATAGCACAGGCTGGTCTGACTGGCCAAAAAAGCCATAGCGAAAGCCGTCTATCATGTATAAAAATGGATTGTACTTCGACAATTCAGCCCAAAACGGCGGCAGTGATTGAATAGAGTAAAACACGCCACTCAAAAAAGTTAAGGGCACAATCAAAAAGCTTTGAAAGGCTGCGATTTGGTCAAACTTTTCAGCCCACATACCAGCTATCAAACCTAAGGCCCCCATGGACCAACTACCTAAAATTGCGAATACAAGTATCACAAAAATATTATCAATGGGAACATTTACATAGAAAAAAGCGAGTAGAAATACGCCAACTCCCACCGCCAATCCGCGCGTGATTGCCGCTGCTATATAAGCAAGAAACATTTCTAACGCCGAGAATGGCGGTAATAGAATAAAAATAATATTGCCCATAACTTTAGATTGAATCATGCTTGAAGAAGTATTCGCAAAAGCGTTTTGAATAACACTCATCATTAACAAGCCGGGAATCAAAAATTCCACATAACTGACGCCAGGAAACACCTCAACTCTGCCTTCCAAAACATGCCCAAACACGACGAGATAAAGCAGTGCCGTGACCACGGGTGCGAGTATGGTTTGCAACCAAACTTTGATAAACCTTGCTACTTCCTTACGAAATAGGGTGTAACAAGCAACCCAATCAATACTGTTTAGTGGATTCACGGGCATTCTATTAACTGCGCTCATGGCTTTTCTCAACGCTCATGGCTGCTTTATTGATCTCTTCACGGTTGTCGCCTGTCAGCTGCACAAACACATCTTGCAAGTTGTCACTGAGTACAGAGACATATTCGATACGCATCGCGGCACCGCGCAATCGATCCAAAATATCCATGATAGAATCATTGTCGCGGTGAAAAGTCAGCTCCAATTCATTGTCATCTAAACGCGTAATTCGATCTTTTAATTCATTCGGAATCGTTTCTATCTGGTGAGCTGCTTTAACTAACAAAGTACTACCCAAACCACGGGCTAATAAATCTTGTTTGCTTTCTAGAGCGATCACTTGACCTTTATCAATAATCGCTATTCGATCACACAACTCTTCTGCTTCTTCAAGATAGTGGGTAGTTAGAACAATGGTATGCCCTTCACTATTGAGATGCCGTATAAAACGCCACATAGACTCGCGCAAATCTACGTCTACGCCTGCTGTGGGCTCATCCAAAACTAAAACTGGCGGCTTATGCACCAAGGCTTGCGCTATTAATACTCGACGCTTCATTCCGCCAGATAATTTACGCATATTGGCATCAGCCTTATCAGCCAACCCTAATTGTTCTAGCAGCTCATTTATCCACGATTCATTGTTCGTTATACCGAAATAACCCGACTGAAATCGCAGTGTTTCTCGTACTGTAAAAAATGAATCGATCACCACTTCTTGGGGAACAATGCCGAGATTACGCCGCGCTAGACGATAATCTATTTGCACATCGGCGCCTAAGATTTGAGCATTGCCGGCTGTGGGTTTTATAAGCCCAGCCAGGATACTGATAAGTGTCGATTTACCGGCTCCGTTTGGCCCTAATAAACCAAAAAACTCGCCTTGCGGAATCTCAAAATCAATTTTACTAAGCGCTTGTAAGTCGTCATATCGCTTACTAATCCCATTGACAGTAATGGCATCAACTGTCGACTTATTCACGTTCAACGATCTAATTGAGTACTATTTTTTGGCGACTACTAGCTACGACAAATGGTAAATCCCAAGCCTGCCTAATCACTGTTCTAGCCAGCATTCTTGCTCTTCAAATCTGCAATCAATCCATCAACACCTTTTTGCTTAATGATGCCACCGTAAGTAAGGCGATAGGTTGAAATAAAATTTATGCCAGCAACTTCCATATTGTAAGCTCTCCAACTGGTATCTTTTCTATTGCTCATAAATAAACGGAGCATATAACTATCACCCGCGGCCGAGACTAACTGCGCCTCAACAATCGCTTTGTCGGCACCATCGGCAATTTCGGCTGGTGTAAAAACCACTTCATCATCACCAGCAAACTCCAGCAACAAAGGCGCATAGGTCTTTATCAAAGAAGTTTGGAAGGCAGCAGCAAAATCACGATGTTGTTGTTCAGTCGCGGAACGCGAGGCCTCTCGACCCAGAATCAGCTTAGCCATTCTTGGCACATGCAAAGCAGGCACGAGTGTTTCTTCAATCATTTGGTACAACTTTTCGCTATCGCGACGATAAAGTTCTCGATTAGTTTGCAGATTCTCGACCACTGCACTAACCGTATCTCGAACCACCTTTTCAGGTTCAGACAAGGTTTGTGCCTGCGCAGATATTGCGGCAAACAAAAGTACCAATAAAAGCGAAGATAAGGCAAAAGTGGGAGTAGAAGCTAACTTTAATAATTTCATCAGTAATTTCTCAGATAATTCAGATTAAACAATAGTGGCTATCATAAACTGGCAAGCTGAACGCAACATGAACTTGCCACTATCACTACAGTACAGAATATAAGGGCATGCTAACTAAACACAAGCGCTGTGTGGCTTGAGCTATGCTTTTTTAGTGGCTTTTTTAGTGGCTTTTTTAGTTACTTTTCTGGTTGGCGCCTTAGCAGCGGTATTTTTAACGATCTGCGCGCTATTCTCATGCAGTTTAAACAAAACCATGACCAATTCAGCACCTACGCGAACCGCAATAACGCCGATCACGAATCTCACGATGGTTTCAAAAAACCCAAAGAATCCATTGCTAAACAAATCACCTAAAGTGATCCAAACCACCGTTAATAAACCCAACCAATAGGCTAGGCGAATTAATTTGGGTGTTAGCATTTCGTCAAAAAATAGTATTTTTCGAGGTAATGGCTGAGCGATAAATTTATTGATTTCTTCTAACATAAAAGCCCCTAATTTAGATTATCCATATAAATAATAAGGTTGAGTAGGACATTCGTTTTTTAGAAACACGCTACTCTAATTGACCTAGTATAACGTTTGCTATCGTATAAAAATGTCACAATTGAAAAATTCATATACTTTATTGACTATAGGCCTATAATCTGCGGCTACTAAATTGACAAAAAAATAGTTTCATATGACATTTAGCTAGCTGCCTATAACTGTATAAATAGCCGCACATAGCTTTTCATTGTAACAATCCAGTCACTAACTTCTCGCAGAAACCCCTACTGAGACTTAAATCCATGCTCATTTCTATTGCTCTAATTCTTGTAGGATTTTTATTACTAATGTGGAGCGCCGACCTACTGGTTGATAATGCCTCGATATTGGCTTCTCGCATAGGAATCTCAACCTTTTTGATCGGTGTCATTATTATAGGTTTTGGCACATCGGCACCAGAAATGTTTGTTTCAGCCGTGGCTGCATTACAAAACAAAGGTAATTTAGCCTTAGGCAACGCGCTAGGTTCGAATATCACCAATATTGGTTTGGTGCTTGGCAGTGCAGCCATGGTTAGAGCGTTGCCTGTGGCTAAAAGTGCAGCGCGTATCGACATCCCGACAGTAATCATGACAGGCATTATCGCAATTGCATTAGTGGCAGACGGCTTATTATCTAATCTAGACGGTTTGATACTGCTATTTTTATTGGCTGCCTACCTTTACTGGAGTGCTCGCTACTCGCAAGCGGGCCAATCCGAGTCACAACAAGATTCAAACGATCGCAATCAGGGAGGTGAAAGATCTAGCCTGATGATCTTTTTGTTTACGATCGGCAGCATCGTTTTACTCATTGCGGCATCAAGCATGTTGGTCGAAGGCGCCGTTACAATCGCTAAATTGCTCGGTGTTAGCGAACTGATCATTGGTCTGACTATCGTCGCAATTGGAACCAGTTTACCAGAGCTTGCGGCAGCTATTGCCGCAGCACGTAAGGGTGTGCACGACATGATTATCGGCAATATTATTGGTTCTAATATTTTTAATACCCTAGGAGTGTTAGGCATTACCGGTACAATACGAGCCACAGAGGTAGATATTAGTGCTCTTTGGCGCGATTTCCCAATTATGTTAGTTTTCACACTAGCGATGTTTATCTTTGCATTCACTAAAGGGCTATTTAGCCGTCGTGAAGGTGTTCTAATGTTGCTGGGGTATTTTGGGTACTTAACTTATCTAGTAGTGCTCACTCTAGGCACAGCCAGCTAAAAGCGAATCTTGATTGATATCGCCGGCATGCAACGATAAAGTACAGCGATGACTAAAACTACCTTTTTAGATTCCGCACGAGAAGTGCTAGAAATTGAAGCTGATGCTATAAAAATTCAGCTAAAAACGCTGGATCGCAATTTTGAAGCTGCCTGTCAAGCGATACTAAACTGTGATGGTCGAGTAATCGTAACTGGCATGGGTAAGTCAGGGCACATTGCCAACAAGATTGCTGCCACTCTGGCCAGCACTGGAACACCCGCATTTTTTGTGCACCCTGGAGAGGCAAGCCACGGTGATCTAGGCATGATTACCCCAAAAGACTTAGTACTGGCCATTTCAAACTCCGGTGAAACATCCGAAGTGCTAACGATATTACCGATTATTAAACGCATGGGAATACCGTTAATCGGTTTGGCCAGCGCTGCTCAATCAACCTTGTCGGAACTGTCAGACATATTTATAAACGTGCCAACTGAGCAAGAAGCCTGCCCCATGAACCTTGCACCTACTGCCAGTACTACAGCAACCTTGGCGGTGGGTGATGCTTTGGCTATAGCCGTACTAAAGGCGCGCGACTTTGATGAAAGTGATTTTGCACGTTCTCACCCAGGAGGATCGCTGGGGAGACGCTTACTAATGTATGTAGAAGACATTATGCACAAAGGTGATGATATTCCCTGTATCACTGACGATGCTCTGCTGTCCGATGCACTGATGGAAATGACCAGCAAAGGCTTAGGTATGACGGCGATTGTCAATCAAGAAAACCAGCTTTTAGGTATCTTTACTGATGGCGATTTACGTAGAACCTTAGCCTCCGCGATTGATCTAAATACGCCTATTAAAGACGTAATGTCGATTGACCCGGTAACGGTAAGACCAAATATTTTAGCCGCTGAGCTGATTGCGATGATGAAAACCAGCAAAATTAATGGGATATTAGTTACGCAAGATAATAAACTAGTTGGCGCACTTAATATGCAAGACTTACTCCGCGCAGGTGTTTTATAAATGCACAAAAACACATTACCCCCTTTGCCTTACAAGGTTCCAAGCCAAGTCCTTAGCAAAGCTAAGAAAATAAAACTGGCCTTATTTGATGTCGACGGCGTACTTACCGATGGTCAACTTCACTATGGTGCTAATGGTGAGCAGACTAAGGTCTTTCATGCACTCGATGGTCATGGACTCAAGATGCTCCAAGCCGCAGGCATCGATGTGGGGGTTATTTCCGCACGTTCTTCTGAAGCCCTACAGACTCGGCTAAACGATTTAAAAATAAATCATTGCCATCTCGGTGTCGACAATAAACGGGCAATATTCAAACAGCTTCTCATTGATTTGAAAATAGATGCTTCTAGTTGCTGTTTTACCGGTGATGATGTTATTGATTTACCAGTTATGCTGGAGTGTGGGCTTAAGTTCTCGGTAGCAAACGGACATTTTATAACCCAAAGTAATTCAGACTGGGTTGCACCACTAAATGGCGGCAATGGAGCTGTAAGGGCGATTTGTGATGTTTTACTATACAGCCAAGACAACTATCCCTTAGGCGCTTCAACAGAACAATAAGGTCGACTATAGATTGTGAAACAGATTGAATCACTCCTTTACATAACCATTCTGGCATCTATCGGCCTGTTTGGAATTTGGCTGCAAGATTCATTGATCGAAGAAGAAGCTGAGTTACAGAGTTTTGATACTCGACACGACCCTGACTATTATGTCGAAAACTTTACCGCCACTGGTCTAGACAAAAACGGTAAACGCCGATTTGTGATAGAGGCTGAACGTATGGCGCACTTCCCCGACGACGACACTGCATTGTTTGACTATCCGCATGTCATTGAATATCAAGAAGACGCCCCACCCCGCCACACCTATGCAGATAATGGTTGGATGTCTTCGTCTGGCGACGAAATAATTTTAACTGGCAATGTTAAAATTGTTGTCGAGGCCAGCGCAGACTCACCCGGCGGAACCATGAAATCAAAACGAATGCGTATATTGCTCGATCAAGAAACGAAGGCTGGTCTGTTTTAATGTGATTTGTTAATTAAAATAATCTGCTCGCGTTAAGCTCGCAGTCAGTTTGTTATGCTATATTTTCGGTATTCGTAAAATAAAAATCATTAGCATCACTGAAATAGCCATGATTAAACATATATTTGCCTTAAAATATCTACTCATCATCATACTCGGCAGCTCCATTTCTAGCCAAGCTCTTGCCCTGAAAACAGATCGCGATCAACCAGCGGATATCGAAGCCGATGACATTGAATTTAATTTTCAAAAAGGCACCAGAACCTATTTAGATAATGTATTAGCAGTTCAAGGCACTTTGCGCCTTAAGGCCGATAAATTACATGCCATCTATAAAGATGGAGAACTCAATACCGCTACAGCATGGGGTTCACTAGCACGTTTTAAACAAAGACCCGATAATAAACCTGACGATGTCGAAGGCTGGGCCAAAAAGATTGTTGTGGATCATAAGAACAATACCCTAACACTAGTAGGTCAAGCGGCGTTGCGCCAAGGTGGTGATACCGCACGCGGGGATACCATTATTTATAATATGGCCAACGACACTCTTAAGGTTCGTGGCGGTGGCCAACTAGGAACCAAAGGTGCCAAACCGACGTCTACTCAACCGCCGACAAAACGTAAGATCGCCGACCCATTTGCCAACGACCCAATTCCAGGCGACACACCTACGGCGGCACCGGCGGCACCCAAAACGGGTGCTACTGATAGCCCAGCTGCAGAGCAACAAACGGCACCCGAAGTAGAGGCCACTCCCTCAGGCCGCTCACGCTTAATTATTCAGCCAAAGTAGCTACGAATAAGACAATAATTGATACATAAAAACAGCAATAAGCATTAGTTTCGAATGAGAAACATTGCGATAATAACTATAAGCATTGCTTGAAGAAGCGGGTATAAGTAACGATGAGCACCCTTGAAACAAAGCAACTGTGCAAAAGCTACAAAGGTTTGCAGGTTGTTAAAAAAATAAATTTGTCGGTTGAAAGTGGGCAAGTGGTTGGCCTTCTAGGGCCGAACGGCGCCGGCAAAACAACCAGCTTCTATATGATTGTGGGCCTGATACGCAGCAATAGCGGTCGCATCTTGTTAAATGGCCAAGATATAAGCCATTTACCAATGCACTCGCGAGCAAAGCTTGGGATTGGCTACCTTCCCCAAGAACCTTCTATTTTCCGTAAACTTACTGTTGAAGAAAACTTAATGGCGGTTCTCGAAACCGACAAATCGCTTGCACCAGAGATAAGGCGCCGACGAGTTGAACAATTACTAGAAGAATTCAACATTGGGCATAAACGCAAAACCCTTGGTATTTCACTGTCGGGTGGCGAACGGCGACGTGCCGAAATCGCCAGAGCCATTGCTCTTAGACCCTATTTCATCTTGTTGGATGAGCCCTTCGCCGGTATCGACCCCATCTCGGTTGGTGATATTCAACAAATTATTGATTATCTACGAAGCTCGGGCATCGGTATTATTATTACCGATCATAATGTACGAGAAACCTTGGATATCTGTGATCATTCTTATATTTTGACCGAAGGCTCAGTACTAACAGAAGGTACGGCCAAGCAAATTCTAAGTCACCAAGGTGTGCGCGATGTTTACCTTGGATCTAAGTTTAAAATCTAAAGTTTTATTAATTCTTATTGCAAATTTAGTTTTTAGATAGAAAATTCACGCAGAACTGTCTACAATGAATTTAGAGTTAAGCACAGGGGGCTTGGAAGTATCTTTACATCTACAACACAGTTAGAACCAGTCATTGAACAGAGACTCAATCTGTTAGACGCCCTGCATCTACCCTTTTTTTTCCTCTTAAATCGTTTTTACTTGCTAGCCTGTCCCGACATACGGCAACGCTATAGCCTTAGCATGATTGTATGAAGCAAGTTTTACAACAAAAGTTATCGTCTCAATTAACGCTGACACCTCAGCTAAAGCAGTCTCTCAAACTATTACAGCTGCCCTCGCAAGCACTGGAACAAGAATTACAGATCGTGCTCGATTCTAATCCTTTGTTAGAACGTGTTGAAAATAATGAGATTTCTGAGCTAAAAAATTCTGAAGCTTTAGTCGATAAACTGGATATCTCATACAATTCCATACCACAACCGATTGCCGAAGCGGCCGACCCTTCAATTGAAATAGAACGCACGGATCACTTGCTTGCAGAACAAAATCTAACGCAATCATTCGACTCTCAGCGCATAGACACAGGCCATCAACCTGGCCAGGTAGTGACCAGCAATACCAGCTCGGAGTATTCGCAGTTTGTAGCTTATCAAGAGACCTTATTTGAAAGTTTGCGTTGGCAAGTGCAAATGACCGGCCTATCAGAGCGAGACAAGCTGATTGCCGATTGTCTAATCAACAGCCTCGACAACGAAGGTTATATAAAAAGCTCGCTCAAAGAAATTGCCGACTTATTAGAGCTTTCGTTGGACATCGATGAAGATGAATTAGCTGCGGTACTCAGCCTGCTAAAAACATTGGAACCCATTGGTGTTGGTGCCCGAGACCTACCTGAAAGGTTATTGATACTGCTGGATCATGGCCATCGTGACTCGAAATACTATGATCTGGCTAAAACGATTATTGAGAAGCATTTAGCACTGTTGGGGACCCATGACTATAGCCGATTGAAGAAACAATTAGGAATTAGCGATGAGACACTCGCCGCCACCTTAGAGATCATCACTGACTTAAGCCCAAGAATTACGAGCCAATTCAACCAACATCAGCAGGATCAGGTGATACCTGATGCGATTGTTAAAAAAATCAATGATCGATGGGTGGCGCGACTAAATCCAAAAAATGAAACAAAACTGCGGATTAATGAAACCTATTCCAAGCTTTTGGAGCGCGATAATAAAAGTCGGCTAGACAAACAAAGTAGTGAGTTTATCCAAAGCAATTTAACTGAAGCAAATGCAATTATTAAAAGCTTAATGAGTCGCTACGATACTTTGCTTTTGGTAACTCAGTGTATTGTAGAACGCCAACAAGCGTTCTTTGAACATGGTGAAGAACAAATGCAACCGATGGTTTTGGCAGATATTGCGCAACAATTGGGCCTGCATGAATCGACAATTTCTCGAGCGACTTCAGGCAAGTACTTGTTATCCGCGCGCGGCGTTTTTGAGCTTAAGTATTTTTTTTCTACTTCACTGAACAGTGTGGACGGAACTGCTTCCAGCTCTACAGCCATCCGCTCATTGATTAAAACAATGATAGAGGCCGAATCAAAGAAAAAACCAATGAGTGACAATAAAATAACTAAAGAATTAGAGCAACATGGTCATATTGTGGCCAGACGTACGGTAGCAAAATACCGCGAAAGCTTGAATATAGCACCATCAAATCAACGAAAATCATTGAGTCAATAACTGGTCAAGACTATTAATAACGCTTAAACACTTGGCGAGAAATATAACATTTTAAAATTGGAGATAAATAGAGTAAGACTAGCCAATCAAACAAGGGTACAGGAGTACTATAAACCGAGGTTTTGCTAGGCACATAAGAGCAGAGACCTCATAACATTGGAGAACTATATGCAGTTAACAATATCCGGACATCAGATTGATCTAACCGATTCCATGAAAAACTATATAGGTGAAAAAATGCAGCGAATAGAACGACATTTTGATCATTTAAATAGTATTGATGTCGTTTTACACGTAGAAAAAATTCACCATAAGGCCGAAGCAACTGTGAATGCAAAAGGCGTGACAATGCATGCCCACGCAGATTCTGAAAATATGTATGCCACTATCGACAACCTAACTGATAAACTTGATTCTCAAGTGCGCAAGCACAAAGAAAAGATTACCGACCACCATCAAAATGGTGGCGCCTTGAAAGCACAGGAGTTTGGATAGACTAACGAGCACCTATTAATTACGTATTTTTTTATAAGGCTCTTTCGATTTATGTCGGAAGGGCCTTATAATTACCCGCCATGTAAAAAAATATAATCGACATTCTAAAGTCGTAACACACTCTCAAAGAAACTACCGTGTCTCAATCATCACTATTACTCGAACATTTAGACGAGAACCTAATTTCGGTAGCTGCGCAAATTAGCAGCCGCAAAAAACTTCTACAAGAAGTAGCCAGACTGTTAACCCTACCGCTAGAGGCTGAGGTCAGAGAAAAAGATATTTATCATCATCTGTTAGAGCGTGAAAAGCTTGGCAATACTGGTATTGGCAATGGTGTTGCCTTGCCGCATAGCCGTTGTTCTGCAACAAATAAAACTGTGATAGCGGTGATTACGCTGGACACTCCAATTGACTATCACAGCATAGATCGTCAACCAGTCGACGTTGCTTTTGGCTTATTAGTACCGCTAGATGCTTCAAAGGAACATCTAGATATGCTTAGTGAGATCGCCCGCATGATGACCAATAATGACTATAAATCGCAGCTCAGCAATGCTTCCAATGCCAATCAGCTTATTGAGCTAATCAGAACTTGGTCTACGTAAAACCAGTATGAGCTCTATTAAATTTTTTATTATTAGCGGCACATCAGGCTCTGGCAAAACCATTGCCTTGCAAGTTCTAGAAGATTTAGGCTTTTATTGCATAGATAACATGCCAGCCTCGTTAGTCTCGGAAATGGCCTCCCGAGCAATTGGAAATCAATCTAACTACCAGAACTTCGCAATTAGCATTGATTCTCGCAATCAAGATTTTATTGGTGATTTGGAAGATAGTTTTGCAAGCCTAGAATCATTGAATATCAAATTTCGAGTTATTTTTCTTGATGCTGATGACTCGACCTTACTAAAACGGTTTAGCGAAACTCGACGAAAGCACCCTTTATCAGACGAGCACACATCACTTACTGAAGCAATACAAAAAGAACGCAAACTACTCAAACACCTGTCTAAGGTTGCGCATAGACACGTCAATACCTCGAGTACCACACCGCATGAACTTCGTTCTATAATTCGTGATGATTCGGCCATTGCCAATGAGCAATCTCTGACTCTATTGTTTCAATCATTCGGTTTTAAGTATGGCCCACCGATTGATGCCGATTATGTGTTCGACGTGCGTTGCTTACCAAACCCGCATTGGCAAGATGACTTGAAACTATTAACTGGGCTAGATGCACCAGTGCAAAAATATTTATCAGAGCAACCACTGTGCAATGATATGTATATTCAAATCAAAGATTTTATTGCCCATTGGCTACCGCACTTTAACAATGATAATCGTAATTATATTACGGTCTCAATAGGCTGTACCGGTGGCCAACACCGTTCCGTGTATTTGTGTAATCTATTACGCAATCACTTTTGTAAAGATACTAGTATTCAAACACTGGTGCGGCACCGAGAGCTAAGTCACTAACTAATGCTCAATAACCATTGATTAATAATTTTTGAATCGTACTTATTTATAATGATTGAAAAAAAGATACAAATCATCAACAAACTCGGCTTACATGCTCGCGCAGCCGCTAAATTAGTCAGCACAGCTAATCGCTATGCGAGTCGAACGCAGATAGTGTTTGGTGGTCAAACAGCGGACGCGAAAAGCATTATGTCAGTAATGATACTGGCCGCCTCGCAAGGAAGCCTTATTACGGTTTCCTGTGAAGGAGAAGATCAAGAAGCTGCTATGCTCGCCATAGAAGAGCTAATTAATAGTTATTTTGATGAGGGTGAATAATATGATCGAAGGTTGCCTAAATGCTTAGCCTGTTTGGTTCTGGCATAGGCCGCGGTATCGCAATTGGCTCAGCTTATGTGCTGAAAAACAGCGATATTGAGACTCCGCACTACAAAATCGGTAAAGACGACATCCGTTCTGAAGTAGCTCGGTTTCGCGTGGCCGTAGCCAATACCGAAAAGCAATATAAGAAAATTCTTAAACAACTCCCAAGCGACGCCCCCAAAGAAAGCGCAGCCTTTATTAATGCACATATGATGATGTTGCGCGAC
Source organism: uncultured Gammaproteobacteria bacterium (assembly GCA_964531625.1). Taxonomy (GTDB): domain Bacteria; phylum Pseudomonadota; class Gammaproteobacteria; order Arenicellales; family Arenicellaceae; genus Arenicella. The sequence continues at coordinate 36,326 of CAZHEL010000014.1, forward strand.
CCGCTTTTAGTCGATGAAACCGAGAGTATTATAGAAAAAGATATGGTTAATGCTGAATATGCAGTTAGTCAGCAAGCTAGAAACATTATTAAAATGTTCGCGCAAATCCAGGATCCCTATCTGCGTAATAAGAAAACTGATGTGCAACATATCATCAATCGCCTGCTACGTAATTTATTAGGCATTGTCACGCATGACCTCGATGAGTTTAATAACGAGGACTTATCTGGCAAGATCATTGTTAGTAAGGATTTATCGCCAGCGGAAACAATGTTTCTGAAAGACCGAAAGGTCAGTTCCTTTGTAACGGATTTAGGCAGTCAAATTTCACATACGGCAGTTGTTGCAAGAAGTCTGCGCTTACCCGCTGTAGTCGGACTACACGGCAGTAGTCGCTATATTATCGATAATGACCTGCTAATCGTCGATGGTATGCGAGGCATTATTCTAGTTAATCCCAGCGCCAAGGTTTTAAAAGAATATAAAGGCATGCAGCGCAAGATACGCGAGCGCGAAAAGCTACTAACTAACCTTACCCAAAAACCGACTAAAACGCATGATGGTAAGAAAGTTCACTTAATGGCTAATATTGAGTCTTTATCTGAATTAAAAATGGTCAAACATACTAATGCTTGGGGAGTGGGGCTATTTCGCACCGAGTATCTTTTTATGAACCGTCAAACCGCACCAACCGAAGCTGAACAATTCAAAGTATATAAGCGCGCTGTCACACAGTTGAACAACAAGCCTGTGGTCATTCGTACCTTAGATATTGGTGGAGACAAACAATTAGACTTCGACTATCCGCAGAAAAGCTCTAGCGTATCTCCACTTGGTTTAAGAGCGGTGCGCTTATGCCTAAGTCATACAGATTTGTTTAAACCACAATTACGCGCCATTTTAAGAGCATCTGCTTTTGGCAAAGCGTCGATTCTAATTCCTATGCTAAGCAACCTCGATGAGATCAATCAGGTGTTAGGTATCATCAAACAAACCAAATCTGAGCTCAAACGAGAAGGCGTTAAATTCGATTCTAGAATCCGAATAGGTGGCATGATTGAAGTGCCTGCCTCTGCCATTATGGCCGATCTGTTTGCTCAAAAACTAGATTTTCTATCCATCGGCACAAATGATTTAATTCAGTACACGCTCGCCATCAATCGGATTGATGATGCAGTCAACTATTTATATGATCCCATTCACCCAGCAGTTCTGAATTTGATCAAGGGTGTTATCAAAGCTGGCAAAAAAGCCAACATCCCGGTCACTCTATGCGGTGAGATGGCAGGCAATGTACAGTACACGCGATTGCTTTTAGGTTTAGGCCTAGATAATTTTAGTATGGACGCAAATTATCTACTCGATGTTAAAGAAACCTTATTAAAGACAGATACGAATAAGCTTAAATATCAGGTTAGGCAAATTTTAGGTGCCGAAAATCCAAGTAAGGCGCGCGATTTACTCACCAAACTGAATTCGAATATTAGCTCCCAAGACTAATAGCGAAGCCGTTATGTTGCTAGCCACAATAATGCTAAGCTTGTCGCACTGGCTATTTTGGATGTACTTAACTCATAATAGCGGACCATAAAGACTAGCCAATAAAACACCGTGTCACACCTTACTCCAACAATTGATGATATTGTAGAACTGTTTAATGCCGACGATACTGATACGGTGGCCGAACTATTTGTTGCTGCACACCCGGCTGATATCGCAGATGCCTTAGAACGCTTAACACCCGAAAAGCGACCGTTTGCCTGGACTTACATACCTAATGCGGCTACTGGCGAAGTGCTATCAGAGTTATCCGAAGGCGTATTTAAAGATCTCGCCAACGAGTTAGATAAAGATGAATTAATCCGCTCTATTCAGCAGTTAGATATCGATGATATTGCCGATTTAATCCCCGACTTATCTGACTCGCTACTGGCCGATGTGTTATTCGCGATTGATGCCGAAACCCGCAGCAACCTAGACGAAGTACTTTCCTACCCAGAAGACAGCGCTGGCGGTCTGATGAACCTCGATGCCACCAGTGTACGAGACAATGTTTCGATTGAAGTAGTACTGCAATATTTACGCCTAAAAACACAACTACCCGACCAAACTGATAGCATTTATTTGGTCGATCGCAACCACCAGCTAACCGGTGTATTACCGATAGCTAGACTCATTACTGCACCCGCCAAGGACTTAGTAAACCAGCACTCAATTGGCTCCCCGGTTACTTTCAACACCCTTGATGACGAAGAGGAAGTCGCCAAAGCTTTTGCAGATTATGACTTAGTTTCAGCACCCGTCATTGACGATAATCAAAAGTTACTGGGGCGAATCATGATTGATGATGTGGTGGATGTTATACGTGAGCATGCCGAACACGATATCATGGCCGCGGCAGGGCTAAAAAATGAAACTGATATTTTTGCCCCAGTTACGCAAACTTCTCGCAATAGAGCACTATGGTTAGGCGTTAACTTGATTACCGCCTTATTAGGTTCTTGGGTAATAGGCCAATTTGAAGGCTCTATTCAGAAGCTAGTCGCACTTGCAGTGCTAATGCCTATTGTCGCCAGCATGGGAGGCAATGCCGGCACGCAGACCTTAACCGTGGTTATTCGCGGCATGAGCATGGGTACAATTTCGCGTGGTAATGTACTGACTGTACTAAAAAAAGAATCTATGGTGGGGGTACTTAATGGGCTACTGTGGGCGGTTGTGATTGCGGCCATTGCGGCATTTTGGTATCAAGACTTGAACTTAGGTTTAGTCATTGCCACAGCCATGATAGCGAATTTGTTTATAGGCGCTATTGCTGGTGTGTGTATTCCAATATTTTTACATAAATTGAATATTGATCCAGCGCTTGCGGGTGGCGTTGCATTGACTACCGTCACCGACGTTGTTGGTTATTTTTCAGTATTAGGCTTGGCTACCGTTCTGTTGCTATAAGTTAACTGGCTTAAAATCCTGTAATACGTTCTCTGGCTCGCTAACCATTTGACCTTCTATCTCAACCCATGCATGACTGCGAAACTGCCCGTTTTGTTTACTCACGCCTAGCATAACTTGGGCTTGAGCTCCTTGTGCATTCAACATATCGGCTAAGACGATTGATTTTGATAGACAGGCCTGCTCTACAAAATGCAATCGCGCTGCGAGTCGAACCGATTCATGTACTCGCATTGCATGCAGCAACCCATCTTGTTGTACTAGATTATTCGATACAATCTCAGAGCTTTGTGCAGTCCGCAAATTATTTGCATAATGTAATTTCAGATTTAGCCATTGCTGCTGATTCAAGCGATGTTTCAATTTAAGTCTAATCTGCACCACCCAAAGGCGCCAATAGGCTACCCACACACACCACCACTTGTAAGCTCCGAGAGCATGAAAAAAGTCAGTCTTCATAGTTAACAGTCAAGATAAAGCCGCCCTTGCACAATTGTTACGAATTGTTCTAATTGCCTACAATTCGCGTTAGTTTATGTGGCAAATGTACAAATTCAGGTAAACTATAGGCTATGCTACAGATCAATACCATTGTTAACAATCGGACCGTGCAAAAACACGGTCTGCAAATCGCATGGGCAATTGCCTTAATTTGCCTGTGTTGGATGTTGGTTTCCACTGGTATGACTATCTATAGCTCTGTGCAAACTAAAAAGGCTAACTATCTACCCCAAGAAATACAGCCAATCAACAAAAATCGCAAAGCACCATACCGAGTACGACAAATAACCGATGCCGATTTGTTTGGCGATGCTACCCCAGCGGTAGCAGTTACAAAAGCACCCGAGACAACACTAGATTTGACACTGCACGGCATTCTCTGGGCAAATGACGACGCAATAGCAAGAGCTATCATTAAAAGCGGGTCGAGAGAGTCAAACCTTTACTCAATCGGTGAGAAAATTGAAGGCGCAAGTGCAAAAATAAGAGAAATTCGTGGCGCAGAAGTAATCTTAGATCGCAATGGCGCAGCGGAAAGTCTACCGCTTATAAAATCAGATGAAAGTGGTAACAGTCAAATCTTTACTTTTAATGATGATAGCTATAACGACGATGTCTACAATGAAGATGAAGATGATGGTGGTCATGGCCGACGGGAGTCTCACGCAGTTAGCGCCGATGACCGTGCTGCATCTGATAGAGGCAATCACCGAGATATTAGGATAAAGGGAACTCCGGCACCTCCGGGTGAGAGTGACGGTTCAGCGCGAAGAATACGTAAACCAAATTTTTCTGGTTTGGATCGTGCGCTCAAAAAGCTAGGCGAAATTTAGTATTTAAATAATACTTTTTACCGGGCTTTTTTCTACAGGCTTTTTTCTACAGGCTTTTTTCTACAGGCTTTTTTCTACAGGCTTTTTTAAAACGGTCCGCCTTTATTGATTATCTAATCTTCGATTAATCAATACGCTTGCTAACACCAATAAAAAACTCAAATAGATTATCCAATTCCCAAAACGTTTAAATAAGGTATCACCAGTGTGCGGCTGAACCTTTTCAACAAAAGTCGCTACCTGGTATTGATCAGAGATAATTTTTATCTCGCCTGTATGATCAATCACAAATGAAGGCCCTGGGTTAGAACTGCGAACCATCGGTCGAGCAAGTTCTCGCGCCCGCATCTGCGCCATCTGAGTTCTCTGATGAGGAGCAAAAGAGTCTCCGAACCAAGCATCCTCACTTATGTTAACTAATATGGTTGCGTCCCCCAAGTGCTCGCGATACTCGGCTGCAAACGCATCTTCGTAACAAATGGATAAGCCAATTTTAATCGATTCCCCGCAACCGAGTGCTTGTTGTCCCTGCCAAGAGGCAAAATCACTCATCGGAAACTCAAGATACTCTAATACCCAATTAAACAAAAAACGCAGCGGCAAATATTCTCCGAAAGGCACTAAATGACGTTTTCGATAAAGCTGAGTTTGTCCGTCACAGGCTAAGGTGGCCGCGTTAAAAACCTTTTGATCTGTGCCAGAACTGTCTAACAAACCGGTCAATAAAGCGACACCTTTAGGTTTAACGGACTTCCAAAAATCATCGTCGGTTTGTTGGAAATACAGTGGTATTGCCGTCTCGGGCCATACCAACAAATCCAATTCATTTTGTTCACTAAGGCTGTGACTCAGTGTCGCCAATTGATTTACAACATCGTCTCGATACTCAGCTTGCCATTTCGCTTCGATAGGCACATTGGCCTGCACAACACCCACATGCAAAAACTTACCTACAGGCTTAGACCAGTGCAAACCATCCATAGCATAAGCACTCACAAGCAAGGCTATGATAATTACCGCAGGCGCTACTGGCTTACGTTCACTGATACCGAACATAATTAAGGCGGCCATTAAAGAGACTACGAAACTAATAAAATAGACGCCGCCAACGGGCGCAAAAGAAAACAACCAACTACTGGTTTGGGTATAGCCAACATCCAACCATGGAAAACCTGTTAACAACCAGCTTTTTACCCATTCAAAAATAGTCCATAGCGAGGCCAGAACCAAACTCTGAATAACGATCGTTACACGCCTTGCTGCAATAGAAAGCGAAGCTGAAAACGCCACATAGTGATACAAGTACCCTAGTGCAGCGATAATTAGAGCTAGTAAGCCGGCAAAACCTAGTACCGCAATTGATCCCATCCATAGCGGCATCCCACCGTAGGTAGAAAGTGATACATACACCCAAGAAACGCCAAACAAATACAGGCCCAAACCAAAATACAAGCCGATAAAAAAACCTTGTCGCGGCGAAGAGCTACCACGCCACAAGTAAAACAACAAAGCAAGGCTAATAAAAGGCGCGATTGAAAATCCAAACGGTGCGTAACCAAGCACCATAAACATGCCCGCTAAGGCACTAATAATAAGTGTTTTCATAGAGCGAATCCGACTAGCACCGCCCTATCAATAATTGTGGCTAGCTCTTCTTAGCAGATTTACTGTTTTCAATTTTTAAGCGCTGGTACAAAGCCTTTTCACTGTCAAACTTCTTTACGATTTGTTCCTTTTGATCCAATAGTTTTTCGAGTGCTGACTGATACGTTTGCATACGCCCTTTCACATCTTCGATATCTTGTGTGAGACGTTTTTTAGCTGCGAGATGTTTAGTTATCTCTATTTTTGCTTGATTACGCTTAATTCGCGCTTCTTGGCTTTTCAAAAACGCTTTGTGCACGGCAATATTTCCGTTTACTGAATCCAACTGATTATCACGATGTCGGTCAATATCCGCTTCGGTCTCATAAATACTGAGAATTCGCAGCTTATTTTCTTCTTCTAAACGCATTCGCTCTGCTTCTTCTTCCGCTTGTGTAGCTGCTCGTGCTTCACTGGCTAGCTCTTCTTCAGTTTTAGGTGGGGCTAGCTCATCTTCAATAAAACCGCGCTCATCAAGTGTGGTAATTTTAGAATTTTCACATGCAGCGACTGCAATGTCACCGTAGTGCCACTTTCCATCAGCATCCTGACATTTTTGAACCGCATGACTAATAGTTGCAAAGCTAACTAGTGCAAAGAAGAAAGCAATAAAAGAAACAGTATTTATAGCCATATTCCGATTAATACTTGGGTTATTTTTATTTATTTTTATCATTTTATTCATTTTATTCATAACAAGCCTTATTTGGGGGACTTATACAAACCATATACTGACATATATAGGGCCTTTTAGCGTTTATTTCCAGTCCGAATTAACAGAAAAACACCTCCTAGCAGCATGGGTAAGCTTAACACATGCCCCATAGTCACCCAGTTGAGAAACAAATAATTGAGGTGGGCGTCTGGTACTCGAACAAACTCTACTAGCATTCTAGAGAGTGCATAGCCGATTAAGAAGCATCCAGATAGAAAACCGATGGGTCTCGATTTTTGAGCAAGAAAATGCAATACCACGAATAATATCAATCCTTCTAGGACCGCTTCGTAAAGCATAGACGGGTGACGCGGTTGTTGATCAGCCGTACTAAACACCATACCCCAGGGTAGATCCGTGGGTTCGCCCCATAACTCTTGATTGATAAAGTTACCCATACGCCCAAAAAACAAGCCTATCGGTACGGCTGGTCCGACAAAGTCCCCTACTTGCAAAAAACTAAGATTAATTTTACGACCAAACCAGTACAACACTAACAGCACACCAATCAAGCCACCGTGAAATGACATACCGCCTTGATTGATAAAAACGATTTCTGTGGGATTACTTAAATAGTAGGCTGGTTTATAAAATAATACATAGCCTAAGCGTCCGCCGATAACCGCCCCCAGCGCGCCGTAAAAAAGTAAATCAGAAGCACGCTCAGTATTCCATTGCGAGCCGACAGACGTGGGAAATGTCTTAATACGATACTTCCAATATAGATAAACTCCCGAAAACCCGAGCACATACATCAATCCATACCAATGGACGGCAAACGGACCCAACTGGACGGCAACTGGATCGAAATTAGGGTGCACTAACATATCTACGATACTTGCTAGATTTCAGATCTATTTAATCGAAAATAACAGAAGCGCTCGGGCAGTCTAGAGTGATTCGTCAAAGGCGGCTTGGTAACGCGATGCAAATTCGTTCATTGTGAAGCTATGTTGCTGCGTTCCTGATTGTTCTATTTTTATAGCACCGCAGAGTGAGCCAAGTTGACCACATGTTTTCCAATCACGGCCTTGCGTCAAACCGTACATAATACCCGCACGATATGCATCACCGCAGCCAGTGGGATCAACTGCTTCACTAATCGGTGCGCTGGCGATATTAATCATATCTCCATCTGCATATACTTCTGAACCCTTACCACCTCGAGTAACAATCAAAGCTTCTACCTTGGCGGCAAGCTCTGCTAGTGTTAGTCCTGTTTTCTCAAGCATCATCTCACTTTCATAATCGTTGACGATGGCATAAGTAGACTGATCTAAAAAGGTCAGCAAATCGTCGCCGTCAAATTGCGGTAGCTGTTGACCTGGATCGAAAATAAACGGGATATCCTGTTGTGCAAAATCAGCGGCATGCTCAATCATCGCGTCTTTTCCGTTAGGCCCGATAATGCCCAACTTTATGTCGCTAGCATCAGCAACCTTATTCTCATGCGCAAAATTCATGGCACCAGGGTGAAAAGCAATTATTTGATTGTTATCAAGATCAGTAGTGATGAAAGCTTGCGCGGTAAATGAATCCGCAATCACGCGAATATACTCATCAGAAATACCTTTCTGATTTAACCAAGTTTCATAAGGAGCAAAATCTTCACCTACGGTTGCCATAATCTTAGGGTCACCGCCCAATAGTTTAAGTGTATACGCAATGTTGCCCGCGCAACCGCCCACAAAACGCTGCATGGTCGGTACTAAAAACGCCACGTTTAAAATATGGGTTTTTTCCGGAAGAATGTGATTTTTAAATTGATCTTCGAACACCATAATTGTGTCAAAGGCCATGGATCCAGTGATAAGACAGCTCATGTAAATTTCTCTAAAAAATGTTAATCGTCGACTTGAGCTAGGTACGCATCTGCACTTAGCAAGTCCTGTAATTCATTAATATCACTCACCTTGATGCGAAACATCCAACCAGATTCATAAGGTGATTCGTTAAGCAATTCTGGCTCACCATCTAGCCCTTCGTTAACTTCGACAATTTCCCCACTAACCGGCGCATAAATATCTGAGGCCGCTTTAACCGACTCAACCGCACAACATTGCTCACCAGCACCAACCGCTTGACCTACTTCAGGCAGCTCTACATAAACCACATCACCTAAGGCTTCTTGTGCATAATCACTAATACCTACTTCTATGACATCATCGCTAAGCTTACGAGCCCATTCATGTGAGGCTGCATAAACTAAATTATCCGGAGTATTGCTCATTTTGTTCTCCTAATTTGTATTCTTCAAAAGAGAGAGGATTGGGGACAAACAACGTACAATGAACGTTATTCTAAATTAATTTTTTTTGAGTTAAAGATTTGTCTGAGACCAATCAATAACTAGCTTTGGCAGGCTTGGCACAAGCCGTAGAGATACAAAGAGTGGTCTTGCAGCTCGAAATTATATTTTTTGGCCATACTTTTTTGGCGTTCTTCAATTTCATCGTCATAGAACTCGGTAACCGTATTGCATTTCACACAAACCATATGATCATGATGCTTGCCATCATCCAATTCAAAAACCGATCGACCACCCTCGAAATTATGACGCAACACTAAACCAGCACTTTCAAATTGCGTTAGCACCCTGTAAACCGTAGCAAAAGCAATATCTTCACCACCATCAAGCAGCGCTTTATACACATCTTCAGCTGAAAAATGGCGCTGTGTGCCTTCTTCTAGCACTGCCAAAATTCGCAATCGTGGCAACGTCGTCTTAAGACCTGCCTTTTTTAAGTCATTACTTACGGGCATATTTTTTCCCAATAGTAGCTTTTATATAGTGTGCAATAGAGTTTTGCGTGCCTTACTGCCTAATGGACTCTATTTTTAATGTGTGTCAAAGTTTACCAGTTTTTGCAATCCACGTTACAATATTTGGCTATGTCCTTACTCTCTTTTTTTAAAAATCTGACTGCTAAACTTACAGTCTACATCTCAGTAATTGGCTTATTTGCTGCTGTTTTTATCTGCGGCTTGGTTACACAAGTGCAAGCACAAACAAGCACCGACCCTATTCCAATAGAGTCGGCAAATAAAGTTCAATCTAATCAGCTTAACGATAGGCAGATAATTTTATACTTGCCGATACCTGCAGAACCTTACAAACAACTGCTGGCTGAGTTACGCAAGGCTTTAGATAAAGCACGTTTGACGAGCATTAAAATCAAGACGGCCGAACATTGGGTACAATATCAACAGGCGATTCGCGATGGCAATTTTGGTGTATTTTTCACCGCACCTCATTACACAGCGTGGAGCATTCATGAAAAAGGGTTTCGACCACTGCTACGCTTAGACAAACAGCTAAAGTATGTGATAGCGGTAGAACGATCTAAGAGAGAATTCTTTGAAATCAATGATCTAATCGACTCTCAAATTTGCACCCAACGGGCGCTAAATTTAGACTATTTGCTGGTAAGCCACGCTTTCGAAAACCGCTTGCTATCGGCTAGTGGAAGACAGCTGTGGTCGGTTACTGAGGCATTGCATAACAAACAAAGTAAATGTGATGCATACTCCATCAGTGAACATAACTTTATAGAGTTTGAACGCAGCAACCCAAACAAACTTATTCGTCTTAAGCAAGGCAATACATATACTAACTACGCATATATCGTTCACCCTAAGGTAACCACACGCATCCGGCGTAAGCTAAGTGAGTTTTTGTCGGCCAGACAAAATATTGTGCTGCTGTCGCCAATCTACCAACTATTTGCCGACCAAAGTAAGTTAGTGCCTGCTAGCAAGGCAGATTATCCACAAAATTACGCAGACATTCTCAGGCAATATTGGTGATTTTTTCTAACAAAATGATAGCAACGCAAATTGGATTCGATCAATCGCAGCAATTTAGAAGCCAATCGCCTGTTCGGCTAGCAATTTCTTAATAGTTTTTGAGGTGCTAAGCCAATTCATGCCAGCGCCACGCACTAGCTGCCACCATGGCGAGGTATTTTGATAGGCGAAATGCAAGGCGCTCATAACCCTATCTGTTTGCAAATTATCGGTGCGACGCTGTTTTTGATATTGCTCTAACAAACTTAACTCAGCCAAGCCGGTAGATTCAGTCGCTGACAATAGTGCAGTGAGTATGTGTATGTCTTTAAAGCCTATATTCGCACCCTGGCCTGCCAAAGGATGGATGCTGTGGGCCGCGTCCCCCACTAAAGCGATATTGCGTGTGTAATATTGTTGAGCATGTTGACTCATTAATGGAAAAGCTTGGCGCGTTGATAATAATTGGAGTTCGCCAAGACGGCCTTGCAAGGCTAAGCTCAACTGATGAGCAAAATCTGAATCGTCTAACTCCATCAATTCATTCGCCCGTTGATTGTTGGCACTCCAAACAATTGATCCTTGGTTTTGAAAATCATCATCATCGCAAATCGGCAAAACCGCCACAGGGCCAGTATCCAAGAAACATTGCCAGGCAGTGTCTTGGTGGTTTAGCTCGCAACTAATACGAGCAACAATTCCTTGTTGTTGGTACTGATATCGATTGGCAAATATTTTTGCTTGTTGACGAACCCATGACCGAGCACCATCAGCGGCAACTATTAGAGGTGCTCGCAAGTTCAGTGAGCCTCCGCTGTTTTTAGTAAATGAGTCTCCGCCGTTTTTGGTAATTGCTAAATCAGCACTATTTTCGTGTTGAGTCAAACTCTCAACCGCGCAGCCATAATAGCTGTCAATTTGTGTTTGTGAGTCAATTTTTGATTGTAGGTGTAAACAGGCTTGCATGCTGTCAATCATATGCCCGAGTATTTCTTGACCCTGACTTTGAGCATCAAATGACAGCTCTCCATTGCTGTGCTGGTCCCAAACATACATGCGCTGATACGGATAGCATGAGTGCCGATCTAGTTGTTCAAAAACACCAGTTTCACGCAAAATATCGGTAGCGGTTTTTCCCAATGCCACAACTCTTTGGTTTGGGTATTGGTTATTTGTCTGTCGCGCTGATCGCTCCACCAAGGCAATCTTGTGATCGCTATGTTTGGCCAGCAAAGCTGCCAAACTGGCACCAATCAAACCAGCCCCAACAATAACAACATCGTAGTTTTTTTGACTCTCCATTTACTAAACAATTACCTAGATCATCGAGGTCATTAAACTCGGGTGCTTGGTAACGATCGTCGCCCTAACCGGCCATGACCATTTCTATATCATCCGGTGTTTTAGGTGCTGCTTCGGTTAAATTTTCAAAGCCGTCTTTCAAAATAAGCACATCATCTTCAATTCTAATGCCGATATGATTCCAACGTTCATCAATATTCTCAGCAGGAGTCACATAAATACCAGGCTCTACAGTAAACACCATGCCTGACTCCAACTCGCGCCAAGAGCCTTCTACCTTATAGTCACCCACATCATGCACATCCATGCCAATCCAATGCCCCGTTCGATGCATATAAAACTGCGAATAAGCACTGCTTTCTATTACTTCATCCAGCGTGCCCTTGAGTAAACCTTCATCAAGTAAGCCCTGAGAAATTACCGCGACTGCCGCCGCATGGACTTCATCCCAAGTATTACCTACTTGGCACTTATCAAAGGCCGCTGCTTGTGCCGCCAAAACAATGTCATATAAGCTTCGCTGTTCAGCCGAAAACTTACCATTAACAGGGAAAGTACGGGTTATATCTGCCGCGTAGCAGCCGTATTCAGCACCTGCATCAATTAGCAATAGATCGCCATCATTTAACAAATCCGAATTTTCACCGTAATGCAAAATACAAGCGTTGTTGCCACCCGCCACAATAGATGGATAAGCGTTGTAATGGCTGCCGCCTTTACGAAACTCGCACTCCATCTCAGCTTGCACCTGATACTCGTACATTCCAGGATGACACACTTGCATGGCACGCTGATGGCCTGCGGCCGACATCTTGGCAGCTCGACGCATTAGGGTGACTTCTTCGGGCCGCTTAATTAAACGCTGCTCATGCAATATATGGTTGAGATCAACAAACTCATACGGCGCATGCTTACCCAAGCGAGCTTGTTGTTTAATATCGGCCACCCAACCTAAAAGCTGTACATCAAAATCTGGATAACGACCCACCGTGGTATAGACTTTCTCTTTCTCCTCCATTAAGCCCGGTAAAATTTCATTGATGTCGTCGATAGGAAACGCGTCATCGGCACCGTAGTGTTCTATTGCACCCTCAAGACCGGCACGCCTGCCATCCCACTGTTCTCTTACAGGATCTTTTTCTCGACAAAAAATAATAGTCTCACCTTGCTCACGATTGGGACAAATAACCAATACTGCTTCAGGCTCAGTAAAGCCAGTTAAGTAATAAAAGTCGCTATCGGCACGAAACTGATAGTCGACATCGCCATTGCGAGGCTTAACTGCCGCGGTGGAGATAACCACAATATCGTTGTCACCTATTTGATTAACAAGTTCGGCGCGACGACGCTGATATACTTTATTACTCATAATTATGCTCTGATAAATTAATGTCTTTATACGACGTTTGCTGCTGCCATAAGTTTATACTAAGCTTTACTTATTGCGAAGTCTCGGGGGCGCTGGTTGCTCGTTCCGAATAGATAAATTCAAACACCAGTTGCGCTCCGACCTTTAAATATTCATGCAATTCTGCCAGCGCCCAGTCTTCTTCTCGTTCGTCATCAGCGCCCGCTGCCGCTTCTGATATCTGCATCATGTCCCTGACTATCTCAGGTGCACTTTCAGGCAATTGATCTATACTAAAGGCATCATTGTAGAGCAAGCCTAGAATAAAGCCCTTGGCCCAGGCTGCTAAGCCGTCTGCTCGCACCGCAAGAGTTTGATCTTCATCGGGTAACAACAGATCAAAGTCTTCTTTTCCTTCAAATAATAGTTCAGCGGTATCGCGATGCAGCTCATGCAAAGCCTCGATTAACTGCGAAAAACGCTCGTTTTCAGGGTTGGCTTCGGGCTCAATTAATTTCAACAAGTCAGGAGAAATACCAGACTTTAAATGATTGGCGATCGATCCTACTATGGTACCGTGTACCTCGCTGGCACTTATTTCAATATCCGCCGAGGCTAGTGCCGCATCAACCTGAAGGCCTTTATCAACAAGATTATTCATCAAACTAATTCTTTATTTAACAAGCCGCTAGTTTACCTTAGTGCCGGCCTGAGAAAGTGGAATTTAACACGCTTTATTGCATATCAGGCGCAGCTCTTTAGCGCTAGCGGTTGACGCAATCCCAATCTAAGCCTTACTATAAGGCTTGGGTTCACAAATGGCGTCGTAAGATTTGCTCAAACATCTGTTTGAATAAGGAATACGACTAATCAAACGGTTGATTTAATCGACCTATTAAAATAACAAATTCCTTTGATTGAAAGACAGGTAATCCATGGAAGCTAATATAAATGGGCTAGAACAACGCATTGAAACTTTGATCAGTGAGTGTCGACGGTTAAATACCGAAAACCGATCACTTAAATCTGAACAAGGAGATTTGCTGGCGGAAAAAACTCAGCTGAAAGAAAAGAATCGGTTGGCATGCACTCGGCTTGAGAAAATTGTCGAAAAGCTTCGTACTCTTGAAGACCAATGAGCTCCGCGGTGAAGACCAATGAGCTCCGCGGTGAAGACCAATGAGCTCC
>CAZHEL010000014.1:50694-64442 GCA_964531625.1 uncultured Gammaproteobacteria bacterium
CAATGAGCTCCGCGGTGAAGACCAATGAGCTCCGCGGTGAAGACCAATGAGCTCCTAAGAATAGTTCGCTAACCATCTAAAATTTTATGTCTAAATCAAACAGTAGCAAGGCTATTAACATCTCTATCATGGGCCGCGATTTTTCGGTAGCCTGCCCACCAGAAGAACAAGATGAATTGTTCGAGGCAGCACGCTACCTTGATACGAACATGAAGGAAATTCAAAAAACAGGCAAAATTATTGGTGCCGAGCGCTGTGCCATCATGGCAGCTCTAAATATCACTAACGATCTGCTGCGCTTGCAAAAATCCACCGCTGGTCAAGAAGACATGCAATCCAAGCTTGAAGCATTACAAACACGCATCGATAACGCTCTGCAAGAAGCCGAGGCCGAGGCCGAAATCAAGGCTAGTTAGCTTTTTTTACACCATAGGCATTCGCTTTAAAGTAAGATTTAGTCACCTCCTCAACTAAATACCTTAAAGTATTATAAGTTTTTCCCGCCCAAGCATTAGTCACTGATATAATATCCATAGGCGTCGCCTGTGGTGTTTGTAGGAGCTTCAAATCCCTTAGAACCTAGTATTTTACCCCGGGGGTCAGACCACCTCGCTGTTGTGAGCGTTGATCAGGCAATGACTGATACTGGTAGTACCACTACTAATATAGTTTAAACCCATCAACGGACCTGATGCGACTGTAGACTCCCACTTGAACTTTTGGTTCAAGGCACCAAGCATTTACGGCACAGATGGGTGACGCTGCTTTTTATACTATTGCTAACACGCTGTGTTAACTCGCTTATCCTGATAGTAAGTCTGGCTAACAGATTGAATTATCTCTAACATTTCTCTTTATTTAGATTGAACGCCAGTCAACATTTAAATTGAACGCCAGTCAACTGCAAGAACGCAAACGCTTGCGCAAGCAAATGCGCCAACAACGTAAGCTTCTCACCCATATAGAGCAACAAAATGCCGAACGAGACTTGGCCAAGGTAGCAAGACATCACTATCAGATTAAGCAAGCCACAAGAATACTAAGTTATTCGCCTTTCGCCGGTGAAATATCACCCCAAATACTAGTCGAAAATCTTAACCGAGCAAAAATTTACCAGCCTAAGATCACTAACTATCGCTTAGGGCAAATGCGCTGCTATCCAGCAAACCAACACAAGCTGCAAAATAGTCTTGGTATTTTGGAGCCTGCAATAACAAGTCAGCCCTTAGCCGTTAGATATTTTGATGTGGTTCTAGTGCCACTAGTAGCGTTTGATCGAAAAGGCAATAGATTAGGCATGGGGGCGGGCTTTTATGATCGTGCTCTATCCTTCAAACTCAATCATCAAGGGTTGCAACGCCCTTTATTGATCGGGCTGGCACATCATTTTCAAGAAGTTAAATCTCTACCTGCTCAGAGCTGGGACGTTCCTTTAGATGCTATACTCACCGACCGAGAATTATTCGAATTTACGCAATAGTTCTATTTAGTGAACAAACTAGTCATCTGCAACTTCAAAGTACTAAAATGAGCACTCAAAATGTTATGAACATAAACACTCTAAATCTTAAGTTTATTAAACCCGCAATTCTGGCTGTCTGCTTAAGCATTGCCAGTCTTGTTACATCAACCGCCTTTGCTAAAGATGAGGCTTCTACCAATAAAAATACCATGGTCACACTAAAAACAAATAAGGGCGATATTGTACTAAGCCTGAACGCTGAAAAAGCTCCTGAATCTGTCAAAAACTTCCTTAACTACGCTAATGCAGGCCACTACAACGGAACAATTTTTCACCGTGTGATCAAAGGCTTTATGATCCAAGGTGGTGGTTTTGAACCAGGCATGAAACAAAAAGAGGTGAATGCGTCTATTGTTAATGAGGCTGATAACGGTTTAGTTAACGATAAATATACCCTCGCCATGGCTCGCACCAACGAACCTCATTCGGCAACTTCTCAATTTTTCATTAATGTAAAAGACAATGATTTCCTAAATCATTCTAGCCCTACTCCCAGCGGCTGGGGCTACGCCGTTTTTGGCGAAGTAACCGACGGCAAGGACATTGTCAAAGATATTGAGAAAGTACAAACAGGGCAATCGGGACCATTCGGCGATGTACCGGTGGAAGATGTGATCATCGAAAGTGTTGTTGTAGAAGGTTCAGAGTAGAACTTTCGGGTACCGACGACGAAGTAAATTAATCTTTGAGGCTAATGCTAGATCAAGTAGCAAAGATTAATTTCGAACGACTATCAAAAGCTGTACGGCGTAAAAAAGCCAATACAGATTAAAGAAAAGATAGTAGAAAAGAGACAGTAGAGAAGAGAGAGTAGAAAAAAGACAGTAGAAAAAAGACAGTAGAAAAAAGACAGTAGAAAAAAGACGGTAGAAAAAAGACGGTAGAAAAGAGCCGAGTACCCCATCCATAGGGGACATTCATAAATGAATGGTCTTCCTTCTTTTTGACTCGTTCCTCTTTCGAGGAGTATGAAGTATATATATTTCGGCTAGACCCGTCCTCACCCAAATGGGTGAGATAGACCTCATTTAACAATACTTTTCATGAATAATACAGAAAAACGCGTTCTGGTAACCGGTGCTACCGGGTTTACTGGCGGAGCATTAGCCAAAAAGCTGGCCGAACAAGGCAATCAGGTAGTCGCTCTGGTAAGAGAGTCGTCCAATACCCGCGATCTTGAAGCCATTGGTGTCAGCTTAGCCTATGGTGATATCACCGATAAAGCGGCTGTCATTGCGGCCGCTCAAGGTGTCGACATCATTTATCATATTGCTGCGGTATACCGCACCGCTGGACATCCTGATGAGTATTATGAGGCAGTCAACATCGATGGTGTGCAACATGTGGTTGATGCCGCGCGCGAACACAATGTGGGCCGCACGGTGCATTGCTCAACTATCGGCGTACACGGTGATATTGAAGAAATTCCATCTAATGAAGAGTCGCCGTTTAATCCGGGGGATATTTACCAACGTACCAAGCTGGCTGGTGAAGAGTTATTTGCCAATGCTATGAATGAGGGTCTGGTTGGCAGTATATTCAGACCTGGAGCCATCTACGGCCCAGGTGATATGCGATTATTAAAAATGTTCAAACAGATAAAGCGCGGCTTCTTCCCGTTATTTGGGGGCGGTAAAAATCTATACCACCTTTCCTATATTGATGATTTAACGGACGGTATTATATTGTGCGGCGAACACCCCAATGCGGTTAACCAACGATTTATATTGTGCTCAAACGAATACGGCACTTTGAAAGAGTTAAGCGCCATTATCGCCGACAAATTAGGTGTCAACGCACCCAAACTTGCACCGCCTATTGGACCACTAATGTTAGCCGCAAAACTATGTGAAGCTATCTGCAAGCCGCTGGGTGTAAACCCACCATTGCATACACGCCGCGTCGAGTTTTTTGTTAAATCACGGGCCTTTGACAATAAAAAAGCGTGTGATTTGATTGGTTATGCGCCCAAAGTTAGTACCGAACAAGGAGTCGCACAAACCATAGAATGGTATGAGGCAAATGGTCACCTCTAAACGCAATTTAAATGACTTAAAAAACCAGCAGTTTGATGTGGTCATCATCGGTGGCGGCATCAGTGGTGCTTGGCTGGCCTTACATTGCACTCAACAAGGTTACAGCACTGCCTTGATCGAAAAACACGACTACGCATCGCAAACATCATCTTCGTCTTCTAAACTACTGCATGGCGGGGTTCGCTACCTACAACAAATGCAATTTGGCAAAGTACGTGAGTCCGCAATTGAACGCGCTGAATATATCTATGCGGCTCCACATCTATCCACACCCGTGCCATTCGTGGTGCCTACATTTAAAGATTTTCCACGAAGTAAATTTTTCTTGAACTGCGGCATGCTGGCCTATCAATTGTTGTGCTTTGGTCAAAATCGAATTATTGATTCACCAGAACAACAGATCCCTGACACATATTCTATTTCTGCGAATGAGCTGAGCAAGTTAATTGGAACCGAAGATAAATCTAATACTGGTGCGGTGGTTTTTTATGAGCGCCATATGTTCGATAGCGAGCGTATGGTTTTAGCGATATTACAAACCGCTCGCAATGATGGTGCGCAGATACACAATTATGTTAGTGCCACCGAATTTCAAAAGACCGACGGCATTGTTAGTGGGCTAAAAGCCCAAGATGAACTTACCCAAGAAAGCTTCAATATCCAAAGCAAGCTGGTAATCAATGCAGCGGGGCCGTGGATTGATGAGTTGAACTCTACTCTACCAAAAGCTCAGCATGCACCCAGCATTAGTGGCTTTGCAGTAGGCTCGCATATTGTGACCCGACAAGTCAGTCAGCAAGCAATTGCCTTAACTACCAAACATCAAAGCGAAGCTAAAGTAGATCGCGGTGGTCGGCATGTTTTTATTATTCCATGGCGAGGGTATTCGCTAATTGGCACGAGCTATGAAGAAACTAAAGCACCTGAACAAAACTTAAACATTACAGCCAGTCATGTCGCACAGTTATTAGACGCAGTTAACCAGGCCTTACCAAATGCCCAACTAACAACCGAAGACTTAATTTCGGGCTATAGCGGTTTATATCCCTTAAACACAGATAATATCAAAAGTACCGTGTATCAGGGCTCAGGCGAGTATCAAATCATTGATCATGCAAATGCTAACGGTGTGAACGGATTGATTACCGCCTTAGGTGCAAAATACACCACGGGTCGCAAACTCTCTGAACTGACTATGAAGGTGGTGAATAAAAAGCTGCCTTTGTCAGATACAGGCGCCAGTCAAATTCAACGCTGTAAGTTATTAGGCAGCGATTACGCCAGCTTGAGCAAATTCAGCAGCGAAAAAACAGTTCAATACGACAATCAATTGCCTAAGGAAACCACACTACATTTGATTGAACAATATGGCAGCCAACTAGATCAGTTTATGCAGCGTATAAGCGATGAGCCAGCTCTGTTAAAGACTATCAGCGATCAAGCAAAGGATATAATGGGACAAGTAGTGTGGGCAGTAGAACAAGAGCAAGCTGTTTCACTGAATGATGTTTTGTTCAATCGCACGTCACTCGGACTAATGGGTATACAACAACAAGAAGTTGAAAAAGTCGCACAGCTTATGCGAGAGTGTCTCGAATGGTCTGATCAAGAGTATCAAAAACAACTACAGACGGTGCAGCAAAAACTAGCCAACACTCAGGCAGCACTGAGTGCACATAGACACTAAACAGTGACCACCAATATAAAAAATATTTTGCATATAGCGCCTACCCCTTTCTTTTCTGATAGAGGTTGCCATATACGTATAGAAGGTGAGGTTCGTTGCCTTGGCAAAGCGGGCTATGCCAATACAGTATGCACTTACCATCACGGCCGCGATGTCGCCAATGTGGCTACCAAACGCATTAAAAAAATTCAGGCTTATACCCAAACAGCAGCCGGCCCTAGCAAATACAAACTATTGGCCGATTGGCGGCTTTTATGGCTGGTATTTCGGCAATATCGAAAACTGAAACCGATCTCTGTGCATGCACACTTACATGAAGGATTACTCATTGGCCTGATCGTTAAAGTTTTGTTTTTTTGGCGCCGCACACCACTAATTGCTGATCTCCAAGGAAGCTTAGCGGGCGAGTTAGAAAGCCATGGCGCGTTCGAAAAGCGACCTTATCTTAAATGGCCAGTGACGCAATTGGAGAAAATTTTGATGTGGTGTGCCACCCACATTGTTTGCTCAAATAGCCACACAGTAGAAAAAGTTATTAACGAGTTTGGAATTAATGCAGATAAAGTATCCCTTAGCCAAGACGGAGCCGACCCTCTTCCAAAAGTAGCTGAGCAATCAGTCAAAGAGCTTTTAGATCATTATCAATTCGATTCTGAAAATAACGTTCCGCTTAAAACAATAGTTGTGTATTCAGGCGCCCTATTGAATTCCAAAGGTTTAAATGAACTTAAACAAGTGATTTTGGATTGCTCGAAACAAAGCAGCGAACTGCATTTTTTAATTATTGGCTACCCAACCGAAAATCTAAGCCCATTTTTGGACGAAAATGATCTCAGCGCACACTGTACACTGACCGGACAAATTGATTTTGAAAAATTACCCAGTTATCTAAGCATAGCAAGCATAGCAATAGACCCAAAAAATTCCGATGCGGGTGAAGGCAGCGGCAAGATGCTAAATTATCTAGCGGCCGGCTTACCAGTAGTCGCCTTCGATAGTTTAAATAATCTCGAGTTTATGCCTGTTAATACAGAATTGGCTAAATCGAATGAGGATTTAAGTCGTATTTTACTTAAGCTAGCTCAAGATAGAGACCTGCGCGCGGAGACCGCGGCCGCTAATTTAAAGCAGTTTGAAGAGCGCTACTCTTGGGATATTACACGACAACAATTAGAGGCGGTGTACGCCAAGCTTTTGGGGAAATCTAAGGTTTAGGCTTTACGAGACTTTTGTTTACCAGCTTTTCGCCTACGTTACTTCTATTTTCGAGACTTTTATTTTCGGGATTTTAGTTGTTTCATAGGAATGCCCGCTACTACTGCAAAGTCATCAATTGACTTATTAACAACGGTGCTCGCGCCGATAATAGAACCAGTGCCAATTGTAACGCCATCAAATATTTGTACATTGCTACCAAACCAAACATTATCAGCAACTTGAATTCCACCTTGTGGCAACATTCCTTGTTCTTTAAAAGGTAACTCTAGGCTATCGGAACCGTAAGGTCCGCTACCAATAAAATAGCAAAAGGCGCCAATTAAAATATGATTGCCCAACACAACATCGCTACCTTCCAGCGCATGCACCAAGGTCGAAATACCCACAGTGCAATCGCTACCAATAGTGATGTCGCCATTTTTGCACGACAGTACAACATTACGGCTTATTATAGTATTAGAGCCAATCACTATTCCCGAATTCATACCGCCCTTGGCATCTAATAACGCACCGTCATCAATTATGACATTATCGCCAATGGTAATTTTCAAGCCATGACGAATAGCCACGCCTTGACCAAAAACCACATTTCGACCCACAGACCCTAAAATAAAAGGATAAAAAAACTTACGCAGCACCAAACCCAAGGCACCCGGCAACCATGAAACAAATAATATGATCAGCTCATACTTAAGCAAGTACCACAAGCTATTAGTGCCTAGAGCTAAATCTTGATAGCGCGCAAACGCCGACCGGTTCTCATCGGTAAGCTGTTCGTGCAACGTGCCTTCAGACAAGCCAGGTTTAGCCATCAGGTTTCTCCAATACCTTACTAGTGCTGATGTCCACCTGACCCATGCACGTGACCATGCTCTATTTCTTCGGCTGACGCATCACGCACTTCAGCAATACTGACATTAAAGTGCAGCTCTTTGCCGGCTAGAGGATGATTGCCATCAACCGTAACTGTGGCACCGTCCATACCGGTAACAACTACTGGCACAGGGCCTTGTTCAGTTTCTGCTTGAAAACGCATACCTACTTCAACCTTATCAACCTCCTCGCCAAACGCCTCTTTAGGTACAGTTTGCACCAAAGCCTCTACTGGCATGCCGTAGCCCTTCTCTGGTGAGATCACGGCTTCAATTTGATCACCGACGGATTTGCCGAATAATTCTTCTTCTAGGCCAATAATAATATTGCCCGCACCGTGCAAATAAACTAATGGATCTTGCCCTTTAGAAGAATCAAGTACCTCGCCTTGATCGTCTTTAAGTTCATAGTGCATAGTAACAACAGAGTTTTGCTTAATCATAGTTATAATAAGGGTTCGTAAGTCGGGCTAGTGAGTCAGACTATTAAGTTTGTCAGAGGCGATTATGCCCGTTGCGTCAAAGAATTAAAAATTGAATTGTTAAATAAGCCTGCCTTGTAACTAGTGGCGAGCTTGTCGGGCCTTGTGTTTATTGGTGTTCTCGACAATATTGGGTTTCAACTTTGAAACATCACGTTCTTGTTCCCTTAAACATTTAGGGGTGGATTTTAAGCCCGATTTTGAGAAATCGCTTCGCACAGCAGCTCTAATTTGTCCAGGTGCAAGACCTAGGTCTTCAATGGCTAAGTTGTAAATACAA
Source organism: uncultured Gammaproteobacteria bacterium (assembly GCA_964531625.1). GTDB lineage: Bacteria > Pseudomonadota > Gammaproteobacteria > Arenicellales > Arenicellaceae > Arenicella. The sequence goes on from CAZHEL010000014.1 coordinate 58,792, forward strand.
TCGTATAAACGCAACAATGATATTTTATGCGTTTGACCAGTGCGAGCAAACAATGCCTTTGTCACTACAGAAAAGCGTTCAAACGGGGCATCGGCTAACAATAGCCGCAAACTATTTTTAAACCGTCCCGAGTTAGCGATTAAATCCCAATACCGCGCAAAACGATTCATTTCTTGAACCGAGTTATAGTCGACAGTGTTACTGGATAAAATACTAAAGGGTGGATTTGGGTTAAACACCAACTGATGCTCCGCCGTATGCCGAATGATCGGCGAGCCCTTTAAACGTTTCAATATGCCCACTTGAATTTCATGCGGGCCAAGTGCATATAGCTGATCAAAACTGCTAGCAAAGCTACTTAAGGATTCACCCGGCAGGCCAAAGATTAGATCAGCGTGTACATAGGCATTAGTATGTTCGCGAATCCACAAAATATTTGCTTTAGCCTGCTGGTTATTTTGGCGACGACTAATGCGCGTTTGCACCTCTGGATTAAAGGTTTGAATACCAATCTCAAACTGCAAACTGCCATCAGGAAATTTGGCGATCATTTCTTGCAAAGCGCTTGGCAAATGATCCGGCACCACCTCAAAATGTAGGAATAAATCGTCGCTCATACGTGCTAAGAAAAACTCTAAAATACGTAGGCTATTTTTTATTTTTAAGTTAAAGGTACGATCAACAAACTTAAAATGTCTGGCGCCTCGTTGGTGAAGAATATCCATTTGCTCGAGAAACAGGTCTAAATCAAACGGCCAGGCTGTTTTATCCAGTGCAGACAAACAAAACTCGCATTTAAACGGGCAACCTCTAGACGCCTCTACATAAAGCACGCGATTCTTGATATCGTCTTCGCTGTACAAACCGTAGGGCATAGCGATTTGATCCAATTTAGGCTGTTCACCAACAATAATTTTTTGTTCGTTTAGAAAAGGCTTATCTTCACCTAACAGATCTTTAGCTAACTCTCTAAAGCTGGTTTCTCCCCAGCCAGTGATCACATAATCGCTTAACTCAACAATCTTTTGCTCTTCATTTTCGTAACTTACTTCAGGCCCACCCAGCACCACAACCACATCAGGCGCGACCGCTTTTAACAAAGCAACAACCTGAGTAGTTTGCACTACATTCCAAATATATACACCAAAGCCAATAATCCTTGCTCCATGTTGCAGTAAGGTCTCGACCACATCTTCAGGCCGAGACTCCAAAGTGAACTCCTCGATCACACACTGTTCCTGCAAATCACCAAGATTGGCTTTTAAATAGCGCAATCCAAATGCACTATGAATATAGCGTGCATTTAAAGTGCTCAGTACAATGTCAGTATCTACTACTTGATCAACTACGGGTAAATTATTAGCCTGCATCTGATTTACCATTGGCTATTTGATTGAGTACAAAGCCCGTCGCGAAAAAAGCAAACGTTGCGGTAACATGTGTGATTGAACCTATACCACCGGCACAGTTAAGCGCATTACTATACTCTTCAGCTAAACCCTCTTTTTTTAAATCATCATTGTCAGCTAGGCTTGGACGTTGAGCGCTTAAACCGCCTTGCCCATCGGGATAAACCAATTGCTCGTTAGAATACACGCAAGGAATACTAAAACTACGCTTGAGATTGCGCGGAAAGCCATAGTCTTGACGCAGAAGTTTGCGCGTTTTGGCTAATAGCACATCATGTTGGGTGCGATTTAAATCAGTTTGCACAACTTTACTAGGGTCTGCCTGACCACCTGCTCCACCGATTGTCAAAATTTTTATTTTGTTGATTTTACAATAATGGATCAACGCCGCCTTAGTACGATAGTCATCAATACAATCCAATACATAGTTAAACTTACTATTTATCAAATCCTTTAAGTTATTTTTGCTGATAAACTCATCAACCACATTGACTCTACAGTCTGGATTAATATCGTGAATTCGATCACGCATCACCAGTCCTTTATCGCGACCAATGTTCTCAGTTGTAGCGAGCAGCTGCCGATTGATGTTTGATTCCGCTACAACATCCATATCTATGAGTGTGATTTCACCCACGGCCGAACGAGCAAGACTTTCAGCTGCCCATGATCCGACACCACCTATACCAATCACACAAATATGCGAGGCTCGGATTTTTTTCAAACCAAGGTCGCCGTACAACCTGGCAATGCCACCAAAACGTCGAGCATGATCGATTGTTGAATCTAAATGGGTTTCGGAATTTTCTTGCATAGAAATACGGTAAACTCAGACAATGACTTTCAAGTTAATCGACACTCACTGCCATATCGACTTTGCAGATTTCGACGAAGACCGAGATCAAGTTATTCAAACGGCCAGAGAAGCTCAAGTTAGTGACATTATTGTACCCGCGGTCACCTACCAAACTTGGCAACGCACATATAATATTTGCACGCAGTATGCACAATGCCATTTAGCCCTAGGCCTACATCCCATATTTATCGATGAACACCAGCCGCAACATCTAAGCGCGCTAACTAAAGCAATTGAACAACATTCACCCATTGCGGTTGGTGAGATTGGCTTAGATTTCTATTTGTCGGATCAGCAACTCAATCGCGAAAAGCAAATCTTGTTCTTCACTAAGCAGTTGATTATAGCAAAGCAACACGACTTACCTGTGATTATTCACAATAGAAAAGCACACGATGAGTGCATACAACTGATAGCCAAACATAAGCTCAAAGGCGGCATAATTCATGCTTTTAACGGTAGTATTCAACAAGCAAAGCGCTATATTGAACTCGACTTCTTACTTGGTTTTGGCGGCATGCTTACCTATCAACGTTCTCGCAAGCTAAGAGGCCTATTAAAAGCACTGCCGATAGAATCAATAGTATTAGAGACCGATGCACCAGATATGACGGTCGAGCAACATCGAGGGCAACGAAACAGTCCCGAATATATTCCCTATATACTAGAGTCAGTCAGTCAGATCAGCGGTATCGAGCAATCTGTAATTGCTAAAATCACTTCTGAAAATGTGCAGCAATTATTCGCTATTTGAGAGGCAAGTTCTTATTATCGAGCTAAGCTACGCAATCAGCTTTAAATTAGAAAAACTATTTTAAAAAGCATTTGGACAAAACATGAAGAACACTCTTACCGCTGGCGTTTTGCTTATTGGCAATGAACTGCTATCTGGCAGCATCCAAGATAAAAACTTAGCGCATATTGCCATTACCTTAGAGCAACGTGGTATTCGTGTGCGCGAAACGCGAATTGTGCCCGACATAGAAGATGAAATTGTTGATGCGCTGAATCAATTGCGCAAAAAATTCGATTATGTGTTTACCACCGGTGGTATTGGCCCTACGCATGACGACATCACCTCTGATTCAATTGCTAAAGCCTTCGGCGTAGAAAATGTTTTAGTACAAGAAGTGTACGACACCATAAACAATTATCTACAACAAAAAGGGGTTGAGTTTACCCCAGCTGCACAGCGCATGGCGCATGCACCTGAGGGGGCGAAGATGGTCAAAACCGAGCACTCGATCGTGCCAGCTTATCGAATTGAGAATGTATTTGTAATGGCAGGCGTGCCAAGCATTATGCGCATCATGCTCGACAACATTGTTAAAGAACTCAAAACTGGCATGACCATTTTAAGTAATACCGTACATGCCAATGTTGGTGAAGGCGAAATCGCGGCGGCCCTTGAAGCTATCCAACTAGAAAACCAAGACATTGATATTGGCAGTTACCCGCAAGACAAAAACTCGACCTTCAGTGATTACCGAGTGATTTTTGTTGTCCGTGGCACTGACCAAAACGAAGTTGATGAGGCATGCGACAAAATTTTAACCGCATGTCATCAAGGTAATTACGAAGCCATTCGAGTAAATAAAAAGGCCAATAACTAAACAATTTCGATGTCCTTAATTCACCAATTAACGGCCTTATTGGTTACATTTATATGGGGCACTAACTTTGTAATTATCGAATATGGGCTGGAGGATCTGCCCGCTTTCACTTTTGCCACGCTACGCTTTTCATTAGCCGCAGTTCCATTGATATTTTTCTTGCCTAAACCAGATACTCAATGGCGAATGCTAATTGGCTATGGTTTAGCCATTGGAGTTGGTCAATTTGGTTTAATGTTCTGGGCCATGCAAAGCGACCTTTCGCCTGGACTTGCATCACTGATGGTTCAAATACAGGTGTTTTTCACTATTTTTATCAGTGCTTTTCTATTTAAAGAATCGATTAGTTTTTATCAGTCAATATCTTTAGTTGTCTGTTTCTTAGGCATAGCCACCATTATTGTATTTACCGATGGGCAAACAAGCATACTAGGCGTGGTATTAATATTATTGGCCGCACTCGGCTGGGCGATTGGTAACATCATTGTGAAGCGTACGGGTGAGGTTAACATATTCGCATTTATTGCTTGGTCATCGGTGTTCGCGATACCACCCTTAGCCGCCCTAGCTTTTATTTTTGAAGGGCCAGCTAATGCGATTAACGCGATTCACACCGCGAATTGGCAAACTTGGATTATCGTTGTCTGGCAAACCGTCGGCAATACTTTAATCGGTTATGGACTTTGGAATATGTTGTTGCGCAAGTATCCTGCTGCCATGGTCACGCCATGGGCTTTGTTAGTTCCAATATTCGGTATTGGCAGCTCTTGGTTCTTGCTAGCAGAGCCTTTGCCTTGGTGGAAGCTATTAGCCTGTTGCTTAATTTTTATTGGACTGATTGGTGTTATTTTCAGCCACAAGTTTTCTGCTAAAACTCGAAACAAACAATAACCATCAATTTTAATATTCTTAAAAAGGCATTTGTTGTTAGTATCCACCCATTTTTATAATTTTCTGTGCTATGTTTACAGTCGAAATTATAAATCTATTATTGATACAAATTATTCTTCAACCTTTTCATTCACGTCTTTAATTACAGAAGGAGTATTCACTATGAAATTTTTTCACACTTTATCTGCCCCATTGGCGATATTCTGTTCGGTAGTTTTATTGGCAAGTAGCCAAGCTTTTTCTCAGGATGGCCCTACACCAGAAGAACGTGCGTATAAGTTTCGCACTAGTTTATTTCAAACATTTGGTTGGAAAATGGGTCAATTAGCTGGAGCCAAAGCGCGAGAAGACGGAGCGGCCTTTATTCAAAATGCTAAAGATCTAGAGTATTTAGCCAGCATGATAGAAGAAGGTTTTCAAATTGAAGGCAGCTTGCCAGAAGGCACCAGTGCCAAAGCAAAAATATGGGAAGACTTTGATACCTTTAGCGAGAAAGCTAACACTCTTAGAACAGCCGCCGCCGCACTGACTGAAGCTGGTGCAATGGCAGATTTTAGTCCTAGAGATTTTGGTAGCAAAAACTGTGGTGGTTGCCATCGTGAATTTCGCGTTAAAAAAGATGGTTAAAATCAACAAGTATTGAAACACTAATAACTATAGTAGTCCTCAGCGCTTGGCAAAGTATCGGTAAACGAGTTTGCTATTAAGTAAACAGCTGTTATAGACAGCGCCAGTACGAGGGCTGCTAATAGTAGTTTCGAACTTTTAATGCCCTGCTCAGAATCAAACTGGGCTTGATCATCTAGACTGTTCTCTTGCAGATTTTGGTCGTGTAGTTTTTCGCCATGAAACTTTCTCCCATGAAACTTTCTCCCATGAAAC
>CAZHEL010000015.1:0-62383 GCA_964531625.1 uncultured Gammaproteobacteria bacterium
TATTTACAAAGCTAACGACACCATTAATGGTCGGATATATGTCCGCAATTGCTCGTCTCAGATACACTCACTCCTTGACCGTAAGGAAGGTATTCATATATGACCCCTTTGATTTTCTTTTAATTTGCAGTGTGCCGGTGGCGTTCACCGACTTCGACGTTGTCATCGAGATAAAAGCTAAGGGCATTGTCCCTGCAAAATATCTCGATCAATTGATAAAGGGTGCTGAGTTAAGTTACATAGTGATGCAGACACTCAAGTCAGCATGTAACTTTACAGTTAGTAGAAAGTAGGGGAGTACCAAAATACCTAGGACTAAAGGACTAGCCTGCGTGATTTTTGATTATAAATGTTGTTACTTTAAATGTTCGTAGAACGTACTAATAATATATTTCTTTGTAACGAGTAATCGGGTTCAGTGCCCTTTAACTAAATACAATCATTCATATTGATGATTAGTTAGTGTGATTCGATTGAATGAGTTAGTTGAGTCACCAAAAGTCATCAATGATTTATGCTATTTGTTTTACTTAACAACCTTGGTGTTAACAAAATTTTACATTCTTAGTAATATTCATTCGCCGCTCAATGATGAGCTGCAAAATGTTAGGAGCACGTTTAGGGTCGTGCTGTAAGGAGCTGAGGGTTACATGATTGGGTTATATTTACATGAAATGGATTCGAAGATCACTTCACACAGCGTAAAACTGCCTCCTATTTTAGGACGGGCTTAAATCGTATTGCTTGGTTTAGATTCGTCAAACTTAACCTAAATAGAGGAAATATAAATGAAAAATCTTATCAAAATGTCAGTAATCGCCGCAGGTATGTTTGCATTTGGAAGCGCTCAAGCTGCAAACACACAACTTAGCGGTTTCGTAGAGGCGGTATGTGAGGTAACCGGTTTAGCATCAAACTTCAACTTTCAAGGCGGTAAAGCTGGCACTATTCTTATTGATATACCAGTAGGTATTCAATGTAATGATGGTGACGGTGCCGTGGTTGAGCTTCGTAGCTCTGAGGGTGGTTTAGAGTCCGATGATAACGAAGATCTTAACTTCGACTATCGTGCAAGGGTTTTCTCTCCTGGGATAGGCTTGGACTTGACTCTAGTAACTCCAGACGGCGTTGGTCCAAACGATCAGTCAGTAACTGCTGATGTTGCTGGTAGCGTAGCCTTGGCTGGTGGTGTTGCTGCAGGCTTAGCAGTGACGCTATTAGATGATCTCGTATTTGCTGGTGGATACTCTGACACTTTGGCACTAGATATTACTGCACAGTAATACTCGTTGTGATGAGAGGGGCGGGGCGAGCCCCGTCCCTTTCTTCTAAATTAACGTAAACTTGTTCTGCAAGTTCGCCCCATCACAGCAAATATATTCGTATTTTTACTGAAAAGGGTATAAGGAGTTAAATCATGTCTTATTCAGCAAATTTTCTTGCAAGAATAGCTGTGCGCCAGACACTGGCCACAACATTTTTTGAAAATATTAAAGCAATAGTTTGCGTCATAGCTTTAGTATTGTTGTCTACTACTGCGCAAGCTCAACGCGTATCACCGATGGTATTTGAGCTGGAACCTACTGGTAGCCAATCTGCTACTTCATTGCGAGTTGAGAACAATAAAGAGGAGGCAATGACGGTTGAGTTTATTGCGACCAAAATTAATCTGGATGAATACGGCAATGAGACTCGCACACCGGCTGATGAAGACTTTTTGATTTATCCACCACAGGCTTTGATTCAAAGTGGCAAGGCACAGGTAGTCAAAGTTAAATACGTCGGTGATCCAGTAATTACTGAATCAACGGCCTATAGGGTTTCGGTCAATCAACTAGCAGTACAGTCTGATGATCCGAGTTTTCAGGGCATTGGTGTATTAGTTAATTTTAATACCTTAGTTAATGTTTCACCTCTCGACTCCAAGCCTGAACTAGCGGTATCGCAGATCAAAGCTGTGGCAGACGATAAATGGGAATTGCTTATTGAAAACACAGGCAATCGTTTTTGCCGATTTTCCAAAACAACTTGGGAGATCAAAAGCACGGTTGACCCGAATAATGTTCATTCTCTTGGTCAGCTAGAGGTCGGACAACTGTTGGATAAGAACTTGATTGTGCCAAATTCCAAACTAAGAGTTACGATTCCAGCTATTGAAGGTTTCGATCCAACACAGACATCGATATCCATCTCATCTGACACGTAAACGTTCAAAATGATTTTACAGGCCTACAGGCAAGCGAGCGAATTTTTCATTGCGATGTGCGCTGTGGCTAGAGTAATAAAACGGAACCATGCAATGAGATTTGTTACTCTTGCAAAATGGGTTTTTAGTGCGCATAAATTGGCTGCACTATGCGTGATCAAGAGTTGCTTGATCATGAGCTGTCAGGCTATGGCGCAACAATCACTGGAGATCGAAGTTCCACTAGTGATTAATCAAGCTTTTAGTGGCGATATTTCGGCGCAGATCACAAACATCACGGAGGGTGAGCAAACACAGACGCTAGTCAGTGTTCCGATCAGCCGACTTGTAGAATTAGCAAGTCAATTCGCCAATGAAGAGCAACTAGAGCAATGGCTCACCAACGAAGTGTACGTTGATAGTGAAACATCTGTTGAGTTGATTGCATTGCAAACGCTCAGAGATCGAGGCTTGGATATCGCTTTTGATTCTGGTTTGCTAACGGTGGTTGCCCAAATCCCAAGATTAGGCACTCAGTACTTGTCTGTCCGAGGAAGGCGCGCACCAGTTCCCGATGATCATTATAGTCAAGCGCGCTTTGCTAGCGGGCTAAATATAGTTGTACGTAATAGCTTTAATCATAAAAGCTCGCTTGATCGGCCATCAGGCTTTGGTGACACTAATGTTGAGTTCTCTGGGTTTACCACTATTGGTGGATTTTCTGGATGGTCATTGTTTTATGAATTTGACGTTAGCGAATCTCGTGGTAATAGAGAGTTTAGTCGACGCGACGTGACTCTCACGCATGATGATTTTAGCCGTAGTTTGCGATACTCGTTCGGCGATATTCGGCCAACGGTCTCTCAGTTTCAAGGGGGGGCGCGATTATTTGGTTTTAATTTGGAGAGAAATTACTCGGAGATTAATCCTTTCAAGAATCTGCGGCCCAGCGGACGGAGTGGTTTTACTCTTGAACGACCATCAACTGTGTCTTTTGAGGTCAACGGCGCTATTGTTGATACTGCTGATTTAGAGCCCGGGACGTATTCGATTTCTGATTTCCCACTAGCGAGTGGTGCGAATGACGTGCGTGTTCTGATTGATGACGGCACATCGCGTTATGAAGCAGCTAATTTTTCAACTTATGTCGACACCACTTTGCTTGCAGGCGGTGTTACTAACTTCGGCGTGTCTGTAGGGTTTGAGCGACAGACCGGTGGTGGCTCTGGTGTTGAATATTCTGATGATCCAGTGGTGTTGGGTTTTTATGAAAAAGGTATAACCTCCAATTTGACTCTTGGAGCGCATATAGAGCTGGCTGAGGAGCATGCTCTGTTCGCTGGAACTGCAATATACGGTACTAGGTATGGCGTATTTGCTCTGAATGCTGCCACATCAAATCAAGAAGAATTCGGTACTGGTTATAATTCATTGCTTCAATACAATCTGGAAACAGAAATGTTTAAGGGTTGGCGTTTGCGCGCTGATGCACAAGCGAGTTTTCAATCTGATACGTATATCAGTCTGGGACAAAGCGAACCTATTGGCGAAGAAACGGCATTTAACTCGCGTTTTTCGCTCACTAAAGATGGTCTCGGTTTTACTCTTGGAGGCGGCATTCGGGAGGTTGACGATATGATTACCGAACAGTTTGGTATCAATATCTCGAAATCGTTTCGTAGTTTTGGTTTATCTCTAGGCTATCAATACGTCAATACTGAACGTGCAAATAACCAGACTGATAGCGACAGCCGAATCAATCTAACGTTTTCCAAGCGATTAGGTGAGTCCCGTTTGCAAGCTGGATACAATTCGGCCAGCAACGAATTTAGTTCACAATGGCGCGGCAAGCCTCGTCGAAAGCTTGGTGCTATTAACACCAGTTTCAAATCTACGGTAAGTGATGAGGTTGACCAGAATGAGTTTGACCTAGATTATCTGCATTCTAGATTTGAGTTTGATGCACGTTACAGTGATAGTTCTTTTAACGGAGACGATCGGATTGATTTTGCATCCACGTCGCTGACTTTATCTGGTGCGGTAGGATTTGCAGACGGCAGTTTTGCATTTGGTCGACCGTTTCGTAGCGGTTTTGCGGTAGTCGGCAGGCATAAAAATTTACGTGGTAAGAAATTGTCGGTTTCTCGAAATACAACACGAGGGCGCAAAATAACCACTGCGAAAAGACGCAGCACTACACTGGTTCCAGTAGATAGCTCATATCGAGCGCAAAGTATTGCATTTGAGGTTGCAGACTTGCCACTTGGTTACGACGTGGGTGACAGCCAAGTGAAACTGTTTCCCGGTAATTTAGCAGGTTATCGAATTGATATAGGCTCTGACGCGGCAAATACTGTGCTTGGCAACCTATTTTGGCCAGATGGCACTGGAGTGAGCCTGAAGGTTGGTAAGCTAATTAGCAAAGACGGGGAGCCAGCCGTAATATTTACCAATCGAACAGGTCGTTTTGCGGCAGAGAAATTGGAGCATGGCGAATATGAGGTGATATTTGGCGACAATGATGAGTTTCGCGCTCGCTTTGAGGTTCCTGAGCTACCGGAACCGGGTTTAGTGCGGCTCGATGCGATAACGCTAGAAGAGAAGGAGTAGTTAATATGAGAGTTTCGCCACTATTCGTATTTTTGTTTTTTTTCACACTGCTGGTTATTAGTGCTTTATGGTCCGCCAGCATTCGGGCGCAAGAATTAGAAGCTTACATTATTGACGCAGAATCGGTCGTTGAGTTTGAGTACGAGCCTTTCTCCGGGCAGCCGTCATCACGCAGTTGGACGCTGGAGATTTCTGCTCTTAATCAAGATGACAACGACGGTAGTGATGATGACCCGGATAATCAAGTAGGGCAAAACGGACCTTCCCCACAGCGATTACTGCTTAGATACCGTACTTCTGAATTGCAAGACTTTCGATTAATTTCCGACTCAGGAGCATTGCCGCTGGAGTTTCTCAGAGCGAACCAGTCTGACCCAATATTAACTCGTCTGACTAACGAGTATCAGCAAGAGGTGTTGTTTGACCCTACCAATGAGAGTCAAGTAGAGCTGGATTTATTATTTCGCATTCCAGCATCGGTATATGCTGAGGCTGGGCAGTTTACCCTAAGGCTTGATGTTGAAATATTTGATGCAGATAGTCTTGAGTCGGTCTCAGACGTTTTCCAATTGAGTTTAGATGCAAACGTCGAGAAGAGATTACAAACCAATATTGCTGGCACCCGCGGGAGCTATGAGGATGGTGTTACTTTTTCAGTTATAGATTTTGAGAAATTGACGACCAATGAATCGCGCAGGGTGTTTATTCAAGTTAGAGGTAATGCCCCGGCTAATATTAAGGTAAGTTCGGAAAACGACGGTAGAATGAAGCACGAGGAACGCGAAGATACTTATGTCGACTACAGTGTGGTGGTTGATGGAGAATCTAGTACGTTGGAATCGCCTTTGGAGCTGCAGCGCATAGTGGCTAGCGATCTGGAAGGTTCAGCGTATCCCATGACGGTAACCATCGGCAATGTAGACAGTAGCTACGCCGGAGCGTATCAAGACTTAATCACCATTGATGTCAGCCCCCAATAAAGCTAAAAACGTGACATAGTGTTAGTTAGGTAAAAACCGGTTGTTCAAAAAAGCCTGAGATACGGCAAACTTGGTTTTAATATATATAGCAATAAACATAGATGGAATATTGCCTGGATAGAATGTTGCGAGAGCCATGGAGAATTCTAAATCCTTTGAATTCCTTCTATAAACAATATTCCTGATAGCGCGGTTCCAACTCTTTTCGTTTACTCCAGCTTAGACATCTGCGTTCACGAGTATCACCTATGCCACGAATCACAGCCCCCTGAATATTAAGTTCAGATTGAGCATTATTCACCGCCGCCCAATCATCAAATAAGCCCAAATAAATATAGTAGTACTCGGGATCTTGTTGATCGAAAATATGCACATCCAAGTCGTTATATTTCTTCCTGAACTTACTTATAGCGGCCTGCAATCCCTTATCTGATCTTAATGTAGCCACTTGAAATGTATAAGCACCTCTAGCAGCACCAAATAACCATTGATCGCCGGCACTAAAAAGAGTTTGTGAATTACCAGAATGGTCAGCTGACCTATCTATTGGGTCAACTTCATTCGATAACTCGGTGTTATTTATATTTGCTGCGCTGTGCTCGGTGTCGCTAGAGGAGCTTTCGTTAGTGATTCCTTTTTCATTGCTGCTTGCTGAGTCAGGCTCAGGCTGGGATCCAAGCACAACATCTGACTTAACGACTTGCGACTCTAAAGCTTCAGACTTAACAACTTCAGGCTTAATAACTTCGGACTTAACAGGATCTGATCTAACTACCGCCGATTGGATATTTTTGAGCTCGAGGACCTCTCCCTGTACATCAGCAAACCGGCGAGCAATGGGTCGCAACGCCTGTAAATCATTTGGTAGTGCGTTAATTACTTGATTCGCATCCTCAGAAGACTCAAAAACACCCGCGACCACTACCGAGTCGGCAAATACAGAACGATAAACCGAAGAATTACTTAAATTGGCCTCGTTAACTAAGTCATTAGCATCAATATCCGAATTGGCTCGGTAAATCTCAACGGTATATTTTTTTGGATCTCGCTCTTTCACCCATTGGGTATCGAGATTGTTTACCGGCGGTAGTAAAACATGATGAATAACTTTTAGGCTTTTTGGTCGAGGGCTTAAGGCGCGTAGATCTGCGCTCAACTCAGTTATCGCCGCGTAACTATCATTTAGATTCTTATAATTGCCCAAAGTAACATCGTATTCTCCAAAGACTGATTGATGTAAATGAGCACCGACCACGCTATTTTTTACAACAAAACTCCAAGCAGAATTAAAATCAACAAACGAAGCCAGAGCCAAGGTGTAATGATCCTGTGGGATGACCCTCAAATCATCGGGGCCAGCAATTGATAAAGCCGCTATTTGCTTATCAATATCTTTCAGCAATATAAATGCTGCCTGATCATTAGCCACCGCGGCAGCTCGCGCATATATTAAGGCCAGTACTAGATCTTTATCTTTCGAAATATAATACTGCGCCATTTCGCGTTGCGAGAACACATGCCCTAGGTTTGCTGCTTTCTCCCACCACAATTTTGCCGACAAGACATTCCTTACGCTTTCATCTCCGTCACGATAGTGCAGCACACCCAACTCATACATGGCTGGGATATATCCCTTTTCCGCCGCCGAGCGATACCAAAACGCTGCTTGGCTATGGTCTTTCTCATAGCCAAGCCCTTCTCTGTAAAGTTCGGCTAATTGATAATGCGAACGCCCGTCGTCTTTGCTAGATTCGCCGAGTTTTTGCCAAATTCCCCCCGCTTTTTTATAACTACCCTTATTATAAAAATCAGATGCTTTATCGAATTGATCAGCAGACGCATTAGTTGCTGCTATTAAGAACACAAGCATTAACAACACTTTTAGATGCCATAAAAAATTTATTCTCAAAATCGGAATCATATTTAGAAACAATCTAGATTGGCCGCATTCTGACAAAGCCGTTACTGGCTTTGCCTAATAAGCGCATACTGATTGATAAGTATACATATTATTTCAATCCTAAGAATGAAACTAAACTGAATTAGCTGAAGATAATATTGCGCTAAAATTTTGGCATGACTTCTATTCATAACATCCATTAGTATTCCAAAAACGCCTTTGATCTCTTTGACGGTCGGAAAACAAGCAAAACGATATTTAAACAGGCCTGACCCTTCTAATTTTCCCAAACAAGGCACTACAAAAAAGCTGCCGATATACCCACACATAACCAGGCGCTCATCTTAGATGCAATTTGACAAATCACGACATAGACTGACGTAAATTGTCACCCTAGTTATCGCCGACTTTCATTCAAAAATGAAAATATAAGTGTTTAATATCAATCTCTTAACTGTGAAGCAATTTGTAACAAAATTAGGTAAATAAATATTTAATTAAAGTACTTTGCTTGCTATATAAGGTGTGTAGAATCAAACACGGCCAAGTAAACTGCACCTATAAAAAGAGTGCGGCATAGCATTTAAAAATAGGCCGAGATAATATAAATGAAAACAACAACAAAAATCAGTACTAATTCGAACAAAGGTTTTACGCTAATTGAATTAATGATCGTTGTAGCGATTATTGGTATTTTAGCGGCTATTGCGCTTCCAGCGTACTCTGACTACCTTGTGCGCGCTCGAGCATCCGAACTTATGTTAGCCGCCTCTCCTGGGCGCACAGCGGTTTCTGAATTTGCAGCCTCTCAAGGTAGACTTCCTGCCGACATTCAAGAAGCCGGCGTGGTACCCGGAACTAGTCAATATGTAAGTTCGCTTTTTTACACGCTTAGCGGCTCTGAGGCTCTGATAATCGCACGAGGCGATAGCTCCACACTGGGAATAGACTCAAGTTTAGAACTATCTATCGTATTGGTAGGCGCATTTAATGCGGGTAATAACACTGTTCGATGGGCCTGTGGAACAATTTTAAATACTGGCGAAACATTCCAATATTTACCGCCTAACTGTCGGCAATCTCTCGCTGCTGCTAGACTCGAAGCAAACGGATAAAGAGCCATTAGGTCTTGTCAGATTGACTTCGTAAATCTAAGTTGGGATGTTAGGGTTTTAAGATAAAGCAAGACAATCCGTTTAAACATTTCAAAATTTCTCAACGATTTAATGGTCGGTACGCTGGGTATCACCAATTGAATGTGCAAATTTGTTTCTACCAATAATAAATTGGCGCAATGCTTCGACTTCTTTAGAAGACATTTCAGCGCTAAAACCGACCATGCCTCGGGAGGCTAAGGCGCCGTCGCTCACTATTGTTTTAAAACCTTCGCTAGATGCAATCGTGGGTGAAAACCTAAGGTCTGGCACTACACCACCGCCTTGCTTCCAAAAATCGCCAGACCATGTTTTAGGGTTTCATTGTGAATAGCGCTTTCTTGTGGCTTACTTGGATCTCCTAGCATTGTGTTATATAGAGTAGCAGCGCGTTTATTTTAACTCCTAAAAAATTAGTATTATGAAAGATTATATTGAAATCGACTCTAATCTACAGATCTATTACGAGAGCAATGGAACCGGAACTGCCATTATATGTGTGCCAGGTTGGGCATATAGCCTCGATATTTTTGAGCACAATATTGATGCGTTATCTAAAGATTATCGAGTCATTAGTTTTGATCCTCGCAGTCACGGCAATTCTAGCGTCACAGAAAAAGGTAATACATATCTGCAACAAGGCCGAGACTTACACAGGCTGTTAAGTTTTCTTGAAATTAAAGAATGTGTGCTTCTTGGTTGGTCATTAGGGGTATATGCCATTTACTCTTATCTACAAGAATATGGATTTGGTGGTGTTAGGGCAATAATTGCCGTAGATGAGTCGCCAAAGATTATTAAACAAAGCGAACAAGATTGGGGTGAGGGGGTTCAAGAAGAAATTGATGGCCTTATAGGCTTGGTTGACTCAGATGCCTATCTTGGGTTTTTTAGAGACTATATGGCCGGAGGCTTTATTGAAAAGCCTTCCGATGAATTACTAGATCGGTTTACCCAAAAAGCGAGTTCTTTGTCGCCTAAGATGGCAGCACAATTGTTAACTGATAGTACAAAATATAATTTTGAACAGCTTGCTAGGGATGCTGCACAAAACATACCTTTTCTCAACATAGTGCGAGAATCTTGGGCAGAAAATGCTTTGAGATGGATAGAAAAAAACCAACCAACTTCAAAGGTGCTCGTGCTTGGAGAGCATCTCATGTTGCATGAGTTTGCAGAGGAGTTTAGCAAGTCAGTAATCAATTTTTTGGCTAATTCATTGAGCAAATAAGTGTTGTCAGATTAACTCACATCGCGTAAAAAGACCTTGTTAAAATGACTAATGAGATACTGACAAGTTAACTCGGTAGCATGAGATAATTCAATGATTATATTATTGTGTATTAAAGAGTTAACTTGTCAGTATTATAAAAATGTGATTAATGGTTTTTATCATCTAATAAGATGATAGTTGATGGGCTAGCTGGTTTGTTAAGCTGTAATTAATAATTGAATAGATGTGGGTACACAAAATGCAACAAGTAAAGTTTTTAATTAATGGAGTTTCAAAAACTTCTGATATAACTGCTAATGTAATTGACCCGGCTACTGAAGAGGTTTTTGCTCAATGTCATCTGTCTACTAAAGATGATGTTAATAAAGCGGTAAGTGCGGCGCGAACTGCATTTCCTGCATGGAGCGCTTTGAGTCATGATGAACGAAAAGCTAAATTAATGGAACTAGCGGCATCTTTAGAAGAAAATATGCCCGAGTTGATGGAACTGGTCACTAAAGAAAGTGGTAAACCAATGGGTGGGCTGAATGGTGTTGGTTCTGGTATGGAAGTTGGAGGCTCCATTGCTTGGACTCAAGCAACTGCAAGCATTGAACTTCCTGTTGAGGTTATCCAAGATGACGAAGTCGCTAGAATTGAAGTGCACCGTAAGCCGCTGGGAGTTGTGGCTTCAATTACTCCTTGGAATTGGCCGTTGATGATTTCTATTTGGCATATTATTCCTGCATTGCATGCAGGTAATACTGTCGTTGTTAAACCGTCTCCTTATACGCCTGTGGCGACATCTCGGTTTGTTGAGATTGCTAACCGTGTTTTACCTAAAGGTGTATTAAACCTTGTGCACGGTGATACAGAGGTTGGTTCCATATTGAGTACGCATGAAGATATCAATAAATTGATTTTTACTGGTTCTACACCAACGGGTAAAAAAATTATGCAAGCGTCGTCGGTTAACTTGAAGAGACTGACCTTAGAGCTCGGTGGTAATGATGCGGGTATTGTGTTGCCTGGTAGTGATATTGCTGAATTAGCGCCAAAGATATTCGGTGCAGGTTTTCATAATAATGGCCAAACTTGCGCCGCATTGAAACGATTATATGTTCATGAATCACAATACGATGAAATGTGTGATGAGCTTGCTAAATTAGCCAAAAATGTGAAGGTTGGCAATGGTTTGGAAGAAGGTACAGAACTTGGTCCATTACAAAATGCGCGACAGCTGCAAATTGTAAAATCATTGGTTGATGACGCACGCGAGAATGGTGGGAAAATCCTTGCTGGTGGTAGTGAGACGGATGGCCCAGGTTACTTTTATAAACCAACTATTATTGCCAATCAAACAGATGGTGATCGTATCGTGGACGAAGAACAATTTGGTCCAGCATTGCCAGTGATTAAATATTCTGATCTTGATGAGGTAATAGCGCGTGCAAACCGTAATGAAAACGGTCTTGGTGGTTCTGTTTGGTCAAGTGATCTAGATGCGGCTTCTAAAGTGGCGCTTCAGTTAGAGTGTGGTTCAGTCTGGATTAATGAGCATGGGGCAGTACAACCGAATGCTCCATTTGGTGGTGTTAAACAGTCAGGTATTGGTGTTGAATTTGGTTCGTATGGCTTAAAAGAGTACACCTCAATTCAGACTTTAAAGATTAGCAAATAAACAGCCTGTTATTTATTGCTATTAAACAATGTAAATAAAAATGTAATATGCCTTATGTCTATTACAGTAATTACGATTAATTAGTGGCTCTTATTGAAAGATGAATCAACATGGATTACATGGAGAATTTCAATCTGAGTTGTTTAAGTTATGCTCAAACTTATTGTCTCTTGATGGGCTAAGATTTAATATGTATCTCCCTGAAACGGGCTTAAATTACCAGGCTTGCTCGGACGATGAAATTGATCTTATGGAAGAAGGCTATAAAAGCCAATTTTGGGAATGTGATCCAATGCATCCGTCATTGTTTGAAGGAAAAGACACAGTAGTAATCACTAATTCAATGTTAATGACGGATTTTGCCTGGCAAAAGACGCGCTTGTATGTAGAGTTGTTTAAACCACATAATTATTTTCATAATGCTGATGTTTTTTTTCGGCAGAATGGAGTAATTATTGCGGTGCTTACTTTACTTAGAAAGGATCCCGTTAAAATGTTTACGGATAAAGAGGTTGAGCGCTTAAAACAGGTGCAACCTTTTATAGAGTACTGCCTTAAAAAAGTATATTTATCCAAACGAGTTCATGACCGTGAAAGTTTATGTGATGAATATGGTTTTACAGCAAGAGAATTAGATGTGGTTGAATTGGCTTTGACTGGAGCAAGTAATAAAGTACTTGTTCAGCAATTAAAGATAAGTTTGCCTACCTTAAGAACGCATATGCAAAATATTTTTTCTAAGGTAGGAGTGCACTCGAGTAGTGAATTAATTTCAAAACTAATGAGTCGTTTAAAATAGATAATTGTTTGTCAACCTTCACATATTAAACGGGCTGTTTTATTAAATCAGTTCTTACGTTGACCTTTCCCCAAACTTAATACCAATTCGTGGATGAGATAGTTTTTATGGGTGGCTCTAACTAGGAACCACTTTTAACATGTGCTTTGATCTGGTCTAAGCTGTTAATCAAGCTGTTAATTTTTTTATTATCCAGTCCTTCCGTTAATTCAATAATCCATTTTTCATGGGTGGGTGCCATTTCTTCGAATAATTTGGTGCCTTTAGCAGATAATTTAACGATGAATGAACGATTATCTTGTTGCTGGGGAGTTCGGCTTACTAATTTGTCTTGCTCTAATTGTTTAACTATAGCGGTGACGTTGCCCCCTGAAACCATCATCATCTCCGCCAAACTACTCATGCTTAATCCTTCAGGGTGACGGTGTAACTGAGCCATTAGATCGAATCTTGGTAGTGTGATATCAAAAGTGACACGTAACTGTTCTCTAATATTATTTTCGATCAGTTGGGTTGTAGACAGTAGTTTGAGCCATAAGCGTAAAGAATTATGGTCATCGTCTCTAAGTCGAGTTTCTAAATCGCGCGGTGATATTTTTGTAAATTGAGTTTTGCTCATAACTTTGCAAAGCAATTGGTCTTATTACATGATTTTATCTATTTGTAGCACAAAATATAACATTTTAAACATAAAATATATACTTTAAGCTTAAAATAATATACATTTTATATCTATAAACTGATGTGGAAATTCCGTTTAGCGGAGAGGCAATGTGATTATGAAAGTTGTGTGTTTAGGCGGCGGCCCAGGGGGCGTGTATACAGCTATATCTTTAAAATTAAGAAACCCTGAACATCAGGTAACCGTCTATGAGCGTAATAAGCCTGGTGATACCTTTGGATGGGGAGTTGTTTTTTCCGATCAAACAATGGACAACTTAATTAAAAATGATCCCATCAGTGCTCAAAAAATGAATGATGAATTAATTCATTGGGATTATATCGATACGATTGTTAATGGTGAAGTTGATCGCTCTGGAGGACATGGATTTATAGGTATTGGTCGTAAAAGGCTGTTACAAATCCTCTATGAAAGAGCTCAAGAATTAGGTGTTGAGGTAAATTTCGAAAGTGAAATAGACACTGCAAATTTGCCAGCGCACTTTCCTGACGCAGATGTAATTGTTGCTGCTGATGGCTTGAATAGCCGAGTTCGTAACAACGATCTCGAGCATTTTGAATGCGATATTGATATGCGGCCTAATCGTTTTGTTTGGTTAGGCACCAAGCAAACTTTTGACGACGCTTTTACCTTTATTTGGGAAAAAACAGAACATGGTTGGTTATGGGTTCATGCGTATCAATTTGATAAAGACACCTCTACTTTTATTGTTGAGTGTGATGCGCAAACCTATGACAATTTTGGCTTTGAAACCATGTCGCACGATGAAAGTGCAGAAATTTGTCGAAAGGTTTTTGAGCAATATTTGGGTGGTCATGAGTTGTTAACTAATTCAGCGCATATTCGCGGCTCAGCGTGGATCAACTTTCCACGAGTTCTATGCCATAACTGGATTAAAGATAATGTCGTGTTAATTGGTGACGCAGCGCATACCGCACACTTTTCAATCGGCTCAGGTACTAAACTTGCGCTTGAAGATGCAATTTCACTGGCCGAAAAATTAGACACTGTGAGCGATAAAAAACAAGCACTTGTTGATTATCAAAGTGAGCGAGAAATTGATGCATTGCGCTTACAAAGCTCAGCTAGAAACTCATTAACCTGGTTTGAACAACTTGATCGTTATTTAAAGTTTGATTTTAAGCAGTTCTCTTATTCCTTGCTAACACGGAGTCAACGCGTGAGTCATGAAAACCTTCGCTTGCGTGATGAGGTATGGTTAGAGGGAATGGAGAAATGGTTTGCCGAAACCGCTACAGGCAAGCAGTATGATAAGCCTGTTGCACCAATGTTTGTGCCTTTCAAACTGCGTGATATGGAGTTGGTTAATCGAATCGTTGTGTCTCCAATGTCAATGTACAGCGCTGAAGATGGGGTGCCAGACGATTGGCATTTTGTGCACTACGGCGCATTAGCAAAAGGTGGCGCTGCGCTGGTTTATACCGAAATGACAGATGTGTCTGCAGACGCTAGAATCACGACAGGTTGTACTGGTTTGTGGAATGATGAACAACAACAATCGTGGGCTAGAATTGTTGGTTTCGCACATAACTATACCAATGCAAAAATGGCTATTCAGTTAGGTCACGCAGGTCCTAAAGGGTCTACTAAGAAGCCTTGGGATTCCAAGCTTAGTGATGAGCCTTTAGAACAAGGTGGGTGGGACTTAGTAAGTGCATCTGCGGTTCCGTTTGCGGATTATAGTGACACGCCAAAAGAAATTACGCGCGATGAAATGCAATCTGTATTGCATGATTTTGTAGCGGCTACAAAACGTGCCGACGCGGCCGGTTTTGATATGGTAGAACTACACGCTGCGCATGGGTATTTGATTTCAGCCTTCATTACACCCGTGCTAAACAAACGTGAAGATAAGTATGGGGGTTCGTTAGAAAATCGATTGCGCTTTCCATTAGAAGTGTTCGATGCTATGCGTGCCGTTTGGCCTAATGAAAAACCAATGTCAGTTCGTATCTCGTCAAATGATTGGGTTGGCGATCTTGGTGTAACGCCAGATGAATCGGTAGAGATTGCTCGGGCGTTTAAATTGGCAGGTGCTGATATTATCGATGTCTCGGCTGGGCAAACTAGTAAAGATGCGAAGCCAATTTATGGACGTATGTTTCAAACTCCATTTTCTGATCAAATTCGTAATGAAGCGGATATTCCGACTATGGCGGTAGGTAATATTTTTGAAATTGATCATGTTAATAGCATTTTGATGGCGGGTAGGGCAGACTTGTGTTGTCTGGCCAGACCACACTTATCTGATCCTAATTGGGCAATGCGGGCCGCTGCAGAGCAAGCTTATATCGGTGATTCAATTAAAGTGCCTGTACAGTACGAAGCGGGCTTCGCGCAACTCGAAAGAAATTTAAAACGCGCGGCGGAGATGGCAATTAATGTCTAAACAACATGTGTTAATTACTGGGGCAGGGCGCGGTATCGGGGCAGCAATTGCTAAGCAGTTTGCTCAAAATGGATACCTTTTGAGTTTGTTGGGTCGAAATCAAAATGTGCTCGATGAGCAGGTAGCGATATTGGGTGATAGCGCACAAGCTCTTGTTTGTGATATCACTGATCCGGCAGCCGTTGAAAAAGTATTTTTAACGGCGACTCAAGCTTTTGGACCAATATCTGTGTTGGTGAATAATGCTGGCGCCGCTCATGCAGCGCCATTTATGAAAACTGACCCGAGTAACTTGCAGTCTATGCTTGATGTTAACTATTTAGGTGCTTGTTATTGTATTCAGCAAGTATTACCAAATATGTTAGAAAATAAGCAAGGTCGAATCATTAATGTTGGCAGTACCTCTAGTGTCAAAGGCTATGCCTATGTCACTGCTTACAGTGCTGCAAAGCACGCAATAATGGGGTTGACTCGAAGCCTCGCCAAGGAATTGAGTAAAACCGGTGTGACTATTAATACTGTCTGCCCTGGGTTTACAGAGACCGATATTGTTGGTGATGCGATAGAGAATATTATGCAAAAAACGGGTCGCACTGAAGAACAAGCAATTGCCGAATTGACTAAACACAATCCGCAAGCTCGTTTTGTACAACCCGATGAAGTGGCGCAACAAGTTTATTATCTAGCGAGCACTGCACCGATAAGTGTGAACGGGCAGGCGTTAATGGTAGACGGCGGCGAAACTGCTTAAATATGGCAATAAGGTAAAACATATTATGAGAACGGTAGAAAAGTTGGCAGACTATAAAGCGCAACATTTTATTTGGGAAGTGGTGGATAGAGTCGCAACGCTTACGCTCAATCGTCCCGAAAGAAAGAATCCTCTTACTTTTGAATCCTACGCTGAGATGCGCGATCTATTTCGTCAACTGAACTATGTTGACGATGTTGATGCAATTGTCATTCAGGGTGCTGGTGGTAACTTTTGTTCGGGCGGAGATGTTCATGAAATTATTGGCCCGCTAGTTAAAAAAGACATGAAAGAATTACTTGAGTTCACTCGCATGACCGGTGATCTCGTTAAAGCAATTAAAACCTGTCGGCAACCGGTTATTTCAGCAGTTGATGGGGTGTGTGCGGGCGCAGGCGCGATTATTGCAATGGCATCTGATATTCGTTTTGGCACTCCACAAGCAAAAGTTGCATTTTTATTCGGGCGAGTCGGTTTGGCTGGATGCGATATGGGGGCGTGTGCAATTTTACCGCGAATTATCGGTCAGGGCCGCGCCACTGATTTGTTGCTAAGTAGTCGAGCTATGTCAGCAGAAGAGGGTGAAAATTGGGGTTTCTTTAACCAAATTCATACTGGTGATGAGCTTACTGTAAAAGCACAAGCCTATGCCGCGCGATTGGTGTCAGGCCCGACTTTTGCGCATGGCATCACTAAAACAATGTTACATCAAGAGTGGAGCATGACTATTGATCAAGCTCTAGAAGCCGAAGCACAAGCTCAGGCTATCTGTATGCAAACCGAAGACTTTGCTCGCGCTTACCATGCTTTTGTGGCAAAGCAAAAGCCTGAGTTTGAAGGCAATTAATTCATAAGTTGCAAGAGAGCGTATTATGGCAGACCTAAGTTTTAAGCAATGGCCATTTTTTGATGAGGTCCATCGTGAACTTTCTAATCAGATCGATGCTTGGTCTGCAACTGAGCTCAGCTGGCTCGAAGATGCGCATGATGATCTTGATTCTGCATGTAAAAAGTTAGTCGCACAATTAGGTGAAGCGGGATGGCTACGTAATTCTGTGCCAGCCAGTGTCGGTGGAAATTATCCGCATTTAGATGTGCGCAGTTTGTGTTTAAGTCGCCAACATCTTGCCTATTATTCCGGTTTGGCTGATTTTGCCTTTGCCATGCAAGGTCTTGGTAGCGGACCAATTTCTTTATTTGGTGATGAAGCCACGCAGCAACGCTATTTGACCAAAGTTGCTAAAGGCGAATTGATTGCTGCATTTGCTTTGTCTGAACCTGATGCTGGTTCTGATGTAGCGGCTATGGCCACCGAAGCTGTTGTCGATGGCGATGATTATGTATTAAACGGAACCAAGACTTGGATTTCAAACGGCGGTATTGCTGATTTTTATACAGTTTTTGCACGCACTAATGAAGCGCCGGGTGCTAAAGGTATATCCTGTTTTGTAGTTGAGGCTGATAATCCAGGTTTAAAAATCGCAAACCGGATTGACGTGATTGCCCCACACCCTCTGGCAACGCTGAATTTTGAAAATTGCCGTGTCTCTAAGAATGACATGATAGGAAAGCCTGGTAAGGGTTTTGGAATTGCCATGGCGACATTGGATGTGTTCCGTTCTACTGTTGGAGCCGCTGCACTCGGTTTTGCTCGTCGAGCATTAGATGAAGCTGGTAAGCATTGCACACAACGAGAGATATTTGGTGGCAAACTCAGTGACCTTGCTATAACTCAATCTTCATTAGGCGAAATGGCGCTTGATATTGATACCTCGGCGTTGCTGATATATCGCTCGGCGTGGACTAAAGATACACAGGGTGTAAGGGTGACACGTGAAGCTGCCATGGCGAAATTCTATGCTACTGAAGCGGCGCAACGTGTGATTGATCAGGCTTTACAGTTACACGGAGGTTTGGGCGTCGTGTCTGGCAATATGGTGGAATCCTTATATAGAGAGATTCGCGCTCTCCGAATCTACGAAGGTGCCTCAGAAGTTCAAAAAGTTATTATGGGCTTGCAAGCTCTGCGAGAGTTTGAGGCTTAGAGTTCCACCGCAAGTCAGCAATGAATTGCTATAGGGGCTTACGTCTCTGGTTTCTAACAACATCTGGCACCTGGCAGCCTCTGACACCTAACTACCATAGCCTGCTGGCATTATAAATTCCCATGCAGGTACTTCGCTGCCTGTCTCACAAGGTATTTCTATTACTACTGGTCCATGTTGAGATTTTTCAACTGCCGCAGTTAATTGTTCTCTAAACTCTTCAAAGGAGTTTGCACGAGAAGCCTCAGCACCGAAGCTTTCAGCAAGTTTAACGAAATCGGGGTTGTGTAATTCAGAGCCAACTACATTGCCTTGGTAAAAATTAATTTGGTCTCGTCGTACATTACCATAAGCATTGTTATTGAAAATTAATAAAATAACACCTATTTGAAATTGTACTGCCGTGGCTAATTCTTGGATACCAAACATAATGCCACCATCACCGCTGATTGAAAATACAACTTTATCAGGGTTAGCTATTTTAACTCCTAGCGCAGTTTGAAAACCATGTCCGAGATTACCTTGATAACCTCCTGACACATATTTTCTAGGTTCGTATATCGGGAATCCAAACCAAGAGGTGAAGCCTACCTGAGAGATCTCTTCAATCAAAAAACCATCGTCGGGAAGAATCTCCCGCATGATTGTAAGATAGGTCATTTGTGGTTGAACTTTTTGTATCTCTTGCCAGCTTTCTTGTTTGACCTTCTTGAACATTTCTACTTTTGAATCAGGCATTGGAGGCTCATGCTCAAGTTCAGCTAAAAGTGCCTGAGTAGCTAGTTTTGAATCGGCAACGATTGAGACTTCAGCGCGTAATCTAACAACTTGCGTAGGATCAATGTCAATACGGATTAATTTTGACGGTGCAACTCCCGATTGCCACCGAAACGCAGGCAATTCTAAACGTGAACCTATACCAATCGTAACATCGACGTCAGGGTATAGTTTATAACCCGCGGCGCAGTTAAACCCATA
Source organism: uncultured Gammaproteobacteria bacterium (assembly GCA_964531625.1). Lineage (GTDB taxonomy): Bacteria > Pseudomonadota > Gammaproteobacteria > Arenicellales > Arenicellaceae > Arenicella. The sequence continues at coordinate 19,389 of CAZHEL010000015.1, forward strand.
CGGACTTGCATCAGAAACAATCCCTTTACCACTGCGAAAAGAGACGACAGGGGCTTGTAATACTTCAGCCAGGATATTAATTTCTTCGCTAGCATGAATTGCTCCACTGCCAACTAGAATCATTGGGTTTTTAGCCGATCGCAGCATTTTGGCAGCGGCTTTAATCGAATCCGGGTTGGCATCGTAAGTTGCTGTGGGTGAATCAGGAAAATCCATATCTATCGGCGCTTTCTCGGCGAGAATATCCATGGGCACTTCTAATGCTACTGAGCTAATACGCCCAGAAGTAAGTTTTTTAAAAGCGGTAGACATATAGGCAGGTGTTTCAGCTGCATGATTTATGCGATCTGCCCACTTTGTTAGACTTCGTAAGACACCGAGTTGGTCGTCTAACTCATGTAACATCCCATGACCTACACCTAAAAATTGACTCGGTACTTGACCGGTTATACACAGAACAGGCGTATTGTGCGCCGTGCATAAAGCGGCAGTAGAGTTGAGCAAGCCAGGCCCGGGTACCACGCAATAAACGCCAACTTTACCCGTTGATTGGGCATAGCCAAAAGCCATGTATCCTGCTCCTTGCTCGTGCCTACTTACTACCAACTTAATATCAGATCTATATCGACTAAGTGCATCAAAAAATGCATATGTTTGAGCACCTGGTATCCCGAATATTGTGTCCACATCGTATTTAATTAGTGATTTAATAATCGCATCAGAACACGTTATTTCTGTTTTCATTTTCAATCCTACAAATAAAAGTTATTAGCTAAAGTTTTCGAAACGAAATTTATGTAAACTAGCTTAACAGATCACTTATATTTAGGGTTTCCTATAAGCATTATCGTCAGTATATATACCGCAATACTACCCAACCTTTTTGGTTGAATATACTGCTTAGCGCTTGTCTCCTGCCAATTGTCTCTTACCAACAAAACACTATGGATATACACTACGAAACGGTTATAAACGTCAATTGGGGTGATTCTGACCCATTTGGGTTAGTATATTTCCCGCGCATGATGGCTTGGTTCAATGATACTGAACATGAGCTGTTCCGCAAAGCAGGCTATCCAGTGAATAAGATGGTGGATGCCGATCGAACTGCTTTTGTGATGGGTAAAATTGACTTTCGTTTTGAAGGACCTGCCGCCTATGGTGATAGAGTTATCGCATCAATTGATCTTGAAAAAGTAGGTAAATCGACACTACATTGGCGTTGCAAAGCGGTACAAGAGAAGAGCGGTGGCATAATCACGCAAGGCTTGGCAACGCGCATCTATGCTGAAATTACAGAAGATGGTAGTTTGGCTTCACGACCGATTCCTGCTTTTATATTAGATGCATTGCAGTCTTATACGGCAAAATAATCTGTTACCGAAATATTTGTTAACAAAACTTTTGATTACGAAATCTTAGCTAAAGCAGACTCGAAGGTCTCCCCCATTTCGTCACTAAGTGCCTCATTAACCAATTGAGATATTTGATTAGAGTCTAAAGTGTTTTTAGCGCACGCACTTAAGATTTTATCGATCTGCTCACTACCACGTTCGCGTGTTTTTCCATAGCCTTTGACAATTCTTGCACTCTTTGCAATTTCAATAGCGCTCGCAATATCGTTGTTAGCGTAATGCTTAATCTGCGCTAACCACAGAGTGATCTGTTGGTGTTCATGCTGATAGGTATATTGCTTACGTCGCCATTTTCGTGTGAACGCCATCAGCCTGAGCAGGCTAAAAGTCAAAATCGTATCCGTGCGTAGGCGTTTGCCTTTTGTAAGAGGTGAAAGAAGTTTGCGACACAAGGGCGAAGCAATAATTGCCTTGGCGATCCCTGCAGGCAGTGGCTGGCAAATTTCTTCTAGTCTTGGTGCAAAAAATTCGGTCAGGTGATAGATTTGTTCTTGATCTGCTTTTACTTCTGTTCTTATTTTATCTACGCGCGCTGCTCGGGTTTTGATTTGCGCAACTCGTGCGGTGTCTTCAAAACTCATCCACAGTGCCAAGTGGCGTGCAGTTTCTCTTGTGAGTTCGTGTTCATTTTCGCCACTATCAAGCTCAACAATTTTAGCTAATTCTTCAAGATATTGAACGGCGTATTTATAATCTTGATAATCGAGTAATTTTTCTACCCCAAGTGTGATGAATTCATGGCAGCTGGCTGGAAAACCATTTTTAATCTTTGATAGCAGTTTTTCACCGTTTGCGGTGGTTGCTTTTGGTAAGGAGAAGTCGCTTTGATTGACTGCTTGTTTCGGCGCCGCTTCTACTTCTATTTTTTGAGCAGAAGGCTTGGCTATATCTGTTTTATCAATGATTTTTTCCACAACTAAGCTAGGCGCCGCTGCTTTATTGTAACTAGCATTAAATGCGGCAGTGTTATTTTCCACCATTTTTCCGCTGGCAGAAATGACCGCGTGATAATCAGCTTTATTAAAAGGCAGTGCCTTAGAGCCGGCCAATGCGCCGAGTAGGGTGGCACTAATTACCGTGTTATGACGTTCAGCTAGGTCACGCATGTCGTAGCTCACCAGCTTTTTGCATTGTTGCGCGGCGACTGCGGCTATTTCTTGAGTGTCTGCTCTACCATCACCTAGAATCACTTTCTCGGTGATTCCAAACACATGATGGTCAGAAGCTATCAGGGTAGTGCGATCTTTACTGCAAAAGCCACGTTGAATTAGTCGTCCAGCTTCAGCTATCTCTGATGATATTGCGATATCGATATCACCTGAAGCAGGAAACATTGACATGATAGGTACTTTGCCGGATTCGCGCCCAGGGAATAATTCAATATAATAAATGGTTGCCCCAGTGCGCTGTGCTACGCCTGCTATTGACGTTGTTTGTGCATGCCAACCTGCATTATAAGCAATATGTTCTATCCACGAGGCGAGTGTGCCACCACCTTCACCACCCAAAGCAGCAATAACTATATTGGTAGTTTTATCAGCGTTTTGCATCTTACAACCCAGCGCGTTGTTGGTTGCGCTCAACTCGGTTTTGAACCCAGCCAATATAAGAGCGGCGTACTTTATTTAGAAATTTGTCGCTACCAGAGGGGTTGTGAATTAAGTCTACCCGAGAGAATGAAGGGCAGAGTACCGCTGAATGAACATTCGTGCCACATACCCCACAGCCGACACAACTGTTATCTACATATGACACAGGGTCAGTTCGTAAGGGGTCTGGGTTTTCTTTGATGGTGAGTGACGGGCAACCAGAGAGGCGAATACATGCATGGTCGCCAGTGCAGGTGTCACTATCAATGACGAAACGCGCGCGAAGAGTACGTTTACCATCTTTAATGGCCTTGTTCATGATTGGTTTTACGCGCCGTTGCTTGTTCAACATGCATTCGCCTTCTGCCACAATCACCTTCAATCCTGGTGTGTCAGTTGTTAGCGCTTCACGTAGAGTGCTTTTCATACCATTTATGTCGTAGGTCGACATTGTGCGCACCCATTTCACTCCCGAGCCGTAACAGGCGTCTTGAATAGTTTGTTCTTCGATACGCTTGCCTTTTTTTACATCAGTGGTAACGGCAATTTTACTATTTGGGTTAACTAATGAAGGAATATCTTGGCCCCCAGTAGCCGCAGAATAACCGTTATTAATAACGATGAGTAAGCCGTCATGCTTATTGAAAACTGCACTTGCGACCCCGCTGCTTAGACCGTTGTGCCAAAATCCACCATCTCCCATAATGCTTATCGCTTTATGTGGAATGGTGTTACGAATGCTTGACGAACTTGCCAGCGCCAGACCGTAACCCATGATGGTATTGCCAAGATTGAATGGCGGTAATGTCGCAAATGAATGACAGCCAATATCGGAGCTAATGTGAAAAGTGCCGAGCTCAGATTGTAATTGTTTAAGGGCACTAAATAATGGTCGTTCGGGGCAACCTGTACAAAGTCCAGCGGGGCGAGGCGGCACATTGTTGTTAAGTGAATCTGTGGCTAATTGGTCTAGGTTTTGTACTAATGAACTAACCGAAGGAATAGTAGATTTTAAATCAGTATGTCCAATGAAATCAGACAGGCCTTGAAGTACTACGCTTCCGCTGTATTCGCCGGCAAGTGGGAATATGTCTTTGCCATAAAGTTTGCAAGAGATATCGGCTTTACGCAGTACAGTGTGCAGATGGTGCTCTATGTATTCAGGTTGCCCTTCTTCTAGTACTAGGACATGATCTTTATCTTGACAGAACTCGATAACCTCATCGCTTACCAGCGGATAGGTCACATTCATTACATATAAAGGTATGTCGCTATTACCAAATACATCTGATAGGCCCAGCCGTTCCAAGCCGCGTATAGCGGTATTATAAAGACCGCCTTGCATAATGATGCCGAGTTTTTTGTTTTTTCCGTCAAAAAACTCATTCATTTTATTTTGTTTTATAAACTCGATAGCGCGCGGCCAGCGTTCTGAAATTTTGTCGCGTTCTTGTTGATAAACATTGGGCGGTAAAATAATTTTTTCATCTTCGCGTTGAGGAGTGACGGGATTGTCTGGGCTAAACTCGGGTGCTTTATTGTCTTTGGCTATAAATTCACCTGTCGCATGACAGCTACGAATTCTCATCATAAAAAATAGTGGCGTGTTACTCGCTTCAGAAAGCTCAAAGCTTTTTTCTATTGAGTCTACGATACTGGTCATATTAGGGCGCGGATCTATCAGCCACATTTGTGACTTCATTGCGAAGGCATGCGTGCGTTCTTGCATAATGCTGGAACCTTCGCCATAGTCTTCGCCAATGATGACCATCGCGCCACCAGTCACACCACTCGATGCTAGGTTTGCTAGTGCATCAGACGCAACGTTGGTGCCGACGGTGGATTTCCAAGTTACTGCACCACGCAATGGGTAGTTTACTGAGGCACTCAACATGGCTGCGGCTGTTGCTTCGCTGCCAGATGCTTCAAAGCTAGCTCCCAGTTCCGAGAGAACATCTTGTGCATCATTAAGAACATCCATTAGGTGTGATATGGGTGAGCCTTGATAGCCCCCAACGTACGAAACTCCGGATTGCAATAGAGCTTTAGTAACCGCTAGAATTCCTTCACCACGGAATACTTCACCATTACCGGCGCGCAGTTTTAATACTTCTTTTTTAAATGATCTTTCAGCCATGAGAACGCTATATTTCTAATCTATTTATTAGTCGCTACCTTACTATTTTTAGCGGGAACTAAGTTTTAGCAGGAACTATGTTTTAGCAGGAATTATGTTTTTACCGCAGTCACTTCTATTTCAACCAGTGCTTGTGCTTCGATCAGCGCGACCACTTGCACTGCCGTCATTACTGGAAAGTTTTTGCCAATTATTTCACGGTAAACTCCTCCCAGTTCTACACCACGTTTTAGGTATTCTTCTCGATCAGTAATATACCAAGTCATACGCGTGATGTGCTCTGGGCCAGCGTCAGCTTCAGCTAAGACATCGACAATATTTTGCAACGCTTGGCGACATTGAGCTATGAAGTCATCTGTCTCAAATACACAGTCTTTATTCCAACCGATTTGGCCTGCCACGTAAATCTGTTGGCCAACCGCACTTATGCCATTGCTATAGCCTTTTGGTCGAGGCCACCCTTCTGGATTTAGTATTTTATACATTATATTTATCCGCTTATACGTTAGTTATTTTATGTTCTTTATTTATAGTTACGCGGGGCAATAAGCCGTCGCTTACCATCAAAACTCTTGCTGATATTTGGTTCGTCTAAGTCAGTTCTGTCCCAAAGTTCACAAGTCACTTGTTTATGTTTTTGATCAAGCGCTTCACAATAATTACTATAACGGCAAATAATTACTTTTTCGCCATCACCCTGTTTTACTTTGCGAAACCAGTCAGGGTCAGCGAGCGCTTGACGTGCATAAGCAATTACATCGGCTTGACCTTTTTGCAGAACTTCTTCGGATTGCTCAAAGTTATGAATGCCTCCAGCTGCTACTAAGGGAACTTGATAATTATTTTCAACTAATGAGTTTTTAATTCTCTCACTAGCTGGTAGGTTTCGACCAAAAGGTCCTATTTCATCCGAAATGTATTGTGGCATACATTCGTAACCGCTTTGTCCAGTGTAAGGATAAGCAGCGGCACCAACTTTAGGTTGTTTCGCATCGTCAAACTTTCCACCGCGAGATACTGAAATAAAGTCCATGCCGGCTTCTGCAAACTGATTCGCAAAGTAAATGGCATCATCAACACCTGAGCCATCTTGAATGATTTCATCACTTAAATATCGGCAACCGACAAGAAAGTTATCGCTTACCGAACTACGTACTTGATGAAATACTTCTAATGGAAGTTTTACTCGATTTTCTTTGCTGCCACCATATCCATCTTTGCGAGTATTAGTGCGAGATAAGAATGACGACATTGTATAAGCGTGAGCATAATGCAATTCCACGCCATCAAATCCAGCTATTTCAGCGCGTTGCGCAGCACGAGCAAATAAATCGGGTAGCTTTTCTGGTAGATCGGCTATCCAGGGTAGTTGTGTATCGGTAACGCGTTCACGATAGCCTTGATTGAGGGCATCTAGTTCGCGGCTGTCGAGTATTTCACTCAGCTCGTCATCGGTTTTGTTCACTAGCTGAGATCGTATTTTGGCTTCGTCATGTTCTTGAAGAAGTTTTCGATGACGGTCAGTAATCTCTAAGAAACGCTGTAAGTATTTTTCTCGTTCAGGCCGTTTACGAATTGATAAGAAATCAATTATTTGAATAAAAACTTTTGTTTTGCCATCACTCGCTTTACGAATAGTGTTAACCAATTTTCGCAAACCATCGATATGATTATCATTGCTTATCCTAAGTAGTGGTCCGCTGGCAATGTCTCGAATCCCTGTTGCTTCTACTACTATTGCGCCAGGTTGACCTTCGGCAAAACGCTCGTACCAGTCAAGTACATCTTGAGTTAGCTCGCCTTCATCGCTAGCGCGCCAAGGTACCATTGCTGGTACCCATGTGCGTTGATTAAGGTGTAAACGGCCAACAGATAGCGGGCTGAATAGCATCGAGTTGTTAGCAACGTCCTTGCTCGGCCAAGTACCGGGTTTAGCTTCGTACTTTATTCTCTGTTCAGGACGCCACATTACTTGCTGTACAATAAATTACTTTAAGTTTAAAATAATTAGTTTACTCCTAAATCCCCTGAATTTCTAGGCTTATTGAATTGATCTAACTAATGATTAGTTTTTGAAGCAGAGCGCGTAACTGCTTTCGGTCATTTTTGCTTAAATGCGCCAGAGTATCTTCTTCATAGGTATTAGCAGAATCGATAAGCTGATCTATCAGTTTGACACCAGAAGCCGTGATAAAAATCTTTATTTTGCTGCGAAATTCCGGGTCACGTTCTCGTTTGATTAATCCGTCACGCTCCATTCGGTCGAGGGCTTTGCTCAATGTTGATTGATTGACTAAGACCTTTGCAGCGAGTTCATTCACTGTTTCTGGGTGGTGACGAAGTGACGAGAGGACCCGCCAAACTAATACCGAGACTCCCTTTTCTTTTAGTTTGGCATGAAACGGTGCACTCACTTGGTAACTACCGCGTGCAAGTAAATAACCTAAATAGTTTTCAGCGAATTCTGGCATTTTAAGTTTGTTTGAATTAATATGAATATTCATATAATAGCACGTGAACCATAAATCCTTCAAATGTCTCCAATCAGTGTTTATCAACAGCTTATACAATCGACTGAGCATTTTGCAAATAATCCTTTATTGCACTTTCCTGCCGCAGCTATTGGTACTGCGAGAGATTTTGATGCAAGTTATGCACAGGTTCTCGCTAGTAGTGATGAATTAAAAGCTTTGTACGCGTCAACGGGCCTTAAAGTAGGCGATCGTGTCGCTATTTTGCTGGAGAACAGGCCGCAATTCTTTTTTCATTGGTTTGCACTTAATGCATTGGGTGTTTGTGTTGTCCCTGTTAATGGTGAGTTGATGGTAGAAGAAGCCGGCTACTTGATTAGTAATAGTGACGCTCGCTGTGTGGTTGGTTTAGAACATTCCTTAGATTATCTAAATACAGTGATCGATCACGCAAAATTGGATATTCCGGTAGTTACAGACACGAATATTGAAACCCTTAAAATACAAAATGACGATAAGTTAGTTCAGGAGATATCTTTAAACACAGAGTGTGCCATTTTGTATACCTCTGGTAGTACGGGTAAACCCAAAGGCTGCTTACTCAGTAACGATTATTTTTTGCTAAGTGGTGCCAAATATCGCGATGCAGGTGGTTACTGTAAATTAGAAATGGGTAAAGAACGTCTTATTACACCTTTGCCGCTAGTGCATATGAATGCGATGGCTTGTTCTTCTATGGGAATGATGATGAGTGGTGGGTGTTTAATTCAAATTGATCGATTTCATCCTCGCAGTTGGTGGCAAACTGTACGCGAATCTGGCGCTACAATAATTCACTACTTAGGTGTGATGCCTGCTATTTTATTGAAACTGCCTGCCGAGGATGATGATTTTTCTAATCAGGTAAAATTTGGATATGGCGCTGGTGTTAATCCAGTACATCATGGTGTATTTGAAGAGCGTTTTGGTTTTCCGTTGATAGAAAGTTGGGGTATGACCGAAACCGGTAATGCTAATTGTATTGGCGCATTTGAAGAGCCCCGTCATGTTGGCACTTCTTGTATTGGAAAGCAGCCTGAAACTGTTGATATAAAGTTAATTGACGAAGCTGGTGTTGAAGTTTCAAAAGGTGAGCCAGGTGAATTGTTGGTTCGTGCGAAAGGCCAAGACCCTAGAAAGGGTTTCTTTTCAGGTTATTACAAAAATCAAGCAGCCACCGACGAAGCTTGGGAAGGCGGCTGGTTACACACTGGTGATATTATCCGACAAGGTAAAGATGGTTCATTTCATTTTGTTGATCGGCTTAAAAATGTTATTCGACGCAGTGGTGAAAATATTTCCGCACTGGAAGTGGAAGCCACGTTGAGCTTGTGTGAAGAAGTTGGCCAAGTAGGTGTTGCCGCTGTGCCTGATGAGATTCGTGGTGATGAAGTGATGGCATGTGTTGTTAGTGAAGGTGTTAGACCGTCGCAAGCGACGGCTGAATCTATTTTTAATACCGCAAAAAAATCACTCGCTTATTTTAAATTGCCTGCTTATATCTCGTTTGTTAGTGAATTACCCTTAACCGCCTCAAATAAGCCGCAACGTGCAGAGCTTAAAAAACTGGCGCGTGAAACGGTAGCCGCTTTTCATTCCAGCGAAAGTGACGTGGAAAATAGTAATTCCAATCTTCGTGACACTAAAAATGCCTGCTTTGACTTACGAAGCTTGAAGAAAAAATAGCCCTTATGCCAAACAATAAAATTCAATCTTACGAAGGTGTTGCGCTAGTCGCTCCGGTAACCTATGCGTATCAAAAGCAAGATGATTCGCACAGTGCTCCTTGGTATGTTGGGGGTGTGTTGCGTGAACTTATAAACAAAGCGGGTTTAGATAAAGCCGAAGTAGATGGGTTTGCAGTTTCCAGTTTTTCTTTAGGAGTTGATACCGTCACCACACTCACACAACATTTTGATATATCGCCACGTTGGATTGAACAATTACCTTACGGTGGCTGTTCCGGTGTTATCGCATTACGTAGAGCTGCTCGCGCAATACAGGCGGGTGACGCAAATGTCATCGCTTGTATCGGCGGAGATGCTTCAGGTCATCGATCGTTTGAAGTGATGACCAGTGTGTTTAGCACCTTCACTCAAAATGCCTCTTTTCCTTACGGAGCTGGTGGCCCAAACGCGGCGTTCTCATTGATAACTCAGCATTATATGGAGAAGTTTGGCGCTACAAGAGAAGATTTTGGCCGTATAGCAGTGGACCAAAGGTACAACGCTAACCATTATCCGCCGGCTTTGTTTGGTCATAAAACATTGAGTATGGATCAGTATATTAATTCACGTTCGGTAGCAGGCCAGTTGCATCTATTTGACTGTGTTATGCCGTGTACGGGTGGTGAAGGTTTTTTAGTCATGAGTGTTGAGCGAGCTGAACAGCTTGGTTTGCCATATTGTGTGGCCCTGTCGGCGGGTGAGTTACATAATGCCCACTCAAATGACCCTGTTCAATTTAGGGGCGGTTGGACTGAGTTTGTTGACCAAATGTATAACGATGCAGGCATTACTAGCGAAGACATAGATTTGCTGCAAACTTATGATGACTATCCAGTCATTAGTATGATGCAGTTTGAAGATTTGGGCTTTTGTAAGAAAGGCCAAGGGCCTGAGTTTGTACGAAATACTGATATGCGTTTTGATGGCTCCGGTAAACAAAAAAACAAGCTACCGCATAACACTTGTGGAGGACAGCTATCTGTCGGTCAAGCGGGTGCAGCCGCAGGTTATATGGGGGTGGTCGAAAATATTCGTCAGCTCACACAACAAACTGAAAACAACCAAGTAGAAAATGCGCGGTATGCTATGGCAAGTGGGTATGGCATGGTTAACTACGACCGAGGTTTATGTTCTGGCGCGGTCATTATGGCTTCAAGTGAGAGCGACGTTAAAGGAGGGAATTCGTAATGGGTAGTAAGCATATAAAACGTAGACTCTTAACCTATGACAAGCCTTGGATACGTGGTAACCCTAAGCCTCCTAAAAACCGCACCTTACTTGGTGCAGCTTTCAGTAATGCCAATTATCAAGGTGAACTGAAATTACAGTATTGCTCGGCTTGTGAAGCTGTTAACTATCCACCGCGAGAGTTATGCCGCAATTGTTTGAGTGATGCGCTCATATGGCGAGACACAGCACCTGAAGCAGAAATTTTAAGTGTGTCTGAACTGCATCATAGTCAATGGGAATTTTTTAAACGAAAGATCGAAAAAGCACCCTGGCCGATTGCTACTATCCAACTAGCAGAACAAGTTTTGTTTGCGCACTTGGCGAAGCACACGTTTGCTGATTTTGATCCGAAAAAAATATTGGCAGAAGAACTACCACTAGGCACTCCGGTCAAGGTGTTTACTGCCTCAGATTCAACATACAATTCAGTGCTGATAGCGGTTTCACGTCAAACTGAGATTGATACCATTGCTAAACGTATCGAGATTGTTGATGAACTAGGGCTGCGCGTAGCAGGCTAACAAGCAAAGGTAATGTTTCATGAACAATAATAAGACAATTGTAGTAACCGGTGGCAGCACGGGTATTGGTTTGAAGATCTGCCAAAATTTATTAGATAGCGGTTATACGGTGGTTAATTTATCACGACGTTCTGCTTCGTATGAACACGCCGAACTACATGATTATTCTGTCGATTTAAGTAATAAGGCAGCCGTTGCAGAGTGCGCTGAATCGGTAAGCTCAGATTATAATGTAGTTGGCTTTGTGCATAACGCGGGTTTGATTCGACCGAATTTAATTGAAGAAGTTGAAGTAGAAGATTTGGAATATCTTACGCAGGTCCACATTGGCTCCGCTATTACCTTAACGCAGGCATTTTTGCCAAGCATTAAAGCGTCTAAACAGGGCAGAATAGTGTTGATAACATCTCGTGCAGCGCTAGGCTTGCAAACCCGCACTTCTTATAGCGCAACTAAATCAGGAATGATGGGCATGGCACGAACCTGGTCATTGGAATTGGGTGAGCATGGTGTCACAGTTAATACCGTCGCACCTGGTCCAATTGAAGCAACCGAAATGTTTGATGCCGTGATTGAAGATGGTAGTGAAAAGAAAAAAACTTTGGCGGCTAGCATTCCCGTAAAGCGGATTGGTGTGCCACAAGATGTAGCTAATGCGGTGAGTTTTTTTATTAAACCAGAGAGTGGCTTTATAACAGGTCAAACCTTAATGGTTTGTGGTGGCACTAGTTTAGGTAGTGTGTCTCTTTAGCGGTTTATAGTTATTTAAAATTATATGAGTATTAGCGAGGTCGACGTGAGTGTTAGTAATCAACAGTTAAACGATTGGGTACGTGATACCAAAGCGCATAAAAATGTATATACGGATCAACAAGTCTTTGATTTAGAAATGCAGCGAATTTGGGGAAGATCATGGATATTTGTTGGTCATGAAAGCCAAGTAGCAAAACCTGGCGAGTTTCTTACGCTAGATTTTGCTGGCATGCCAGCGGTGATGGTGCGTGACAAAGATAATGCTATTCATGTGCTGCATAATCGGTGCGGGCATAAAGGGTCTAAATTAATCACTAAACCATGCGGTAAAAATGCTCGATTTACTTGTCCTTATCATGGTTGGACTTATAAATTGGATGGCAAACTAGTTGGTGTGCCGCATCAAACTGGTTATGAAGGTACCGGTTTTGATAAAACTGATCCGCAATACAGTATGCAGGTATTTCGAACCGAGTCTTATCGAGGTTTTGTGTTCGCAACCCTTGATGCAAAAATGGTGAGTTTAAAAGAGTGGCTTGGCGAATCTGCTATTACCATCGACAATTTATGTGACCGTGCACCTGAAGGCGAGGTCGAGTTTGCTGGTGGTGTACTTAAATTTGACCATGAGTGTAACTGGAAGTTATTTAACGAAAACTTAAATGACACCATGCATCCTATGGTGGTACATAAATCGGTGGTCGACGCGGCCAATAAATATATTGCCACCTTACCAGAAGATTCCCCAAATAGGGCAGAGGCAGAAATCATTCCACCGTTTGGTTCTTCTTACGAAATCTTTGAAGAAAGTGGCATAACAGGCTTTGATTATGGTCACCATTATGATGGCGGAAAAATTAGTATCCACTCCAATTACACGGTGATCCCTGAGTATAAAGAAGCAATGCTTAAGAGCTATGGGGAACAACGCACCGATGAAATATTGAGTTACAACTCACATAACACGCTTTACTATCCATCAGTGACATTTAAATCGGCTATTCAGAATATTCGAGTGGTGCGGCCAATTTCTGCTAGCCGTACTATCATTGAAACCTATTCTTTTCGCCTTAAAGGTGCGCCTGAAAGTATGTTGCAACGAACCTTGTTGTATTCTAGGTTGATTAACTCGAATGGTTCGATGGTGGGCGCTGACGATCTTGAGGTATACAAACGAGTGCAAAAAGGTCTGCAATCTGGCGCTAGTGATTGGGTAGAGTTTCATCGAAATTTTGGTGCGGATAAGCAAGAAGGTAAGCGAGTTACTAATTTAGGTACTAGCGACCTTGATGTGCGTACCCAATTTAGGGCATGGAAGCATTATATGATTGGCGCTCCCTTGTCAGGAGAAGCCGTATGAGTAGTGCTGAGTTGATTGTTCCTATAACCGAGCTTTTGTACCGCGAAGCAGATTTTCTAGATACCGCTGATCTGGACGGATGGATTGAGCTGTATACGCAAGACGGTACTTATTGGATGCCGGTAACACCAGAGCAAGAAGATCCGATCAATCACATATCACTTTTCTATGATGATCGAACTATCATGGAAGTACGTCGCAGAAATTTAAACCATCCGCGCGCGTCATCTAAAGATTTGCCGATTCGCTGTTCGCATATTATTGGCAATATTCGACTACAAGATGATCAGTCAGATGGGTTGCTTACTGTTACATCGAACTTTCATTGTGCTATGTATGCAGATGATAAGCAGGAGTTGTTTGCAGGAAAGTATACTCATCAACTTGTACAAGTTGATGACCAGTGGTTGATAAAGAATAAGCGCGTAGATTTAATTAATTGTGATGCCGCGCTTGGTGCAATTTACATATATATATAAACGGATAACTTAATTATGACTGTTCTTGAAAATTTGGTTTCGGCGATCGCTAGCCAAAATGTAAAGGTCGTTGACCTCACACAGGTTTTGCATGAGAAGACACCAATACTACCGCTGCCTGCCCGTTACAAATGGGGCGAGTCTTGGAGTTTTAGTAAAGAGCTAATATCTAAATACGATGATAAAGGCCCAGCATGGTATTGGAATAATATTAAATGCGGTGAACACACCGGAACTCATTTCGACGCACCTATTCATTGGGTTACTGGTAAAGATCATGCGAACAATGCTACAGACACTCTACCCGTAGAATCGTTTTTTGCACCTGCTTATGTGATCGATGCGGTTGAAGAGTCACGCGCCGATCCTAATTTTCTAATCTCTGTAGACTTCATCAAAGCTTGGGAAGCCAAACATGGTCAAATCGCTGAGGGTGCTTGGTTTTTATATCGCACTGATTGGTCGAAGAAAGTTGGCGAGGAGTATTTAAATATTCAATATGACGGTTCTAATACACCGGGTTGGGACCCTGATGCAGTGCGGTTTTTAGCTGAAGAGAGAGATGTGCTGGGTGTCGGTACTGAGACGGTCGGAACTGATGCCGGTTTAGCATCGGGGCAAGACCCGATGTTTCCATGCCACGCTATGATGCATGGTGCGAATAAATGTGGCTTAGCGAGCTTATGTAACTTAGATAAACTACCGCCGACTGGTGCCGTTATTCTTGCTGCACCTCTTAAGATTGAAAATGGTTCTGGTAGTCCAACTCGAGTGTTGGCATTGGTGCCTAATGACTAGTTGATCTTGTTGTAAGCTGTTTTTCTAATTAAGGAGCTTCTGTTAAATACACAAGCTCCTTTTTTAACTAATATTTTCCTTTAGAAGAATGCTTGAATACCAGTTTGTGCGCGGCCTAAAATTAAGGCGTGAATGTCATGCGTTCCTTCGTAAGTATTGACAGTTTCTAAGTTGACCATATGACGCATTATAGGGAACTCGTCTGATATACCGTTTCCGCCCAACATATCGCGTGCTGCTCGTGCAATATCCAATGATTTTCCACAAGAATTACGTTTAATAAGTGAAATTGTTTCAGGCGCTAATTTCCCATCTTCTTTTAGTCGGGTTGCGCGTAGGACACTTTGCAGCGCAAGACTTATTTCAGTTTGCATGTCCGCAAGCTTTTTTTGTATCAATTGATTGGCAGCTAGAGGGCGGTTAAATTGTTTTCTATCAAGCACGTATTGACGGGCGGTATGCCAACACGCTTCGGCTGCGCCTAAAGTGCCCCACGCGATGCCTAATCTGGCACTGTTTAAGCAACCCATAGGTCCTTTTAGCCCAGATACGTTGGGTAATAAATTCTCTTCAGGCACCATGACATCCTGCATCACAATCTCGCCAGTCACTGAAGCTCGTAAGGATAACTTACCTTCAATTTTTGGTGCCGATAGACCTTCCATGCCGTTTTCTAATATAAAGCCTCGAATAACACCATCTTCAGTTTTCGCCCAAACAACAAATATATCGGCAATCGGTGAGTTTGAAATCCACATCTTGGCGCCATTCAATCGATAACCATCGGCGGTTTTTATCGCATTAGTGATCATGCTACCAGGGTCGGAGCCGTGATCAGGTTCGGTTAAACCAAAACATCCAATATGCTCACCTGAGGCAAGTTTCGGTAGATACTTTTCTCGTTGTTCCTCTGAGCCGTAGGTGTAAATGGGGTACATAACCAAGCTAGATTGAACACTCATCATCGAACGATAGCCAGAGTCTATGCGTTCAACTTCTCGAGCTATTAGGCCATAAGCGGTGTAACTCATTCCAGCACAGCCGTAGCCATCAATCATCGGGCCTAATAAACCTAATTCACCCATCTCTTGGAAAATCGATCGATCGATACCTTCTTCTCGATACATATTAATAACACGAGGGGCGAGTTTCTCTTGCGCGTACTTAGCGACCGATTCGCGAACCATTTGTTCTTCGTCAGTCAGCTGTTGGTTGAATAAGAATGGATCTTCCCAGTCGAAAGAGCCCCAATGGAATGAATTAGCCATGATAAAAACCTGTAATTTGAAATATATTTTAAGTTTAAAGTATATTTGAGATATTATAAAGACTAAAAGTGAAATATAGTCATTGAGATAATGCTGAAGATTGTTCCGTGAGTTAACAATAATCAAGCTCACTTGCCAAAATTATAACTGCATGTGTTACCGTATTCATACTTCGTTGGCGATAAAAATAAAAGGGGCGACACCAATAATTTATTCATTTAGGAGAAAATAAATTGAGTTTACAATCTGACCAAAGTAATCCATTCAATATTGCTCAATTTTTCAACCAACAAAAATTTGGTATTCAACAGTTTACTGTGATTGCTATATGCCTATTGGTTAACATGTTGGATGGTTTTGATATTACCGCGATGGCGGTTGTTGCGAATGATGTAAGCATAGAGATGGCAATACCCGACCATCAACTCGGTTGGGTATTTAGTTTGTCGCTGGCAGGGATGATGCTTGGGGCCATGTTTCTTGCCTCTCTGTCTGATATCTATGGCCGCCGTAAAGTGATTTTATTTGGTTTAGTAGTGGTGGGTGGTTCTGTGCTAGCAACCGCTTATGCGCAAGACATTTATATCTTGATTGCGTTACGGTTTATTAGTGGACTGGGTGCGGGCGCTATGCTTGCTAGTCAAGCAACATTGGCATCTGAATACAGCTCTGAACGATTTAGAGCGCTTGCGGTCGCTGTTGTCACGGCAGGTTACCCTATGGGCGCAATGTTCACAGGGATTGTCGGCGGGTACTTGGTGCCAGAGTTTGGCTGGCGAAGCATGTTTTTCTGGGGAGGCGTGGTAACTCTGTGTTTGTGGTTTGTGGCCTACTTACTGTTACCTGAATCCTTACAGTTTTTAATGAATAAGCAACCCAATAATGCTTTAACAAAGATAAATAAAATTCTCAGCCGGTTTTCAGCTGAGCCAATAGATGATTTGCCTACGAGAGAGAAGGCAATCTCTAACACTCTGTTTTCCAATATCAGAGCTTTGCTTGATCCTGTCTACCGTCTCAAGACAATTACGCTCTGGCTAAGCTTTATGTTTGCCGTATTTACCTTGTACTATTTTCTAAGTTGGTTGCCTAAAAGTTTGATCAATGATGGGTTTGATTCACAGTTTGGTCGTCAAGCATTTACTTTATTCAATCTAGGCGGCGTCGTTGGTATTTTCTTGCTTGGCGCAATTGCGGCACGATGGAAGCTTTCGAGTGTAGTAGGCTTGTTCTTTTTCAGCGCAGCCTTACTGATGTTTGCATTTAGCCTAGTTAGTACTGACAAAACGGCTATTCTTTATGTGGTTACCTTTATCGGTTTGCTTATGCAGGGTGGGTTTGTAGGTCTTTATGCCTTGCCCGCTAAAATGTATGCCAGTGATATTCGTAGTACGGGTGTTGGCTGGGCGATTGGATTAGGACGCGTTGGAGCCGTATTTGGTCCAGCTGTGGCTGGGTATTTGATTGCGTCAGGTAACTCAATCGAGCTGAATTTTGCAATATTTGCTATACCTGTTGTAATCGCTTGCTTAGGAGTTATAAGGCTCAAAATTGCATAATGCACCTTAAATTTTAGAAGCTTATTTGCGCTGTCTACTGTTCTAATGATTCGACCAGTTCATTAAGTAAGTCGTATAAAGATTCAAGTTTTTCGTTTCCAAATGCCTGTTTGATTGATAAATATTGTTCACCAGATTCCGGTGCAACTTCATTAAACACAGAGATGCCTTTTTGCGTTAGTTCCAACACAGAGCGTCGTTGGTCATTCTTTACAGGCTTACGGATTACTATTTCTCTTTTTTCGAGGTTTTGTGCAATTCTAGATAGACTTGGCGCAAGTAAAAAACACCGTCGCGATAGTTCAGCGAGTTCTAATCCGCCGTCTAATTTTAATGCTCGTATTACTCTCCATTGTTCGGGAGAAAGATCGTGATTGCGAAGTAAGGGTGTGAACTTTCGCATTACCGCCTCACGTGCCCGTAATAGTGACATAGGCAGTGAATGGTCAAAGTCTTCTAAGCCATCAACAATTGTATTTTTAATTTCTTTTTTACTCATAGATTAAGTAGTTAGTTCATAGTGTTCGACTTATAAAGGTTCATCAATGACGCCATTGACGAGTTTGCCAACACCATCAACTTCAACCTCGATCACATCGCCAGGAACAAGATATTTTGGTGGTTCAAAACGAGCGCCTGCGCCGTTAGGTGTGCCTGTAGCAATAATGTCGCCGGGTTGTAAGTCAAAGAACTTAGAGCAGTAATGGATGATGTACTTAAAAGGAAATATCATGTTATCGGTTGTGTCGTCTTGACGCATTTCACCGTTTACTTTGGTGGTGATACGCATGTTTTCATATCGCTGTGCATCAAACTCATCGGCTGACACCATCCACGGACCAATTGCCCCAGAATTACAAAAGTTTTTGCCTTGCGTTACATTGAACTTTGCATGGCGCACCCAATCACGCAGTGTGCCTTCGTTCATGATGGTTAAGCCTGCAATGTGATCATAAGCATCATCTTCTTTAATTCTTCGTCCGCCTTTACCGATAACAATTACAATCTCACCCTCATAATCGAGCTTGTCTGACTCTGGTGGTCGCCACAATGGTTCGCCATGAGTGGTGAAAGATTCAGGAACACGCATAAAAAGGCTTGGAAATTTAGGCGCTCCGGAGCCATCTTTATATTCCGCATTGCGGTTGGCATAATTAACACCAATACAGGCAATCATTCTTGGGTTAGGAATAGGCGCTAATAACTTAAGCTCATCTAAGGTTGCTGATGGCGAGGTTGTCTGGGCTAAATCAAGCGCTTCTTTAATCTGATCATTTTTTATAATGGTTTTTAAATCGGCGCCCATAATGTGACCTAGATCAATGACTGAATTGTCGTCGGTCACGACACCCCAGGACTGAGTGTTGTTATTTTCAAAGCTGATAAATTTCATATTAGACTCAAAATTGATTGGTGTTGATGTTTGCAATCATAACGCAATTAACTTAACATGTTAATTAAATATTAACAAAACGATGATTAATTCTAATGAGTTCATTTTCAGCAAACGCCGCAGAAGCGGAAAAACATTTAGGAAAATATAAAGCTAATAAGCTTGGGCATTTTATTAATGGTGAGTTTATGGTGCCTAAAAATGCTAAATTTTTTGATAACGCTAGCCCAGTCGATAAGTCGGTATTGGGACAGGTTGCCATTGGTAGCGTTGCTGATATGGACAAAGCTTGTGAAGCCGCTGAAAATGCATTTGCCGAGTGGCGCGATATGCAGGGTGCTGAACGCCGCCGTTTGTTGCACCACCTGGCCGATAATATTGAAGAACGTGCAGATGAGATCGCTATGATTGAGTCTATGGATACAGGTCAAGCCATTCGGTTTATGAAAAAAGCGGCAATTCGTGGCGCGGCTAACTTTCGCTTTTTTGCCGACAAAGCGGTTGAAGCAAGCGCTGGCTCATCATCAATGCAAGCTGAACATACTAATTTCACGACCCGTTACCCGATTGGTCCAGTCGGCATTATTACGCCTTGGAATACGCCTTTCATGTTGTCTACCTGGAAAATCGCTCCTGCCCTCGCGGCAGGCTGCACGGTGGTACATAAGCCTGCCGAGCTATCGCCGTTAACGGCCATGCTGCTGGCGGAGATTGCTAAAGACTCTGGCATTCCGGATGGTGTTTGGAATACGGTCAACGGTTACGGTCAGGATGTCGGCAAGCGCTTAAGTGAGCACCCAGCTATACAAGCCGTTGCTCTTGTTGGTTCAAGTGAGACAGGCCCAATGATTATGAAGCAAGGTGCCGAAACCTTGAAGCGCATGCACTTAGAACTTGGTGGTAAGAACCCTGTCATTGTTTTTGATGACGCTGACTTTGATCGCGCCTTGGATGCGGTGGTCTTTATGATTTTTAGTTTGAACGGTGAACGATGCACATCGTCAAGCCGATTGCTCTTGCAGTCAGGCATTAAAGACAAGTTTATTGCTGCATTAAAAGAGCGTATATCAAATCTAAGAGTCGGGCACCCACTTGACCCTAGCACTGAGATTGGCCCAATGATCGGTCAAGTTCACTACGATAAAGTGAATAGCTATTTTGATATTGCTAAGCAAGATGGCGCTGAAACCCTCGCGGGTGGTAAACCTTGTGATGCGCCGATTAATGGTGACAGCAATGGTTTTTATGTTGAGCCAACCTTGTTTGTTGAGGCTAAAAACAATATGCGAATTGCACAAGAAGAAATCTTTGGTCCAGTGTTAACTGCGCTTGAGTTTGACACCGAAGAAGACGCTATTGAAATGGCTAATGATACCGAATTTGGTTTGGCCGCTTATATTTGGACAAACGATAGTAGCCGTTCTATGCGCTTGGCAAGAAAAATTGAAGCGGGCATGTTGTGGATCAACTCTGAAAATAACCGCAATTTACCATCACCGTTTGGGGGCGTTAAAATGTCAGGTATTGGTCGCGATGGCGGTGATTACAGTTTCGATTTTTATATGGAAACAAAAAATGTATGCGTTGCTTTAGGTACGCATAAAATTCCTAAACTGGGCGCTTCTTCCTAAATACTTAAATAAGTATTTACACTTATATTTATTACCTGAGAATTTGTTATGGCTCATTTTGTTCTTGAATATTCTGATAACTTGTCGCAAACAGACGACACTATTCAAACTTTGTTTGCGGCATTGCATGAAGCGGCAAAAGAAACTGGCATGTTTCCCTATAAAGGTATTCGCAGCCGCGCTTATTGTTGCAAGCAATACCGCATGGCTGATGGTAATCCTGAACACGGCTTTGCACATTTAGAAGTTAAACTAGGGGCGGGTCGTGAACAAGCGCAAAAGCAAGCGGCGGCGGATGCGTTTTTTAAGGTGTTTACCGCTCATTTTGAAATGCAAGTTCAGCAACGCGGCATGGCACTTTCGTTTGAAATGCGAGAACTAGAGCCGGTATTGAAGTTTAATAAAAATAACGTGGCTGATTATTTATAAGGCATCAACAAATGTTATCAAAAGAACAAATACATGCAGCTGCTGAAGATTTATACCAAGCAGAGAAACAGCGTAAACAAATAGAGCCGCTTACGCTGGCTCATCCAGACATGAATATGGAAGATGCGTATGCGGTTCAGTCTGCGTGGGTAAATCGCAAAATAGAACAAGATGGGTGCAAGGTGCTTGGTTACAAAATTGGCCTGACTTCTAGAGCTATGCAACGTGTGATGCAAATCGATACGCCTGATTATGGTGTGTTACTTGATGATATGTTGTTTCCTGATAAAGCCGAAATAGAAACGGCTAATTTTCTTGATCCACAAATAGAAGTCGAACTCGCCTTTGTCTTAAAAGAAAGATTGTTTGGCGATGACGTCACACCAGAACAAGTAATGGCCGCTACCGATTATGTGATTCCATCGTTTGAATTAATTGCCGCGCGCAGTTATCGAGTGCATCCACAAACAGGCTACACACGAACAGTGTTTGATACTATTTCAGACAATGCGGCCAATGCAGGCATTATTATGGGCGGTCGCAAAGTGGCGCCTGACGAAATTGACTTACGTTGGTGTGGAGCAATTGTGAAATTGAATGGGGTTATTGAACAAACAGGTTTGGCGGCTGCCGTATTAGATCATCCAGCCAATGGCATTTGTTGGATTGCCAAGCGCTTTGCCCCGCATGGTGTTGCCTTGGAACCCGGGCAGGTATTATTGAGTGGCTCGTTTACCGCGCCGATTAAAGTGAAAGTAGGTGACGAAGTGACGGCTGAGTATGGCGAGTTAGGTGATATTTCTGTTAAATTTGTTTAAAAATTAATTAGAAAATTAACGATGACTAAAATAAAGAAAAATCAATTCAAACAAGCGTTGTCGGGAACCAAACCTGTGTTTGGTTTATGGCAAGGCATACCAGATACAAGCGTTGCTGAGATTGGTGCGGGTGCTGGTTTTGATTGGCTGTTGATTGATGCAGAGCACGGCCCGTTTGATTTGAAATCGGTTATGGCGCATCTTCAGGCCGTTGAACCTTACCCCGTGTCAGCGATAGTTAGACCAGAAGAGGGCAGCACGGCATTAATCAAGAAATTATTGGATATAGGTGCGCAGACACTGCTGGTGCCAATGGTTGATGATGCTGAGCAAGCGCGTGATATCGTTCGTGCAGCCAAGTACCCACCGATGGGTATTCGTGGTTTAGGTACGTCGATGGCGCGAGCAGCGGCTTGGAACCGAAGCACAGATTATCTTGAACAAGCCAACGATGAGGTTTGCGTGATTGTACAAATCGAAACGATGGCGGGCTTAAAGAATATTAAAGAAATTGTTGCGGTAGATGGCGTTGATGGCGTTTTTATTGGCCCGTCTGATTTGTCTGCCGCAATGGGCTTTATTGGTGAGCCGGGTCACCCTGAGGTAGTTGCGGCAATTGAAAGCGCATTCCAAATTATTCAAAACGCAGGCAAGCCAGCTGGCGTGCTAGCGCTAAGCAAAGACTTAGTTGAAAAATATGTCGCTGCTGGTGCGCGCTTTATTGGTGTTGGCATTGACGCGTCCTTGCTTGCCAATGCAACTCGACAGCTAGCTGCCGAATTTATTGAGCTAGCAGATTCATCTATAACAAAGGGTTATTAGGATGAGTTTGTATTATGTGCAAAAAGTCTTGTATGACATTAACCGTGATGAACAAGTACAGCAGCAATACAAAAATGATGTTTCAGCTTTGTTAGATAACTACACGCTGACTGATGAAGAGCGCGATGCGCTCACTAAGCCTGATATTGGACTGCTTTATGTGCTGGGCGTGAACGGTCAGATTTTGATGCATTTTGCCGCGTTCCATCAAATTGAATGGGATGACTATTTACAAGCAATGCGTGATGGTGTGAAAGAATATGGCGAAGTTCGTGAAGGTGTGTATGCAATGACGGGCGCCGGTAAAAGTTTTACCTCAGGTGGTTGATAGTTATTAAATTAGCCCAACGGCTATATTATTCAAAAGGTTGTATTATGAGTTTAGTTTACGCAGGAATTTGTAGCCATGGGCCAGGTATTACCGCTCGAGCAGATCGCGCTGATCCAGCATTGCGTGATCCGTTTTACGCAAATTTAGACAAAATGCGTAATGATATTGTCGAATCTGGCGCGCAAGCATTGATTGTGATTGCGGCCGAGCATTTTGCTAACTTTTTTATGAATAATATGCCAGCGTATTGCATGGGCATGGCGGATCAATATGAAGGGCCAATTGAAGATCCTGAGTGGTTGAAAATCGCGCGTACAAAAGTGCCAGGCAACCCTGATTTATCAAAACGAATCATTACCGAAGTTATGCAAACGGTAGATGTTGCGTTCTCAGAAGAATGGAAGTTTGACCACGGTATCAGTGTGCCACTTAACTTTTTAACGCCTGACTATGAGTTGCCGATTATTCCAGCGAATATTAATTGCCAAGGGCCACCTCTAACACCTTTAGGACGATCGTGGGCGTTTGGTGAAGCATTGCGCCGAGCCTGTGACATGGTGCCTGAAAGAATTGCCATTGTGGGAACAGGCGGTATCTCACATTGGCCGGCAACGCCCGATTCAGGCAAGATCAATGAAGAGTGGGATCAAGAATTTATGCGCCGTTTTTGTGCGAACGACAAAGACGCGATGTTGTCTTACACCGACCAAGAAACGTATCGCGATGCCGGACAAGGTGGCTACGAAATACGCACCTTGATTGCGACTGCGGCGGCCGCTAAAGGCGCTAAAGCCGAGGTTCACTTTTTTGAACCTATTCCAATTTTTGCGACAAGTTGTTTTTGTGTCAGTTTTAGTTTGGCTGGTAACAAATAAATATAGACCTATTTTTAAAATTACGAACTATGAATAGGACTACAAAATTGATCGTTTATTTTCTTTATAAGTAAGTGGATTTTGATCGTCTTCAGCGTTAAGTCGTTGGGTCCATTTATTTCTAAAGTGGACAAACGCTTCATCTGCGGCAATCGCTCGTGGAACAAAATCTGGGCTACGTTCAAGAAGCTTTTGTTGATCTTCAATGATTACTTTGTCTTCCATAAACCCTTCGAGTAAAGACTCTTTTAAAGATTCAGTAACATCTGGCTTATCTTTGTCTTTGTTATGCAAATAGTTCCAAAAGAAGTGCGTGGTGTTCCGAGTTTCGGGGGTCATGTATTGGCAGTTTCTATATTCGCGGATGTCTTTACCGCTATCGTCTATACTATGATTTTGTCCCGCAGGAAAAAACTTAGTTTCCATTAAGAAAACACCAGGTAGGCGCATACTAATAATGTTGACACGGTCAACGAGTTTATCTTGTTCATCACTTGGAATAACTTTAGCGTGAAAGGGTGGCGCATTGCTGTCTCGGTGCCAGCGTTGCATCGAAAAGCCATCATCTTCCTTTTCAATATTCTCTGCTAAAGTGCTATACGCATAAGCTTCAGAGCCACCTAAGGTATTGGTGTGAACAAACGCGACATGCGAAAAGTCGGCTAAATTATCGACTATTAATAACCAGTTAGCGTTGTAATGAAGGTAAGCTTGTTTGTCAAAACCACGCCAGTTCTGTTTGTCACTTAGTGGTGGAAAGTCATAGATGTCGTCTTCATTAGCAAGCTCTGGGTCACCCATCCAAATCCACAACATTTCCCCTTTAGCAACAACCGGGTAGCTTCGTACTTTAAGGTTTTTAGATATATTGTCCTGCCCTGGTATTTCAACAACTTTTCCTGACTCGTCGTAGAGCATGCCATGGTACATGCAACGAATGCAGTTACCTTCTACACGTCCAATAGATAGTGGAGCTGCCCGATGGCAACATCGGTCATCAAGCGCTATATAGTTATTTTCTTTGCCTTTATAAAATACCAAAGGCGTTTCGCAGATGGTTCGCGCTAATTTATTGTCAGCCTCTTTAACTTCATATTCCCAAGCGGCTGCATACCAGATGTTTTCTACGTAATAACGTTTTTTAGTCTTAGAGTCACTCATAGATAAGTCCTTTATTTGTCTTGTTGGTTTTATCATCTTTAAGAGCTGCATCGCTCATATCAATAATTGTTTGCATCGTGTCAATCATGGTCGACCATGAATTAGAATCACAATGGCTAATTATTTGTTCGTATATGTTGTCTATCTTCGGTATTAAAGTTTGCAGTAGTGCTTCACCAAGGTCAGTCAAGCTAACGTAAACGACTCGCCTATCTTTAGTGTCGCGCTTACGTTTCAGTAAGCCTTTTGCAACCATTCGATCAATGACGCCAACCATACTGGGTGCTGGCAGTAATGTTTTTTTTGCGAGTCGCGAGGTTGTGGATATATTTTCTTCCCACAAAACGCGAAGAATTCGCCACTGTTGCTCAGAAATGCCATGTTCATTAAATGCTGTACGATATTTTGGAATAATTGAATCAAGAGTGCGATGTAGCATCATGGGAAGCGAACGATCAAATTTATCCATCTGTTTTATATTAGTAATATTTTAATTTATATATAAATATATAACATATTAATTAAAATACAAACTTTTTCAACATTGGTTCTATGGCAAGCAGTGAATTGTTTTTATACTAGGTAGAAGTTGATTAAAAGCTTAGATCGAAACTTCAAAGATAAAAGAAAATAAAGTCTCAGTCTTATTTAATTAATCGGCTGTTTTCCTAGATTAATTATCGAAGAGATTACAAATAGGCTTATTAATTATGTCATCGTATTAGATGATATGAATGATTAAATGTTGTAGTTAAACTGACTGTAAAGTTATAACTTGTAAATCAAGATACCTAAGAAGAGAGGTTAATATCATGAAAAGAAATAAAATTGCATTTGCAGTATTGGCATCTGCGGCATTGGTGTGCACTAATGCTAAGGCGCAGACTGTACTAGAAGAGATTGTGGTTACTGCAACCAAGCGTTCAGAATCGACGCAAACCATTCCTTTAAGTATTACCGCAATTTCCGGTGAAGACCTTGAAGCGCGTGGTGCTGTAGAGTTTTTCGATTATGCGACGTCAATACCTAACCTCTCATTTGGTGCTGCCACCGATGGTGTGCTTGCCGGACGCTCTATATCTCTTAGGGGTATAGCGGGTTTAAACACAACGGGTGTTTATATAGATGATACACCTATCTCAGAAAGTATTGATCCAAGGTTGCTAGATTTAGAGCGAATCGAAGTTCTTAGAGGCCCACAGGGTACACTCTACGGCGCGCGTTCTTTGGGCGGTACCATTCGCCAAATTACGGCGAGGCCAAATACCGATGGTGTGACTTCTAAATTTAGAGCCAACCTTTCATCGACCGATGAATCAGATGACCTTAACTTTTTGGTATCAGGCACAGTCAATCTGCCTCTAAGCGATACTGCTGCAGTGAAATTTTCAGGCTTGTACGAAGATCGCGGCGGTATTTTTGACCGCCAAGTAGGCACCATTGCAGACTTCCTTGGGGATCCTGCAGGCTTAGTTGGAGAACCGACTTCGGTAAATGAAGACGTTGATTCTCAAGCGGTAATCGCTTTTTCTGCGGATTTATTGATTCAGCCAAATGATAATCTAACCATACGGCCAAGAATCATTTATCAAGATACTGATCTCGATGGATTTCCTTTGGCGGACATAGACCCAGATAACTTCGATCAAAACCGACCTTTTGATACCGAAGAGTTTGGTGAAGACGAATGGGTCTTGGGAACATTGAACATCAATTATGATACTCAATATGGTAGCTTCACTTCGGCCACCTCATACTTTGATCGTGACACATTTGAAGGTGAGCAATCTGCGGGTTTCATTAACTTTCTTCAAGCTTTACCTGGAGACGATGGTGGTTTTGGTCTGACAGAAGTGATTGGTCAGATACCCGTCAATTCACCAATTTTTAGAGAGTTAACCTTTGAAACTTTAGTTCAAGAATTTAGATTCGCATCAGATTTTAATGGCCCATTTAATTTCGTAGTTGGTGCCTTTTACCAAGATATTGATGAAGAGCGAAACTTTGAACCTCGTAATGAAGCAGTCGATTTATTAGGTAATTTTGGCCAGTTTTTCGAAGCTGTTGGTTTAGGTGGTATCCCTCCTTTAGAGCTATTTCCTTTCGGAAATACCATTTTTAACTCGTTTAACCCTTCTAACACAGAAGAGTTTGGTATTTTTGGTGAGTTCACATACGACATTAATGATAAATTATCTGTTCTTTTCGGTGCTCGTCATTTCGACACTGAAGTTAATTTTACTCAAATTCAAGCGGGCTTAGCGGCGGGCGTGCCGCTACCAGGTGATACACCGCTTTCAACCGTTCCACCGGAGTTTGGTAGCCAAGAAGAAGACGGTCAGATTTTTAAAGTCGCAGTAGAGTATGAACTTTCTGATAGTGTATTCATTTATGGTTTAGCGGCTGAAGGCTTCCGAATTGGTGGTGCCAATACAATTATTCCACCCACCCTTGGATGTCCCGAAGATCTAGCTGAGTTAGGCCTGAGCGGCCTGGATACGTCACAATTTCAGTCTGACGACTTAACGAATTTTGAACTAGGTTTGAAAACCGATCTTTCGTCAACAACTCGACTAAATGCGACGGCTTTCTTTATTGACTTTGACCAAATTCAACAGAGTATTCAGCTCGCTTGCGGCTTCCAGTTTATTGGAAATTTTGGAGCGGCAGAAAGCCAAGGTGTCGAATTAGAGTTAACTTCTCAATTGTCACCATCACTGACCCTTGCGGCTAATCTCGGCTATACCGACGCTGAGTTTACAGAGCAAGGGGCTGGAGTAAACGCGGCGGGCGACCCTTTGCAGTTTGTACCTGAAATCACGGCGGCAATTAGTCTTGATTACTTGAGTGGTTCGCCTGTCTATGGAGACATGTACTTTTTTGGTCGGGTAGACGCCAGTTATGTGGACGATAGCTTAAGCTTAGTGAACGGGATTCCACGAATTCGTGAATCTTATGAGCAAGTTGGACTAAGATTTGGTCTGCAGAATGAAAAGTACACGTTCACAATTTTTGCAAATAATCTAACCGATGAAATTGCTAATCTTGCCGACAACCGTTCATTGGCCGCCGAGACTCCTGGGCGCCCGCGCTTTGTGATTAGTCGACCAAGAACAATTGGTATTGAAGTGAACGCTAACTTCTAGTTTTAGTATTATTTTTAGTACTATGTAAAATCTTAAAAATACGGGTCAAGCAAGAAAGCTATTATTAATTCTTATTTGATTCGGAAATTTTTAACATTTTAATCAAAAGCCGCTTGAGTTCATCTCAAGCGGCTTTTTTGTTTTTGGCAAGTCAATTATAAGAAGTGATGAGTTTGATGCCTGAACTAAATTTGATAGCTTAGTTGCACAGCTATCAGCATTTGTATTATCGTCCATTGAGAAGCTAATTTGCCAGTATTTAACTAATGAAAGATTTTATAAAAGGATTACCAAAAACAGAGCTGCACCTTCATCTAGAAGGGAGTTTAGAGCCCGAGCAAATGTTTGAATTTGCGAACAGAAACCAGATCGCTATTCCTTTTAAATCTGTTGAGGAAGTACGCAAGGCCTATGATTTTAGTAATCTGCAAGACTTCCTTGATATTTATTATACCGGCATGGACGTCCTCATTGAGGAACAAGACTTTTACCAACTAACAGAAGCTTATTTAAGAAGGGCTCATTCTGAAAATGTTCGCCATGTCGAGGTGTTCTTTGATCCGCAAGGACACACTGAGCGCGGAATCTCTTTCGAAACAGTAATAAATGGTATTTCCGGTGCGCTTAAGGATGTCGGTAATGAGCTAGGTATTACACACCGTTTAATCATGTGTTTTCTTAGGCATCTTAGCCAAGATTCGGCTATCAATACGTTAACTGAATCAAAGCCATTTTTGCATTTGCTGCATGGTGTTGGTCTTGACTCTTCTGAGCTTGGCCACCCACCATCAAAGTTTAAAGAAGTGTTTTCTCAAGCTAAGCAGTTGGGTTTAAAGCTGGTTGCGCATGCGGGTGAGGAAGGACCGCCAGAGTATGTATGGCAAGCGATTAATGACTTAAAAATTGACCGTATTGATCATGGTAATCGTTCTCTAGAGGAGGATGAATTAATTAAAAAAATTATCGACAGAAATTTGGCATTAACCGTGTGCCCATTGTCTAATTTAAAGTTGTGTGTGGTCGATGATATGAAAAATCACCCGATTAAAACTATGCTCGATCTAGGCATGTTAGCGACGGTTAACTCTGATGACCCCTCTTACTTTGGTGGTTATATGAATGACAACTTTATTGCGATCTATGAAGCGCTTAATCTATCTAAAAAAGATCTCATTACATTAGCAAAGAATGGTTTTATTGCCTCATTCCTATCTGATCAAGAAAAGCAAAAGCATATTGATTCGATAGACCGTTATACTAGTTGAAGCTAACGCCCCTTATCTATATTCATATATGAGGATGAAAACGTAGTATTTAGCCAATTGCCCAAATTTGGCAGTCATACCGAGACCACTAAATCTGAGTTCTCAAAAACACAAAAGTAGGTGCAATCGAACAATGAATATTAAAGCACGTGCAGCGATATTAAATAGCTATGCCAGTCAGCTAACCATTCAGCCAGTAAAAGTTGAAGAACCTAATTCCGATGAAGTATTAGTTGAAATTTCAGCCTGCGGTATATGTCACACTGATCTGATCATTCGAAATGGCGCTTTATCTGTTCCGTTGCCTGTGGTCCTTGGACACGAAGGAGCCGGGCATATTGTCGCGGTTGGCTCAGCTTTTTCTAGTGTTGCTATTGGTGATCCAGTTATTCTGAGTTTTGGCAGCTGTGGTAATTGCTCTGCTTGTGCGTCAGATCAAACACCTTATTGCCAAGAATTCAAGGCCAGAAACTTTAGTGGTTCGCGTGCTGATGGTACAACCGCCTTGTCCTCTGACGGTGAAAAAATTCACTCTCATATTTTTGGTCAATCAGCTTTTGCTACGCATGCAGTTGTACCAATACGAAATGTTGTAAAAGCGCCCACGGATATTCCCTTAGAAACGCTTGCGCCACTTGGGTGCGGAATTCAAACTGGCGCAGGTAGTGTGCTCAATGAGCTAAAAGTTAAAGCCGGTTCAACAATAATGGTGATGGGTGCTGGTGCGGTAGGAATATCAGCAATAATGGCTTCACAAATAGCTCGGGCAGAGAGAATTATTGCACTGGATATTTTCGAGCCTCGTTTACAGTTAGCTCTCGAGCTTGGTGCTACTGATGCCCTAAAATCTGATCAACGACCTATTGCTGAATTATTAGCGTCCATAGGCATTAATGGTGTTGATTACATATTGGATACCACCGGTGTGCCCACCCTTGTTAATGATGCGGTTTCCTCGCTAAATGTGCGCGGTATATTGGGGCTATGCGCAGCATACCCTCATGAACAAATGATGGAAATTGACTTCTCAACCATCATGATCAAAGGTCAGCGTGTGCAAGGAATTGTTGAAGGCAGTGCTGTACCGCAGGATTTTTTACCCAAATTAATTAGCTATTACCGACAAGGGATATTTCCTTTTGATCGTTTAATTAAGCACTTTGAATTTGAGCAAATTAATCAAGCAATTACAGCCTGTGAATCCGGCCAAGTAATAAAACCAGTTTTGTGTATGCGCAACACATAACACTGCAAAAATAAATGAGTCTCAGAAAACCTAGGTCATTAGTTAAACTAGTGACTTAGCTAGTTTTAAAGCCAGCAATGATGTAAGAGAATGATTCAACTACAACAATAAGCAATAAAGAAGAGGAATAGAGATATGACTACGCAAACAGAACAAGAGCGTCGCTATGCAAATTACGTATTAACGATTCTATTTTTTGTTCTAATGTTCAACTTTATTGATCGTCAAATTGTTGGAATTCTAGCTGACACTATCAAAGCAGATTTAGGGCTGACGGATACCCAAGTGGGTTTGATGACGGGATTATCTTTTGCCATATTTTATACGACCTTATCCATTCCCTTGGCTATTGTTGCTGACCGTTGGAACCGCAGCAAAGTGATTGCCATCGCAATTGCGGTTTGGTCAGTTATGACTATTCTTTGCGGTGCAGCAGCTAGTTTCATGCAAATCTTTCTAGCCCGAATTGGGGTAGGTATTGGCGAAGCTGGATCTTCGCCGGCTTCTCATTCATTAATTGCTGATCTGTTTCCTCCAGAGCGCAGGGCTACTGCGCTCGGCATCTTTGCTATGTCTGTTTCGGTTGGTTCGTTTATTGCGTTCACTGGTGGAAGTTGGCTGGCTGAAAACTTTGGTTGGCGTTGGACACTTGTAGCAGCAGGCGCTCCTGGCATTATTATTTCTGCGATTATCTGGTTTACGGTTCGTGATCCACGTGGCAACAGACCCATTAGTGAAGCATTCAAATCTAAACCGGGTGAGGTAAAACTGTCTGATGCTATCGCCGAGCTATCTAAAAAATGGGCCTATTGGCACCTTATTATTGCTGGTGCAGTTGTTTCTTTCGTCGCTTATGGCGTACAAACATTTTACTTTCCCGTTTTTAGCCGAATATATGAAGTTCCAATATCCGAATACAGCGGGCTTGGCGTAAAACTTGGCTTAATGTTTCTAGTATTCGGCTCGGCAGGTGCTTATTTTGGTGGCAAATGTGGTGACTACTTTAATGCCCGCCTAGCTGGTGGCGCACTGATCGCCGCCGCCGTCATGTTCGTGGTTGCAACTCCTTTCATGTATTTTGCGCTGTACGCTAAAAGTCTTACTGTAGGCGTTTTAATATTGGGCATCCCTCAGTTTGCGTTCTCCTTCTTTTTTGGCCCTTGTTTTGCTGCGATACAACAGCTGGCTTCAGACAAAACCAGAGCTTTTTCTGTTTCAATCTGGATCATGTTCTCAGGCCTTATCGGGCTAGGTCTTGGACCACTGACAATAGGTATCTTGTCTGACTGGTATACCACACAGGGTGCTAGCTCAGCGAATGGTCTAAGGCAAGCGGTTATGATAGTCACACTTTTTAACTTGCTGGCGGCTTTGTTTTTTGTGCTTGCCCAGCGAAGTTTAAAGAACACAATCGCTAGTTCACAAAACGTTTAACTGACGGCAATACAATGACACTTAAATCTATGATTCATTTGAGAGGATATTTTTATGAACATATCTAGACGTTCTTTAATCGGTGGTATCGCTGCAGCAGGGGCAACGGCTGGATTAAGTGCCTGTGGAAATTCTAATGATGTATCTAACCAAGCAAGCGACGCTTTAACGAATGCTGAAAACAAAAGCGCACCGATTAATTCAAACGGTCCAGTAATTCCAGCAGAACCCGATAGATTGTTACTCAATCACGAGAATGCTGTGCTAGAAATGCAAAAAGCAAAGGTTGATCTACTAATCTGTAGCGATCCTGTAAATGTTCAGTACATAACAAATAGTAGAGACACAGCCGCACTAATAGGTGTTGATGGCGCTAACTTTGCTGCATTGTCATCCTCAATAGAAAAAAAACCAACCGTGATGGGAAGCAGAATAGGCTACTATTTTGATGCACCCAAGCCATCCGTTGGAGATCAACTTGATTTTCGTTTTTCTGGACTTCCTGCAGAACCGGAAATATTTGGCACTTTGATTGAAGCCGCAGATATTGTCAAAGCACCGGCTAAAACATTTGCAATGCCGCGAATACATGATGTTAATGCACTGTCCCAGCATGAAAAACGTCGGCTCGATCAAGTTGATAAAGCGTTCACCGAGCTCTATGCGTCGATTGAAGCGTGTATCTTGGCAGAGATTTTGGAGGCAAAACTACCAAATAAAACCATTGCCATTGATAACCCATTGCTTCGCACTGTTATCGAAAAAACAGGACTCGACATTAAAATTGTTGATGGTGAGAGGCTTATTCGGCGCATACGAATGATTAAAACGCCCAAAGAAATTGAGTATATGCGTTTTGTTGCTGAGGCAAATAGCTTAGCTGCCAAAGCAGCGGCGAGGTCAGCTAGAGAGGGTGCCACCTTTCGCGACATCCGCCATGAGTTTTCTAAAACTTGCGCTGAGTACGGCTCACAATTTAAATATCTTATGCTTGATACGCACACGCCAGCCCTTGCCGAAGGCGAAATTAAGAATGGACGCTCATTCTTAATGGATGCCGTCAGCACATTTCATGAATACCATGGAGACTATGGTCGAACGGTTTGCCTAGGCGAGCCAAATAAGAAAATGCAGCAGGTAATAGATGGGCTGTCATGGGTGTGGGATCGAGTTTTCCCGGAGTTAAAACCGGGCAAAACCTACGGAGAGATTTTCGGCCTAGCCACTAGACTGTTTGCTGAAACGGGTGTGGATGTTGCTTATGGCGTCAATCCACATAATGTTGGCATGCATCATCATGATGAACCTAATGCCTTCGATTTTTCACTAAGCTTTGCCAAAGATATAAATATAGAGCTTCAAGAGAATATGATTATAAGCATTGATATGCCTGTACTTGACGCGGGCCAAGGCGGTAGCGCCCACCTAGAAGACAGTGTGCTTATCACTAAAGACGGCCCAGAATTTATCAATGACCCTAAAGATCGGTTTATTGTGGTTTAACAAAACAGGATAAAGTAAGTATGAAGATAATTATCGCCGCACAAATTAAAGTCGATTCAGCTAAACGTGAAAAGGCTCTACTGCAAGCTTCCCCAGTCATTGCACAAACACTCAAAGAACCAGGTTGCCTCGCCTATAACTGGGCCGCGGATGGTATTGACAATGAACTCATTACGGTTTTTGAAGAATGGCAAAGCGAAGAGACTCTTGATTTACATTTCACTACCGACAACTTCAAAAAAATGCATTCGATTCTAGCCGATTGCGGTTTACTCAGTGCAAGCGCAACTAAGTATGCCGTCCATCAAGAAGGCCCGGTATTTAACAGCGATGGCGTAGCGACTTCCGAATTTTAGTCTTGTTATCGTTATTGGACATTGCGCGTGTATTTAAAATGAGCATCGCATACAGCATTGTTGAACGCATTGATTCAGCAGAATAGAGCAGTTGCGTAGGATAGAGTCATCGGATTATGGTTGCTTAAGAAGTTAACTTGCCAGTAACAACAGTGAGGCTTCTTCACACGCAATCTTTTTAGCGTAATTACTCTCAGCGCCTAAGCCCCTAGCTGGGGCTGGTTGCATAGTCTCTAGTTGCACAGTCTCTAGCAATTATATTATCTTGTTTTAATACGCTAACTTTTCAATACTCTATTATGACTACTTTGACCATTGATCCGGATTTACAACCAGCCTTAAATGCTCTACAAGAGTTTTGGGGTGATACGGCTATGGATCTGAGTGATCTCACTAATGCAAGACAAACCCACAACGCTATGGCCGAGCAAAGAAATGCGACTGCCCCTGTAACTAAGGGCGTGGAAAGCAGTCGTCACCTTATTTTTGATGCTGATATGGGTTTAGAGGTTCCTGTATACCTGCATAAGTTTTCGGAGCTTGGCAATGCTCCATGCAATGTATTGTTGCATATTCATGGTGGCGGTTTTGTTGTTGGCGCTGCAGCGCACGCTGAGCCACAACTGCGAGCTTTAGCTAAGCAGTTTAGTTGTGCGGTTGTCTCGGTTGACTATCGCTTAGCACCAGAGCATCCATTTCCAGCTGCATTGTTTGACTGTGTTGCTGTATTGAAATGGTTACGCAGCGAATCTGAAACCTTCGGTGTTAATACGCAAAAAATTGTGGTGTTGGGAGAGAGTGCCGGTGGTGGTATTGCTGCTGGCATGGCTTTGTATGCACGAGATCAAAATCTCAATATAGAAATTGCGCAACAGATATTGCTTTATCCAATGCTTGATTGTCAAAATATTGATCAAGTCAGTGATAACAAGCCAGACACGGTTCTTTGGAGTCGTGGAAATAATAAGTTTGGGTGGGCTGCTTATTTGGCAGATGGAGTCGATGATCATATGTTGAGCTATGCCTCACCAAATTACGCAAAAGACTGGCAAAATATACCACCGACTTATGTTTGTATTGGTGATATAGATTTATTTTATGAGGAAAACTGCAAGTATGTTGAACAACTGCGTGCAGCGAGTGTAAATGCTGAAATTGATATCTATCCAGATGCTTATCATGCATTTCAAGTGGCCATGCCAGAGGCGGCCGTTTCTCAAAAGTGTTTGCAAAAACTTAATAGTGTTTTGAGCAAAGCTTTGAGTTAAACACTGATTCGTTTTATTGAGTCAGTTTTTAATAGGGATTTTCGTATGGCTGTTAGTAGGATTTGGGCATTTTCAATTCTTTAGTGGCAACATACGACAATATTAAGTTAGTCGAAATAGGAGCCACTTGATACAAGCGAGTTTCTCTAAACTTTCTTTCAATATTGTATTCAACCGAGAAGCCGTATCCTCCATGTGTTTGCAAACATGTATTGGCCGCTTCCCAAGAAGCTTCGGAAGCAAGTAATTTGCATATATTAGCTTCAGTGCCACAATTTTCATTGTTATCAAATTTCTCGGCAGCTTCTTTAACCATGGCTTCAGCGGCGCGCATTTGTGCATAATTGCGCGCTATAGGAAATTGAATGCCTTGGTTCTGGCCTATAGGTCGATCAAATACATGGCGCTCATTGGCATAAGCCGAAGATTGGTCGATAAAGAATTTTGCATCACCAATACATTCGGCGGCAATCAAAATGCGTTCAGCATTCATTCCATCGAGAATATATTTAAACCCATTGCCTTCTTCGCCGATTAAGTTTTTTACAGGCACCCTTAAATTATCAAAAAAGAGTTCAGTCGTTGCATGGTTTAGCATGGTCTCAATGGGTTTGATAGTAAGTCCATTGTTAACCGCATCGCGTAGATCAACCAGCAGTACCGACATTCCGGCAGATGGTTTTTCACATTCGTCGCGAGCTGTGGTACGAACTAGTAAAATCATGAGATCCGAATGTTCAGATCGAGAAATCCAAACCTTCTGACCATTAACGATATAATCATCGCCGTCACGTCTCGCAAAGGTAGTGATTTGAGTTGTATCGCTACCGCTGTTGGGTTCGGTGACACCAAACGCCTGTAAGCGTAGTTGTCCACTGGCTATTTGAGGTAAGTATTGCTGCTTGTGTTTTTCGCTGCCATGTTTCAATAAGGTGCCCATGGTGTACATCTGTGCATGACAGGCTGCACTATTGCATCCGCTACGTTGAATTTCTTCAAGCACCGCGCAAGCAGCGCTTAAAGGTAGCCCAGAGCCGCCATGTTCTTCAGGTATGGTTATAGATAAAAATCCCGCGTCAGAGAGTGCGTTGACAAACTCAGTTGGGTACGCTCTCCTATCATCTAATTCTCTCCAGTACTCACCGGGGAATCTGGTGCACAACTTACGGACCGAATCGCGGATTTCAGAATAGGTTTCAGTCATTATTTATAGTCGCTTATCAAAAGCAGGCACGCGCATCACTCTTAGTATCACTCTTGGCATCATAGTTAAGTTTTAGATATACATGATTTCACTATAAATAACGATGTCTAAATTGATAGCAAAAAGAGCATAATAAGAATAGGCGGCTTATCAGAGTTAGACCTATAAACGTCTAACAAAATGGCCATTTAACTA
This sequence comes from uncultured Gammaproteobacteria bacterium, assembly GCA_964531625.1. Taxonomy (GTDB): domain Bacteria; phylum Pseudomonadota; class Gammaproteobacteria; order Arenicellales; family Arenicellaceae; genus Arenicella. The sequence continues at coordinate 55,812 of CAZHEL010000015.1, forward strand.
CATCAAAACTACTAGTTCCATTGTGCGCGGCTTTAAGGCTAAATACAGGCATCAAAGCGCTGTCGCACGGTGCCACATAAATTGATAGGTAATTATATGAAACAGAACTCTGGAATATTGAGTTATGGCACTTATGTGCCACCTCGTCGCTTGCAAAGAAGCTGTATCCACGATAACAACAAGTGGTTTGCGCCCGGCATGGGTGGCCTTGCAAAGGGTGAAAAAGCTATTTCAGGTTGGGATGAAGACCCGATAACCATGGCTGTGGAAGCTGGTCGAAACTGTTTAGAAGGTTTTGATCGTGACACGATTGATGCGCTTAGCCTATCCTCCACAACGATGCCATTTGCTGATCGCTCTAATTCTGGCGTGGCCAAAGAAGCGATAAATCTTTCTGATGACATTGTTGCATCGGATCGTTCGGGTAGTCAACGTGCTGGAACAGCCGCATTGCTCGATGCTTTGCATGATAATCGCACCCAATTATGTCTCGCGGCAGATCGGCGCAAAGCAAAAATAGCATCCATCGATGAAATGAATTATGGCGATGCGGCCAGTGCCTTATTGGTGGGTAATGGAAATGTTATTGCTAAATACCTTGGTGGCAAGTCAACTTCGATAGACTTTGTTGATCATTTTCGAGAATCAGGGTCGGAATATGATTATTCTTGGGAAGCCCGTTTTACACGTGACGAAGGCTATCAGAAAATTCTTGGTCAAACGATTAAACAAACATTGACTGATTTAGACATAGACGGTGCGAATATCTCACATGCAGTGATTGCCGCAACGGTTAGAGGTGTACCACAAAAACTGGCAAGCGCCGCAGGCATTTCGGTTGATGTTGTGGCCGACACTTTAATGGCTAATATTGGTAACACTGGAGTTCCACACCCTTTGTTGATGTTGGCTAATACTTTTCAGCATGCTAAGCCTGGCGAAAAAATATTGTTGGCCAGTTTTGGACAAGGTGCCGATGTTATGGTGTTTGAGACCACCAAGCATTTAACAACCGTCAATGCGCTGCGAAAGCAGGTCACCGAACCCGGCTTTAGCGACACTAATTATTTGAGATATTTATTTCATCGTAAACAACTAGATATCGACAAAGGCATGCGCGCTGAGCTAGATGAAAAACAACCTGGTACTAGCCTGGCGCGAGATCGAAAAACAGTGCTTGGTTTGGTTGGTGGGCGTTGCACGGAAACTGGTGTTGTACAATTTCCTAAAACTGATATTTCGGTTGATCAAAACTCACGTGCGAGTGGTACTCAAGAGGATTACCTGTTTGCTGATCGCATTGCCAAAGTGGTTAGTTTTACTGCGGATCGCCTAGCTTATTCACCCGATCCTCCGAATTACTATGGCATGATTGATTTCGATGGTGGTGGGCGTATGGTTTTAGAGTTTGCAGATATCGAAGATAACGAAGTAGAAGTCAATATGTCGATGAGAATGGTTTTTAGGATCAAGGCTTTTGACGAGTTACGAGGTTTTAGAAAATATTTTTGGAAAGCAACGCCGATTCGTTCGGCTGATAATTCGGGAGAGCAATAATGGCCAGCGGAATTAAAGATAAAGTAGCAATACTAGGCATGGGCTGCGCGCGATTTGGAGAGCGTTGGGATGCCAGTGCCGATGAGTTAATGGTAGAGGCATTTGACGAAGCTATTGTCGATGCAGGCATTGAAGTTTCGCAACTTGATGCGGCTTGGTTAGGTGTGGGTTTTGACGCTCAAAGTGTTGGCCCGTCAGGTATACCTGCCGCTATTGCATTACGTTTGCCAGACATTGGTGTTACCAAGGTAGAAAATTATTGCGCAAGTGGCACTGAGTCTTTACGCGGCGCTGTGTATGCGGTGGCTTCAGGTGCGGCCGACATCGCACTTGCTATTGGCGTAGAGAAATTAAAGGATACTGGTTACGGTGGCTTGCCAACGCGAACCCGAGGTTCTCGTTGGGACATGATAGGGGTTACCGGTTCAGCACCTGGTAATTTCGCGCAATTAGCGAGTGCATATCGAGCTAAACATGGTGTTGATTCAGATGAATTAAAACGCGCTATGGCTCATGTATCTGTTAAGAGTCATGCCAATGGTGCAAAGAATGCCAAGGCGCATTTACGCAAAGTAATAGATATTGATACGGCAATTAATGCTCCGATGATTTCAGAGCCGCTGGGTTTGTTTGATTGCTGTGGCGTTTCCGATGGTGCCGCTTGTGCGATTGTTACTACACCTAAAATCGCCAAGGCTTTGGGTAAGGACAACATCGTTGCTGTTAAAGCAATGCAATTGGTTACTTCTAACGGTTGGGAAATGCAAAGTAATGAGTGGGATGGCAGTTATTTACACACTACGAGGTTGGCTGCAAAAAAAGCCTATCATGAAGCTGGCGTTTCAAAACCCAAAGAACAAATTTCTTTAACCGAAGTGCATGACTGTTTTTCGATTACAGAATTAATAACAATGGAAGACCTGTTTATTTCAGAAGAAGGGCAAGGTTGGAAAGATGTGCTCGATGGCAAGTTTGATGCGGACGGAGATGTACCATGCCAGATTGATGGTGGTTTAAAATGTTTTGGCCATCCAATTGGTGCTTCAGGTTTGCGTATGGTGTACGAGAATTACCTGCAATTATTAGGCCGAGCTGGAGAGCGTCAGCGTAAAGAGCCACCCAGTTTTTGTCTTTCGCATAACTTAGGTGGTATGCCGTATCAAAACGTAAGTTCGGTTTCTATTATTGGCCCGTTAGACTGACAATACACGTAATGGCGCGTAGTTATTAAAAAGGCATAAAGCATGTATCAAATTTTAAAGGGCTTAAGAGTTATTGAGGCATCCTCGTTTGTTGCTTCTCCTTCTGCAGGTCTATATCTCGCTCAGCTAGGTGCAGACGTAATTAGAGTCGACACTATTGGTGGTGGGCCAGACTATAATCGCTGGCCTAAAAGCGATGAAGGAAAAAGTTTTTATTGGGAAGGACTTAACAAAGGTAAGTCTTCGATTACTGCTAATTTGCGCAGTCAAGAGGGCAAAGACCTGGTCGGAGAGCTGGTGGCTGCGGCTGGCGAACAAGGTGGTATCTTGCTAACTAATTTTCCGGCTAAGGGTTTTCTAGCTTATGAAAACCTTAAAAAGTTGCGAGAAGATGTCATAGTCGTTCGCGTAATGGGTCAAGCTAACGGCGGACCCGCCTTGGATTACACAGTCAATTGCTCACTTGGTTATCCGTTGATAACAGGGCCTGATTCCTTAGGTGATGAACCAGTCAATCATGTTTTGCCTGCCTGGGATTTGCTAGCGGGTAGCTATGCCGCTTTCAGTTTACTTGCGGCAGTGAGGCATCGCTCCGAAACTGGTCAAGGCGGTGAGTACCAAGTACCACTAGCCGATATCGGTGTTACCGCAATGGCTAACATGGGGCAGCTTGCTGAAGTGTTATACAGCGATGAAAATCGTGCTCGTTACGGTAACGAAGTCTATGGAGCGTTTGGGCGTGATTTTAAGACGGCTAACGGTGTACGTATGATGATTATGGCGATCACACCACGCCAATGGACTGGCCTACTTAAGGTATTAAAAATAGAACAGCAAGTGAGTGAAATTGAAGCGGCAAGAAATGTCTCATTTGTTAAAGACGAAGGCATAAGGTTTGAACATCGTGATGCTTTGTACCCCTTATTAGAAACCAAGGTGTCTCAATGGAATGCAAAAGAGCTACAAGAGGCATTAGATAAGGTAGGCGGCTGTTGGGGTGAATACCAAAGCATGCGTGAAGCTGCCGATGATTCCGTTCTGGTTCGTGATAACCCAGTATTTACAGAGCTTAAGAATCCCAGTGGTTTTAGTTATCCGACCCCTGGTTCAGCATTGACCATTGCTAATCAACAGCGAGGCACGCCAGATTTAGCACCTAAGCTTGGCGAACATACTCAGCAGGTACTTGAAAGAGTGCTTGACCAATCTAAAGATCAAATATCCGCACTTAAGAAGTCAGGTGTTATCGAAGAATAATAGGAATTAGTAATGAGTGTTCAATTATCAAAATTTCATGATGCGCTTGCAGCTGCAGACCGTTATGTTCAACAGGTGCATGAGGTAGCTGTTTCGGTTAGCTCGAAGGCTGGCAAAGTTGATGCTGGTCTGGTCGACAAACATCAAAGAATAGTGCATGGCTATGCTTGGTTAAGGTCAACAACGACCGCTTTGCGTGCATTGCTAAGCTGGGCCCAGGGTTTACAAGACAAAGAACAACTAAACGAGGTTGAACAACTTAGTTTAGACATTGCTTTTGGCGAGTATTTAGCGCAATTAGTTGGCGGCGTTATGATGGGCCAAAATGAGCTGGTTCGAGCCAGTGACTTTGGTCTGATTGCTGAGTCTTTAGCATTATCACAAGACCCATCTGTGACCTATTTTTTAAGCCAAGGTAATACCGCGGATAAGCGCCGAGCCTTAGCAGAGTTTTGCCGTGATGGCGTGTTTGTAGCGCAAGACCTAGATGACGAATTTATTGATGCGGCACGTCATCAATACCGTCGGTTTACTGACGAAAAAATTGTTCCCTATGCGCATCAGTGGCATTTGGACAATGCACTAATACCAGACGAATTAGTCGCTGAGTTAGCAGAGCTGGGAACTTTTGGCGTTTGTATTCCAGAACAGTTTGACGGCTTAGATCAAGGTAAGTTGGTGATGAGTATCATTACCGAAGAACTCAGCCGAGGCTGGATTGCCGCAGGCTCTTTAGGGACTCGCTCGGAAATTGCAGGTGACTTAATTCTGCATGGTGGTACCGAACAACAGCGACAACAATGGCTGCCTAAAATTGCCAGTGGTGAAGTATTACCAACTGCTGTGTTTACTGAGCCTGATACTGGTTCTGACATGGGAGCCTTACGAACGCGGGCTATTCAGACCGATGGTGGTTGGACTATTAAAGGTGCGAAAACATGGATTACCCATGCTGCTCGTTCTGACTTAATGACCTTATTGGCGAGAAGTAAACCAGACGCCGATGGTTATGCTGGGCTGTCTATGTTCTTGGCCTCCAAACCCAGAGGTACTGAAGAAGATGCATTCCCTGCTAAGGGTATGTCGGGTACAGAAATTGAAGTACTGGGCTACCGAGGGATGCGTGAGTATGAGCTATCCTTTGACGGTTTTGAGCTTGCTGATGATGCTCTGCTTGGCGGTGAACAAGGCAATGGTTTTAAGCAATTAATGCAAACCTTTGAAGGTGCTCGTATCCAAACAGCTGCACGGGCTGTTGGGGTTGCACGGCGAGCATTTGAATTAGGACTGTCCTATTCACTTGAGCGTAAACAATTTGGCCAAGCCATTTTTGATTTTCCGCGCGTGTATGATAAGTTGGCAATGATGTCAGTTGATATATTATTGGCACGAGAATTAACTTATTTTGCTGCGCGTGAAAAAGACAAAGGCCATCGCTGTGATATTGAAGCCGGTATGGCTAAGTTGATTGCCGCGCGCACCTCATGGGCTAATGCCGATGCTAGCTTACAAATTCATGGTGGCAATGGCTACGCCTTAGAGTATGAGATTAGCCGAGTCTTATGTGACGCTCGTATTCTCAACATTTTTGAGGGCGCAGGAGAAATTCAAGCTCAGGTAATTGCTCGCGGCCTGCTTTCTAATCGTAAGGCCGCTTGAGTGAACTCGGTGAACAGTTTGAGTGAGTCGAAAAAAAGCATGAGTGATCTAAGTCAATGGATAGGTCGTACCCAAAGTGTTAATGATGTTGTTACACAAGGTGGTGTAGATCGTTTTTGCGCGACCATTGCTTGTGATCAAGTAAGCGTCAACAATGTAAAAGTAGCGCCACTTGCATATCATTGGTGTTTAGGCCTGCCCGATTCGCCCATGAGTGAACTTGGTGAAGACGGTCATCCAAAGAAAGGCGGCTTTCTGCCACCAGTGGAATTACCACGCCGTATGTGGGCATCAAGCAAGGTCGAGTTTATTCGAGCATTGCCAATTGGCGCATCAATAAAGCGAAATTCTAGTATTGCATCGGTGACTGAAAAGTCTGGTAAAACCGGTGCCTTGGTGTTTGTTGGAGTCGATCATGAAACTGAAGTGGAAGGCGAAGTTGCCATCCGCGAACAGCAAACCATAGTTTATCGTGAAGCAACACAAACAGCCGCGCCACTGCCAGCTAACAATGCTGAGCAACCACAAGGCTGGCAGATTGTCGAACAACTGGTGCCAAACGCACAATTATTATTTCGCTATTCGGCACTCACCTTTAACAGCCATAGAATTCACTACGACCTGCCATACGCTCAATCACAAGAGCTTTACCCCGGTTTAATTGTGCACGGGCCGTTAATGGCAACCTTAGTGCTACAACTGGCTGCCAAGCACGGTGATGTTGCTAAGTTTTCTTTTAGAGGCATGTCCCCAGCCTACTGTGATCAATCACTCTATTTAACAGCGAATTTTGATCAAAGCGCTGAGCCTTCATCAGCCGAGTTAGCCACCATTGGCGGTGATGGCCGCACCTGCTTAAGTGCGCAGCTTGAATATCGAAAGTAGCATTTGAAACTT
>CAZHEL010000016.1:0-46712 GCA_964531625.1 uncultured Gammaproteobacteria bacterium
CCTTAAAGGAAGGCAATAAAGTAGCTCAATATAATATTGAGCTACTTTATTGCCTTCCTTTAAGGATGGGAGTCAGTAAATAGGAACATTCGATAATGTTCATTGTCTAGTAGACTCGATAAGACTAGGGTTGCTACTACATGAAGACGTCTGACTTCAGTAATTTAATATACAAAATAATCGGTACGCCAGAACGTTGGCATGACGATTATATTGATATTATGAACGAGATACTGGATGAAACCGACACGCATGAGGATTCAGAATCTTTCTCTAAGTTCGCCTTCCCTGAACTTGCTATTGGAGAACAACTCCTTAGTCGCATCAGCGGTTCAACCGGCGCACTGAAAGCATTTTATACGCTGCTTGATAAGAATCGCTTTCAAATGATTATTCTGGATGAAAGCCTAACGGCAATTTTTCACAATAGAAGTGCAGACGATTTGTTTGACTATTTGTGCACAAGCGACCAAAGCTTGTCCGCAAACTCTAACGAAAAATCAAAAAAGCTTAAGCCAGCCTTATTAGAAAAGCTTAAGCTAGCGATCAAGAAAAACGAGCAAAACATGCAGCAAGCGCCAGACGCCGGCGAACACCTAACGACCATAGATCATAAAGGCTTAGACGGAGAACAGCTATATTTGCGCAGTATTAGGCGACAGTCTGAAGCCGCTGGCGTAGAGTATTTCTATATCATAATGATGTTAGATAAAGCCCACAGTCAAAGTGCGCTAAACCCTGAATTAGTGGCACAGTATAAATTGACTGAGAAAGAACAAATGGTGCTATCACAGTTAATTCACGGCTATAGTATAAAAACTATTTCTGAAAAAGCCTTTATTACTGAAAATACCGTTAAAACCCATATTAAAGCACTGTTTAGAAAGACTGGGACTAACTCTCAAGCGGATATAGTACGGATGGTGCTCACACACGAGTCTCAAGTATTGGATTCGTATTTTGATACCAGTCCCAGTCGAGTCGACGCTGACACCACAAAGAACCTAGACCTCTCGGTAACCCTTAAAAGTGGTCAAGTTATTGTATATCGTGAATACGGTCCCAAAAATGGCGATCCAATTATCATGTTTCACAATGGTTTCGGTTGCCGCACATCGATTCCTCTTGACCATATGCAGACCTGTAAGCGTCTGAACAAGCGCATTATTATCCCTGATCGTCCTGGCCGAGGAAAAAGTCCTTTCATTAATGGCCATCCCAAAAAATGGCATACGCAATTAAGTGAATTTGCAACTGCGCTCAATCTTAAGAGCTTTGACATTATTGGTCATGTATTAGGTTGTCCGCTGGCCCTAGAACATGCTGCGCAAGCTGATAAGCGCTTAAATAGAATTATATTGGCCTCACCGGTATTCGTGAACACTAAGGATGATGCTCAATACCTGCAAGGGATTTTTGTACCGACTGTGCGTCTAATTAAGTTGTCAAAACGATTTGCGCGTGAAATTTATGAATTGTGGTTGAAGAGTATTATGCTGAACCTCGGCACACATTATCGCGTCATGGTAGACAAAAGCTTGGGCGACAAGGAACAAAACCTTAGTGGCGATAAAGAGCAATTCTTAGACTCACTAGTGGACTCTTTTAGAGAGGGTATTAGCCAGAGTCTAGAAGGTATCACGCATGAAATGGTGTACTGCGTGTCACCCATGAAGTTAAATTTATCTAAAATAAAAAATCCTGTAGAAATATGGTATGGCACGCAGGATGGGCGTATTTCTCAAGCAGGTGCAGAACACTTGGCCGCACAACTGCCAAACGCTACATTGCACATCGAATCAGGTTATAGCGAACATATTTACTATGCTCTATTTGATAAAATCATGTCTACGTCCTACGACGCGCCGAAAACACGTTAGAAAGTTGATCTATTTTGGTTAGCAGCTTACTCATTGCTTCTAAACTTTCAATTTCTGCTCGCACTTCCATATGTACCGACTGATCCTTGGCTTCCGTGCGAGTATTGAGTTCTAGCACGTTGACCTTTTCATCAGCAAAGACTGTCGACACATCCTTTAGCAAGCCTTTGCGATCGAATGCATGTATTTGAATCGTCATGGGATAAGTATGTTTTTTACCTTGCCCCCAATTCACTTCGACCACCCGTTCCCCAGATCTGTGTTTTTGATACAAAATATTTGGGCAAGCTTCTCGATGAATAGTAATCCCAGCACCGCGGGTAACGAAACCTAATACATTATCGCCAGGCACAGGTTGACAGCATTTAGCCAGATGCGTCATCAAGTCGGTGACGCCATCGATGGTTAAATCAGCCGGCTGCCTATCGTCATTAGCGGCAGCCCTACCGGTTCGAATATCAGTTTCAAGTTGCTCTTCATCATCAGTTTTAAGATTCAAAATGCGTTGCGCTATTACTGCCGCACGGCCCGGCTTGATAGAGCCATCCACCAGTTTAAGATACATGTCATCGCGATCTTCCAAGCCTAGCTGTTTAGCAAGTTGATCAAGGTTTACATCAACCAAATTCATACGCTCTAATTCACGCTCAATAATCTGACGACCCTGGGTAATGGTTTCATCTCGGTTCTCATGTCGAAACCAATGCTGAATCCCAGCGCGCGCTCGACGACTGCGTACATAACCTTTGTGAGGGTCTAGCCAGTCTAAACTCGGCCGTTTCGCCTTTGCGGTAATAATGCTAACTCGCTCGCCGGTTTTAAGCTTGTAAGTTAGCGGCACCATTTTGCCATTCACTTTAGCGCCACGGCAACGATGTCCAACTTCAGTATGAATCGCATAGGCGAAATCCAAAGGTGTACATCCATAGGCTAAATCAATAACTTTACCTTTAGGACTGAAAACATATACTCGGTCTTCAAACACTTCATCTTTAACACGATCTACAAACTCACTGGCGTCAGCTACCTCATCTTTCCATTCTAATAATTGTCGTAACCAAAGAACCTTATTATTAACTGCTTGATCACTGTCTTTGTTGCCCTCTTTGTAGCGCCAATGAGCCGCGATACCGAGTTCATTGTACTCGTGCATTTCATGCGTGCGAATCTGCACTTCTACCACTTTACCCAGAGGTCCGATAACCGCGGTGTGAATAGAACGGTAGTTGTTTTCTTTGGGTGTCGCAATGTAGTCGTCAAACTCACCGGAAATATACTTCCACTTAGTATGAATTAAACCTAGGGCCGCGTAACAATCAGGCACTGAATCGACCAACACGCGAACCGCTCGCACGTCGAACAATTGCTCAAACTCAAGACCTTTTTTCTGCATCTTAGTCCAGATGCTATAAATATGTTTAGCTCGCCCCACTACGCTAGCGCTAATTCCTTGAACTTTAAGTTCGGCGGTTAAATCTTCGATAAACTCGTCGATAAATGACTGTCTGTCTACACGGCGTTCAGCTAATTTTTGTGCGATCCCTTTATATATTTCAGGCTCAATATAACGAAAGGCTAAATCTTCTAACTCCCATTTAACCTGCCAAACACCGAGTCGATTGGCCAGCGGTGAGAATATCTCTAAGGTCTCGGTAGCCACACGCTTTTGTTTTTCTGGATTAACCGCGTCTAAGGTGCGCATATTATGCAAACGGTCACATAATTTAATTAGCACTACGCGCACGTCATCGACCATCGCCAACATCATTTTGCGCAAGCTTTCAGCTTTCTGATTTTGCTTATGTTTCTTAGAATCTTGTTCTAAAGTTCTACCTTGGTGGCGGTCACCAAACTCTTGGATCAATTCCATTTTAGTAACTCCGTCCACTAGACGAGCTACATCGACGCCAAATTTTTTGTCTATCTCGGTTAAGCTTACTTTTGTATCTTCAACAGTATCATGCAGTAGCGCTGCAATTACAGAATCACAATCCAAGCCGAGTTCATGTGCGATTGCTGCTACCGCAAAGGTATGATTAACATAATCTTCACCCGAGGTTCGGGTCTGCCCAATATGTGCTTGTATTGCAAAATAAGCGGCGCTTTCTATACGTTCAATATCATCTGCACTGCGCCCAGCACCGATACCGAGCAGCCACGAAGGCACATCGTTGGCTGGCAACTCCATCTCAGACAATAATTTTAAGGCGGCTAAAACCATTTAAAAGCACTTAGATATGAACACACACAGTTAATTAATACGCCTTAAAAAAGAGCTATGCAAGCATAAAAATAGTAAATCTAGTGATTTTGAATGATTAGGTCTGATTGCTATGTTGTGTCAACACTCTATTCATCATACTGGCTTTGTCGGCGATCTCCTGATGTTCCTCTCTAACCTTTGAGTCTATTACCAAACCGCCACCTGCTGAAAAGCGCGCGATACCGTCCTTAACGACAATAGTACGAATAGCAATATTTGTTTCCATGTTGCCGTCCATACCAATATAACCGACCGAGCCACAATACAAACCACGTCGATGTGGCTCAAGCTCTTCGATTATTTCCATAGCACGAATTTTCGGCGCGCCAGTAATAGAGCCACCCGGAAAACAACTTTTTAGTAGATCTAAAACATGCAAATCTTCGCGCAACACCCCCGTGATTGTACTAATCAAATGATGCACATTTGCAAAACTATGAATCGCAAACAAGCTGGGCACTTTAACGCTTGCCAATTCACAGCAACGACTGAGATCATTGCGCATCAAATCAACAATCATTAAATTTTCGGCACGATCTTTTTTACTATTGTGCAAAGAGTTAGCAATCGCCTTGTCAGCATTTTTATCGTCATGGTCTCGCGGTCGAGTACCTTTGATCGGACTGGTAACCACTTGACGATTTCGACATTGAATAAAACTTTCTGGAGAATTAGATAAAATTTGCGCGAAAGGCAAATTAAAATACACACCGTAGGGCGCCGGACTGAGACTGCGTAAATATCTGTAGGTTAACCAAGCGTCGCCAAAAACCTTAGTTGAGAACTGCTTAGCCAAATTAACTTGATAGCAGTCGCCATCAATAGTGTAACTACGCACTCGATTGAAACACTCTCGATAATCCTTATCGCTCATGTTTTCTTTTAGTAAACCTGCACGTAGGCGTCCACTGTGCTCACTCTCGAAATCAAGCAGAGGTTCATCTAAGTATTCGTCGGCCGCAGGCTCTAACAACTCTTTCCACTCATCGATAACCGCTTGCACATGCGCCGATTCACCGGTTGATACAATTTGTGTGCGCTGTTTTTTATGGTCAACAACAATAATCACATGATAAATACCTATCGCCATTTCTGGCAATGCTTCCTCGTTGCTAGCCGCCGTTTGTAAAATTTCATATTGACGAACCAAATCATAGGAAAAATAACCTAATGCTCCAGGCAAATAAGCACAATCGAGGGTTTCTTTATCTTGTTCGGAGTCTTCGAACTTAGGTATCGATGATTGTAATAAAGCTAAAGGGTCACCGTGCAGACTCTGATTGACTGAGCCATGACGGAATTGTGTGACGCCATTCTCAAACACCAACATATTACGCGGTTTAATGGCAAGCACGTCAAAGTCCCCACTTTCGGAGGAACGAGCATCACCCGCAATCACACCGGAATCAAGAAAGATAGACCAAGGTTGATCTGCAACTTTACCAAACAGATTGGCACTATCACAATAAGGATAATTAACAACGGAAATCGACATAGTTATCTCAAGCTAGTTAACTAAACCAGCTCTCTAAGCACAGATGTGGCAAATTGTCCTCGTTGTAATTCAAAACTCAAAACGACTCCTCTATCATTACGTTTGGCGCTTAAATTTCTCACATGAGATCTAATAGGGCGACGTTGATATTCTAACCCAGCTCGCTCCAAACCATGGCACAATTTTTGCTCGTTCGCGATCACTTCTAGCTCCCAATCATGCACAGTTTTTGAATCAAGCATTAAGCGTTCGCTGTTTCGCCCCCACATCGGAGCACTCGGATGTATATCCATACTCAGTAGGCGCTCTATCTCATCTTCCGCGTTTTCACTTATAAACATACTGTTGCTGCCCGCTAGGCAAGCAGGTTCATTCGCAAGTAAGCTTTGCCAACTGCCCTGTTCAACTCTCGCTGAGACAATTTTATTGAATATCCAAGAGCGCGCCGAGGATAAAAGCAAACCATGTAAATTACGGTTTTTTGATCTTTTTCCACCATTAAAGAAAGTCATTACTTGATTCATATTGTCGGCATTATTACCAAAACGCTGTGGCCCAAAATAATTCGGCACACCCTGCTCTTTAATTAATTCAACGGTTTGGAAAATCGCATCCGCAGTACCATCAATACCACTTATTTGAACTTCAAAAAAATTGGATTTATGTGTGCCGCGCTTTATCTTGCGAGCATGCTGCGTGATTTTATTAATCCTTACTCCGGGCAAATCAAAACTATTCCAATCTGGTGATTCAGCCCCTGGCATCCATACACTAAACCATTGATCAGTGATCGCAAAAAAATCTTTAATGCCTGAGTATCCGACGTCGCGATGGGAAACCTTAGTAAATTTAGCCAACTCCTTAGCTACCTGATCGGTGGAACGCTTGGTTTTAGATATATGCAGCCAATAGTGTTCACCTGCGCCGCTAGGCACCACTTGTAAGTTTTCAAGCACACGAAAGTCTTCGGGGCGTGCTTTGATTTGTGCATTAACCTTGGGACCGCCATGGGCAATTGCGAGCTTGCTTAACTCGCTTTGCCAATCGCGTGGAGAATCATTCATAACATCTATAGACATAGTCAAACACAAAAAAGTCGACCAAAAAAATCAAAAAACATAAACAAATACACAGCGAGAGTGTGATTGAGAAATGACAATACTTGAAAAATGTAAATTAGATGTCATATTGTATTTAACAACAATCCTATTAAGAGGCCTAATATGGAACCTATTGCTATCGGCGCACTCGTCTTTCTAGCGATCATTATAGTAAAAACCACTGTCATCACGGTACCACAAGGGTATGAATATACGGTGGAAAGGTTTGGCCGTTACACCAAGACATTAAGACCCGGTCTTAGCTTCATTGTACCTATCTTCGATAGCATTGGTAAAAAACAAAATATGATGGAACGCGTGCTAGACGTGATGTCGCAAGAAGTCATTACTCGAGACAATGCGGTGGTAAGAGTAGATGGAGTTGTATTCTTCCAAGTTATTGATGCTGCCAAAGCATCGTATGAAGTCAATCAGTTAGAATTGGCTATTCTTAATTTAACCATGACTAATATTCGTACCGTATTAGGTTCAATGGATTTAGATGAATCACTGTCTAAACGAGACTCAATTAACACCTCGCTATTGCATGTGGTGGATGAAGCAACCACGCCCTGGGGCGTAAAAGTAACGCGTATTGAGATTAAAGATATTGCACCACCGCAAGATCTGGTGGATGCGATGGCTAGACAAATGAAAGCGGAACGCGAAAAACGCGCAGCGATCTTAGAATCGGAAGGTTTTAAACAATCTGAGATTCTGCGAGCTGAAGGCGAGAAAGCCGCCTTGGTTCTTGAGTCTGAAGGCCGTAAAGAAGCGGCTTTTAGAGATGCAGAAGCACGTGAACGAGAAGCCCAGGCTGAAGCCGAGGCAACTAATATGGTATCAACGGCTATTAACAATGGTAATGTGCACGCAGTCAATTACTTTGTTGCGCAAGAATATATGCAAGCATTGAAAGCGATTGGTGGCGCTGATAACCAAAAAGTGATCTTTATGCCATTAGAAGCGTCTAGTGTTATCGGCTCAATCGGTGGCATCACCGAGCTTGCCAAGGACGCCTTTAAATCAGACAAACAAGATAGCTAAGAACGGAGTATCACTATGTTTTCCGACCCTACTTATTGGCACTGGCTAATTTTGGCCTGCATTTTTATCGGCTTTGAAATTGTTACACCTGGTGCCTTCTTTTTATGGCTAGGTTTGGCTGCTGGAGCATCGGCTCTGGTGGAATTTATTTTTCCAAACATAAGTGGTCTTGTGCAATACGCCTTATTCGCAGCATTTTGCATAATATCGCTGTTTCTTTGGAAACGTTTTGGAAAATCGACCACTGACGTGGAGACGGATCAACCGCAATTAAACCAGCGCAACCAACAGTATGTTGGTAGAACCATTGCTTTAAGTGAGGCTATTGAGAGTGGTGTGGGCATGGTCCGAATCGATGATAGTCAATGGAAAGTAAGCGGTGCTGATGCACCCAGCGGCAGTATGGTTAAAGTCACCCATGTAGACGGCAGTATTCTGCATGTAGAATTGGTTTAGCTGAACATAGTTTGGGGTATAATGCGCGGGTTTTAATCGCGCCATAAAACCCCTATGTCCCTAACGCACAATATAAAACGCAAGTCAGTAATTAAACGCCAACAAGGTAGTAGTAAGGTCATATTTATCGCTATTGCCGTGCTGGCAATTGGCTTCGGTATTTTTGTTCAAGGGTGGCACTCAGACTCACCTGACTCTAATCCACCTACTTTGGAAACTACGTTTATTTTACCTGCTCCAAAAGCAATAAAAGAAGTTAACTTTAGCAGTTACACCGGGCAAGAATTTAGTACAGAGCAACTTAAAGGTCAGTGGAGCATATTATTCTTTGGCTTTACCAATTGTCCTGACGTCTGCCCTAGCACTTTGCGAATTCTTAAAGATGTTAAAGAGCAGGTGAGCCAAGCTGGCTTTTGGAATGGTTATCAAGTGATTATGGTATCGGTTGACCCTGAAAGAGATACGCCCGAAAAATTGGCCAATTATGTGCCCTTCTTTGATACAGAGTTTATTGGAATTACCGGTGATATTGCGACTACTAAAGCATTTGCGAAAAACGTTGGTACGCTTTTTATAAAACAAGCAAGTGAAAACAGCGACGAATGGTATGACGTTGACCATAGCGCTTCGCTAGTCCTTATTAATCCACAGGGACAATGGGCTGGCGCTATAACGGCCCCTCATAATGCAGATCAAATCAGCCGTGATCTGGTTGCTTTTGCGCAATATAATGGCGTTGAGAAAAATGTGCTTACTAATGCTACGACGACAGGTGCCGCCGTTGTTAGTAGTGGAGATGGCGAGAGCACCTTGGCTGTGCATTTACGGCAAACCCAAGGCACGGCAAATCAATCAAGCCTTATGTTCAAAAACGCTTGGGTACGCCCTACTCCAGGACATGCTCGTTCTACGGCTGCTTATTTCCAATTAATTAATAATTCCAAGCAAGACATCATTATTGTAGATTCGCAAAGTCCTAACTTTGAAATGACCATGATCCACGATACTCAGGTAAAAGACGGTTTAGTAAGTATGAATCATCTAGATGAGTTGCTGGTTCCTGCAGGCGGAACGGTTGAGTTAAAGCCTCTGGGATTACATATGATGCTAATGCAACCATCAGCAGCACTGAATCTGGGTGATAGTGTGCCTATTACGCTAATTGATGATCAAGGGCGACGTCACCAAAGTACCATGCAAGTACTTGAGCAAGCCCAATAAAATTTAAACAAAACCTCAGCAAAAGTTCCATTATGAGCGCATTAGAATACCGAATTTTGCCGGTAACGCCGTTTGAGCAAAATTGTAGCGTCGTATGGTGCACAAACAACAAGTTGGCGGCCGTTATTGATCCTGGTGGCGAAGTAACACGTATTAGACAGCTGATCGAAGATGAAGGGCTGGAGTTAGATAAAATTCTTATTACCCATGCTCATCTCGATCACGCTGGCGGCACTGCCGAACTTGCGCGGGCTACTGGCGTACCTATAATTGGCCCACATAAAGCAGACCAGTTTTGGATTGATGCACTACCCGAACAGTGCTTAAGATTTGGTTTCGAAGGTGAAACCTTTGTTCCGGACCAATGGCTAGAACACGGCGACAGGATTAAGCTAGGTGAACTTGAGTTTGATGTACTGCATTGCCCCGGCCACACACCCGGGCATGTCGTGTTTGTTGAAAAATCAAATTCATTCGCGGCTGTGGGTGATGTGTTGTTTAAGGGGTCGATAGGTCGTAGTGATTTTCCGCAAGGTAATCACGAACAATTAGTCGATTCGATTCGCAATAGACTATTTCCCGTCGGTGACGAAGTGGCTTTTATACCTGGGCACGGCCCTATGTCTACTCTGGGCCATGAGCGCGAGACCAATCCATTTGTCGCTGACGCTCGATTTGGCTAGTGCTTTTTGCTACTAACCGCTGAGGGCTCTTTGCTACGGCTGGCTAAGGGCATTAGACCGATCCGAGAAATAAAAAGGCCCGCGTATTAAACATAGCGCGGGCCTTTCTTTGCAAACGGGGAATTTCTTATCTAACTAATCGGAAAATTAGGGGGGGATAGATAATAAAACTAAATTTCCCAGTACATTGCTTTTTCCAACTCCGTATCCGCTTCTTCAAGCGAACGAGCTGTACGGCTGATTATCACTAAGTTACCACCTTTAACGGGCTTTACTCGTGACACGTAACCTTCATAACCGGCATTTAAAACATCACCGATTGAATCACCCTTAATATAGGCGAAAGTTACTTGGCCATTATCCGTTTCGAGAGTCGCGTGTAAGCCTTTATATTGCCCCATTGGGCATATACGACCAAACTGCAAAGACTCCATGTATTTTAGTTTCATATTGCTGTCATAGCTCGCAAGCAATGTATTCACGCGGCTATTAGCAACATCGGCACCCCATACGGGTGTAATAGTACCTTCATTCATATGTTCCACCACGCCACTTAATAAAGACATGTAATCACTATTAAGCTGGTCTGCTTGACGCTGACCACTAACCATAAAGCCAGCAATGAATAAGGCTGCCGCGAAGCTAGCCGCCATGGCATAACTCACAAACGGCTTGGAACCAAACCAAGATGAGGCTTTTTCATTACTTGGAGCTAGAGAGTTTGGAGCTAGAGAGTTTGGAGCTAGAGAGTTTTGAGCTTTATCGCCCTCAGTTTGATCATACTCTGCGGACATTTCTTGACTCAGCTGCAAACGCGCGACCAAATCAGTAGGAATTTGGGTATCAATACTATTCTTCAGATCTAAATCCATCTGACGAATTTCAGCCACATATTTAAGGCAATCTGGGCAGTTTTTGCTATGTTCCACAAAACTATGTTCACGCGAGTCTGGGGTGGACAAGGCCAATCGTTTAAATTCGATGCAATTCATTTTCATTCACTTAAGTTTTTAATATCTCTCTTGATATATTTATTTAACATTGAGCAGCCAAGGGTGCTGATTACTCGCCGACGACTCCCAAATTAGGCATTGTTTCATGCCCTAATATTTGACGCATTTTCTTACGCGCTCTAAACAACCTAGTCATTACTGCACTAGAACTAATATCTAATATTGTGGCAATCTCATCGCAAGAGAAACCACCCAATACTTGCATTTCTAAGGGTTCACGATAATCTTGCGGAAGGCGTTTCAAGGCATTGCGCAATGCATACGCTTCTGGTCGATCGTCATAACCCATCTGTGCGTCAGCGATGGTATCCATCTCTTCCACATCTTGATATTGAAATTGCTTACGCTCAAACTGACGCGCATGTTCACGACGGAAAATAGTAAACAACCATCCTTTCGCGGCCTTCGCCTCGCGCAGACTGTCAAGTGACTTCCAGGCACGCAAAAAAGCTTCTTGCATGACGTCTTCAGCCATATTCTTGTCTTTGCAAAGCCATAAAGCGTACTTATATAGGTCTTGCGAATGTGCCTCAATTAAAAGGGCATATTTTCGTTTTTTATCCATCATGTCATAGTTGACCTGATCATCTAACGAATCATTGCTTTCTTTTTCCATTTTTTCTCTATTTTTTTAAGACATTATCAAAAACTTTAGTAAACAGCTGACCACCGCATCAGGTTGGTCGGCATGCAGCCAATGCCCTGCGCCATTTATACTAGCAAATTCGGCATTCGTGAACAATTTAGCGATTTCTGCTTGGTAAGAATCCTGCACATAATCAGACAGCTCCCCATGTATAAAAACAGCCTCTCTAGAAAATGCATGGTTTGCCACCAGTTCCTTAGGAAAACCCGCAATATCACTCATGTACTGGTGTAATACGGGCAAGTTAATGCGCCATTGGTAATTTCCAGCCGAGCCGCTTAAGTTTTGCAGTAAAAACAAGCGTATAGCCGTATCGGGAATAACGGTCTGTAAGACTCTGTCGGCCTCATTACGGGACTTTGATGTCCTTAGATCAACATCTAACAACGC
Source organism: uncultured Gammaproteobacteria bacterium (assembly GCA_964531625.1). Classification (GTDB taxonomy): domain Bacteria; phylum Pseudomonadota; class Gammaproteobacteria; order Arenicellales; family Arenicellaceae; genus Arenicella. Next base: position 12,195 of record CAZHEL010000016.1, read on the forward strand.
TTCAAGAAACGGCGCCGGATTGTGCTGATAAGCAACCGGTGCCATATCTAATACTGCCAGCCGACTAACGCGCTCGGGATAGAGCAGGCTAAACAACATAGCAACTTTGCCACCCATACTGTGCCCGCAAGGAATAATCTGGCTTAAACCATGTTGATCCATAAATGCCAGCAGATCTTTGCACATCTCAGCATAGGTATGACTCGAGGCATGTGGGGAACGCCCATGGTTTCGAAGATCAATAACCCAAACAGGATAGTTTTCACCAATATGTTTGGCGATGCTGCGCCAATTTGTGGTGGAACCAAACAAACCGGGGATAATAATTGCGGGTGGTCTCGAGTCCTCCTCCCCGTTTGACGGGTCAGAATCGACAGGATAACGCTGGTAATACAATTTCATTTAGAAATTGTAGCAAGATGACCGCCTTAAAATGTGAAAAACCTAGTTAGTTTTTAGTTACAATCCGCGCATGTTGGAACTCTTATTACTCCTTGTTACTGGTATTGCTACCGGATTTTTGAACGTAATGGCTGGCGGCGGCTCCATGCTGTCACTTCCTGTTATGATTTTTCTTGGTATCCCTGGCACCATTGCTAACGGCACAAATCGCATTGCGATTTTGTCGCAAAACATATCCGCCGTATGGGCATTCTACCGAAAGGGAATTTCAAACTTTAGACTAAGCTTATCGCTAGCGGCTTGCACTATTCCTGGCACTATTGCTGGTGCTTTGGTAGCCGCACGTATACCAAACGATCAATTCAACACCCTGCTAGCCATTATTATGATAGCCATGCTAATCATTATGGCATTGCCAGAAAAGAAGGCCATCGCACACGACGCTAAACCTAGCCAAGGCAGAATGATTGCCGGTCATTTGTTGATGGTACTGATCGGTTTCTGGGGTGGCTTTATCCACATTGGCGTAGGCTTCTTACTAATGCCAGTTCTTAACAAGGTAATGCAACTCGATTTAATCACTACCAATGCCCATAAAGTATTTATTGTGCTTTGTTACACGATAGTGGCTTTAATTGTATTTTCTAGTGAACTAGACCTTATCTGGAAGTACGGAATAGCATTAGGCATAGGCACATGGATCGGGGCATGGCTTGCGGCAAATATGCAGATTAAGAAAGGTGTCCGTTCGATAAAAATCACCTTAAACATAGTTATTGTGGCGTTTATTATTAAACTGCTATTTTTCTAACTAGACAAAAACTGTCTAGAACTATTACAAATTGTCTAGGACCTATTAAAGCTTGCCGCGTTTTTTCTTTAGTTCACTAAAATAATCAACTTGAGTATTTAGGCCTAATAATTCACGCCGAACTAAATCCATCGCTATCGCGCTAGTCGTGCGCTGAAAACCTTGCCTGCCAATCGGCAAAAAGAAACACCTAGCCATGATCTTGTCTTTACTACCCCAAGCAATCCACACTGTGCCAATTGGTTTTTCAGAAGTACCCCCGTCAGGGCCAGCAATACCTGAAGTTGCAACTGCAATATCGGCGCCAGATTTTTCTAAGGCGCCAGCTGCCATTGCACGAACAGTCTGTTCGCTAACTGCACCAAATTCAGATAAGGTGTCTTTAGATACCCCTAAGGTAGCCGTTTTCATGGCATTTGAATAAACCACATAAGCAGATTCAATAATAGCTGAGCTACCCGCTTCACTGATTATTCCAGAAACGATAGCTCCGCCAGTACAAGATTCTGCGGTAACAATCTTTTTATTGTCATTTAATAAGGCTTGGTTTAAGGCTTGAGGCAAACGTGTGCTATCGCGGCCAATAACATAATCAGAAAAATGCTGAATAAATTTATCTGTCCAAATTTTATTCAGCTCAATAAAATCATCGCCAACAGTACTGACCTTTATTTCGATAACCGGCAGTTGCACGCGAAACCCTAAATCGACTTCGGTGGGCCAGTCAGGAAATGCCTCATTAACGATATCTTGTAAGCCGGATTCAGTGATGCCGAACAACCTAAGTCGTGAAATCGTACTCTTAGCATCAATATCGCTGTATTCACAGATCAAGGGTAATACATGGTTTTCCACCATGGGTTTAAACTCACTGGGCACACCTGGCGTGCATAAGACAAGGCAATCATCAAACACACACTGAAAACCTACCGCAGAGCCTTTAGGATTTTCTATGATGGCACAATTTTCTGGCAAGTCCGCTTGCTTTAAATTCGATTCTGTTAGGGTGAAGTCACGCGGTGCAGCCCATTCCACTAAATGATCATAGGCATCTGGGTGACGTACTATTTTTGCGCCCATCGCCGCAGCTAAGGCCTGCGCGGTTAAATCATCTACCGTGGGGCCCAAACCACCATTGACAAGTAATACATCGGATATTTTCGCCAACTCTTGAATAGAACTCACCAATAAGTCCAAGTCATCTCCCACCACTTTTTTAATATAGGGTACGACGCCAATATCCTTAAGGGATTGCGCTACGTAGGCAGAGTTTGAATCGATAGTGTCTCCACTCATCAACTCATTGCCGGTAAGCAGTAGAGAAACTTTCATACTATTTTTGAGTTATTTAATGAACCGGCAAGTCGGCAAGCAAGGCTGCGGCGGCATTTTGCATGCGTGTTCTCTGCCAAAGAATTTTAAAACGGCTACCATCTTTTTGTTGCCACAAAACAGCAGACCTAAACGCCGCGAGCAATAAAGATCGAATGCGCTGAGGAACATCATCTTGTTGTAAAAAATCTTGTTCACCTTGTACGATAATCTGTGGGCGCATAGGGCTAATAAAGTCTTGATACACACTAGAGTAAGCGCCAATTAACTCGTCTTTGGGAAAACTGGTTAAGCGCTCTATAGCGGTGCCAAACTCCGAAAATTTTTTTTGATCTCGATACAATTGGGTCTGTAATTGGAGTACCGACATAACATATCGTAAAACTTCGATACCGTCAGCCGAAGCGGAATTAAGAACACCACCTTGCAAGGCGATTAAGCCTGAACGCACACCGATAACACCACCATAAACGGCCGGCGTATTCAAAGCATCGAGAATTAAAATTGAATTTAGACTCGCTAGTGCATCGTCGTCTTCATAAAACCCAGTGCGAGCTAGCTTCTGTACCTGTTGGCAAGCTTGAATAACACCCGCCAGTGCAATGGTTCGTTCTGTGATTAAATCCATACTTTCAACTTAATACCTTTTTATAAAATGCTAACTCTTTACCCCAGGCATCAATATTATTTGCCGCCTGGCGAAAACCATGCCCTTCATCCGCATATTCTACATAAGAATACTCCAGCTTAGCGGCTTTTAAGGCCGCCACCATCTCTTGCGCAAGCTCAGGTGGCACAACTTTATCTTGCAAGCCTTGAAAAACAATCATAGCACTTTGTAGATTAGCGACCTTATTGATCGGCGAGCGCTGGTAGTAAAGACTGTCTGTACCCTGCGCAAGCACTGGATCATATTGCTCGCCTATTAAACGGTCAGTGTAAAATTTTTCAAATTTATGCGTTACTCCTGCCAAGGTCGCGAGATTACCGATACCGTAGTAGCAGGCACCGGCTTTAAAAATCTCTGGGTATTCGGTCAAGGCTCGCAATACCGCATAGCCACCCGCGCTTTTGCCACGAATACAAATTTTCGATGCATCAGCTTGCCCTTGCTCTATTAGAAACTGCACGCCATCGACAATATCAGTGGCGTCTATCTCACCCCATCGATCGTACAGTGCATCCCGATACTCTCGTCCATAGCCGGAACTACCTCGGTGGTTTACATCGAATAACGCAAAACCGCGACTGGTCCAAAATTGCTTTTGAATATCGAAATAACCGTAAGCTCGCGATGTTGGCCCGCCATGTACCATTACAATCAATGGCGGTGGTCCTTCACATTCATAATTAGCATTGACCGGTGGGTAGTAAAAACCGAAAGCTTGCTCACCGTCGCGCGTTGCAAAAGCAAAATGTTGGGCAATGCTGGTAGAGCCCTCATAGGCCGTACTATCCACAATGGTTCTAATGATCAGCGACTGAATTGCCCCATGCAATTGAATTAAACTTGGATTTTGATCCGATTGCATTACCATCACGGCAGCCTTTCCTTGACCGTCGGCCACCAAGCCTTTCAAAGTATGACTGTTTTCCAAACCAAAACCATTCACTGTTGATACTTCTAAAGAGTCTTGATCGATAGCATATAAAACATCACCTGCAACCGTGCTAGCAATCGTTAGTAAGGTATTAGGGTCATATTGCGCTATCCGAGAATCACCGTATACCCAGTGTGGGTATCCAAATTCGTACTGCAATTTAGTGACTGGCATCAAGGATTTTTCTATGCAAGAGTAAGCAAATATATTCCAAAAATTATTTTCACTATCCGCCGGCGCACCAGCAAAGTCGGCGGAAAAAAATAAACGTCCATTATTCGCAAACATTAACTGACAAGCACATGCTGTTTGATCTAGTTCAACTTGGTGTTCACGCTCAATTTGCAGGCAAGGCTCCTTAACATCAGAATCATTACAAACATACTCCGCCACCCACACTTGATTTTTGTCCCATGGCATACCGGGATGATTCCACTGAACCCAAGCAATGCGTTTGGTTTTAGTATCAATCACTAAGTTACTGTAAAAATCAGCGCCAGAAACCAGTACTTGAGGCTCATGATCGGGTTGATTAGGGTTTATCCAAGCAATAGAGCTTTGGTTTTCGGCGCCTTCTGTTTGTCGCTCTACAACCGCTAATACCACTGAATCAGTCAGCGTCCAGACATCACTGTACATTAGGGTCTGGGCATCAGAGATTGGACTGATTCGAACAGGTTTCGAAGTGACGCCTCCGTTTACGCCCTCTATGACAGACTGTCGGTAGAGACATTGATCACTTTGATTGGCAAAAATAACATCCTTGCCACTCCACCAATACGGCTTGCCGCCATACTCACTGATCTTGGTTCGCAGATTAAATGAAGTGGGTGTCATACTCGCTTCACTGCCTTCAAGCATTAAAGCGGCGCGACCATTATCTTGGGTTAAATGTGTTAGATAGGCGAGTTTTGAGTCGCCTTTGTTTGAGCTGGAGTCTGAATCATAAGGTGAGCTAAAACTAGGATAAGAAAAAGGGTCGCTGGCTGCGAATACCTGTTGCAACGTTAGTTCAGACTCCCAATCCAAATATGCTGTCATAAGCGATTAAAGTCGAAAAGAAAGAACAGTAAATACTATTCGGTCGCTTGCGTAAGCCAAGTTACTGTGTCACCCACCACAATACCATTGTCGGCATAAAACCCAGGACGCGTTTCTAAAGCAGCCACAATAGCTCGACTGGGGCTATATAGAGGTTTTTTCAATAACAACAAGCTGTACGGTTGCATAGATTGGATACTCTCTATCTTGCCCTGCTCATCAATAAAAGCAATATCAAGCGCTGCTACCACGTTGTTCATATGAAAGCTAGGAGTCACTGGTCGAGCAAATAAAAACAAAATGGGGGTGGCTGCAATTGTCGATGCACAGACTCGCTGAAACCCCGCACTACGAGTGGCATTAGTGTCTGCCGTCTTTACCGTTATGCTCGGGATATTTTTTTCGGTTGCACTGTTCGATTGGAAACTAACCATCGAAGGATACATAGCTTGTAAAGCCGCATTATCTTTTTCACAAGGAGTATCTTGAGCGAGTGCTGACCAACTCAGCATTAAAAATACACAGAGTAGCGAAAGCCTTAGAATTGCAGACATTAGAGTCGGCGTTGTATGATTTTTCTTAATAGTAGACATATGGGGTTTATTGAGCGGTCGTCGTAGAATCACGCATGATCGATTGAATTTGGTCAGCCAGTGTCAATGCTCGCAAGCCTTGCAATCCGGTTACCATCGGCATCGCATTACCCTGTGCCACTTCAATAAAGTGGCCCAACTCAACCTGCAGTGGCTGCTCTGAATCATAGCTGATATGTTGAGCATCAAGACTGGGGAAATTGCTGTCTGGTCGAATTTCACCCTTAGTCACTATATCCAATTCTTGATCCATTAAGTTCACGCCATAGTAACCCTCGGGGCCAAACACTCTAAAACGTCTAAAGCGCTTATTAGAAACTCGACTGGCGGTAATGTTTGCCACCGCGCCACCAGGGAATTGTAAACGCACATTGGCTAAATCGACATGTTCAGTGACAACTGATGCGCCAATCGCTTGTACATCTGAAGGCTCTTCATCCACCAGCGACAAGACTAAGTCTAAATCATGAATCATCAGATCAGTGACCACATCAACGTCAGTCGCTCGCTCTACAAACGTACCCAAACGATGCACCTCAATATATTTGGGTTCGGCGACTTGCTCTACCACGGCTCGCAATGCAGGGTTATAGCGTTCCAGGTGTCCTATCAAAAAGGGGGCGTTATTTTGCGCTGCAAGATCAACTAATTTACGCGCCTCGAGCACCGTACCCGCAATTGGCTTTTCTACCAAGGTAGCTTTACCCGCTTCCAGAAACGGTTGAGCAACATCAAAATGTAATGATGTGGGGACAACAATACTGACAGCATCAACCTTATCCACCATCTCTAAATAATTAGTGGTGGTCTGACAATTATATTCCTGCGCGATCTCCTGAATTGAATCAAGCTTGGTATCGGCAAGCATTATCAGCTCAACATTATCCATTTCATGGTAGATTTTTGCATGGATTCGGCCTAGGTAACCTATACCTACCACACCTACTCGAATTTTTGCTGTCATCTTTTCAATGTAATCTCAATACGTTGCAGACTTCCCAAACTATAGGCTTGAGCCAACTCCAATATTTAGAAGAACTGCATGCAAGTTTGTTCGCAAGCAGAGTATAGCGCTAGTTTAACAAAAAATAGCGATTCGAGTTCAAACTAAGGTCTCCTTTGACAATTCTTTAATGTACACTTGCGCTTTATTAAAAATGCATCAAATTAAAAACTATGATTAGGGCGTTTTCGCTTTAATTCCGGTCACAGATCATAAGGTGTCGAACATTATTTTAATCAACATAAAGGGACCCAACCTAATTGGTCTTTCGCATAACTTATATTCACAGATCGCTGAATTAGATGTTCACCTTATAGATATTAGTCACTCGCTGCTGGAAAAGCAGGTATCGCTAGAAATAATAGTGCAGCTAAGTAAAGACCCTAGGGAAAAGCTCATCGGATTGCTGCAACAAAAATGCGGGCCCCTAGGGCTAGACATTACGGTGCGCGAGATTGAACAAAATGAGGCACAGCAAACAATCCCAATTACAAAGCAATCATCCGCCGCACAAGAAAACTACATACTGACCCTATTAACGCACCAAATATCAGCCCAAGAAATTGCCCACATCGCGCAAATAACAGAAAAACACGGTCTAGACATACTTCAGATCACACGCTTAAGTAGTCAGTCAGCCATAGACAGCTCTAGCAGTAATGTAGAAACATCCTGTCTTGAGTTTACATTGCATGGCATAGCAATCGATCTAGATAAAATACGTGCTAGCTTGCTAGAACTTGCGGCCCAATTTGATATTGACATCGCGATTCAGAAGAGTGATGCGATTAGGCTAGATCGCCGGCTAGTTTGTTTTGATATGGATTCAACCTTGATCAAGGCTGAAGTAATCGATGAACTTGCCAAACGTGCTGGCGTTGGAAATCAAGTTTCTGCTATCACAGAACGAGCTATGCAAGGCGAACTCGATTTTAGCGCCAGCTTTAAAGAGCGTTTAGCCTTACTCAAAGGTTTAGACGAAACAGTATTGCGCGAAGTTGCCGAACAGCTCCCAATGATGGAAGGCGTTGAAACCTTAATGCGTAATCTCAAAGCTCGCGGTTTTAAAACAGCTATTTTATCCGGTGGTTTTAGTTATTTTGGCAATTACCTACAAGACAAGCTAGGTTTTGATTATGTGCACGCCAATACTCTAGAGGTGATTGATGGTTGTTTAAGCGGCAGAGTTGTCGAACCTATTATAGACGGCGCGCGCAAAGCGGCACTGCTAGAAGAGATTGCCAAACATGAAAAACTAACGCTGCAACAAACAGTGGCTGTGGGCGACGGGGCCAATGATTTACCTATGTTAAATAAAGCAGGTTTAGGCATTGCGTTTCGCGCTAAACCATTGGTACGTAAATCGGCCAAACATTCAATATCCACACATGGACTAGACGGCGTTTTATATATACTTGGTTTCAGCGGCAGCAACATCATTTGATATGCATAATCGTAATCGACAATGCCGGCTCTTTATTTTAAACTGCGGCGCGAAAGGCTCTTTTTATAATACAAACGCTGAAGGCTCTTTATACTACTAACGCTGAAGGATCTTTATACTACTAACGCTGAAGGATCTTTATACTACTAACGCTGAAGGCTCTTAAACCTAACAAACACATAACAACTTCCTCAAAATAACCCATATGAAAATCTATCTTTCACTGTGTTGTACTCTATTTTTAGTTTTAAGCAGCCAAGTTTATGCTAAAGATCCAAGCTTTACTTATGTTGAAGCTCAACTGATTTCTTCTGGCGATATTGATGTCAGTGATGGCAATTTAAGTGTCAACGTCGATCTAGATGGCTTTAGTTTGAACGGTAGCGTGCAACTTGGGTGGGTAATATTGCAAGCCTCTAGGTTTGAGCTTGATAGCGACGAGCTATTGGGAGGTTCAATTGAAGATAGCATTACTACTGTTGCAGCTGGTCTGGCTTTTGGCGGCCTACCTCGAACCAAATTTTTCGCACTGGTACGAGCGCGCCGAGATGAACTGTCTTTAAACAGCAGCTTTCTTGAGGAGGAGGAAGATCTAGTCTCCGCTGGCATTGAAGCTGGAGTCAGATTCAATGTGACCGATTGGTTAGAATTAAACGCAAATATTGGCAGACCTAGCGTCGACGTGGGAGACAGCTTTGGCCTGGGTGCGCAATTATTTGTAACTGAGCATCTGGGTATTACATTTAACTACAATACAATTGATGCTGAAGAGGATGATATTAATTTTAGCTTCGATACCACATCGATCGGCGTACGCTATAGCTTTTAACTGGCATAAATTATAAATTAAACGGTTAAAACGCCGGCCACATGATGTATGGCCAATATTTTTTCTGTCGTATTATTTAAATGAATGATAACTCTGAGCAAATAGAATCGCTAACGGAAACTCTTAGGGACCAACAGCCCGACCCAAGGCCAGAGAAAAAGAAACCTGGCAGCAATCGACTGCTGATCGATGTGGGGCTATGCATACTATTGCCCACTATTATATTAAAAAAGTTAAGTGGCGATGACATGCTGGGCACCAATGGCGCACTCATATTGGCGCTTAGTCTGCCATTGGCAGTCGGTATTTGGGAGTTTATTGATAACCGTAAGATTAACTTTATACCCGCTTTGGGCTTTATCAGTATTCTGCTCACGGGTGGTATCGGGTTATTAAAACTACCGAAGGAATATATCGCAATCAAAGAAGCACTCATTCCGGCAATACTAGCGGTGGCAACGGTACTTTCTACCTATACAAAATATCCATTAATTCGCACCTTTTTGTACAACGATATGGTAATGGACACCGACAAAGTTGCCGAACATTTACATCGCCGCGATAAACAAAGCGAATTCGACTCAATGATGATCAACGCTACCTGGATGTTAGCGAGCTCATTTGTATTGTCAGCTGTGCTAAATTACTTATTAGCGAAATGGATAGTGGTTAGCCCATCAGGCACTGAAGCATTTAATAGTGAATTAGGCACCATGACTCTTTATAGCTATCCGGTGATTGTAGTGCCCTGTATGGTGATAACCATGTTCGCCTTGTACTACGTGATTTCTAATATCAAAAAACTCACTGGCTTAGGATTGGAAGACCTAATTCGACAATAGGCAAGCCTTTCAGAGAGGCTTTGTAAAAAAGTTTAGCGTATTGAAAAACCACTTTAAGGTACTGTTTGGCCCACGCATCAGCTTGCACTCATACGGAGTGCATAGATAAGCTCACGACCTGATTGTTAAGCACCAGTAAAACGGTTACATTACAGGTCATATTCAGTACCCAAACATAACCGAATGTCTGTCAAATCTACACCACGCAAAATACTTGTTGTTAATGCCCTGCCTTATGCCAATGGTCCATTGCATTTAGGGCATATGGTGGGTTTTACGCAGGCCGATATTTGGGTGCGTTTTCAAAAATTACGTGGCCATAAAGTAACTTTCGTTGGTGGCGATGACCAGCACGGCACACCCATTATGTTGGGCGCTGAAAAGCAGGGTATCAGCCCACAAGAATTGATTGACCATACTGCCGAATTGCACAAAGATTCCTTAGCTGGCTTCGGCATTGATATGGACAATTACTCCGGCACTCATAATGAAGAGAATCAAAAACTATGCGCTGACATATATCTAAAACTTAAAGATTGCGGGCACATTGATGTGCGCGTTATAAAGCAGGCTTTTGACGAAGAAAAAGGCCTGTTTTTACCCGATCGATATGTCAAAGGAACTTGCCCTAAGTGCAAAGCAGCAGATCAGTACGGTGACAACTGTGAAGTTTGTGGCACCACTTACGACACCACCGATTTGATCGATCCCTATTCAGTATTATCAGGTAAGCCACCAGTCGAGAGAGAAAGCGAACACTACTTCTTCAAAGTAAGTGATTTTGAAGACATGTTAGTTGATTGGAAGAATTCCGATGTACTGCAACCTGAAATCGCTAATAAACTTAATGAGTGGTTTGAATCCGGCATCATCGATTGGGACATTAGCCGCGACAAACCTTATTGGGGCTTTGAAATACCCGATGCTCCTGGAAAGTACTTCTATGTGTGGCTAGACGCGCCGATTGGTTATATGGCCAGTCATAAAATTCATTGTGATGCTACCGGTGATAATTGGGATGACTATTGGTTGGCTGACTCAGCAAATGACACCGAGCTCTATCACTTTATAGGCAAAGATATTGTTCGCTTCCATACTTTATTCTGGCCTGCAATGCTAGAGGCCGCCGATTTTCGTCTACCGAACGGTGTTTTTGTGCATGGTTTTTTAACCGTAGACGGTGCCAAAATGTCCAAAACTCGAGGTACGTTTATTATGACTGAAACGTATCTAAAACACCTTAATCCAGAATATTTACGTTATTACTTTTCAGCAAAGTTAGGTAATAACGTCGTTGATATGGACCTTAACTTAGAAGACTTCGTGGCTCGTGTTAACTCTGACCTGGTGGGTAAAATGGTCAATATAGCCTCGCGTTGTGCGGGCTTTATCGCCAAGCGGTTCGATGGACGATTGGCAAGCACTAATGCTGCTCCAGAATTACATGAGTCGTTTGCACAGGCGGCCGACTCAATTGCAGCGCGCTATGAAAATCGTGAATTCTCGCAAGCCATGCGCGAGATCATGGCACTAGCCGATATTGCGAATCAATTTATTGATGAACATAAACCGTGGATTCTGATAAAAGATGAAAATAAATTAGATGAGGTTCAACAGGTCTGCACCACAGGCATTAATGCATTCAGGTCACTGTGTATTTACCTAAAGCCGGTTTTGCCTAAATTAGTGCATGAAGCGGAAGCTTTTTTGAATATTGATGAGTTGGTTTGGTCCGATTTACAAGAACCCCTACTCGATCACACTATTAACAAATTTAAACCCTTAATGACACGCATTGAAAAAGAGCCAATTGAAGCCATGATCGAAGACAGCAAAGCCTCTCTGCAAGCAGAGTCCAATAACTCCCCTGCACCAGACCCTGATTCTGTGCTAGCGCAGGATCCGATTTCTGAAGAAATCAGTTTTGATGACTTTGCAAAATTGGATTTACGTATAGCGCGAATTGCAAAAGCCGAGCACGTTGATGGCGCTGACAAACTATTGCAATTGACCTTAGACTTAGGTGGCGAAACCAAGAACGTATTCGCTGGTATCAAAGCCGCTTATCAACCAGAAGATCTAGAAGGCAAGCTCACCGTGATGGTGGCTAACCTAGCACCAAGAAAAATGCGCTTTGGCCTATCAGAAGGCATGGTGCTTGCCGCTGGGCCAGGTGGTTCAGAATTATTTGTATTAAATCCCGATGACGGTGCAAAACCAGGGATGCGAGTTAAATAGTACGCTACATCTCTCATGCAACGCGACGCCAAAATTACCGCAATAGACGAATGGCTGCCACAAACTCAGTGCACCCAATGTAGCTATCCGCGCTGCCATGATTATGCGGTAGCAATAGCTGATGGGAGCGCTGATATTAATCAATGCCCACCCGGTGGTGATATCACTATTCGCGGGCTAGCGAGTTTACTAGGAAAAATTGGCAAGCCACTAAATCCTGAGTTTGGAGTGCATGCGCCTAAGCAAATCGCGGTGATAGACGAGTCCGTATGTATCGGTTGTGTGATGTGTATCAAGGCCTGCCCCACCGACGCTATTATTGGGTCTGCCAAAGTGATGCACACTGTGATCGAACGCGACTGCACTGGCTGCGAGTTATGTATTGAACCCTGCCCGGTGGATTGCATTGACATGATTGACCAACGACAAAGCCCTGATCTTAGTTGGCGTTGGCACGACTATTCACCAGAAGCTACTAATCGGGCACGCTTGCAAACCAATGCCAAATTAGAACGCGATGCTAAACGGTCGCAAGCAAAAAGCTCGATCAAAAAACTTAAAGAACTGCGTAAAGAAAAAGGCAGTGAACAAATAAAATTGGATATAGCTGCTGCGCTAGAACGAGTCAAAAACCGCGATAACTAGTTTTTATAACAGCGACTAATTAATCGATAAACATGAACAAGGATAAGCGCCAAGAAATATTTACTCGCTTTCGCGCCGAGAACCCTAAACCCACTACTGAGCTTAAATTCAATTCAAATTTTGAACTTTTGATTGCGGTTATTTTATCTGCTCAGGCCACCGACGTAGGCGTTAATAAGGCTACCGACAAGCTTTACCCCGTGGCAAATACTCCTGAGGCAATTTTCGCGCTCGGTATCGAGGGTTTAAGCGACTACATAAAAACCATTGGCTTATTTAACACCAAAGCCAAAAATGTCATAGCTACCTGCAAAATGTTGGTTGAGCAACACGATAGCATCGTACCCGAAGACCGTGCCGCTCTAGAAGCCCTGCCAGGCGTTGGGCGAAAAACCGCCAACGTGGTATTAAATACCGCCTTTGGTCACCCTACTATGGCAGTCGACACGCATATTTTTAGAGTTTCTAATCGAACTAAAATAGCCCCAGGCAAGACTGTACTTGCCGTAGAAAAAGCACTATTAAAGTTTATCCCAGCGGAATTTTTAGTGGATGCACACCACTGGTTGATACTGCATGGTCGCTATACGTGTTTAGCTCGTAAGCCACGCTGCGGTTCCTGCATCATCAGCGACCTATGTGAGTATAAATACAAAATCATCGATGATTGACACAGCACCCAAAAACCTGACCCGAGTCGCAACTGGTGCCAGCTACGGCGCGATTGCGCACGAACAACATGCTGCTAATGCAGTAAATAAAGCACTGGCTAAAATGATGCCCTGCAGCATAGGCAGCGTTTTACTATTTTTAAGCAGTGCCTATGCGCACAAACCCCAACATGCACTTAAGCAAGCTGCCAAGGCCGCAGGCACGCCATTAATTTTTGGGTGTTGCGCTATGAACTTGTTAACCGAAGAAGAATGGTTGATGGATGTCGAGGGTGCGGTCGCCATGGTCTTCCCAAGCGACCTTAGTTTACAAGCCTTAAACCTCCTCAAACAACAAGGGGTTGACCCTTCTCTAGTTATTACATTAGCTACGCCAAATGCCGTGAATATAGCCGTGAATTATCATAATTTTCCGCAACTGGGCGCAATCACCAGCGATGAATACGGCCATGGCCCCTATTCAGTATGGCAAGGGGGTAGAATTGTAGAACAAGAGTTTGCACAAGCCGCCTTCCCTGCAACCTTAAGCAGTTATGTTATGGTGGCAAGCGGAGTTCGACCTATCTCGCAGCCTGTTACAGTCGATAAATCCGAAGCGCATTGCTTGCAAGAATGTGAGGGACTCGATGCCTATCAAAGCCTGATGAATCATCTACCTGAAAACTTGCGCGCATTGAGCTTGAAGACACCCTATAGCCTGTTGTGCGCTATATCCGAAAATAATGACCCCCAGTCATTGCAAGATGGGCACTATAAGGTGCATCACATTGTCTCGATTGATGAGGAAAAAAAATCGGTGCATTTATCCGGCAAACCGAAAACCGATCGGTATATGTTTTGGGCAATACGCGATGAACAACACGCACAGCAAGTTATGCAAGATCAACTATTAAAGAGCAAAGATTCGTTTAGTAAAAAACCGGCTTTTGCTTTGATGTTTCCGAATATTAGTCGTGGACCAGAATTTTATAATGGTAAAGATCATGATCTAGAGCTATTTAAAGAAGTTTTCCCAAACACACCTCTACTCGGCTTCTACGGCAACGGGGAAATTGCACCGGGGCATCGTTATGGTGGTTTGATTCATCGATATGCCTGCGTCTTAGGGCTTTATGCGTGATATTCTTGCACGAATTGACGCCTTACTTGGGTCATACATCTAGACCTTTACCGTACAAATAATTAAATGAACAAAACTGAAAAGCTCGAACAATCTGTCTACTTCAAAGAAGGTGAGTTTGTTACCGAAACTGTGCCAGATGATGTAAGCCTATCTAATGAGGTAAAGATTCCTCATAGTGGCCCGCATTTTCATGAAATCTTAAAGCAACATGACTTACTACTAAAACATGAACGCCCGTCTGAGCTGCAGATAAATCTAGGTAAGCTATGCAATCTAGCTTGTCACCATTGCCATGTTGACGCGGGCCCCAAACGTACCGAGATCATGACCTGGGACGTTATGCAAAAGATTCTAGAGTGGGCGGAGCGAGCTAATATTGAGCGTGCAGACCTAACCGGTGGAGCGCCTGAGTTAAATCCTGATTTTAGGAAGTTTTGCGAACGTTTACTTGAGCTCGGAATCGAAATCACATCGCGCTGTAATATCACTGTCTTGTATGAGCCCGGCCAGCAAGATTTAGCGCAATGGTACGCCGAACGAAAAATTCGCTTGGTCTGTTCATTGCCTTGCTACACAGAAGATAATGTCGATGCACAGCGCGGCAAAGGTGTATTCGATAAAAGTATTGCTGGCTTACAACAACTCAACGCATTGGGCTACGGTATTGATCCAGAGTTGCCACTGGATTTAGTCTATAACCCTGTTGGTGCATTTTTACCGCCCGAACAAATGGGTTTAGAAGATGATTATCGTCGCATGTTGGATGAAAACTTTGGTATCAAGTTTAGTTCACTACTGGCGATTACTAATATACCAATAAACCGATTTGCACATGCCTTACAACGCGATAATCAGCTTGAGGATTATCAGCATTTGTTAGTTACAAACTTCAACTCAGAGACCGTAGATCAATTAATGTGCAAGCACTTAGTTAATCTAGATTGGGAAGGCCGTATATTTGATTGTGATTTTAATCAAATGTTAGATATTCCGTTTGCTGGTGGTAAACAAAAGCACCTATGGGATCTGAATATTGACGAAGTGGCTGGCAAAGCCATTGCTACCAATCGGCATTGCTTCGGCTGCACCGCTGGCGCCGGCAGTAGCTGTGGCGGCGCTCTAAGCAGCTAAGTACTAAGTAAGCGCAAACCAGCACCCAGTGAACGATAAGCTTTGCCAAACTAAATTTGGTATAAGCGTACTCATGCCTGTGCACAATTGTGGTGCTTACTTGAGAACGGCAGTAGACAGTATGCTACAGCAGCAAGATGTGCTGCTTGAGTTGATTATCATCGACGACCACAGCACAGATCAAGCGATTCAAAACCTGCCGCAAGATCCCAGAATACGAATTATAAAAAGCCCTCAAGCAGGAATAGTCAGTGCTTTGAACACCGGCCTCGAACATGCTAATTATCCGTTCATCGCGCGTATGGACGGTGATGATATCGCTTTGCCTGGGCGCCTATATGCCCAGCTAAAATATCTATTGGATAATTCAGATATTGATATTTGTGGCACGCAAGTAGAAATATTTAAAGATCACGGCAAAATCGATGATGGTTATGGTCACTATCAAAAATGGATCAATCAATTGAATACACATCAAGAGATTGTCGCTAACTTCTTTGTTGAAAGCCCTATCCCACATCCAACGGCGATGTTGCGTACAGCTCTTTTAATAGAGTTGGGCGCTTATCAGGACACTAGCTGGGCTGAGGACTACGATCTTTGGTGTCGCGCTTTTACGCAGAATAAGCGTTTTGGTAAACCAAAAGTTGGGCCGCTGCTGCGTTGGAGAGATCACAGTGAGCGTAGCTCGCGCGTACACACTCGTTATAGTAAAAATGAGTTTTTAAAATGTAAGGCAAAATATTTGGCACTGCACTTAGGTCAACGCGCTATCAATAGCTGTGAAATTTGGGGAACTGGCCCCACTGGCTTAAAGCTACATGACTATTTACAAAAACGGGGGATTCAAACCAATCGCTTTGTGGATGCTAACCCAAAATTGCAAGGAGGCCTAAAACGCGACAAGCCAGTATTCGTAATTAGTGAGACAATAACTCAACAACAGGTCGATGATATCGGTGATCTAATAATTGTGGCTGTAAGCACTCGTGGTGCTCGAGACTTAATCAGAAACAGCTTACAAAGTATACAATTACTTGAGATGCGTGACTTTATTTTGGCGGCTTGAAACTCTTTTTTGATTAAGCCATAAGCCGATACAAAATTTCGGACAAAAAAAAACCCCTTGCGGGGTAATTTTGTTTTTATATAGCTTTTATAAAAGCCTTTTTATTATTATTTTTATATAAGCTGGACTTTCCGAAGAAAGGAACTTCCCAATTCCTACCCAAAACTTACTTCCGAAAGTCCAAGCCTATATAAAACTACTTAACCTGAGATCATAGTAACTACGGCGGGCAATAAATCCTATGGGCGAAGGTCATGACTTGACCAGACTAAAGTCTGAACTTTCTATAGAAAGAGTGTTATTTAACAAATAGACACAGTTTTGCCCACCAAAACTAATGTAAAGCACAGAACAACTATAGATTCTGCATAGAAATATTGATTCTAAACTAGGAGAAAAAATGCGCGATATTGCGAGGTATAGCTGCGATAGAATAGTAATATCGCCTAGTCAAAGATAAATAAAATTAGCGAACTAACCCTGTCTGGTCATTTCGTAGGCTTTGATCGCAGCTTGAACTCGATTGCTCACACTGAGCTTATGCATAATATTGGTCATATAATGCTTGATGGTTTTTTCGCTTAAAAATACTTCAGCGGCTATTTCTTTGTTGCTCATTCCCGCTGCTAATCTTTTAAGAATTTGCCGCTCTCGGTCGTTTAGATCAAAATCCTCAGGTTTATTCTTACTTTCTTCACTGCGAATTAGTAAGTTAGCAGCAAGGTTTGAGGGTATGTAAGAGTTACCGTTATGAATTTCTTGCAAGATTCGAACCAACTCCTCGGAAGCGACACCTTTTAAAATATAACCTTGTGCTTGGGCTTTTAATGCATTTTGAACATCGTGATCTTGCTCAGACACGGTCAACATAACCACTTTTGTCATGGGTACAAGACGCGTTATCTCATTGGCAGTCTCAATGCCTCCGCCAGGCATACTCACATCCAATAACATTAGACTAGGTAGATGTTTCTCAGCTTGAATAATGGCATCCTTTTTATTGCTCGCTTGAGCGACCACATCGAACACGCCACTTTCTAACAGAGAGGTCACTACACCCTCACGAAACAAAGGGTGGTCATCCACTACAACAATGCTTATAAGATCATCTGACGACATTTATTTGCTCCTAGGCAATAATTAATCAATTATACAACTTACTAACTAACCCAATTACCCGTAGCATTAACCCGCCACGACCTATAATACCTCAAAACGATGATCACCCTAATCATCATTCACTAATTCTATCGACAGTTTAATAGCGGTACCTACCCCTAGTTCACTATTAACGCTGAATGTACCGCCTAAGCTCTCAACTCGATCTTTTAAACCTATTAGCCCTAGCTGACCGCTACGCTCTTCAAGAATTGACTTTCTAAACCCCATGCCATCGTCTTTCAAAGATATATTTAACACGCCGTTAGTAACATTAGCGGTTACGCGGCAATTCTTGGCTTGACCATGACGTTCTGCATTATTGAGGCCTTCTTGTACAAATCGATAAGCACATATTTTAATCGGTAATGGCATGTCTTTAGGTAAATCTTTGTAATATTCTTTAACCTTACACTCAGATTTGGTGGTGTGCAGCACCACAACCTTGCTTAGGCTCTCCTCCAAAGACAGCGTTTCCAACTCAGGCAAAACAAGCCCTGAAGAAATACCCCGAATCTCATCTAGAGAAGTTTCTAAGGCTCTTTTATTGCATGAAATTCATGACTTAGGCTACGAACGGCCTCTTTGTTACTTATTTCATTGATTCGCAACATGGCATAACCAATTAACTGCGCCGGGCCATCATGCAGATCGGCACCTGTCCTACGTAAAAACTGTTCGTTTAATTCAACCGCGCGACTGCTGGCAGTTTTCATAGTGCGCTGTACGTCTTTATTGGAATCAAGCAAATCAGATAAAGAACCAACTTGCGCGGTTACTTCTTTGGATTTACGCTTAATAGTTACCACATTAGATTTAAAACGCCGATACAAAACACCAAACGAGATGAGATTCATCAACAAAGCGATAGCAAAAACAAACAATGCGTAGCGCTTGGCTCGTTCTATGTGATCGCTAAAATCTATTGCTACTTTTGCCACACTATTCACCACCTCATCGGTGTAAAGAATAGGCAACATCACCGGTACAACATGATCTGCGGACTTAAATGTGCCAGTCCAAAAACGCCGCTCATAAATTTTGGCATCATTAATGTAATAATCTTCCCAGCCATTAAATAGTTTTCGGCTTTGGCTGACTTCTTTTCTGTCGAGATTTTGACGAAGCTTGCTGGACACTATAAACGAGCCATTTTTCGTAAAAAGACTGGTGCCGACAATTTCTGGCATTTCAGAAAAGTGCATAAATGCGCGAGTATACGGCTTGTACTCCAACTCAGTTTGCTCTAAATCAGATGAATAAGTCGCAGGCGGAACCGATACTCGCATCTCATGTAATGCCGAGTGAATTCCTTGCGATCTAAATAATGAATAACTAGCTAGGCACACAAAGACCGTGCTTAGGATCATTAGTAACATCCAAACACAAACATACTTAAACGTCAGGTACCTTATATTTGAAAGGCTTTGGTCATTATTATTTTTCAATTTTAAGCCTGTCATCGCTGTTAAATGCGAATCACTGTGTCAATCTAATTAATAATACTCTTTAGTATTAATAACTCTCTTTAGTGTAGCGGAGCAGATAATAAAGTAATTACATGAATAATCAACAACTTAAAGCTCCTTTATAATCAATTTTATACACTTAAACAGTAAGTTATACCAGCAAAAAGCAAATTAATAGACAATGATGCACAAAACAAGAGTTTTTTACATAAAAACAATCACCGCAAGAGCCATAATTTATGTGATAAGTCGCTACTGCACACGGTCATAACTACTGACGAAGTTAAAATACCAAATCCGCCAGATGATAATTAAAGGTCTGATAAAACAGTAATTGGTATCTTCAAAATAGTGCCTAAATCGAGGTTATTAACTCAGTGAACAAACAATCAATTTTTTTTCAAACTCTTACCATAACGCTGAAGACCGCGGCATTTGCTATATTGAGCTCTTTTATCATCGCGTGGGGAGTCAGTATCGCGCAGGAAACACAAGAACAAGTAGCAGCTGAAAACGCAGTCGCAGCAAGTACTGGTTTAAAAACAGCGATCTTTGCTGGTGGTTGCTTCTGGTGTATAGAAGCCGATTTCGAAAAGTTAGATGGCGTGAAAAGCGTGGTATCTGGCTACAGCGGCGGTGCTGCCGAAACAGCCGACTACAAAACTGTCTCGTACACCGAGACTGGGCATTATGAAGTAGTACAAGTGAGCTACAACGCCGCCGAAGTTAGTTATTCAGAACTAGTAGAATACTTCTGGAAACATATCGACCCGACTAATGATCGTGGCCAATTCTGTGATTCGGGCAGCTCGTATCTATCTGCAATTTTTTATGGCTCGCCAGAAGAGCAAGCAATAGTCGAAAAATCATTGGCTAACTTACAAAAAAACAAGCCTTTTGAGGCCGATATTGTAACTGCTATCGCGCCAGCTAAACCCTTCTATCTAGCTGAAGATTATCATCAAGATTATTATAAAAAGAATCCTATTCGCTATAACTTATATCGCCGTGGCTGTGGCCGTGATGCAAGAATTGCCGAGCTTTGGGGAAAATAAGTTCTCATTTCTTTATCTGCGATTGGCTTAATCTAAACACCTACTCAAACGCTTGGGCACAGTCAATACAGTAACTGGCAGCAGGGTCGATCTCTAGGCGCTTAATAGCGATTAGTTCATCGCATTCTAAGCAATACCCAAAACTGCCTTGCTCAATTCTCACTAGCGCTTGATTAATTAATCTTAGTTGTTGTTTCTGTCTGCTAGTACTGGCTTTAGCCATGGCTTGACCTTGCATAGCATCCATACGCGACAAGCGCCCTACTCTATTTTGATCTAACTCAACTGCAGCAGTGGTGTCTTTAATCATCTCATTCAAACCAATAATTTCTGCCTGCATGGCTTTTAATCTAGCTTGGAATTGATCAATATCCATCTAGTTTTCATTACCGGCGGCCACTGCGGAGCGTTGCAATACGGTCTCCATGGGCGACTCATCAAACGCGATATCAAAGTCCTGCAATTGATCGGCTTGCTCGGTAGTTAAATTTGCAAAGTCGAAAAGATCTCTATCTAACAGATGAGAACGAGTTACTCGAGACAAAGACTTAAACACATTGATCACGCGGCCGGGTTGTTCTCTGTCCCAGTCTTGTAGCATTTTTTTAACTTTTTTACGTTGCAAATTTTCCTGCGAGCCACAAAGATTACAGGGAATAATTGGGTACTGCTGAATTTGCGCGTAATCCTCAAGGTCGGACTCGCGGCAATACGCTAAGGGGCGAATCACGATATTCTGCTTATCATCACTCACTAACTTGGGCGGCATACTCTTTAAACGTGCACCGTGAAACATATTTAAAAATAATGTTTCGACCATATCGTCCATATGGTGACCTAAGGCTATTTTAGTCGCGCCTAATTCATTGGCAGTACGATATAAAATACCTCGGCGCAAACGAGAGCACAGCGAGCAAGTGGTTTTTCCAGCTGGAATCTTGTCACTAACGATACTGTAGGTATCTTCTTCTACAACTTTGAATTCCACACCCAAGTCACTTAAATAAGCGGGTAAAACATACTCTGGAAAATCGGGTTGCTTTTGATCTAAATTGACGGCGACTATTTCAAAATCAATCGGAGCACGACTTTGCAAGGCCAATAATACAGTTAACATCGCATAGCTGTCTTTACCACCCGATACACACACCATCACGCGATCACCATGCTCAATCATATTAAAATCAGCAATAGCCTGTGCTACCTGACGTTGCAGACGTTTTACTAGTTTATTTTGATTGTATTTTTCGGCGCGAGCTGTTGGCATAGCTATTGATAGTCATAAATATTCAATAAACGTATTCTACTTGAACAAGATTCCTAGGGTTAGTCAATTGCATGCAACAATTGAACTGTTCTAGTATTATTATTTTTGTAATATTGGATTGTTAACATACATCTTCTTATTTCATCTAAATCATCTGGTATGAGCGCACATATTCTAATCGTTGATGACGAAGTCAGTATCCGAGACATGGTTCGCATGGCTCTGGAATTGGATGGCTTTAAAGTCTCTGATGCTAGCAATGCACATGCAGCAAATAAGTTATTGGAAGATATTAACCCCGATATAATTTTGCTAGACTGGATGATGCCAGGTATTTCAGGCATTGATTTTGCGGGTCGTCTAAGGCGCGACGGCAATTCCCAAGTCGGTATTATTATGCTCACCGCCAAGGACAATGAAGAGGATATGATTCGGGGTTTAGACGTTGGTGCTGATGACTATGTAAAAAAACCTTTTTCAACCAAGGAATTGATTTCTCGCATCAACGCAGTATTGCGTCGCCAAGCCAATAATTCAGTCGCTACCGACACTCATGTTTTAGGTGAAATAATGGTGGACCTAACTCAGCATCAAGTGTTTATTAAGGGTGAGATTGTCAAAGTCAGCCCTACTGAATTTCGCTTGCTGCATTGTTTAATCAGTCAGCCTGATCGTGCATTTTCGCGTGATCATTTACTTGATAATGTGTGGGGCGATCAAGCCTATGTGGACGAGCGGACAGTGGATGTTCATATACGCCGACTACGCAAGATATTAGAACCGTATAAATGCGATGCCTATATCAATACTGTGCGTGGCTTAGGTTATCGGATCTCACTACCCGAAAAGGTTTAAATTAGCCACATATGCTTGCGAGAACTAATTAGCCTTACTACACTGAGAGTATGCGTGACGATATTTGGAAATTCAGCCTCTTATTCGCGGTAGGAGCTACCTTAGGCTTTGTGCTTGGAAAACTGACACTGGTTCTGTTGCTGATTGCCTTAGGGATTATTGGCTGGCAAGTTTTTCGTCTCAATCAGTTATATAAATGGATTCAAAACCCACGCAAAAACTCAATGATCGATAGCGGTGGACAGCTTTACTTATTGCACCGTCATATCGCTAAAAACCAACAACAAAACAACAAACGCAAGCGCAAGCTAAGCCGATACATTAAGCAGTTTCGACGTGCGATTAATTCCTTACCCGATGCGGTAGTATTAATCGATGAGCTAGGCAAAATCGAATGGGCCAATAGTAACGCTAAAAACGTATTAGGTATTCATTGGCCAAAAGATGCTGGAGTACGTTTTGGTGATTTAATTCGTTATCCTGAAGTAGACAAGCTACTGAAACACGCAAGGCCACCAGCACATGGCGTTGAATTTAGGTCACTGCTGCACAAAAGCCAAACAATAAACATTAAATGTGTAACCTATACCAAGAGTTTGCGCATGATTGTCGCAAGAGATGTAAGCCGTTTAGTTAAAATTAATCAAATGCAAACTGACTTCGTAGCGAATGTCTCACATGAACTTAAAACACCGTTAACCGTGGTAAAAGGTTATGTGGAAATTTTACAAGATAGCCAAGAATTGCCAAGTCAACTTAGGCAACCAATAATGCAAATGAGCGCGCAAACTGAGCGTATGCAGTTCATTGTGAATGATCTTCTTTATTTAGCTAAACTTGAAGACAGCGAGAACGTCGAACAACATAAGAAAGTGGATGTTACACAACTGATTAATACCATTATCGAATCAGTACAGCCCACAATCGCTAGTAAACACCACAAGTTAGAGCTAGATATAGACTACCAACTGGCGATAAAGGGCGCACAAGCAGAGTTATACAGTGCGTTTTCAAATCTCATTAGCAACGCGATTAATTACACTCCCGAGCATGGCACAATTAATGCACGTTGGCGAAAGCAAGGCGAGCAAGCGGTATTTTCGGTCAGTGATAACGGGATTGGCATCGCGACTTCGCATCTAAGTCGTTTAACACAGCGCTTTTATCGAATTGACGATGATCGCTCGCGCGAAAGCGGTGGCACAGGCCTAGGCTTAGCCATTACCAAACATGTATTACAACGGCATAATGCTGAACTTGATATCCAAAGCACCGCTGGGGTAGGCAGTACTTTTAGCTGTATTTTTCCGAATGAGCAAATTATACAAGAAAAAATTGAAAACTCGGATTCGGTAAAATCTACTTCGTAAAAATTTATTAGTTAACCTTTTTAGTCCATTGTTAACTTGGCGATTACGTAAGCATGGTCGCTAGGTTTGTCAGTTTCTTCGCCTGCTTTAACCCCAATTAACTCATTGCCGTGAATTATTTCATATTCTGCTTTGGTCGCCATTGTTTGTGAAACAATACCGTGCATCAATACCTGTAACTTGCCACGATGATTGTAATCATAGCGCTCTGCTTCAGGCAAGGTATTAACCAAATTAACGCTACTGAGACCAAGCAAACTCTGCATGGTTTCGCTGTTCTCAGTATCGTTAAAGTCGCCAGTAATATAATACTCAATGCCGTCATCGTAAATTTTGCGCGCCTCTTCTCGAACAACAATTGCTTGCTCAACACGCACCTCTAATTTGGCATCGATGCCTGGCAATTCAGGTGCAAATATACTGGCTTGGTGACGCTTGGAAGCGAAGTGAACATTAATAACCGCCAGAGTATTGCCTGAAGCTTTTTCTACAAACTCGCTAAGCAATGGTTTTCTAGAACCTTCAAAGCACTCTAATTTTTTACCAACAACTCGGGTTGACCCTTCGACTAATTCAAGTCTATTCGGGTTATACAAAAAACCGTTACGAATATTGCCGCCCGGCTGACCACCGTCGGCACCTACTTCGGGCTCCACATCGGTCCACTCATAACGAATTCCAGATAACTCTTGTATGGTTTGAATCAACAACTGGTATGTTTTAGATGCATCTACCACGTCAGTAATCTCGGCACCGTCATTATCTTGAATTTCCTGCAAGGCAACAATATCTGGTGAGTTAGCTTGTAGTACTACTGCTTGGCCTAAGGTATGAAAACGGCCCTCGCCCCAATCATCATCGATATCTTGACTGGGGTTCAAAACCATATCTGCGGACTCAATATGTGGATCCAAATTAAAACAATTGAGTGTCATTATGGTGAGGGCATTGTCGCTGGGCTCTAAACTGGATTTGCTTAGGCTAACGAAGTGATCTTCGTGCTTAAATGGTGTGGTTAGGGCCAACTGATAAGAGCCAACCCGGTAATTTAACGGCGCGGTAATGCGAGAGAGTAACTTAGAGCCGACATTTAAACGCGGAGCATGATTGTAGTTAGCCATGCGAAAACCAGGAAACCAACGCAGAGGGTCCGTCGCTTCGGTAATGATGCCCTTATCGATAGTACGAATTCCACTGTTATCCTCACATTGTGCATCCAATGCCAGAACATAGTCTCCATAATGATTGCTTGGCGCGATAAACGTCTGCCCTTCCGCTATGCTGATCAACATACCTTCTAAACTGTTTAGCAATGTGGATAATTCATTAGCGTCGGTCGGCAAAAAGTCCTTGGTGAATTCTACCGCATGAACTTTGCGACCACGCTCTGTTTTAACTCGACTCGACTCCATATGAAGCTGTGTTACTGGCTTGGCATTTTCTTCGCGGATATAGTCTACACATTCACCTATAACTTCGACTTCGGACCATTGTGTGGCCGCCCAATCAGGACTGTATACAAACACCCCATCAGACCCTTTGCCATCCCATTGTTTTTCAGGTGTTTGTAGAAAAAAACCGCGACGTAATACTGCAGTGACAACGCCAACAATGGTCACGGTTTTTTTAGCATAGGGAGACCTAATTTGGTCTCCTTGCATATCTCGGATAGAAATAACAGGCATTAAACAGGCTTAGAATATTTAGATTGCGCTTTTTGGTAATTAAAATCGGTATTGGGATGTTTAAAACAACTCAGGCAGTATAGCTTAAAGCTCGCGTAATCTTAGGACAACTGCTCGCTTAAATCCTCAACGTTAATGTGGCGCACATCTTGTCCTTCAACCAAATAAATTACGTTTTCACAGATATTGATACAATGATCGCCGATACGCTCTAAGGAACGAGCAGCCCACATAACATCAAGTGCGTCTGCGATATTGTCAGGATCTTTTTTCATATAGTTCACCAATTGAACTACAACTCTAGCGTATTCTTCGTCGATCACTTGATCAAGGCGAATATTTTGCACCGCACTGCGACTCTCCATCCGCGCATAGGTATTCAAGGTTGAATTAAGCAGCGCTTTCACATGCTCGCCTAGAGACAATAAACCTTTGAACGCTTTGATCGAGGCATCGTTATCCAAGGCATGACGTACCATATTCGCCACGCGTTCAGCCTCATCGCCGATACGCTCTAAATCACGCACTGACTTGGTGGTTGCAACGATCAATCTTAAATCGCCTGCTGCAGGTTGTCGGCGTGCAAGTATTTGCGTACATTCTTCATCAATCTCCATCTCAAGTTGATTCACCTTATCATCAAGCTTGGAGACATCCACAATCGCCTCGCTGTCGCCGTCTTGCAGGGCTTCTAAGGTTTTATCCAGTTGCGCTTCAACCAAACCACCCATGGTCAATACGCGTGAGCGAATTTCATCTAACTCTTGGTCGAACTGACGGCTAATATGACCGCCAACTTTAATATCGTCATTCATAATAAATGGTCTATTCTAGCCAATCCGGCCAGTAATGTATTCTTCTGTTAGTTGATGTTGGGGATTAGTAAAAACTTGTGAGGTATCGTTAACCTCTATTAGCTTACCTAAATGAAAATAAGCGGTACGCTGGGATACTCGAGCTGCCTGTTGCATGGAATGCGTCACAATACATATAGTGAAATTCTCACTAAGCTCACTAATCAGTTCTTCTACGGTAGCAGTGGCAATCGGATCTAATGCCGAACAAGGTTCATCCATTAGAATCACTTCAGGGTTTACGGCTATCGCGCGAGCAATACATAATCGCTGTTGTTGGCCACCAGACAAACCAGTAGCAGGTTCCTCTATACGATCTTTGACTTCATTCCATAAGCCGCAGCGAATCAAACTTTTTTCTACTAGTTGATCTAAATCAACCTTATTATCGGTTAAACCATGAATACGCGCACCGTAGGCTACATTTTCGTAAATCGATTTAGGAAACGGATTGGGCTTTTGAAACACCATGCCAACGCGCGCGCGCAATTCCACCACATCAATTTTACGATCGTAAATATTTTGATCGTCAAGTAATAGTTCACCTTCTACTCGACAAATATCAATAGTGTCATTCATACGATTCAGGCAGCGTAAAAAAGTAGACTTGCCGCAGCCTGACGGGCCAATCATGGAAATCACCTGATTCTTACCAATATCTAAATTGATATCAAAAATCGCTTGTTTATCAGCATAAAAAACATTGGTGTGGCGCACGCGCATCTTCGGGTCATCTAATAAAGGCGAACCACTTGTTTGATAAGTTTCTGTCACAATCTTAACTGTCCTACTATCAATTGTATTTGTGTCGTAATGATCGTTATCGCTACCAACGACGTTCTAGCCGTTTACGTAACCATACCGCAAAACTATTCATAAAAATTAAAAATGCCAGCAACACCATAATTGCCGCCGATGTTTTTTCAACAAAAGCGCGCTCTGGACTGTCTGACCACAAGAATATTTGTACCGGCAATACGGTAGCTGAATCCGTGATGCCTGCCGGTACATCGACAATAAATGCCACCATACCAATCATCAATAAAGGAGCGGTTTCACCCAATGCTTGGGCCATACCTATAATAGTACCGGTCAACATGCCGGGCATGGCTAAGGGTAAAACATGGTGAATGACTGTTTGCATTTTAGACGCCCCCATACCCAATGCGGCTTCTCGAATTGACGGTGGCACTGCCTTAATGGCTGCGCGACTGGATATAATGATCGTTGGCAAAGTCATCAAAGTTAGTACAAAACCTCCCACCAATGGCACAGAACGCGGTAAACCGAAGAAATTAATGAATACAGCCAAACCGAGTAAACCAAAAATCACCGAGGGTACCGCGGCTAAATTATTAATATTGACTTCAATAAAGTCGGTGACTTTATTTTTGGGTGCAAACTCTTCCAAATAGATAGCAGTTGCGACGGCTATTGGGAACGATAGTAGCAAGGTCACCATTAAGGTTAAAATTGACCCTATCACGGCCACTTTTATACCCGCTAGTTCTGGCTCCCTAGAATCGGCATTGGTGAAAAAAAGTCGATTAAACTTCTTAATCACGGCTCCCGAGTCGGCTAGCTTATTAACAATGCGCTCTTGCATGTCACTCAAACGACTAACTTGTTCATCAGCCTTTAAATCACGGCCATAGCTGTGTTTATAGTATGTATCGAAATCGTCATCGGCTAGCAAGCTCACGATTTGCGTGGTACCCAATAATTGGGGATTATCCAACACCATATCGCGCAGTATCAACGGCATATCACTACTAAACAAGGCGTAGAGCTGGCGTTTACCGCGCCGGTCTGTGACCTCAGGAAATTTTCCACGAATCACCTTTTTGAAGAAACTGCCGAAGCTAGCCTTTTTTATCTCGTCAGCCGTGCTCTGAGAATTGATTTTTAAAATGTCTTCATCAAAAGTGATCCGCATATCCACATAAGTTTGTGTGAATGCTCCCATTCCCTTACTGATAATGTCGGTAAATAAAAAGATTACGCAAGCCATGCCAAACATTACCGAAATACGCCCCGCCCACTGAAAACGCCGTTCAGCCGCATGACGCTTTTTTAAGGTGACCGCTCGCTTGGCCAATAAATCACTTTCAGACACTTGCTTGTTGGCGACGTCGTTGTTGGATTTATCTCGATTGTCTACTTGAGAGTCTGATTTAGTCATATTGCTCTCGGTATTTTTTAACTACACGCAAAGCGATTACATTAAGCGTGAGCGTTATCACAAATAAGAACAATCCTAGAGCAAACGCCGCCAAGGTTTTAGCACTATCAAATTCTTGATCTCCGACCAACAAGGTAACAATTTGCACTGTTACGGTGGTGACCGCTTCTAAAGGGTTGATAGTAAGATTGGCGGCCAAACCAGCGGCCATAACAACAATCATGGTTTCACCAATAGCTCGCGAAGCCGCAAGTAATACACCCCCAACAATGCCGGGTAAAGCGGCAGGAAAAATAACCCGTTTGATGGTCTCAGAATGCGTTGCACCAAGCCCGAAGGAACCGTCACGTAAGCTCTGAGGGACAGCCGTTATAACGTCATCAGAGAGCGATGAGACAAAGGGAATAATCATGATCCCCATAACGATACCGGCTGCTAAGGCACTCTCGGAAGATACGTTTAACGTTGCTAACCAAGATACGTCATTTTCCGCTCCCCATGCGCGCGCTGCATCGCCATAACGACGAATCGCAGGAGCCACGGTTAGCGCCGCGAAAAAACCGTAGACCACAGTTGGTACACCTGCCAATATTTCCAGCGCCGGTTTAGCGATGCCTCGTACCCTTGCACTGGCATACTCGGATAAATATATAGCCGACATTAAGCCTACTGGTACCGCAATCAATAACGCAATAAAAGAGATCAACAAGGTACCCACAATCAGTGGAATCACACCAAACGAACCAGAAGCACCAGCTTGGTCGTCTCGAATAGCTATCTGAGGACTCCAGTGAGTACCCAATAGAAAATCAAAAAATGGTACTTTTTGAAAAAATGCTAAGGACTCAAACAGTACCGAAAAAACGATTCCAAAAGTTGTAAAGACGGCAATGCATGAGCAGGCTAACAATACAACATTGAAAACCTTCTCTACCGAGTAACGTGCGTTATTGTTGACTTGTATGGCTCTAAATCCCAATAAAGCGCCTATAACAAACACAATAATTGCCAAGATCGGCATGGCGGTATCGCTAATACTGCGTAAGCTCTTTAGGCGGTTGACCGCGGCTTGATACTCCTGACCAAGGTCTTCAATATTGCCAACACCGGTGGCTACATTGGCTACCTGGCTCATCAATAAACCTTGTTCGCTTTCGCCAAGCTGCTTTGATTCCGCTGGTAGCTCGCTCTTGACCAGCGAATCGATAATCGCCCCATCAAGAGCGATCCATAACACCAATAAGATTAATGCAGGAATCAATGCCCAAAGGCTCATTGACATAGCATAATAACTTGGCAAAGTTGCCAAGTTACGTACCCCACCCAAGGGTTTGGCTATATGCTGAGAGCGCATATAACCGATAAAGTACGCAACTATCGTGCCGGCAAAAATTATTAGTATTAAAGCCGAAAAAGAAATCAGCATTGGGTGATCTTCAAATTACTCTTCAGCCTCAAAAGTATGACATGGTATTTTATAAATACGATTCTATAAAGACAAATTGGATAAATTTTCCACCGACTCGCTTATCTGCCCATATTTTTCTTCATCTAAAGGAATTAGGCCTTTGTCGATAAGGTATCCGTCTTCGCCAATCGTATCTTCGGCAACAAAAACTTCAAGGAACTCTTGAATACCAGGCACGATACCAATATGCGCTTTCTTAACATAGAAATATAGGGGGCGACTTACCGCATAATCACCGCTCGAGATGGCATCGAAATCGGGTGAATTACCGTCGATAATCGAGCCTTGCACTTTATCAGAATTTTGATCCAAAAAACTATAACCAAAAATCCCCAAAGCATTAGGATTGGCTATCAATTTATTAACGATTAAGTTGTCGTTTTCGCCTACTTCAATATAGACTCCATCCTCTCGTACAGAGTGACCTATTATCTTAACAATATCCTTACCCTTGGCTTTGCTGCCTTTTTTATCTACCACAGCTTGCCAAGCAGATTCAATACCTAGCTTAGTAACCAAGGCTTGAATCTCGCTTGCTTGATCGTCTTTTAAAGATCGTAAGGCATCAATGTCGTCAAATTGTCGGGCTCCACCTTCCAGTGCTAACTCGGCAAAAGCATCACGCGTACCAGAGGTTGGTGGTGGACCTAAGACCTCAATTTTGGTTGCTGGCAAGGCTGGATTTACGTCATTCCACGTTATATTTGGGTTCTCAACAAGTTTTCCATCTGGCCC
The DNA here is from genome assembly GCA_964531625.1 of uncultured Gammaproteobacteria bacterium. Classification (GTDB taxonomy): domain Bacteria; phylum Pseudomonadota; class Gammaproteobacteria; order Arenicellales; family Arenicellaceae; genus Arenicella. The sequence continues at coordinate 43,068 of CAZHEL010000016.1, forward strand.
CGGAACCAACTTTGCAAGCGCAAGATAAATATCTTTGCGGCTCAATTCGAATGGAGCTTCACCTTTGGCATTTGCCAACACAATACCATCGTAGCCGATTAGTACTTCAACAATGTCTTTTACACCGTTCGACTGACATTGCTCAAATTCGCTGGATTTAATTCGACGGCTAGAATTTGTAATATCTGGAGACGCAATACCCACACCTTTACAAAATAGTTTGAGGCCACCGCCAGAGCCGGTCGATTCAACTTTAGGTGACTTAAAATCAGTTGATTTACCGAAACGCTCGGCAACGACAGTGGAAAACGGATAAACAGTCGATGATCCAACAATACTAATAGAATCACGCGCACTCGCATTAGAAGTATTGGCAGCCGCAGCTAGCACAGCAAAGGTTAAAACCAAGCTTTTTATAAACGGTTTTTTCAAAATAATCTCCAGATATAAATATGTTACGGATGTCGCAGATGTTAGAGGTCAACTATGACAGCCATATGACAAAATCTGTTGCTCCGCTAATTGTCTATTTGCTTGCAAAACCCTGCTTTTGTAGAATTTCTTGCATAAACGATCGAGTTTGTTCTGCTGCCACGGTTTGCATCTGTTCGCTCCACGTGTGTGACAATTTACCGCTGGTTCTGGCAATATAGTATTCCTTGACGTGCGCATCGTATTGGTTGATCAGGCCTTGCTCGATCCCTGAGTAAGAATATCTATTGTGATGCATAACAACTGCTTGAGGCAACCGTGGCTTTTGCTCAGGGTGTTGATCAGGATAGCCTAAACATAGCCCAAAAAGAGGGAATACAAGCTTCGGCAGATCCAGCAGCTTAATAACTCTTTCAGGATCATTGCGGACACCACCAATGTAACAAATACCGATGCCCTCACTTTCAGCAGCGGTCACAACATTTTGTGCTACTAGACCCACATCAAGCGCGGCAGTTAAGAATTGCTCTGTCCATGCAAAATCTCCTTCACCACCAAGCTCTTGGATTCGCTGCTGGTTTCGGTGTAAATCTGCGCAAAAAACTAAAAACTCCGAACAGGTTGATATATATCGCTGCTTACCACTAAGCTCTACGAATGCTTGACGCAAATCTGGGTCGCTTACCCGAATAATAGAGGTCGCCTGAATATAAGATGAAGTAGCGGCAGCCTGCCCTGCGGTAATTATCTGGCTTAATAGTTCTTCGCTAATCGCTTGCTCAGTAAAGCGACGAATAGAGCGATGATTTTGAAGTAGTTCTATGGTAGGGTTCATAAGGACTACTCTTGACTATTTCCTTGTTGGGCTTTGGGTTCTTGAACTAACACAAAAGGAGCCACGACAACACTCCAAAGCTCTTTTTCATTGTCATACCAATGGCGCGCTTGATCGTTGCTAACTGGAGCTATGTTTTCAGACTCTAAAAACGGAGCCAGTTCGCTGGCCTTGTCTTCAGCAAATAAGGTCGCGATGGTAACTAGGTCTAAGTCCTTGCTAACCCATAAGACAGTACCTTGCGCGAAAAAACGTTGCAACTCATACCAATTAATTAATGCCGTTTCACCAAATAACTTTTCCTTAGTACTTAATTCTATGCTGCTTAACTCTAACTTTTGTGAATTGTTATTCAAGTCTTGTTTACTCACTCATTAATACCTTGTTCGAGATTCTAAACCAATCATTAAAAAAGCCTCGCTGGCTGTAACCAACGAGGCTTAAAACTTCTTTTAGCAAAAATTACTTAGTTACAGAACTCGCTGCTTCCGTAGCTGCATCTTTAGCTGCGTCAACTGCTGCACCTTTTAGTGCGTCAGCATCTTTTACCATTTCCGCTTTATCCATCAATTCTTTAGCGTCTTTTACCATCTCTACATCGCCTGCGGCACCTTCGACAGCGTCTTTCGCCATTTCTACCACGCCATCAGTGCCACCAGCGGCTAGACCTGCAGCATCTGCGCCTGCGTCTTTAACCATTTCCACGGCGCCAGTACCAGCACCCGCATCTTTGGCCATTTCTACACCGTCTTTTGCCATATCAGCAACACCAGCACCCGCATCTTTGGCCATTTCTACACCGTCTTTTGCCATATCAGCGACACCAGCACCAGCGTCTTTGGCCATTTCAGCACCGTCTTTTGCCATATCGGCAACACCAGCACCAGCGTCTTTGGCCATTTCAGCACCGTCTTTTGCCATATCGGCAACACCAGCACCAGCGTCTTTGGCCATTTCCACAGCACCTGCGCCAGCATCTTTTGCCATCTCAGCGGCACCTTCACCAGCGTCTTTAACCATTTCAGCCGCTGAACCGACAGCATCAGAGGTTGATTCAACTGCTTGCGAAGCAGCTTCTTTAGTTGAATTGATTGCACTGCTAATCGCAGATTCTTCACCATCATTTCCACATGCAGCAAGGCCAACCATTGCCACCAAACCAATTGTGCTCTTTACTAATATATTCATGTTTTCATCCTATTCTGCAGGTTATTCTAAAGTTGTATTCGATCTTTGGTATTAAATATCATGGCCCTTGCTGGGTCATTAACATAAAAAAGTAGTAGGCGATTGATCATAATCGCTTCATTGTTTCGTAAGACCTGTAGTTAGTAAGCTATTTACCAGTTGACCTTTTTACTAGTTAACCTCTTTGTGAGCCAAGGATAATTAAAATTGAGTCTCAGTTAAACAAGCTAAAAACTCATTATCCCAACCACCAGATCTAACTATAGTTCGCAGTATACATATAGGCAGCGCCTGTAACAAACACCATATCCGTATTTTTATGGTTTTAATACAATCATTAGGAAACACATTAAAATTAAATTAACCTCTCCAATCGATTGATTAACTATACGCTTTGTAGTAAAAATGCGTGCTTGATTTTTTAGATAGGGCTGTATATAGCCATTTGTCTTACATTGAAGGCGTGATGTATCTAAAATGACCCCTAAATAGCAACTAAACGAGACATTCATCTAATGGCTACTCAGAAAAAAACCACCAAAAAAGCAACTAAAAAAGTCGTTTCAAAGGCACAAAAAGGCAAAAAGGTCGTAAAAAAGGTAGCAAAGAAAGTGACTAAAAAGGTGACCAAGAAAGTGACCAAAAAGATCACCAAGAAAGTGACTAAAAAGGCGACCAAGAAAGTATCCAAAAAGGTGACTAAGAAAGCGTCTAAGAAGAAAAATCCGGATTTGGCTGACAGTTTGATTCACGGCATCGAACCTTACAAAGCTAAGGCCAGAGAAAAGTATATGAACCCTAAACAAGTAGAGCACTTTCGTTCTATTTTGCTAGGCTGGAAAACTAACTTATTAGATGAAGTATCGAGAACGATTCATTTGATGCAGGATGAAAACATAAATCATCCAGATCCAAATGATCGTGCTAGCCAAGAAACAGATATGTCTTTAGAGCTACGTAATCGAGACCGAGAACGTAAGTTATTAAAAAAGATTGATTCAACGATTGCGCGAGTTAATAGCGATGACTATGGATGGTGTGATCGCTGTGGTATTGAAATAGGTATTCGCAGGCTGGAGGCTCGACCCACCGCGGAACTGTGCGTTGATTGTAAAACTTGGAATGAAATAAAAGAACGGCAAATGATTTAGCGTTCTTTCGTCTCGTGCCTCCGCAGAGAAAAGCTCGTA
>CAZHEL010000016.1:46812-61378 GCA_964531625.1 uncultured Gammaproteobacteria bacterium
AGCCTGTAGAAAAGAGCCCGGTATTAATTAATTAACCCACGGGGATCAAAAGACTCTTCTTCAGCAGTAGTTTCTGACACTGTGGATAGAGGGTCATCTACCACAACATTCACATAGGCTTCAGAACGCAACTGCTTTATCCATTGCTCATACTCTCGCCCAGCGCGCTCTCTGCGTAAAAAATTATCAGCTCGGTTACGCATAACTTGGTCAGTTATATTTTTTTCTCTACGATCCTCAACTTGCATTATATGCACTCCGTATTGAGTTTCGACTGGCTCACTAATCTCACCTAAATTAAGCCTCTGATAGGAATCTTCGAACGGTTTTACCATTTGTCCTGGTGACACCCATCCCAAAGAACCACCATTAGCCGCCGATACCGAATCATCGGAATAAATTCGAGCAAGATTAGCAAAAGACTCGCCACCTTCGATTCGTTCGCGAATATTGATTAAGCGTTTGGCGGCTTGCGATTTAGCCACCGCACTACTTGCCGAAATCAGTATGTGTCTCACATTATTTTGTACTATTTCAGTTCGATCGCCCTTTAGGTCGATCAATTTCAATATATGTAGCCCACCCGGCGTGCTTAAAACATCTGTAACACCGCCCACTTTAACGTCTTTGATGGCGGTTAAAAATATCTCTGGTAATTGACTCGCAGTACGCCAACCCATTTCGCCGCCTTCTGCCGCATCTGGGGACTGAGAATATTTCTGCACGGCTTCTTCGAAACTTAGCCCCTCATCAAGTTCTCGTCGAACCTGCTCTGCTAAGGCTTGGTTTTCTTCAGGGTTTTTGATCAAAATGCGTGCGATCTGATACTCAGTGCCATTATCCGCCAAACCATTAATATCTATAAAGCCATCGATTTCATAGTCGGGTACGACAACACGTGAGCGCGCATAAAACTCTGTTAGCCGTGATAATGTAATTGAGTTTCTAACATTTTTGCGAAAACGTGCAGGAGATTCGCCCTGCTGCGAGGCAATAGTAAGAAATTGTTGAACGGTAAGATTTTCTTGGCCAGCCAGTCGCTCAAGTGCGGCATCAACTTCTTCATCTGAAATAACAATTCCTCTGCGCTCAGCCTCTTGCAGTTGAATATGATCGAGTACCAAACTGTCCAGTAACTGTTGGATAAAATTAGGCGGCAGTCCAGGCGCATTGGGATTTCTAGCGATCTCGTCTTTAATACGATTCAAACGATAATCAAACTCAGACTGAGTAATTACATCTTCATTCACAACCACCAACACGCGATCCATAAAAGCGGCATAAACGCTATTTGAAATACTGCTCAGCAACAAAAAGGTTGCGCTAAGTAAGATTAGTTTCTTCATAGTGATATCAATCTGTAAAAACACCCTGCTAATTTTATAACTATTTTGCCGAGATAAATTGCCGCAAACATTACGGTAAGCTAAAAAAACAGTAACTCAAGCATTGAATACTCAGCGCTACTACAGCCCGCTGCTAAAACTGCCCAAAGAAGTTAGTTCAAGTTCAAAGAAAAAAGCCTGTCTCTTTTCGTCAATATTTCGATCTGTAATTCTTTCTTGTGCGGTAAAACGAGCTTTCCAACAACAAGCGTTGTATTCCAACTCTAGCTGCGTAAATAAGCTTTCTGAATCTTCAATAGAGAAGCGCTCTTGCGCTCTAAATTGCCAGCGATCGGCTATCGGCCAATCTAGATTTAAAGTTACTTGATCAGTATCAGTATTTAGCCGGTTTACAAAATAATAACCTAACGAAAGTCGCTTACGGCTATCATCTTTGGGAGCATAACCTAAGTCAAACCTTGCGGTACGTAATTCACTTTCTTCAACGTCATATTGGGCAAAACTATAAGCACTCCAACCACCTGGGAGCTCGGTACGCACTTCACCCAACACATCGCCAAAACCAGACTCAATAGTTTGACCAAATAGATTTTCCTCCAAATCATCTAACAAAATCAGTTGCCCTAAACTCGCTCTTAAACGCTCATCACCGGTCTCACTATCAATAAAGCGCGTGGTTAGCCCGAGTGTTAACTGATTAGTGTCGCCAACTCGGTCTTCGCCGAAGAAGCGGTTTTCTCTAAAGATATTAGTCACATTATCCAGAGAAACCTGACTGGTATCAAAAATAGGGACATCACTTTGATCTTCATCTGGAGCAAACGCATAAAACAAGCGAGGCTCAAGCGTCTGTATCGCACTCTTACCGAAAAAGCTGGTGTTCTTCTCCAAATACAAACCACTATCGACGCTGAAAATTGGCACAGCAAATGAAGGATTATCCTCAACACCATCGGCTACGTCATCTAAATCATAGGTGCGAAAGTGGTACGAAACACGCGGCTTGACGTAACCCCAGGCATTATTCAGTGGTAACTCTACATAAGGCGTCAGTGCGAGGCGATCACCTTCTTGGCGGGTATCTGACACAAAGCTGGTGTAACTGGCACCCAGGTTGTATTTCAAACCGTACGGTCCATCGGGTAGATTTGTGGCAATTGTGATGGCGGGCAGACGTTCAAAGGGGGTATTCGCATTATTGAATATGTCATCAATAATTTGATACTCATTGGCACGAATCGTGGCGCTTAGATACTGGGAAGAATAATTTAATTGAATATCGCGAGGTACGAAAGTAGCGCTAAAGAACTGTGTGTCATTACGACGTAAATCATCGAAATAATCGATATCCGACACATCGTTATAATTAATCGCGCCAGTGATACTATTACTAAACTGTTGAAAATGTTGCACTGTTAGCAAAGTACGATCGTCATCAAACAAATCATCGTCTGGTAAAATTTCTCCATAAATAAATGTATTAGAGAATTCACTCACGCGTCGATATTCACCAGCCAACTGCACACCGCGATCAGTATAGAAACGAGGAGTAATTGTAGCGTCTTGGTTTTTAGCAATATTCCAGTACCACGGAAACTCTAGAACGTTGCCAGAATCTTCATCATTACCAAAACTGGGCGTTAACCAACCTGTTTTTCGCTCATCATTCAAAGGAAAAGAAAGATAAGGCGCATAGAAAATTGGAACACCCTTAAATCGCACCGTTGCATTGCGAGCCTTACCCACGCCACTTATATTGTCCAACTCTAAATTTTTCGAGTAAATCATGACGTCTTGGTTGCCTTCATTACAGGTAGTGTAAGACGCATCTTCTAGGGTCATTACACCCTCGCCTTCAAGATTCACCACTCCGGCAGAGCCACGCGAAGCCAGTTGCACAGTGTCTATGCCATTTTCGCTAGTAATGCCGCTTGCCATCTTGAATTTAGAGTTGATTAGCTGGCCAATTTGAGTTGGCGCATGCACGTCAATAGAATCACTGCTCAGGTAACTACCTTCTTCAGTCACAATTTCAACATTGCCGTCGGCTACCACGCGCTCGGTTTCCCGATAATATTGGATTTTATCAGCAACAATGGTTCGCCGCCCTTGCGCTACTTCCGCATTTCCTACCAAAGTAACCACTTCTTGGCCTTGCGACTCGACATCATCGGCTTCTAATGAAATCGGATATTTACCATCCGCATTGGGCTTCGATGTTGGTGATTTGAACGCAATTTCCGAAGGAACACATACGCAATTCACGCCCTTACAAGCGGCATTGACTGATGAGGAAAACAACATCAAAAAAGCCAGCAACATCGCAGTTTTAGCTGTAGCAGGGCGACTCGCGCGAGACAGGACAGAGGTCAGGTCAGAAAAAGTGATGTCAGCGGGTTGAAAATGATCAATTATAGAGCGACGTGTGACAGGGTTTGGCATGCCGATTTTTCCTCAAACGAATATTATTCGGTGATTATAATTAGTAATTGCAATTTAAAATATCTCACTTAACTCTCGAGACATTCTCCTCAAATTTGCTAGTTCAATTATCTATAACTACGGGTATTAAAAATAAACCCGGAACCCGATCTTATTTATGTCGGTGGCTACATGATTGGCGGTTAGCCAAAAAGTCTATCAGTACTTTATAGATAGAAAACTATTACAGCAGTATTTCTATATAATTAGAATCGCTATTATAGAGCAAACGCGGCTAGACTGCGATGATCAGATCAACCGTTTAAGCAGTTTAAATTCATTCAAAACACCGTGACCCAGATAAACTCAAAAATATCAGATAAACGTTTAGATCTATTACGTACCTGGCTCGAAAAAGATCTAGGATATTCGATAGAAAAACTCGAGCCAGCCTCGGCTGATGCAAGTTTTAGACGGTATTTTCGGGCTTATAGCAAAGGTCAAAGCTACATTGTTATGGACGCACCCCCGCAACAAGAACCGCTAAGTCCTTTTATTAACACGGCTCAAGCTTTGATTAGTCAAAATGTGCATGCTCCAAAAATCTTTGCACAAAATATAAGTGCTGGCTTTCTACTACTAGAAGATTTCGGCGACCAAACCTATTTAGATGCACTTAAGGCGCGAAGCTCTAGCGCAGATGCTCTTTATGAGGATGCCATAGCAGCGCTAATTGACTGTCAATCGGGCATCCATGCACAAACATCGATTGAATTAGCTGACTATAGCGCGGAAAAACTAAACGAAGAGATGGAGATTTTTAGTGATTGGTATCTTGGTAAGCACCTCGGACTGCAATTAAACGAGCAACAAATCAGACTTTGGGACAGCACCAAAGAATATTTAATCGCTGCTTGCTTGGAACAACCAGAAGTTTGGGTGCATCGCGACTATCATTCACGAAATTTAATGCTTATCGAGGGAAATAATCCTGGAGTCATTGATTTTCAGGATATGGTCATCGGTCCAATTGCCTATGATTTAGCTTCTATTTTTAAAGATTGCTATATCGAGTGGCCTCGCGAGCAACAGCTAATCTGGCTTGAAAACTATCGTAAGCTTGCTGTTGAAAAATTAGATATTGCAATTGAATCAAAACAATTGATTCGTTGGTATGATTTAACTGGCCTGCAACGGCATTTAAAGGTGTTGGGAATTTTCTGCCGTTTGTACCATCGTGACGGCAAATCAAATTACTTGAACGACCTGCCATTAACAGCCCGTTATGTACTTGAAGTTCTGCCTCGCTACCCTGAATTAAATGCCTTTGAAAAAACGTTTAGTGAGTTTATTCGGCTGGCTCAAACTGAAATCCAAGATCATGGAATAGTTGTTTAGATGGCTTATTCGATTAAGCAAACATCTGTTATGTTGCTAGCAGCGGGGCGTGGCAAGCGTATGTTAGAGCTCACTAAAAACACCCCAAAACCATTACTTAAGATCGGGCAAAAATCCTTAATCGAACATCATCTACTGTCGTTAGCCGCGCTTGGCTTTGAAGAAATCGTTATCAACTTAGGCTATCTTGGTGAGCAGATTGAACAAACATTAGGCGATGGCACTGCCTATGGACTGTCTATCAAGTATTCAGACGAAAGTGATGGAATTCTGGAAACAGCAGGTGGTATTCGCCACGCGTTGGAGCTACTAAGCAGTGATCCATTCTTGGTGATTAATGCAGATATTTACACCGACTTTTTACATAAGGAACAGCTCAATAATTTTATGCGGCATCTAGATAAGCCAGCTCGAATCCTAATGGTCGACAACCCGAGTCACAATCAAGATGGCGATTTTGCAATTGACCCGCATGGACTGGCACAATTTAAAGCCGCAGGCAGCGCTGAAGCCACTACCTTTAGCGGCATATCCTTGTATCACAAGTCTTTGTTTTTAAATATGAATTTAGAGAAAAAAGCCTTGGCGCCAGTTTTCCACTCATTGATAGAAACACAACAATTAGAAGCTGACTATTATAACGGTGAGTGGACTGATGTTGGCACTCCCGAGCGCTTAGAGCAGTTAAATAAGAAGTACGAAGCGTTCGACTAAGGATTGCTGCAAGGCATTAAAATCAGGTTTGATAGAAGGCTTTAAATCCAGCAATTGTGTAACTTGCAAACCTTGATAGCCGCAAGGGTCTATATTGTTAAACGGCGATAAATCCATGTCCACATTAAAACTCAGGCCATGATAGCTATTGCCATGCCGAATTCGTAAGCCCAAGGCGGCAATCTTAGCTTGCTCAACGTAGACTCCAGGTGCGTCTGAACGTCGTTCAGCGGTGATTGTTTGCTCTGCTAACAAATCAATAACAGCTTGTTCTAAATTAGCCACTAATGATTTAACTCCTAGCCCATAAGCTTTTAAATGGAGCAAGGGATACATAACTATTTGACCCGGGCCATGATAAGTTATTTGCCCTCCTCTATCTGTTTTTACTATCGGTATATCACTAGGCAATAGGGTATCTTGAGTACAAGCCGTGCCCTGCGTATAGACAGGAGGATGTTGAATCAACCATATTTGATCAAGCGCAGTGGATGCTTTTGCACGATCATAACTTTGCGTGTAATCCACCATGGCCTGATACGACTCGGCATAATCGGTTAAACCGAAGCGACAAACTTGGATGTCTTGACCCGAACCAGTCTGAATAATTGTTTTATCTATTACTTGCAAAGCTAATATAGCGGTTTTTCTAAAGAGTCATTACCACTCTCGTCGATTTTGAAATCGCACTATAAATACTCTCTAATTGTTCTCGACTTTGCAATGCAACGGTCGCGGTTACTGATTCAAACTTACCGGTACGACTCTGATTAGTTGTCAGTTTCTTTAGCGCTTGATCATCAACCACCGATAATATCAAATCGCTAATATGCGATTCGGCCGTGCACTCACCTGCTCTACACATTGCTTTAAATGCGAAATCACATGGATATTCTATTAGGTCAAATCCGTCTTTAACGCCCTCTAATTCGGTACTTTGACTTATTACTTTGCCCGAGTTCAGATCTTTATCGTTCATAATCTCGCTCTGCTAATCATCTCGCGTCCAATTACGCCAACGCAGCCTAACTGAATCTTTGATAGCCTTCCACCAACCACCCTCGCGAATAGTGCTCATTGATGTTAACGGCACATCTAGTAGCGGTTCGCCATCCAATGAAATGCTTGCGATACCCATGGGCTGGCCAATATCAATCGGAGCCTCAAAATAAGGACTAAGCAACAAATCAATTTTAACATCGTCTAAACGGCCATTAGGAACCACAACATTAGCTACAGTTTCGGCCTGTAATCGCACCTCATCTACCTCGCCGCCGTATACATCCACACTGGCAATCCCTTCTTGTTGATCCAGAAGCACACCAGGCTCATAAGCTGCAAAGGCATAATTTAATAAACTAAGCACTTCTTTTTCACGCTCTCGTTCATTTTTGGAACCCATGACAACGGCGATCCAACGTTGCCCCTTTCGCTTAGCGCTGCCAACCAAACAATATCCCGCCGCCTCGGTGTGACCCGTTTTTATGCCGTCCACCGAGCTGTCTTTCCACAAAAGCTTGTTACGATTAAACTGCGAAATTGAATTATGCGAATACTCCTTAATCGAATACCACGCGTAATATTTTGGAAAGTCTCGAATAATTGCCGCACTAAGAACGGCAATATCGCTAGCCGACATAAAATGATCCTTTGCAGGCAAGCCAGTGCTATTTTCGAAATTAGAATGAGTTAAACCAATATCAGATGCGGCTTGATTCATCATTTGCGCAAAGCCTTCCTCACTGCCACCGATGTATTCAGCAAGAGCAATGGCTGCATCATTACCCGACTGGATGATAGTGCTCTTGAGCAAATGATCTAATTCAATTGTCGTATTAACATCAGCAAACATGCGCGAGCCTTCAGCACGCCAAGCTTGTTCGCTTATCGACACTTTGTCCTTATAAGCTACATCTCCACTCTGTAATTTTTTGAACACCACGTAATTAGTCATGAGCTTAGTAATACTCGCTGGTGGCAATTGCTCATTAATATTTTCGCCTGCCACAACCCAACCACTATTTGCTTCCATTAAAGCCCATGCTTTGACATCAAGCTTCGGCAACGCTAGCGAACTCTCAATCGTTTTTTCCAAAGCGTTGGCGATGGTAAAAGGTCCACAGCTTAAGCATACAATCGCAAACACATAAATCAGTTTTCTGGTTTTAGTATTCAAGATCAATCTCAGTTATTAGTTAGCTGCCATTGCCGCATCGATAGCCTGACTTAGGTCATTAACCGCCATGGCGTACAGCACACTATGGTTATAACGAGTAATCACGTAAAAGTTTTCGTGAGTGTAAAAATAACGTTCTTGCACTTTACTTGTTTGCTCTACATCACCGTGCGTCTGCCCAATAGATCCAGATGAGGCTTTAACGGTGTTGGTTTTTTTCTGTGGAACTTTCAATCGTTGATCACGAAACACGGTAGCTTTGTTGTCTAGCTTATTTAAGCTGATTAAACTATTACAAGTTACTTTCAAACGCTCAGCTATCTGACAAGCGGTATCGCCCGCACGCACAATATAAAATCCACTATTGGCGGTTTCATGCACCACTTCGCTGGCATCTAGCATCAGCACATTCAACAATTCGTCTGATGGGATAGTAGAAGATAATTGTGCACCTTTATCGGTCAAAGACTGGGCGGAAAACTGTATTTTGCGTTTACGATTAGCCAAATCCGCCACGCTTGATGGCACCGTAAGGTGAGGCTTAGAGCTTACTGGCTGCCCGCGCAACCAACCGTTTTCGACAAAATAGTTGGCCACACTGCCAATTGCATCCACTGGCTCGTTGATTAGATCGGCAATACCGTCTCCTGAAAAATCAATCGCATAGGCTCGATAACTACTTGAAATAAACTGCGGAAAACCAACCGCACCCGCATATGAGCCAAGCACTTGCGAGCTGTTTAAGCGGTTTTCTTTGGTTAAAATTAAGAACTGCTTTAGCTCTTTGGCAAAAAAAGCGCTGCGACGCGGAAAATCAACGACTAAAGACACCAGACTGTCGAGAACTTTGTGCTTGCCTTTATATCGGCCAAATTTTGATTCAACACCAATAATGGCCACAATCACACTGGCAGGAACGCCATACTGTTGTTCCGCCCGACTTAGGCTATCTTTATATTCAAGCCAGAAATCGACACCTTGTTGTATCCGATCTTCTTTCAAAAACAATTTTCGATATTTACCCCAGGTAAACTTACTTTCTGCTGGGCTTTTCATTGCTTTTAGCACTGACTGTTGTATCTGCGCGGGCGCAAACAAGGCTTCTAATTCCGCTTGCGTATAATGTTTTTCGGCAATCAGCTCATCAGCGATAGCCTGTAATTTTGGGTAGCTGCGCAAATCGATTGCGTAGGCAGAGCTAACAAAAATCACGCATGAGAACACGTAAATAACGTTAAGAGATAATTTGATAAAAAAATTCGTCATATAATTTTTAGTAAAATTTTTAAAAAATGTAGTACAGCAAATAACGCTTGGTCAACGTTACTCCACAAGGGATTATCGTGACATTAAACTTCGGTGATTGTGGATACCCATCAAGATACCAAAGCCAGCCATTAGAGTCACCATGGAAGTTCCGCCATAACTAATCAATGGCAATGGCACACCAACCACTGGCAACATGCCCGACACCATACCGATATTAACAAACACATAAAAGAAGAAAGTCATCGATAGACTACCCGCTAATAATCGTGAAAAGGTGTCTTTAGTGTAGTAGGCAATATACAAGCCACGTAAAGTAATCATTGTATAAAGCAGAAACAATAAGGCCACACCGATAAAGCCGAACTCTTCTGAGAATACACTAAAAATAAAATCCGTATGTCGTTCCGGAATAAATTCAAGTTTAGATTGACTGCCCGCATTCCAACCTTTGCCCTGTACACCGCCTGAGCCTATGGCAATCATTGACTGAATACTGTGATAACCGGCACCTAATGGATCGGACCAAGGGTCGAACAAGGTTAATATTCTGGTCTGTTGATAGGGGCGCAGAAACTGAAATAATATTGGTGCAATAAGGCTTCCACAGAATGCCGCAATGCCAATACTGCGCCACGAGAATCCAGCCAGAAAAATAATGAGTACGCCCGACATTATTATCATAATCGTAGTACCAAGATCAGGTTGTATTAGAATCAATGCGGCAGGCACTAACAATACTAGAAAGGCATAAATCAAATTGGTAAGGCTCGGCGGCAAGGTGCGACGGGTTAACACCCAAGCAATCATCATAGGGACTGCTATTTTCATGAGTTCAGAGGGCTGGAATCGTATCACCCCTAGATTCAGCCATCGTTGAGCGCCTTTACCGGTGTAACCAACTAATAACACTAGAATCAACATGATTAAGCCGATGGTATATATTGTTGGAGACCAACGAAACCACGAATCTGGTCTAATTTGCGCGATCACCATCATTACCAGTAGAGCAACTAACATCCGAATGAATTGATTGAACATCAAACTGGTATTTTCACCGCCTGCGCTCCATAAAACAACTAGACTACCACCGCAAAGCACCAGCAAGCCCAGCAATAACGGTATATCGCATTTAATTTTGAACACTAGGCGCCTGTGCCATCCGACTGGTCATTTGAAATCTCACTAACTTGCTCTTCAATTGGCTCTGCATTGGCATCAATATCTAATAAATAGTAATCCATAACCTTGCGTGCGACTGGCGCCGCTGCGGAACTGCCACTACCGCCATTCTCTACAATCACAGCGACTGCAATCTTTGGTTTATCTACCGGTGCAAAAGAAACAAACAAAGCGTGGTCTTTATGAAAATCACTAAGCTTAGATTCGTCATACTTAGCACCTTGAGCAATCGCGACAACTTGTGCTGTGCCAGTTTTACCTGCTATAGAATACTGTGCATCAAGACCAATCGCTCTAGCAGTGCCTCTAGGATGCTCAATGACCGCCTGCATTGCCTCAATAATTGCTTCGACATTATCCGACTTGGCGTTGATCTTAGCAATTTGAGAGCCACTTTGATCGACTGAAACATCATCACTGCCTTGCGCCAAACGATCAACCAAACGAGGCTCTATACGACGCCCTCGATTCGCTAAGGTGGCAGTCATCACGCCCAGCTGCAATGGGGTAGCAAGCGAATAACCTTGTCCTATACCAGTGATCACCGTTTCTCCAGGGTACCAAGGGTTACCGCGAACCCGCCTCTTCCATTCTCGCGACGGCATTAGACCTGATGGTTCGCCGATTAAATCTATTCCCGTTCTTTCGCCTAGGCCAAATCGACTTAAAAAGTCATGCAGTTTATCTATGCCTAAAAAATTCGCTAGTTGATAATAAAATACATCACAAGACTGCATTATCGACTCAGCCATAGACATGCTACCGTGGCCGCCGCGGCGCCAACATCGATAGCGGTGACTACTGCCCTTGAGCTTGAAATAGCCAGGACAAACAACTTCGGCATTTCTGCTCCAGCCAGATTCTAAGCCAGCTAGTGACACCAAACCTTTTATGGTAGAGCCAGGCGCATAACGACCATTCAATGCACGATTTAACAGTGGCCGATTAATATCATCTCGCAGTGCGTTATATGAGCTGTAATCAATTCCGTTTACGAATTTATTGGGGTCGTAAATCGGATTGCTAACGAAGGCTAAAACATCCCCCGTCTCCGGTTCAATAGCAATAATTGAGCCGCGCCTATCGCCTAAATATTCACGGGCCTTAACTTGCAATTCAGCATCGATATTTAGATATATGTCATTGCCAGACACCGGAGGCTCACGATCTAATACGCGCACTCGGCGACCGTGCGCGTTAGTCTCAACGTGTTCCAATCCAGCCTGACCCAAAAGATGATCTTCATATTTAGCTTCAATACCAAGCTTGCCAATATACTCGGTACCTTTATAAGCTTTCTGATCAATCCGCTCTAAGTCTTGCTGGTTAATGCGCCCAACGTAACCTAGCACATGAACTAATTCGCCACCATAAGGATAGTTGCGCTGCGACCGAGCATGTACTTGAGCCCCTTTAAAGCGATATTGATTTACAAAAAATCTGGCAACTTCCTCTTCACTCAAATTTAACTTGAGCACCTGACTTTCAAAATCTGGCCGAGCACGGACCAAACCTTTAAATTTGCGAATTTGGTTTGGCGATATTTGAATGATTTTCGACAATTCATCGAGCAATATATCCAAATCATCAACGCCATCTGGGATAACCTCTAAGGTGAATACAGGAATATTTTCAGCTACTACCCGACCTTTGCGGTCAAATATTTGGCCGCGCACAGGCGGTACCGCTACGATACGAACTCGGTTATCTTTGGATAACACTTCAAAACGTTTGAAACTGTATATTTGCAGATACCAAATTCGCCCCACCAACACCAAGGTGAGCACGATTAGTATCACTCCCAGTATAATTAATCGCGATTGAATTAAACCAGTCTCACGCAAATAATCTTTTAGTTCGAGTTGCTCCATATGAGTTCTTTATATTATCAGCTAGCGAACGCGAAATTTGCGCCTTAGCTCTTCCAATAAAATAAAAATAAACGGCCAAACTAATAAACCGCCCAGAATCGAATACCAGTATTCACTGGTGATGGTGAAATCGCTGACTAAACCGTATAACCAACCTGTGAGCAATTTAAATATCGCAATAAATAAACCTACCAAAATCATTTGCTGCCATACGGACAAAGCCCTTAATTGTCGATGCGTTGTATTAACGATAAAAGCCAAGGTCGCTAAACCGAAGCCCAGCACGCCAAATTTGCGTACAAATAAAACTTCTAGCAAGGTGCCAATTATAAATCCAATCAGAGGCCCAATTCGATGGGGCACCATTAAGGCCCAATAGACTATTATTAAGGCAATCCAGTCAGGCCAAAAGTAAAACAACCATTGCGGTAACTGAACAACGGTTAGCACCAAGGCAAAGAAAGACGATAGCAATACCGCACAAAATAAGCTAAAGGTTGAGCCTTGAAGCGCGCCACTAATCATTGCTGCCCCGACCCGAGATCATTGCTCTCACTATTACTGGAATCACTAATTGCCGCACCGCTTAAGACGGTACCGCGACGGCCGCGCGACAACAATAAAACATGATTCGAACGGTCTAATTTAGCGATTGGAGTGGCTCTGACACGTAAAAATGCTTCATCTTCAATAACATCAATATCGCTTACAACAGCAACAGGATATCCATTAGGAAAACGCCCGCCCAAACCAGAACTAATTAATACATCACCCACCTTAATGTCGGAATTTTGATTCAAAAAAGGCACCCGTAGCAATGAGACATTACCAGTCCCTTCTACTTGCGTGCGCAAGCCATTACGCTCTACCTGTATGGGCATCGCATGCCCGGGATCGGTTATTAACATGACACTACTATTGAGCGGCTGAACTTCGGTCACCTGACCAATAACACCGCGGTCATCAATCACCGCTTGGCCTGCATAAACACCACTAATGATGCCTTTGGAAATCAATACTCTGTGATTGTAGGGATCAATACTAACGTTAACCAATTCGGCAAGCTTAATATCCTCATCTAAACGCTTTGAAGCATCTAATAAAGATCGCAGGTTGTCATTTTCTTGTTTGAGTGTTCGCAGCAAAAGCGCTTCGGACTTAAGTTGAAAATATTCATCACGCATATTTTCATAGGCAATTTTGACGTCTGGCTCGGCGGTCAAAGCATTGGTGAAAAGCCGACTAACATTGGCAGGAACCGAGGCTAAGGTTTGTACGGGTGAAAGCGCAACCGATAAAACATCGCGCGGGGTATTCAGCCAAGGAGTAACAGAATCCAGCACCATCAATGCGATTGACACTATGCTGACTAAGCCATAATTAAGCCAATCGGAAGATTTTCTAAACGGGTTAGCCATATCTTTACTGACCGGCTCCACAAATTATGCTTGGAAGACACTCATATAAACATGTGGGGCTTGAATCGAATTGATATGAATTCGCACACATGAGTAAAGACCTAACCAAGTTGGCTTATTTAATTATTCGTGAGCAAATACGTCGCCAAGATTATCCATTTCTTCTAACGCTCTGCCACACCCTCTCGCTACACAAGTTAATGGATCATCGGCAATCACCACAGGTAAGCCGGTATCTTCCATTAAGCGTCGATCCATATCACGCATCAACGCACCACCGCCGGCAATCACCATACCTTTGTCACCGATATCAGCGCTCAATTCTGGCGGAGTTTGCTCTAGCGCTTGCTTAATTGTTTGCACAATGGATTCTAGTGGGTCGCTAATGGCTGAATAAATCTCTTTACTGCTCAAGGTAACAGATCGAGACAGGCCTTCAGCAATATCGCGACCTTTAACTTCCATTTCCCGCTCTTCGGATTTATCCCAGCCCGTGGCAATCGCTTTTTTAACTCGCTCAGCACTTGCTTCACCAATCAATAAACCATGATTGCGCCGCACATGATTAATAATCGCTTCGTCAAAGGTGTCACCGGCAACTCGTAGCGATGTACTGTAGACCATACCGCCCAAAGACATGACACCAACCTCAGTAGTACCACCGCCAATATCCAATACCATTGAACCAGTTGGTTCAGCCACTGGTAAATTTGCACCGATTGCTACCGCCATTGGCTCTTCAATTAAATATACTTCACGAGCACCTGCGCCATA
>CAZHEL010000017.1:0-5391 GCA_964531625.1 uncultured Gammaproteobacteria bacterium
GCTATGCTACTTAAATCTGCGTGATTAAACTTACTTAACTTCTAACTTAGACGCCCACAGCGCTAGCTTATGTTTCATGGCCGGCAGCGAGAGTTTTTCATTCGGCAGTGGCGTGATTAGTTTGTCATGCACCAGTAGCCTATAGATGTATTCGATTTTATCGTTGGCCGAATCGGTGGCATCAAATTTTACCACGCCGCGATTTTCTCCATAGCGCATGCCAATTCTTATGGCTTTTTTTAGCTGCTCCTTTTCATCCTGCAACTTGCTCATTATTAACCTCTAAAAAATTAACTTCTAAATAGTATCTAGCTGCTTATTATCCTACATTGAATATGGCTGTTCGTCCAAGTAGACTCACACAATAATGCAGACCCAAGCGATATCACTTAGCCCATCCCAGGCACGTAAAATAGTTTTACTCAGCCAAGGTATTTATAAAGAAAAAACCTTGGGCCACGGCGCAAATGCGGTCTTACTAGCCATAGAAAAGCTTGGCTTTATTCAGATTGATACCATCTCTGTAGTAGAAAGGGCGCATCACCATACTTTATGGAATCGAACAGTCGATTACCAAAATTGCTATCTTGACGAATTGCTTGAGCAAAGAACGATATATGAGTATTGGTCGCATGCTGCAGCCTATTTGCCGATGCGTGATTTCAAATATTCCTTGCCGCGCAAACTCGGGGTTAAACGGCGCGATCATGGTTATTGGGATTTTAACGATAAAAAAATGATTGCCCATGTGCTAGATCGAATTCGAGCGGAGGGGCCTCTACAAGCTCGAGACTTTGAAGCGACCCTTGCGGTAAAAAGACCTGTAAAGAAAAAGGGCTGGCCAGCAAAGAAACCTGCAAAAAAAGCACTTGATCAACTATTTATGGAAGGCGATTTAATGATTGTGCGCCGCGATGGTTTTCAGAAAGTTTATGATTTAACCGAGAGGGTATTGCCAAACACTATCGACACAAGCTTTCCCGAAGATGACGACTATTACAAGCACCTTATCGTTAGTTATCTAAATGCCAATGGAATCGGCAATGCTGCGCAGATAAGTTATCTATTGAAAGGCTTGAAGCCCTCAATACAAAAAGTGTGTGATCAATTACTTGAAGATAAAAAACTGATTCCAGTACAAGTGAATGGTCAATCGTATTATGCCGAGCCTTCAATAGAGCAGAAGCTGTCTATTGCCAATAGTCGTAACAGGATTAAAATATTATCGCCATTCGATAATCTCTTGATTCAACGTCAACGCACTAGGGCGCTATTCAATTTCGATTATCAGATAGAGTGTTATGTGCCTGCCGCTAGGCGCAAGTACGGTTATTTTTGTTTGCCTTTACTGCAGGGAGATCGATTTATTGGCCGAATGGACGCCAAGATAGACCGTAAATCAGGTGTTCTGCACATTCAAAGCCTGCATTTAGAAAAATCAACAAAAGATAAATTTAGACAGGCACTTAAAAAACCGTTGAATGATTTTCTAATCTTCAATAATGGTCGAACAATAAATTATTGTTAGCCTGCTCTTACTAATTTGCTCAGCTCCTTAAAAGTACTCTGGTTAAAAGTACTCTAGTTAAAAGTATTCGGGAAAAGCAGACTTTAAACGCGAAATAAAATTAATTTTTCGCTTATTCGAAGGTTCATTGTAAATTCGCAATACTAAGGCTTGGAATTCCTGTGCGTGATCATTATTTAAGCGTTTCATTTGTTGTTTTAGAAACTTTATCGCCTCATCGTAAAGATGTTTGTTTTCTTTGTATAACAAACGATTGGTTGCTTTTTCAATAAGCCGAAATGTCTTGGCGTTAATCTCAGTTAGAGCATTGACAATGTTCATGAGGGTCTGTGGGCGCAGCAGGTAATGATTGCTCATATTGGCTGCATCATTAACATAGCCATTGTTTAAATAAATACTAGCAAGAAGTTCTGCGCGTTGACGATTTTTTTGGCTGGTATCATTTTTAACCAGCTTGTTTTTTATGCTTGCGATTCCCTTGCTAAGGAAATGTTCTTTTTGTTGAATTTTTTTGGCAGTCTCTAGTGCGGCATTAAATTGCTCGAGGCTTTCTTGTTCTTCAAATCTAGCCCACTGAATATTCAATGCTTGGCGATACTTTTTTTGCGCTTTGTATAAGTCTATTTGTACAGTTTCAATTTGGTATAGCTCGCGTACATCTGGTTGAGATATCTGACTTGTGTAGACTAACCATTTTTCGGCATCTTTAAGTTGCTGGTTAGCAATACAAAGTTCCACCACAGCAAGGCACCGGTTTACGTCAACCGCCCCACGTTCCAAAATTTTTAATTCTTGGTTAAGGTTTCCTTGAGAGCGCGCGCGCTCTAACAGAAGATCTTCCAAGCGTTGATACCGGTAGTGCCCAGGACTATACGCTTCGTTTTCCGGAGATAATTTGTTCCACTCTTCTTCTATTTTTTTATAAATAGAATCTAATGCTTTATCATCAAAATATTTCGCAACACCATGCGGTAAATTTAGCAAATCATAGCTGTATTGCTGATCAAAAAGCAGATCAAGAATAGTTTCTGTTTTTTCTTTCAAGCTCCACTCATCAGAGCTAAAAACAGACTCAAACATTTTGATTAAGAGTGTTTCAAGTTCAGACCGATAGTCTCCGGTATCGTCAATTGACTCTAATGTTTTTTGTAGGCGTTGTGAGGCGTAAACAATTAATTTAATCGCATTGCTCGGCTGCAATGACAGTAGAGGCTCTTGCAGCACAGACATCGCTTGTTCAGATTGCTCAAAATATTCTGCGACGTCGCGATAACGCCACAAACCTGAAGGCTTATAAGGGATGGCCTTGGTAATTCGTTTGCGGACCTCCGGTGCTCCCATATTGCCGCTGGCGATCTCTGCCTTGAGATACCAATAGTCTAAGGCATCAGAATCACCTTGCACCTGTGAATGTAGAGCTTCTACCAGTTGGGGTTTAGTTAAGGTACTAATATAGCCAAGGAGCAGGTCGTCTTGAGCAGACTCGGCTAATTCTTGATTGGTTTGAGTTTGATAGTAGTAAGCAAGTGAAGCAGCAACGCAATGCTTACAAAAATCAAAGTTGTCGGAAGCGGGGCAATTGCAGCTTCCTTCAAAGAGCTTTTTGGTATGCTGCAATTCTACCTTGTAGGAATGAGTGCCCTCTACTTCAGCATTAATACGATTATTCTTAATCGTTAGTACACCGACCCTCCCTTGATTGTAATAATCCAATCCACGCTCATACGTACTGTCTCCAGCAAGTGCTTTAAAGGTGTCCTCAGACAGAGTTTTCATCAATACTTTTTATTAGTTTATGTTATTCAACCATTAATTCTAACACGGCTAGGAGGCAATCCTACGGTCGTCGAAATTTTATGTAATCTTATGGCTTCGGGCGGTAAACTAACCCCATCGCAAAATTCCCCTTAGTGAAAATGTGAAACAAAAACAGGCCGGTTCTTCTGGCGGCTCTTTTAGCACTTATACTTTAGTTGCACTCGTGGTCGGCAATGCCATAGGTGCTGGCATATATACCACCTCTGGGTTTTCCTTGGCCGATCTGGGGTCAAGAGAGTGGGTGCTATTAGCCTGGTTTGTAGCGGGCTTGAACGCCTTAATGGGTGCAATATCGTATGGTATGTTAGTTCAGAGGCTAACTGAATCTGGTGGCGAGTATTTGTATCTTTCTCGCTCCATTCACCCATTGGCAGGCTTTATCGCGGGATGGATATCATTGCTTGCTGGCTTTCCAGGCGCAATTGCTTTTGCGGCATTGGCTTTTGAAGCTTATGCGCGCGCTGCACTGCCGAGTCTGGTAGCCATTCCCTTAGATTTAATTGCGATAATAGTGACCGTTGCAGCGGGTGTTATTCATATAGTTCGTGTCAAAACAGGTGCTTTAACGCACGAATTTTTTGTCAGTATCATGATGTTGCTACTAGCCGGTGTTATTATTTGGGCTGCGTTTGTATTTTTAACTAATCCAACGCTACCTGTAGCAGAACCTGTGAGCCTAGCCAGTTTTAACCTGTTGGCATTTGCCAACAGTTTGGTTTGGATATCTTTGAGCTATTCGGGCTTTAATGCCGCATCTTATGTTGCCGGTGAAGTCCATCACGCCAAACAACGTGTGCCACGCGGTATGATTATTGGCACATTAATTACCATGTTACTGTGCGTGCTTATTAACGCTATTATGCTGTATGGCACCAGTTCGGACCTGCTGCATGGCCAAGCCGAAGTAGCGGCAATAACAGCGCAAGCGATGGGGGGTATTGGCGGACGGCGGTTGATTGAGTTGTTAATCGCGATTTCATTGCTGACTTCTATTACCGCTATGGTATTAGCCGGCCCCAGAGTTTATGCAAAAATGGCTGAAGATGGTGCCTTACCCAAATTTTTTAAAGCTAGATTAGGTCAGCCGCCTAGAACGTCCATTATGCTGCAGGTAGTCTCTGCATTGATGTTGATTTTAATAGCCGATTTACGCGATTTGTTATCATACCTAGGCTTCACTTTATCCCTGTGCCTAGCCTTGGCGGTTAGTAGTTTATTTGTTCGCCATTGGCGCTTAGGCGAGAAGCCAAGTTCCGCATGGTATCCGCTGGCGCCAATTGTATTTGTGGTATGTACAAGTTTATTTGCTGTATTATCTGCCGTGAATGAGCCTAAGCAATTTCTGGCCGCTATTCCTACCTTAGCGATGGGAGTCGTGGCATATCTGGTTTCACGCCGAATCGCTTAATTGATAGGGCACTAGAATGCAGCTTAAAAAAATTAAATTTACAGTTCTATTGTTACTGTGTTTACAGTTAGGCGCTTGCGTGGCTTTGATTACACCTAAGGTGCAGACTGAGTTGCTTAAGCTCAGAGCGGGTCAATACACGCTTGATCCCACTCATGCGACGCTTTTGTTTAAAGTTCAACATCTTGGTTTGGCAACTTATGTCGGGCGCTTTAATAAAATCTCAGCAAGCTTGGATTTTGACCCTACGGATATTCAATCTGCCAAGCTCGAGGCTATTATTGATATGGCGTCGATTGACATTAATGACCCTGGTTTAGAAAAACAGTTAATGGGAGCGCGTTGGTTTGATCAAAAAAACTATCCTCAAGCTAGTTTTAAAACGCTTTCGGTACAACCCATTTCGGAATCTGAGTTTGATTTTCCTGGTGAGCTAAATTGGCGCGGAGTTACCAAGCCTTTAACCATTAGAGTAAAGTTTACTGGCGGCGCGAACAATATATTAACGCAAAAATATACCTTGGGGTTTGAGGCGCGCGCTTCGTTTTTGCGTTCTGATTTTGGTATGGGCGCTTTTGTGCCACTTGTGGGAGATGAAATACTGCTAGAAGCTTTTGTAGAGTTTCAACGGAATTGA
>CAZHEL010000017.1:5491-32526 GCA_964531625.1 uncultured Gammaproteobacteria bacterium
GTTTCAACGGAATTGACTGCAAAAGGCTTAAGTTGACGTCGCGTTCGCACTGCTTTGAATATGAGCACATCGTAGGGCCTTGGCCGCTTTAACTTTCGCATTGCGGCCGCCTTTCGCTATTCGTACACAGTCTCCCAGATTAAGCTCTTTGTTGCGGGAGATAACTTCAATTAGGTTGCCGTTTTTAGTTTCTACGGTATATAAGGCGCCTTTTTTTCGTGTCACTCCTTCTTCAATAGCGCCACCAACAAAGGCGCCAGCCAAGCCACGCGCTACTAGACCCAAAAATGAATTGCTGGTGCTGTCGCTAATAGCCGCTAAGGAGCCGACATAAGAGCCAATACCCGAGCGACTGCCACCAATAGTAACTTCTTCTTTCAAAACTACCTTAGCGAAGGTAATGGATTTAAAACCTTGGCTGCGTGGAACTACCTTGCCATTTGCACAAGCGCTCAAAAATACTAAAACGCATAGCGACACAATGATTTTAAGTTTCATAGCAGATTCCTGTCGTTGGTGAATATCTTTTTGGAGAATATATTTGTATATATAAATATAGAGCGATTTCAGTGCAAAACTCTTTCATTGATATTGAATTTTAATAATTAGTTAATCAATGTGAATAGAAGTTTTTTTCTGATTGCAGTCGGTTTCGTTAAGGTGTTTAATCTAATCCTTCAGGGAATTAACTTATTCGGGCAAGCAGATGACCCTATTTAAAATTATCAAAAATATGATCGCCTTGACGATCGTGCATTTGCTTAGCGCTTGTTCTGGGTCGTCTTCATTAGAGCCTAATTTAGAAATAACAGAACAAATGAAGTCAAAGTATGTTTTGACAGATAACTATGCAAATCATCGTTTACAGCAAAAAAAGCTCAATACTGCTGGCGGTCAAATAGCGTATATCGATGTGGGTCAAGGCCCTACCATTGTGTTATTGCATGGCGTACCAAGTTCCTCTTGGCTGTATCGACAAATGTTGCCAAAGTTACAGGATAATTTTCGCGTAATTGCCTTAGATTTGCTGGGTTATGGTAGCAGCGATAAACCAAAATCTAACCAGCAAAATTACCTACCAGCAGCACAAGCAGGCTATGTAGAGGAGTTATTAGCCGAGCTAAATATAAGCGAATATAGCTTGTTATTCCATGATATCGGTGGGCTAGTGGCTTGGGAATTGGTGACCAATGATCTGGCGACTCAAGAACCAGCAATCCAAAACTTGATTGTGCTGAATACCATTATCTCCGAGCAAGGTTTTAAACATCCTGGCGCCAAAAAGGGTGTGATAAGTCGTACCATGGCCAATGCTTATTCGAACAAGCTATCCAGTTCAGCAGTGATCGAACTGACATTTAAGAATATGGGTTTGACTAATAACGTCGATTTGAGCCCAGGTGCGTGTGATGGTTACGTGGTACCGATGCAAGAAGGTGCTTCTGATGCCTTGTATGATTTCTTGACTGGCTTTGATGATGCTCAGTTTGCTCGCCTTGATAGTCAAATTGCAGGCTTAACTAAATTTAGCGGTGATACTTTGGTGATGTGGGGCGACGAAGACAAAGTGCTTACTTCAGGCCAAATTCCGCAGCTACAGAAAGTGCTCGATATTCGTGAAGAGAATTTGATTATTTATGATGATAATGCGCACTTTTTACCTGAAGAAGTACCAGCAGATTTGGTAAATAACATCACTGCATTTCTTATTAAATAATAGGCTGGGTCGGTTGACAGAGCGCTGCAATTAAGTGACCCTTAGCGCCGATTATTAGTTTCGGCTTTGCACAAATTTTCTAAAATAAGCGACGTCGTTTAGCTTCACCCTTACAAGGTTTTCACATGACAGATCATAGTACTCACGATTCCGGCGCTTCAGCCGATGCAATTGAATTTCATTACGGCACAGGTAACGATTATTTCGCTTTATGGTTAGGTGAAACTATGGCTTATTCGTCCGCTCTATGGGATGACGATGATCCAGATCAAAGCCTAGATGATGCGCAAATGGCTAAGATCAATTATCACATTCAGCAAGCGCGGGCGGGTCAAGGCAAAAGAGTCCTGGACGTGGGTTGTGGTTGGGGTAGTGTGCTACAGCCACTGGCTAAGAGTTATGGCGTCGAGAAAGCTGTTGGTCTCACTTTGAGTGACAGTCAGGTTGATTGGTTAAATGGCTTGGGTAATCCTGCCATTGAGGCGCACTTAGAAAACTGGCGTGACCATGATAAAAATGCAAAGTACGATTCAATAATCTCGATCGGTGCGTTTGAGCATTTTGCTAAGCTTGGTTTATCGGCCGACGAAAAAATAGAAATTTATCGAGAGTTTTTTACTGCTTGTCATGGTTGGTTAGGTTCTCGATGCTATATGTCTTTGCAAACGGTGGCTTATGGAAATTCGCTGACCGAAGACTTTGATACTTTTATTGCTAAAGAGATTTTTCCTGAGACAGATACTCCCAAGCTGGCTGAAATTGCTTCAGGCTGTGAACGTCTGTTTGAAGTGATTACCTTACGCAATGATAGGGATCATTATCGACGTACCCTACGAGCATGGTTTAGTAAGCTTAAAGCTAACCGCGATCGCTGTGTTGAGCTAAAAGGCGAAGAAGAGGTCGCTAGGTTTGAGCAGTATTTACGCTTGATGGCGTATATGTTTGAAGTAGGTGGCTTGGATCTTTATCGAATTACTTTCCGTAAAATTGATAATCCCAAAGGAATATAAATAAGGCTTATAAAAAGCGCTTATAAAATTGGGTAAGCTCGAGCTAACAACTTAACTCTTATAAAAATCTGCTTGTTTACCGTCAATCCATTCCGCTTGTGGGCGGCTTTTGTAGCGTTTGTGCACCCATAGGTATTGTTCGGGACACTCTCTAACCATGGCTTCTATTGCGCGGTTCATCGTGGTGGTATCGGCTTCTTCATCGCCCGTATATATATTTTCTATTTCAGCCCCAAGTATAACTTCGTAACCTTGTCCCCAAGGTAACATGCGGTTTCGACATGGAATAACCACCGCTTTCGTGGTTTGCACGAACTTAGATAATGCGGGTGTAGTAGATGCCAGCGTATTAAAGAAGGGTACGAAAACCCCTTTACGCATAGCGTCTTGATCGGGTGAATAAGAAAGCGGATAGCCTTTTAATAATATTCGCAGCAAGGAACGCAACGGGTCCTTGCGTTCGAACATAAACGGCTCGGGACAAAAACGTTGTCGACCCTGCAAGACAATGGTGTTTAATAGTTCGTTCTTCATGTATTGATACATGCCAGCCATTGGCCGTTCCCGCTGTAATGCCAAGCCAGCTATTTCGATGGCAATAAAATGTGGACACAGCAGAATAATGCTCTTGCCATCTTCAAGAGCCTGATCATAATGCTCTCGGCCTTTGATGCTAACTAGCCGATCGAAACGCTTTGGGCTAATCCAAAAGTTCATGCTAGTGCAAACACCTGCTTGGCCCAAGTAACAAAAATGCCGATAGTTAATCCAATATTGTTGGCTAGAAGTAAGCTCAGGAAAGCACAATGAAATATTTTTATGGGCAATGCGACGGCGACTAAAATGTAGTAAAAAGAAAAGGGTTCCAACCATATACCCGAGCAAAGCCAATATTGGCAATGGCAAATAACTCAGGCCACGCAGAATCACTAAGCCTAGCCATGTTGGCCAGTACTTAGGGCTTGAATATTGTTTTAGTAAGTCCGAACTGAGATCCATTATTTATTATAAACAGCTCTAGTTATTTTTACCTATTTTGAGGTACCTAATAATAGTCTAGTTTTTTTATGATCTAGCAGTTTATTTTTGTTCTATGGCATTCATTGCTTGCACAATCCGCTGTGGACTTACTTCTATGGCCTGTTGATGCTTTAACTGTTCTTTTTGATACATTTTTCGACAATAGAAATGACGTTTTTTGCCACTGGTAGTGCGAGGAATTTCACGCGATTTAGCGAGCAATATCTTATTAATTGGAAAGGCCTCTTTAGGCATAGCAACGAGCAAAGCGTTAACTGCATCGTCATCGATAGGCGAATGGCGCTCAACCAACACCACAATGTCGCTTTCTGGGTCATGGATATTTGAATCAAATACGGCAACGTGCTCGTGCGATATATCGAGTAATTCAGCCAGCTGTTCTTCCAGTGCGCTTACAAGATAGTTTTCACCGTTTCTAATAATAAGGTTTTTAATGCGTTCTAAAATATACAGCTCACCATCAAAAAACACGCCCATGTCGCCAGTACCGACTCTTTGCGTACCAAAAGACTCGATCATGCTCGCTGCGCTAGAAGTTTTGCCGTCTTGCTCAGACTTTATTCCCTTTACATAACCCATGGCGACCGAGCTGCCAGTAATGGCGATTTCGCCAGCGATGCCTTCTTCTTGGATAAGTGCGCCGTCTTCATCCACGATCTCTATTAGCATGCCATGAATGGCCTTGCCAGCGGTGCAAACAGCGATATTCTTACTTGAATCGTATCGAGCTAGATCACCTTCAGTAAAGCTCAGCGTATCTAGAATTGTAACGTTTTGGCCTATTCCGATGGCGTCGGCATCTAAGCAAATAAACTGTGATGTTTCATTCGGGTCGGCCATACTGGTAATGATGGTTGATTCAGCTAAGCCATAAGCTGGGCGAATGATTTGTGGCGTAATACCAGATACTTTAAATTTTTTTAAAAACGAATCAATGGTCGAGACTCGGATTGGTTCAGCACCAATAAATAAGTGCTTAACGTGACCTAGGTCTAATGCCGCCGCATCTTTTTCAGATACGAGTCGCGAGCAATAATCGAAACCAAAATTGGGCGCAGTAGCAATTGTGCATTTATGTTCCGCCATGCCTTTCATCCATATCGAAGGGCGTTTCACGAATTGCGTAGGTGTCATGATAAACAATGGATAATCATTACCAAAGCTGAACAAAACAGTGCCCACTAGGCCCATATCATGAAACAGCGGTAACCATGTAGTCATGCGCTCATTTTCATCCATTTCTACTGCATGGCGAATGCCGCGAACATTGGCAATTATATTACTGTGTGAGATTGATACGGCTTTATGGTCGCCGGTAGATGAGCTGGTAGTTTGAAAAAAAGCAATGTCATCAACCTTAGGAACGTGCTGATTTGCTGAATTTTCTAACGTTTGCCATTCAGCGAGGGGGCTATCACTCAGCCGCACAACGGTTATTTCAGGCGGAATATGATCATGAAACTTTTCGGTCAAGCCTTCTTCTAATATCAGTAGAGCAGGGTGTTCGAACATAAACCCCCAGTGTTTTATTCGCTCTGATAAGGCCTCATGGCTTCCGAGTGACAGAGGCATTGGAAATATCATCGGTATAGCACCGACCGATATAGCTCCGTAAAAAGCAATTAACGTTGCATAAGGCGTATGGCAAGCAATCATCACAACTCGCCCGTGGATATGCTCAGCTTGTTCACACTGCTCAATCAAGCGCGCGCCAAAGGCAAATGCTCGCTGGCTTAGTTCCCCATAGCCAACCGGGTGATAGATCTTTTGCGATCCGTCCCAACAGTGTAAGGCTGACCCTTCGCTAGGGTTTGCCACATGCTCATTCATCACTTCGAGCAGAGTAGATGTATGTAAATGCGCCAACATCGACTAAATAGTTTTAATCAGTTCAGTGGATATTAAGCGCTTTTGAGCTCTATGATTTTAACGATGTCGTCAACCGTAGCAACGTTGGCGGACTCCGCATCCGTTAGTTCCATATCAAACTCGGTTTCGACTACTAAAATGAGTTCGATGCGCGCGAATGAATCCAATCCGCTGGCTTCTAAGTTTAGTTCTGGCGAAATATCGCTTTCAGTTAGCTTAGTTTTTTCAGCAATAAGGGCGCTTAAGCGCGAATAAATTTGATCGTAGTTGCTCACAGATACTCCAGCATTGATTATTGTCTATAGAGAGGCTGATGTTCAAATCAAAAACAACAGCCTTAATGCGATACGGACTATGTCAAACATTGGCCCTTTAGTAAAGCCATGACAGACCTTTAGATGGGCCTGCTTAGGGCTTTCAATGTAGCCAAATATGTGGCACAGCAATCGACTCCAGCCAAATTGTCGTTTGACTATATGACAGGCATCTTTGATAATAATTTTTCTACCTTCTATGCTCCTTTACGCTTCTAGAAAAGGTGGCTTTTATGGCAATTCTATGACTAAAAAAGATACTCAATTAGTTGGTGTAGGCCGCGATAAGAAGTTTACCGGTGCTGCAGTAAACCCGCGTTTGGCACGGGCATCCACGATTGTGTTTGATACCGTGCAAGACATGCATCAAGCAACTAAGGATAGACATGCTGGTGCCGAATATTACGGCCGACGAGGCACCAGTACCACCTTTGCATTCACTGAAGCTATGTGTGAACTGGAAAACGCCGCGGGTTGCTATGTCTATTCATGTGGTGCGGCAGCGATAGCGGGATCTTTATTGTCGTTTTTATCAGCGGGTGATCATTTACTAATGCTTGATTCGGTGTATGAGCCAACTCGTGAGTTTTGTGATCACGTGCTTAAACGTATGGGTGTGGAAATCAGCTATTATGATCCCTTGATAGGCGCTGGTATTGCTGAATTGGTTAAGGAAAATACCAAGATTATCTACTTAGAATCTCCTGGTAGTTTGACCATGGAAGTTCAAGATTTACCGGCAATAGTAGCGGTAGCTCAGCAAAAAGACATTGTCACTATGATCGACAATACCTTTTGTACCCCGGTTAATTTCAAGCCATTAGATTTTGGCATTGATGTATCTATACATTCAGCCACTAAATACATTAGTGGGCATTCAGATATCATGCTTGGGGTAGCGAGTGCTAACGAGCGATATTGGCCGCGTTTGCGTAAAAGCAGTTTTCTAATGGGTTATTCGGCGTCCGTAGATGATGTTTATACAGCCATGCGTGGTTTGCGGACTTTGAGTGTACGTCTTAAGCAACATGAGCAAAGCGCAATGCAAGTGGCCAAATGGTTGCAAGAGCAACCCTTAGTTGACAGAGTATTGCACCCCAATTTTGAAAGCTGTCCAGGGCATGAGTTTTATCGCCGTGATGTTAGTGGTGGTAATGGACTTTTCTCAATAGTGCTTAAACACTCGAATGACGCAGCTTTAACTGCGCTACTGGACGGCATGCAACATTTTGCGATGGGTTTCTCATGGGGTGGCTATGAAAGTCTTATTCTAGCGGCCAGCGATTTTAGTGAACGGCGCACGGCTACCAAATGGACCGCTAAGGGCAGCCTGATACGATTACACATTGGCTTGGAAGATCCAGAGGATCTGATTGCTGATCTTGCCCAAGGTCTAAAGCGTTTCTCAGACGTGGCTAAAGTCTAGGCAGTGGTTTAGTATGCCTGAATGGTTAAGTTTACTGCCGGCCCTAGTAGCAATCGGTTTCGTACTGTGGAAAAAAGAAGTAACTATCGCCCTAATTTTAGCCATCTTTACCTCAGAGTTATTATTGACTTTACAAGCGGCTGAGACAGCCGCTTGGAATTTACCGTTTGTTGGTTTTATACAAAGCGTAGAACGAGTCGCGGCTGTATTTAGTGATGGGGGCAATGCGCGACTGTTGCTATTTTGCGTATTGATAGGCGCGCCATTGGCGCTTATGAGTGCCAGCGGTGGAGTTAAGGCTACCGTGCGATTGATGGTCAACAGTGGTATAGCGACCAATGCACGCCGCTCGGGCATGATGACTTTTTTGACCGGGGTGCTGATTTTCATTGAGTCAAACTTAAGCGTGTTGACTGCGGGGATTTTGTCTCGAGGCTTGTTTGATCGCTTTAAAATGAGCCGTGAGCGTTTGGCATTTATTATTGATAGTACCTCAGCACCTGTTTGCATTTTGATTTTATTAAATGGTTGGGGCGCATTTGTACTGGGAATTTTAGCTCCTTACGATTTATCAGAGTCGGCGGTCACGGTGCTAGTTGCAACGGTGCCACTCAATTTTTATGCGCTTTCTACATTGCTAGTGGTTTTTTATACGGTGTGGAGTGGCAAAGTGTATGGACCTTTGGCAACGCTAGAAAAAGCTCAAAACACTGATATTGAAAATAGCGAGAAGAGTCGTGCTTCAACTGTGACTAATGATCCAAATAGCCACCGTAATGATTTGCCTGCGACTGGTGGTTATGCCCGAGATATGTTGATTCCTTTAGGTGTTTTGGTGTTCGCTATGCTCGGCTTTATGGCTTGGACTGGCAATGGTGATTTACTAGCGGGCAGTGGTTCAAAATCAGTCTTGTACGCCACTGTTTTATCATTATTAGTGGCCTATGTAATGCTAATAGGGCGACCCGAATTCACGCACCAAAAATTGGTCAAAGAATCTTTTACCGGCATTGCCGATATTTTGCCCTTGGTTACCATTTTATTACTTTCTATAGCACTGGGTGCTAGTGTCAAGCAGTTAGGGACAGGGGTTTTTATTTCTGGATTGGTAGCCGATTATTTGCCTTTGTTTTTGGTGCCGGCCATGGTGTTTATCGCCGGTGCCTTTGCCGCATTCACCACCGGTACCTCATGGGGTACATTTGCACTAATGGTGCCGATAGCTATCCCCATCGCTTTGAATCTGGATCTTCCGCCTTCTCTGCTATTGGCCGCAGTGCTGGGTGGTGGAGTTTTCGGTGATCATTGTTCGCCGGTATCAGATACCACCGCGGTTTCTTCCATGGCAGCGGGGTGCGATATTCTAGACCATGTTCGTACACAATTACCCTATGCCTTATTTTGCGGTGCCGTAACAATTATTGCTTACGTTATAGCGGGTTTAGTCGCGGTATCTTGAGGCAATTTTCCAGTCGTTCTGTTTAAACACCTGGTCTGTCAGGCTTCCAACTCTTCCCAGCGGATTAAACAATTTTCTAGTTCTTCTTGTAGCGATTTAAGCTTATTACCTGCTTCTGCGACTACGCTTGCATCTTGTTGGTAGAATTCAGGCTTGGCCATTTGTTGGGTTATCTCGTCTATTTGTGTTTCCAACTTATCTATCTCATTGGGCAGTTGATCTAGCTCACGTTGGAATTTGTAACTGAGTTTTTTGGTAGATTTTTTGCTAGCAGTATTTGTAGTCCTCTCATTTTTGGTGGTATTAACCTTTTGAATCTTGGCGTCATCACGCTTTTGTCGTAACCAATCATCATAGCCACCGATATATTCATAGACCTTGCCATTGCCTTCAAAAGCAATGGTGCTTGTTACGACATTATTTAAAAAGGTTCGGTCGTGGCTCACTAGCAATAAAGTACCTGAGTAATCTAACAGCAGTTGCTCTAATAATTCGAGAGTTTCATAATCCAAGTCATTAGTGGGTTCATCCAATACTAAAAAGTTAAACGGTTGCGTGAATAGCTTGGCTAGCATTAATCGATTGCGCTCACCACCCGATAACTTTGCGGCAGGTGCGCGAGCTCGAGCAGGGCTAAATAGGAAATCTTGCAAATAGCCCATGATATGTTTGCTCTGACCATTAATGGAGATTTCATTGTTGCCCGAGACATTGTCTTGCACACTCAAATCATCGCGAATGGCCGAACGATGTTGATCTAAATAGGCAATTTCCAAACTGGTACCAATTTTGATTTTGCCACCTTGTGCGCTATTTTCGCCAGTGAGTATTTTAATTAAGGTGGATTTGCCACAGCCATTAGGGCCAATAATACCTACTTTATCGCCACGCAGAATCGTACAGGAAAAGTCATCTATAACCACGCGATCGTCGAATGCGGCATGTAAGTTTTCGGCCTCAATCACTATTTTTCCCGATTTGCCACTTTGATTTAACTTAATGGTCGCTGTGCCTTGTCGTTCGCGACGTTGACGACGTTCTTCGCGCATTTTCTTTAGGGCGCGCACACGACCTTCATTGCGCGTACGGCGAGCTTGAATGCCTTGGCGAATCCAAACCTCTTCTTGTGCTAGGCGTTTATCAAATTTAGCATTATGTCGATCCTCGTCCGCAAGTGCTTTGGCTTTGGTGCTCAAATAGGTTTGAAAGTTGCCAGGGTAGGAGGTGATTAAACCGCGATCTAATTCGACGATACGAGTACACAGTTTGTCGATAAAACTGCGATCGTGGGAAACGATAATCTTTGTGATATTAAGCGAGACTAGTAAGTTCTCCAACCACAAAATGGTATCGATATCTAAATGGTTAGTTGGCTCGTCGAGTAATACGATATCCGGCTCAGTTACGAGAGTTTGCGCCATCAATACCCGACGTTTCATACCGCCGGATAATTGTTTAAACGGTGTCTCTGGCTTTAGGCTAAATTTTGAGCATATGGTTTTTACTTGGCGGTCCAGTGTCCAACCGTCTTGCTGGTTAAGCTTGTCTTGTAGCGCGTTGTTTTGATTTCCTTGCACATAGTATTGCGCGAGCGCTGGACCTCGCTGAGGGTCACCCATGGCCACTACGCTGCGAATATCGTAGTCTAAATCCGTTGGTACTTCTTGCAGTAGGCGCGAGCATAGTGTGCCTTGCTGAACCACTAATTCACCTTCATCTGGTGCGACCTGACCATCAATTAACTTTAAAAGTGTCGATTTTCCAGCACCGTTGCGACCGATTAAACCAATGCACTCATTCTGTTCGATTATTAAATTAGCTTGTTCTAGAATATAGTTAGCACCAAAGCTAACGCTGACGTTTTTTAGAGTGATTAGTGCCATGCAAGTGGGTGGTTTAAACGCTTAAACGGCCTGCATTTTAACATTAAAACTAAATTGAGACTTACTGAGAGATGCCCAAATGCTAGTAGAGCAAATAGCTGTAAACAATAGCCTTCGAAACTATATGTATTTGATTGCCTGCCAGGATACAAAAGAAGCTGTGGCGATTGATCCGCTTGATCATGCTGTTGCTTTAAAACGCGCTAATGAATTAGGCTGGACGATTCGTGGCGTTATTAATACTCATGAACATAGTGATCATACTGGTGGCAATGAACAGGTTATCGCAGCAACTGGGGCTACCTTATATGCACATCATCAAGCCTTAAAAAAAATCAAACATGTTGATGTTGGGCTTAAGGCCGGCGACGCAGTGCAAGTAGGAAGCTCGGTAAGGCTAATATCTATGGACACGCCAGGACATACTTTTTGTCATACCTGTTTGTATTATGAAGGTTCTCAACAACAAGCTGATCAAGAGTTATTAGATCCCGCACTGTTCTGCGGAGATACCTTATTCAATGCCGGTGTTGGTAACTGTCATAATGGCGGTGATCCAGAGGTGATGTACAAGACCTTCGTAGAACAGCTTTTTGTGTTGCCAGATGAAACCAAAGTTTACCCTGGACATGACTATATCGTGAACAACCTGCAGTTCACATTGGATAGAGAACCTAGCAATGCCGCTGCCAAGAGCTTACTAGCGTCTATGCAGCAGTGGACTGGCGAAGCTCATTATGTTTCGAATATTGCTATGGAGAGAATGGTGAATAGTTTTTTCCGACTGAGTAGCGAAGAAATTATTTCTCTGCTGAAAAAATCGTTTCCTGATTTACCTGAAGACCCAGATGAAGAAATGGTGTTTTTAAGATTGCGAGAATTACGCAATTCTTGGTAGGCGATATACGAGAAGATTGCATAAAAAAAGCACTGTGACTGTCACAGTGCTTTTTTATTGAAACTTATTTCTTTTACCTTTTCATAGACCCAAAGAACTCAGCATTAACTTTGGTCGCTTTGAGTTTATCCAGTAAAAATTCGATTGCTTCAACTTCATTCATTGGATGCAATAATTTTCGTAGTATCCAGATTTTTTGTAGCTCTTCGGGATCTATCAATAATTCTTCGCGACGCGTAGAAGACTTATTCACGATAATCGCAGGATAAACTCGTTTTTCAGCAATTTTACGTTCTAGATGCACTTCCATATTACCGGTGCCTTTGAACTCCTCGTAAATAACTTCATCCATTTTAGAGCCAGTTTCAATAAGCGCTGTGGCAAGAATGGTTAAGCTGCCGCCTTCTTCGATATTACGTGCAGCACCAAAGAAACGTTTTGGTCGTTGCAATGCATTGGCGTCTACACCGCCGGTCAATACCTTGCCTGAGGCTGGTGCTACGGTGTTGTAGGCTCGGGCTAAGCGTGTTATTGAGTCGAGCAAAATAACCACATCTTTCTTATGTTCCACTAAGCGTTTGGCTTTCTCAATAACCATTTCAGCCACTTGTACATGACGTGCAGCAGGTTCATCAAAGGTTGATGAAATAACTTCACCACGTACCGTGCGTTGCATTTCGGTTACTTCTTCAGGTCGTTCGTCGATAAGTAATACCATTAACTCTACATCTGGGTTATTGGTGGTAATGGCCTGTGCTATTTGTTGCAACATTACCGTTTTACCGCTTTTTGGCGACGAAACGATCAAGCCACGTTGGCCTTTACCTAGCGGTGAAATTAAATCGATTAAACGGCCTGTTAAATCTTCTGAAGTGCCGTTGCCTTGCTCCAATACCATACGTTTGTTTGGATGCAGTGGCGTTAGATTTTCAAAAAGCGTTTTATTACGTGCTTCTTCCGGCGTAGAGCCGTTAATTGTCTCGACCTTAAGTAGCGCAAAATACCGTTCCGAATCTTTAGGTGGGCGAACAAAGCCAGACACGGTATCACCAGTGCGTAAACTAAAGCGGCGTATTTGGCTTGGCGATACATAAATATCATCTGGGCCAGCCAAGTACGAACTGTCTGCTGAGCGAAGAAAGCCAAAGCCGTCTTGCAATATTTCAACTACGCCTTCACCGACTATATCTTCGCCGCGTTTGGCGATGGATTTGAGTATCGTGAAAATTTGGTCTTGCTTGCGCATACGTCCAAGGCCATCTAGCTCCATAGAGCGGCCTATTTCAGTTAATTCGGTGGCGGTTTTCTTTTTAAGATCTGTTAAAGATGCTGGCATGGGTATTCGATTGGGTAAATGATAAAAATCGGGCTGGAGGTTAACTAATCAAAATATTGAGTAATTAAATAAGACGATCCTTTTTTGAGGGCGGTATCGATATATAAAAGTAAATATTTTTAAACACGTAATCGCTAATGGCTATGCGAGAATCTGAGTTTATTATTATGAACGAGAAAATCGTTAAGACATGCGCTCGACGGATGCGAGGGCTAACAATAAAAAGGTAACACTCCAGACCGCAATTGTCTAGTTTTTACTGCTTTAACTCTCATCTAAGAGTTAGATGAGAGCGTTTGTTTTTATAAAAATAGCTTGTACTTTTGGCGTTTGTTACCTAGCGATAAGCGCCAAAAACCACTATTTTTGACTAAAACTATATGTTTTCGTCAATAAAAGCGGTGAGCTGTGATTTAGACATGGCACCGACTTTGGTTGCTGCGACATCGCCTTCTTTAAACAACATCAAGGTTGGGATACCTCGAATGCCAAACTTAGGCGGTGTATTTGGATTGCTGTCGATATCTAGCTTAGCAATGGTGAGTTTATCGCCATATTCAGCTGCCACTTCGTCGAGAATAGGTGCCAGCATTTTGCAAGGACCACACCATTCTGCCCAGTAATCAACTAGAACGGGTTTATCAGCATTTAAAACATCTGAATCAAAGCTTGAATCAGTAATTTCTACGGTATTTTGAGACATAAGTAATCGCCTTTTTATTGGATAATTGGGGTATAGTGTGCGGATTATTTTCTAGATTGCAAGTATAAAAATGCGGTAGGACAGTACTTAAGTTTTTATCGAAGCCTTTCTAGTTTTACGACCTTGTTTTACATTCTAGTTTTAAACCTAAGTTATATAACGCGTTTGAGAAAGACTGATATTGTACAGTCAATAGCTATTAAAGAGCGTTTGCAACAGCAT
Organism: uncultured Gammaproteobacteria bacterium; assembly: GCA_964531625.1. GTDB lineage: Bacteria > Pseudomonadota > Gammaproteobacteria > Arenicellales > Arenicellaceae > Arenicella. The sequence continues at coordinate 19,370 of CAZHEL010000017.1, forward strand.
AAAATTACAATTTATCAAGATTGGTATATATAGAATACCAATATTTTATTCATGACTGATACCCATTTAAGCGATACTCGTTTTAGCGAGCTCAATATTCACCCAGATGTTCAAAAAGGCATAGAATCGACTGGGTTCGAATTCTGTACTCCAATTCAGGCACTGGCTTTGCCAGTTGCCTTGCAAGGAAAAGACGTCAGTGGCCAGGCGCAAACCGGAACTGGTAAAACCGCGGCATTTTTGATTGCGGCTTTACATCGTTTGTTAAACGACGAGAAAAAGCAGTCTAGTAAAAAAAACCCGATTCGAGCGCTTGTATTAGCACCTACCCGAGAGTTGGCGATTCAGATTATGGAAGACGGCAAACTGCTGGTGGAGCATACAGGTTTAAATTTAGGCTTGGCTTATGGCGGTACTGATTATGAAAAACAACGCAAGCACATTGAAGCCGGTGTCGATATTCTTATTGGTACGCCGGGGCGGGTAATTGATTATTTCAAACAGGGTGTGTTTTCATTAGATGCGCTTGAAGTTATCATCCTAGACGAAGCTGATCGTATGTTTGATCTAGGCTTTATTTCAGATATTCGATATTTATTTCGCAATATGCCAGCGCCAACAGAACGCTTGAATATGTTGTTCTCAGCGACCTTGTCACACCGTGTTGCGGAACTAGCCTACGAGCATATGAGCGAGCCGGAAGTGGTCAAAGTAGAAGCGAAAATGACCGCTGATAGGATAGAAGAGATTGGCTATATGCCCTCCAATGAGGAGAAAATCCCGCTCTTGGTTGGCTTGCTGCAAGGCATGGATAGCGTTAAATGTGTGGTGTTTATTAATACCAAGCATATGGCGGAAAAAATAGAAGCGTGGCTAACCACAAATAATATTAAGAGCGCGGTACTGTCTGGCGATGTGCCTCAGAAAAAACGTGAAGCTCTGTTAGATAAGTTTAAACAGGGCCAAATCAATGTGTTGGTTGCGACCGATGTGGCAGCGAGAGGATTGCATATTCCTGATGTCAGCTACGTAGTTAATTTCGACTTGCCAACCGATGCAGAAGATTATGTACATCGGATTGGCCGCACCGCACGAGCCGGTGCTAGTGGCACGGCTATTAGTTTGATTTGCGAAACCTATGCAATGAGCATTGTTGATATTGAAGAGTACATTGGGCATGCTATTCCAGTACAACGAGATATTTCTGAATTAGTAGCCAAAGATTTGGAAAAACCTGATTTATCTAGGCTGCGCTCGAATCGAAAAAAGCCAGGCGATAAAAAGGGTGGAAGGAAAGAAAAACATAGCCGTCGCGGTCATAAAGATACGAGTTCTAATTCTGACCGCAGCAAGGGTCAAAATAAAGATCGCCCGCGTCGTGAGAAAGGCAATCCAAATCGTCTGCGTAAAGAAGAACGTGCTGCGGAAAATTCTAAGCCAGAGCTAAGCCCTGAAGAGCGTGAGGCGGCTAAAGTTGTCGCACTTGAAAAGCGCAAGAATGAGCCAGCTAAAGCACCCAGAATTCCGTTACGCGGTAGACGAGGTCAAGAAATACCTGCGATTGGTTAACGGATGAAGTTTTTTGCTTTTTTTGTTCTAATGGCTGTTTCCGTTTTAATGATAGCGCCGCTTTTTAATTTATATAGAATGCTTAATTCTCTCTTAAGTGAATATTGTTAACTGAGTTTGGAAAGATGTCGGAACACCCTAAAATAGCTAAATATGGTAACAATCAGCGTACTGCCCTACTGTTAGGTGGCGGTGGCGCGCGTGCTGCTTATCAAGTTGGAGTTTTAAAAGCTGTCGCTGAATTGCTACCTGCCGAAGAAAAGAACCCTTTTCCGATTATCTGCGGAACCTCTGCGGGATCAATTAATACTATTGCATTGGCTTCAAATGCCACTGATTTCAGGACAGGAGTAGCAAAAATTACCCAGGTTTGGAGTAACTTTAAGCTGTCACATGTATTTCATGCTGATGCTAAAAATCTATTTAAACGTATACTTGGTTGGTTTTGGTCGAATATTGGATTTGGTAATCGCGAAAATGGTCCGTCATCATTGCTCGATAATGAGCCTTTGCGTGAACTTCTCAACCAACATATTAGTTTCACTAAAATCGATGAGGCTATCGCAGCAGGTCACTTGCATGCCTATTGTTTGACAGCCTGTAGTTATTCGTCCGGCGAATCAACCACATTCTATGATGGTCACCCGAGTATTCAGAATTGGCTGCGTACTCACAGAGAAGGACGTCGAGAGAAGATGAATATTGATTATTTGATGGCATCATCCGCGATTCCAGTAGTATTTCCGTCGGTTAGGTTGGGCGACGAGCATTTTGGTGATGGTTCTATGCGGCAGATATCACCGATTAGCCCAGCCCTACATTTAGGAGCTGAAAAAATATTGATTATAGGTTTGCGCGCTGAGAAAAGCCTAAAAAATAAAAAGCCTGATAGCGAAGTCAGGCCGTCGCTCGGTCAGATATCAGGTTATGTGATGGATACCTTGTTCTTAAATAGTTTGTATTCAGATTTGGAGCGTATGGAACGTATGAATCGAACCCTAGAGAATAGTGAAGAATGTGATAAAGACCAAACAGAGTTGTTGAAAGTTATCCAATATCAAATCGTAAGCCCATCAAAAGATATCGCCGATGTTGCAATGAAGCATTATAAAGACCTGCCCAAAGCTTTTAGAATAGCCCTCAAATTTTTAGGTATGGGCAAGGGCAACAGTAGACGCTTTATTAGTTATTTAATGTTTACTAGTCACTTTTGTCAGGAATTAATAGACTTGGGTTATGCTGACGCTATGCATAAAAAAGATGAGCTATTGCAGTTTCTCGAGGTTTAGATTTTATAACTTACTAAACAGCGCTAGTAACTCTGGTTGATCTAGCCAGTTTTTTAAAAATCGCTTTTTATCTTTGCGATGCGCCAAGCGCCATGACCAAATAGTGCGATGTTTTGTGGCTGCATCCAGATCTATAAAATATAGTTTTTCCTCAGACCACAGTAAGTTGCTTGCTTTCATATCACCATGACTCAACTTATGTTGCTGCATAAGAGCAAATGCCTTGTGTATAGCGTCGACAACCTTTTGTTGTTGGTCGATTGGCATAGTGGGTAGCGACGACAGTAACTCTTCGCCTTGCAGGTAGTTATTGGCGAAATATGCGTTGCTACGAATTGGTCCAAAACGTGCTTCAAACATCAATATTGGCTTTGAAACATTTAGCCCTGCATTAGCGAATGCATAGCTCATACTCCAACATTGTCGGGCTCTAGAACGTCGCAAAGCGCGTTTTATTTTATGGCCCCAGCTGCGTGGATTATAGCGTTTCAGGACTATTTTATGGGCGTCCAATTCCAGCATTACCACGCTGGTAGTTTTGTCATGTTTAAAATTTTTAGCAGGTGTTCGCATAGCCTGATCTAAAAAACCCTGTTCGGGGATTAACTGCTGCCGTAGATCAGATGATTGCCAGAATTGGCAGCGCCAACCCCGAACATTAGTTGTTTTCTGGTCTATCCAATGACTGCTCATGTTAATTTATTGAGCGAGAGGCAATGGCAGTTGAAGCAAGCAACAGAGGATATTTGCCATCATAGGTATAGGCCTCTTTGAAAAGCTAATAGTTGTTATTTGCCAACTGTTATTTGCCAACAATAGTTTGAGCTGGGCGAGCCTTTATTTTATCGCTGGTCAATATTTCTTGCTGGCGTTGAACGCGCAGCTTTTCCATTGCCAATGCTTTACGTTTCTCCGATTCATAAAGCTTATTGCCACGACTTTCTACCTTATTCCAAAAGCCCGCTTCGCTATTTAAAATTTCGCGTAATGGTTTGCCTCGATACATTTTTATGCAACGCAGCAGATCACGCTTAGTTAAGCCGATATCCTTGCTCGAATAGTACAAACCAGCTATATCTTTCACCGCCCAGCGTTCAGGAGTCTTACGACGCATTTGAATGCGATGTAAATCGATTAAAAATAATTTACTGGTGGATGAAACCTGATCATCTTTTTCGAAGTGTGCATCCAGTAAAAAGTGACACAAGTAAAAGTCTCGGTGATTTGCACCATTCTCATGAATAACCCTAGCGGTTTCAATCACCTTATTCATAATCCAACGTTTAAGGCGAATTTCTTTTCGAGTACTGGGTGGATTGTCTTTCCAAGGCACGCAAAAATCTTCCAAACTGGTTTCAGTAGGCAAGGCTTCTGTAACAATAAATGAGTGCTTAGTTGCAGGGTTACGACCGCGAATGCCATAGGCAGCAACCGTCATGGTGTCAATTTCCAAGTCATTTAATCGATGTACGCCATGCCATTCATTGAGTGCTCCAACCACCGGAGCACGCAAGTAACTAAGGTTCTTGATGATTTCAGCCCAGCCCACGCCAGTATGCATTTTTAAGAAATAGTCTTTATTGCCACGAGTAAAACGCAAGGTACGTCGGCCCAACGCTTCGCGGTAGACTTCGCCTTCGATATTCATCATTTCGTAAAATGAGTCTTCACCTTTTAAGGCCTGACGCAGTTCATTATTGATATATAAAGACTCGTCGGGTTCAATGCGATGGGACGCAGATGCGTAGAAGTTCTTTTGTGCAGATGTGTGTTCAATAAAGTCGACCGCACGCTGAGGCATCACGTATAGGCTTGGATTTTGACCATATTCCATGCCGTTGTTACGCCACACTTCCTTTTGATCCGACAGTAACATCTCGTGCAATTTTTCATTAAGCTCTTGCTGCGAAAAGCGTTTTCTCAAAACATGACCCGCTTTGGCTGTTTTAATGTGTGGCGCATAGCCACAAACGGGAGTGGCTAATACGGGTAGACCTGACACGATCGCTTCCAGCAACACACCACCAGTAGTTTCAGCATAAGCTGGGTGCAATAACATATCACCGGCTTTCATTAATGCCGGTACGTCTTTGCGTCCACCCAGATAATGTACTCTGTCGACCACGCCTAAGCGTTTGGCTAAACGTTGAAATGGTTCTAATTTATCCTGTCCAACCACCATCAGTTTGGTTTTATTGAGTAACTCTTCTGGCAAGGCAGCGATTGCTACTATTGCCCTATCTAGCCCCTTTGTTGCAAAACCAGAACCGATTAACAATACTAAGTTTTCGTCTTCTGTTACGCCTAAGGAAGTGCGTAGTGCTTCACGGCTAGGTAAATTTTCTAAGTTTGCCCAACGTGCTTTCTCTAAGGTTGGCGGCAAACATAAAAAGCGAGAATCTTGCGTTAAGTAATATTGTTGATAAATTGATTTTTCGCGGTCAGATAAAGACAATACATTGGATTTTGACGAGGCTTGAAAGACTCCTCGCTCAAACTTTGAAAAGTATAAAAATCGTGGCGTAAAACGATAAAATATTGAGTGCCGTAAAAACGAGCGTCCTACATAGCAGTAGTCTCCGCAGTAATAAATATCCATGCCTGGAATCTTATTAAAGGCAACAGTGACATCGAAATCATACTTTACTAATTGACGCTTTAGTTTGCGATGAAAAGAATGCGCGCGCGTGTGGTTGGTTAAACCAAAATGTTTAATGATGACTACATTTACGCCATCAGGCACATCACCTTGCCAACTGCCGGTAAATACGGTGGCTTTATGGCCGCGTTGCGTGCACTCATTCGCTATACGGAGCATGTCTAAGGACAAGCCGCTATATGGAAAGTGCTTATATAAACAGAACGCGAAATGCATTTTTTTGACCCAAAAACTTTTATAAGTCTAAATTATACTCTTACTGTGAGTATTATCTAGGCAATTTGTGTATGCAAAGCCTGCCAGATTGTAGCGGCATCCAGGCGTTGATAACAAGGTGGTAATGTTATTTGTGTGGTCAATTTGTCACATTGCTTGAGTAAACATGGCGAACAAGGGTAGTCACTTTGCAATTGATTTTGATTTTTTCCTAAGGTGCCGGTGAGGGCTGAATTGGTTGATCCGTAAACCGAAACGCAGGGTACTTCTAAGGCCGCGGCCATATGCCCTAAGCCAGTATCCACCGCGATAGCGCCACTTGCTTGTTTCAACTCGAGGGCAAGCGTGTTGAGGCTGGACTTGTCCAAAACGCTCACATCGGATCGTTGTTGCGCTATCCATTCGGCGCGCAGTCGTTCTTGTTCATTACCCCAACACAATTTAATTTTATAACCGTCATTGCTAATCAAATCAGCCAGTTCTCGCCAGATGGCATCAGGTAGATGTTTGCTGGCCCAGGTTGTCCCGTGCAACAACATAATGGTCGGTGGGTTTGTTCGTTCCGGATGGCGTACATCGATGCCATAGCTGAAGTCATCAACATTTAGTCTATAGTCAAAACACGTGGCGAAGAGCTGTCTAAGTCGCTGTACTGCATGTTGGTCACGTGCGACCGATATTTTCTTACTATACAGCCAAGCCGCTGGCGACTCTTTGATCGAATCACCACTGTACCCGGCGTAGTAGCCACCTTTGTTAGGCTTAGCTAAGCGTGCTAATAGCGCACTTTTCATTAAGCCTTGCGCATCGACGATCACATCGTATTTTTTGCTGCGCAAGTTTCTAATAAAGCTAAAAAACTCTTTTATATTTGGCCATACTTTGGCCCAATGTAAACGGCGCCAGCGGCGAGTAGACACTTTGATAACTCGCCGCACATTTGGGTGCCAAGCCGGTATTTCTGCAAAGCTATCTTCTACCATCCAATCGATAATGATGTCAGCTTGTGCAAGGCTAAGATCTTGCAGCGCAGGTAATAGGTGCAGCACATCTCCCATCGATGTAAGTTTGACGACCAGAATTCTCATCTTGGTTCTATTCGCTGTTGCGTAGCTAGTGATTGGTCAGAAACCGAAACGTGTTCGGTGGCCAATTCAATTACTCGCGTCGGCATTAATTGACGCAAACAATCCAAGTGTTGCAACGGGCATTCTCTTTTGAAACAGGGGCTACAATCTAAATTCAAACGTGCGATGGCGTGATTGTGACTTAATGGTGGTGTGTGATAGGGGTCTGTAGAACCATAGATCGCCACTAGTGGAATTTGCAGAGCGGCGGCTATATGCATCAATCCAGAGTCGTTGCTGACAACTAATTTAGCACAGGAAATCAAGTCTATCACTTCGGGTAGTGTGGTTTTACCAGCTAACACTTTGCACTCTTGTTGACAGCGATTATTAATGGTTTGACACACCGCTACGTCGTTCTCCGAGCCAAGTAACCAGACCTGCCAGCCCAGCGACAAATAGTGTTTGGCTAATTCTGCGTAGTGTTCGTCGGGCCATTGTTTTGAAGCACCGAATTCGGCACCAGGACAGAGCGCTAAGATAGGCGTTAATGTATCCAGATTATTTTTTTCTAGTACAGTCTGTTCTTGTGTTGGGTTTACTTGTAATTTTGGCGACGGTATAGAGCGTATATCTGGCGGTGTGGCTCCGGCTGCTTGCCCTAAAATAAGGAATCGCTGCACAGTCATTGCTAGCGTCGTTTTATCCAATTTACGGATATCGTTGAGTAAACCCCAGCGTTGCTCGCCAACAAAGCCAGTACGTCTTGGTATTTTGGCAATCGCTGGTACCAATGCCGATTTCAAAGAGTTTGGCAGTACAATCGCGTTGCTATAAGACTCAGAGCGCAATTGCTTACCTAAACTGTATCGTTCACCTAAGCTAAGTTTGCCATGTTTGAAGTTAGCGGCGTGCAAATTACTTACTTGTGGCATGCGGTCGATCAAGGCGGCTGTCCATGCCGGTGCTAGAACGTCTATTTGAGTTTCGGGAGCACGCTCCTTTATATCAATAAACAGGCTCTGCGCCATGACCATGTCGCCAACCCAAGACGGGCCGACGATTAAGATTTTTTGTGGTTTCTCAGTCAAATTTAGAGCTAATTGATGAACGTTAACCAGTCAAGTCTATCTTTATTTTTACCGAGAACAACATCAAAGTAGCGACTCTGAATTTCTTTGGTTACTTCGCCAGCTCTACCCATGCCAATTTCGCGATCATCAAGTGATTTAATTGGCGTTACCTCGGCCGCAGTGCCTGTGAAAAAGGCTTCATCAGCCGTGTAAATCTCATCGCGAGTAATTTGTTTTTCAATCACCTCTATGTTCATATCGCTGCGTAATAGTTCCACTATAGTATCGCGAGTAATACCCTCTAAGGCGGCTGTTAGTGAAGGTGTGTAAACCTTGCCGCGGCGCACAATAAATATATTCTCGCCACTTCCTTCTGCTACATATCCTGACGTATCTAACATCAGTGCCTCGTCATAACCCGCATTTTCTGCTTCTTGCAGAGCCATAATGGAGTTTGTGTAGTGACCATTCGTTTTGGCCTTAGCCATGGTGCTATTAATATGATGGCGATTATAGGATGAGGTTTTAACTCTAATGCCATTCTCTAGGCCATCTTCACCAAGATAAGCACCCCATTCCCATGCAGCGATGCTTAGATGCACTTTTAAGCCCTTAGCGTGTAAACCCATTGCCTCTGAACCATAAAAGGCCATTGGGCGCAGATAGCCTGATTTCAAATTATTCTTAATAACCGCTTCTTTTTGTGCCTGATTGATAACCTCAGTCGAAAACGGTATTTTCATGCCCATTATTTTTGCAGACTGTTGCAGGCGCTCAGTATGCCTACTGAGACGGAATATGGCGGGGCCATTGTCGGTCGCATAGGCTCGCACGCCTTCGAATACGCCAACGCCATAGTGCAAAGTATGAGTTAACACATGAACCTTGGCTTCTCGCCACTCCACAAATTCACCGTCCATCCAAATGTAGCCGTCGCGATCATCAAATGACATTGTTCTAATCTCCGATATTTTGATGAGTATTTACTAAACAGCACAGTGTGTCTGCGCCAGCAAGTAATTATAGTTGTTCTTACGGCTCTTGGCAGCGTTTTTATGTTATTCGCAGAACTTAATTTAGGTTTTGCATCGATCGTCAATAAAGTCTATCAGTTCTGGATGCTGACCATTTCTAACCGCGCTCTTCACCACATCGGTACGCGGGTGGCAATGCAGTTCCATTGGCATTGCTAGGGGCGCAAAAACATAACTAACTTTACCATCTTGATTGACCTGCCCGATGGCCATTTTGGAATTGTCACCGTTAACTAATAGGTCTTGGTGTCCAAGTCCTTGTCCGACAATTATATTGTCGATCCCTTGGAAATCGCTACGGTCAAATATATGGATGTGTCCGCTAAGTAGCGTTTCAATGTTTGCCTGTTTGAGCATCTTTATAAGCCAATCACGTTCACCTTCGCTACCTAAGTCATGGCGGTCTTTGGCGCTTTTCGATGCATTGATTGGGTCATGCAATGGCCTGTGAGTAAAGGCTACGGTCGAAATCGGTTTATTATCGTCGTTTATAAGTTGGTTTAATATTGTGCCGCGATTACCAGCTGAATAAGGCAGCGTATTAGCCGCCGTATCTAAATTAGCGAATCGCGTTTTACCTATACTAAAGTGGTGATTAAGCGGACCTAATTGTTGTAAAAATTGCGAATAAATTAAGCCTGACTCGTGAAAATCATGATTTCCAATTGATACGTAGCAAGGAATTGGCGAATCATAAAAATGCCTGACGGCAGAGTCATAGTCACCAGCTTGATAATTAAAATCACCGAGGTGCAGTAAGAATCGAGCATTCAGTGCATGCGCGCGTTGAATACACCAGCCCAATTCTTTATCTCCGCCCGAATCGCCAATAGAGGCAAATTGGTAGTCTTGTAGCTTAGGTAATTTCCAACTCAAGCTTATTGACTGGCCGCTCTGTAAATTCAGTTTAAGGTATCGGTTAATACCTTGCGTCACTTCACTAACCTTTAAATTAGCACTTACCTTGAGTACGGCGTCAGACGCTATGTTATTAATGCTTATGGTAATGCTTTGCTTTTCTTTGGCGTTAAGCAGCAATGTTGGTTCCGGTGCAAATGCTCGATAAGCAAAGTTCGCTTGGGTGGTTATCAAGTCGGTTGGTATTTCAATCAGATCTGTGACATGCGCATCTAGAGTAGAATAATTGAACCGGCTCGGTGGCATAGCGGGTTCTAAGCTAATGGTGGGATACCGTACACCTCTAAAATAGGCATACGTCACTCCAGCTAACAGACCGAGGCCAGTACCTTGCAGTATGCGCCGACGAGTTAGTAAATTAGAGGATTGATGAGATGCCATAGTTAGTTTGTATAAATCTAGTAACGAAGGTTTAACGTTTTAAGATTGCTCCGATGATGGGAATATACCAGCACTGAATTTTTATCATCGGTTTTAATTTCAAAAATCGGCAATCCAAAATGATAAGCGAATGTTTGCCACATAGTTATATGACTATCAATCGAAAAATCTGCGACAAAGGCAATGTAATCTTCAGATCTAATTTGTTTTGAAAAATATGCGTCAAACAGGCTTCTATGACTGTGGCGTGTGCGTTCGGTATCTTCAACTTTGCGACCAGCGTAGTAGTCAATAATTTTGTCCGTGCTAAAAATTCTGGCGTTTGGGGCGGCATTTTCGGCTAACCATATACCTGCCTTTTTAAGTGGTAGTTTGTTGGTTTCTATATTCAATCGTTCCATAGAAATTCCCAGTAAAACCACAAACAGAAAAATTATTAAGCCCTTATTTAGTAAGTTTTCTGAGTCTCGTAGATAATCAATTAATTGATGAATTACAAACGGGCACAATAGCAACAATGTCAGCGCGGTGGCCAGGGTATAACGGCTTACTAAGAAATTATTAAAAAAACTAAAACCAAATAATATTAAGAAATTAATAAGCACATAAATAAGCCAAATGTGTTTCAGTGAGTGGTCTTTTAGCACTAGGTTTTTAGCGAAGGCAATAATCGCAAAAACCAGATATATGACGGCCATGCGCCGCGTTAGCTCATATGCCACCGAGCCCATGTTTTGCGCAGACTGTTGAATAAAAAAGCCGAAGGTGAATGCGCTATTGTTTTCCCCAGCGAGGTTAGAAAAAAACAAATCCCATAGGTTGTCTATGTTTTCGCCAGTCGCTTGCGCGTACGCAATGGTGGCTGCATATTTGTCATTGGCATACCACCAAAATATTGCAATGCAGGCGGAGGCTAATAAACTAAATAGAATAACTAAAATTGGACGCTGAACCTTATTGCTGGGTTTGCCAATAACAAAAAGAAAATAAGGGGCCAACAGCACAAAGGCAATACTTTCAAACCGAAATAAGCAACCGATAACAGCCAGACAGAGCCAGCACAAGAGGTGACTTAGACGTCCTGAAATACTGTATTTAAAAATAAAGTAGAGCGACCAGATATAGCAACTAAGGTAAGCGAAATCTCGAATAATGAAAGATCTATATTTGGTGAGGCTAGGGAATAGTAAAATAGTCAGAGCTGCTATTAAGATAATGCTGGTGCTTTGCTTGAAACACTCTTTATTGCTCTGACTAAGCACAGAGGAACTTTTATCTGTAGAGAGTCTATACTTGTCTAATTCCCCGACCGTACATATAAAACCCAAGCTCAATAAAACGATAAAGAACACATTCAGGCCATGCGCGATGGACTCTAGGTTAGAGGGCAATATGTTCGATACCTGCGCTAACAGCAGGGGGTAATAGGGCCAGCTATAATATTCTGTTGCTTGCTGCCAGTGGCCATCGGCTATCAGTTTCGCAATTCCAATATAAGTAACGCCATCATTATTTATCACAGGATCTTGTGACAAACACCACGCAGATAACAATATATTGGCAACGATAACCGCCAAAAATAATAAAGGTCTGGTTTTGATGATATCAAGCATTAAAGGGTTATAGTCAGTCTATGAAGAGAATGGTTATAGTCAGTCTATGAAGAAGCTTATAATTGCTGTAGTCCAGCCGCCTAGATGGTAGCATATCGTTACTTAAGGATTACTGTAGAACTTAACCATACAATGAAAAAAATACTCGTTACTGGTGGCGCTGGTTATATTGGCAGCCACACGGTTGTCGCCTTAATTGAACAAGGTCTTCAGCCTATTATCTTTGATAACTTTTCCAATAGTTCGGAATTAGTATTAGGTCGAATTGAGCAAGTGACAGGAGTTCGCCCACAATTGGTGGAAGGAGATATCCAAGATACGGATGCTCTAAATGAACTATTTGAAGAGCACAGCTTTGATGCAGTAGTGCATTTTGCTGGTTTAAAAGCGGTTGGTGAATCGGTAGCTAAGCCTTTGCGTTATTACCAAAATAACGTAAGTGGATCGTTAAAGCTATTCGAAACAATGGCTGAAAACAACTGTTTTCGAATAGTTTTCAGTAGTTCCGCCACCGTTTACGGAGACCCTGCTTCAGTACCGATTATTGAGAGTTTTCCTTTAAGTGCAACCAACCCGTATGGTCAGTCGAAGCTGATGGTTGAGAATATTTTGCGTGACCTAAGCGTGTCTGATGATCGCTGGCAATCATCGATTCTGCGCTACTTTAACCCCGTTGCTGCGCATGAGAGCGGGCTAATGGGCGAAGACCCCAATGGCATCCCCAACAATCTAATGCCATTCATAGCACAAGTAGGTGTAGGCAAGCTCGAGCGTTTGGCTGTATTTGGTGATGATTACGACACCCCTGATGGTACGGGTGTTAGAGATTATATTCACGTTGTTGACTTGGCAGATGCGCATATTAAAGCGTTGCAGGCACTAAATCCGCAGCATGGTTGTCAGGCCTATAACATTGGCACTGGTCAAGGTTATTCGGTGCTGGAAATGGTGAAAGCCTTTGAGCACGCCAGTGGTGTAGAGATTCCGTATAAAATACAAGCCAGAAGGCCAGGAGATATAGCGCAATGCTATGCCGACCCAAGCATGAGTAGTGAAAAACTTGGATGGCAAGCAAAGTTCGGCCTAGACGAAATGATGCGCGATCAATGGAAATGGCAATCTAATAACCCAGAAGGCTATTGTGAGTGAACTAAGGCTTTGATTCTCAAGCAAAGGAATGCAGAGAATAGCTCAATAAAAACGAAAAAGTAGCAAGGGCCGGTGCGCTAGAAGAGATCTCTGTGCGTTCGAAGTGAATATATAATCTTTAAGCCAGTAGAGAAAAGCCAGTAGAGAAAAGCCAGTAGAGAAAAGCCAGTAGAGAAAAGCCAGTAGAGA
>CAZHEL010000017.1:32626-56818 GCA_964531625.1 uncultured Gammaproteobacteria bacterium
AAAGAAGATGTAGCGACAAAGAAGTTACGCAACAACCATGGTTGGGTTATTGGGTTGGGTAGGGGCCACGGTTATTACGCAACCTCAATGTCACTGCAATACTACCTGAACAAATAAATCACAATCAATAAAATCGCAATCTTTTTGCACTTAAAAAAAACGGGCTATTTGTATAGCCCGTTTTTTGAACAACTTATAAGAAGCTTACTTCTTTAGGCTAATCTTTATAATCAACGTCACCCTTGTCAACACGGTTGGCAAATTCAGTTGAACCACCAGCATCCAATGTTCGAGCTTGATTGATCCAGTCTTCACGACTGATTCGTCCTGGGAATGCTATGAAATTTTCAACCCATGCAACATTATCGTGACTCCAATTAGCGATCTGTTGGAGTTGATAAATTCCTAACCCATTCAGCGTTTCTTCAATAACAGAGCCCACGCCTTTAATTCGTTTTAAATCATCAACGTCAGTAGGAGGGCTAGCAAAACCTTGAGGCTTCCATGACTCCAATACCGCTACTGGTTCTGGCTCTGAAACACTAGCGGTTTCAGCAGATGTTACACCAGCGATTCCTGCGTTGCCTGATGATTGTAACGCACTTTCTTCGCTTTTACCACGACAACAAAAAAACCAATGAGCTAGCCAGCCAAGTAAAAAGGCTGCAATAAGCCAGATCCATATTTGTAAAAATAAATACCACATAATAATTCTCCTCGTAAAATCTGTTAGTTGATGAGTTTAAACTCAATGCGTCGGTTCTGAGCACGTCCTTCAGACGTAGCATTGTCACCAACTGGTTGGCTAGGACCGTAGCCGGCAGCATCAAATCGCGATGAGTTGAGACCAAGTCCAATAAGGTGTCGCACAACAGCTTGAGCGCGCTGACCACTAAGTCGATTATTAAATTCCAATGAACCCGTTGAATCGGTGTGTCCTGCTACTTCAAAGCGTACTTCGGGGCAATTCTTCGCCACCCCAGCAATATTCTGTAATAAGTCATTGCTATCTTGCTTGATGTTGGCGCTACCGGTTTCAAAGTTGATTTTGCTTTCACTGAGCAATTCATTAACTGAATCACGACAAACTTCGCCTTTACTGGCTACCACTGGAGCTGGCGCGGCAGCAACAATCAATTGGTTGTTAACCTTGCCTGAGAACACGCTGGCAACTTTGCTGCCGATGCTTGTTTTAATGTTTTCACTATCAACTTCACCAGCCAATGTGATTACACCATCACGCAAGCGCATCATTGAACGACTTTTGGTGTCATCCAAGATACCCATCAAGCTACCTATATTTGGTAAAGCTTTAGTATACTCACGTACCTGTAATTGATTAATAACATTGTCGTCACCATAACGTTGACCGGCCTTGGTCACTAAATCATTAACCGTCGCTTGATCGGCCACGGTCCCAGATAGAGTAACTTTGCTTCTATCTCTGATAACAGATAATGATGGTGGCGTTAGTTCTGCGAAATCTCCAACCCATCGCACGCTATTAACACCTTCAGCGCCACGCGCAACCGAAATAGCGTTGTCTACTGATGCTTGATCAGGAGCAGTACCGGTAAGCAGTACCTCTCGACCACGATGATATGTTTGTACTTCCGCCCAGGGGTAGCCCTCGGCTTGCAGACTGCTTAAGGCATTGCCTTTGACGTCTTTTTCGATAGGGTCCCATTTAAAAAATAGTAAAAGTAGTAGTAACAGTCCTGATAGAAATAGTATCCATAGGAATGACCACCATCCGTTACAAAATAATGAACATCGTTTCACTTTTCCCTCCTCGTTAATCAGTGAGGGGTGCAATTAGACGAGCACTTGCAAACTGTACAATTTGAAAATGCGATACCTAAGTACTCCCGTTTGGGTGTTTATAAATATGTTTGAGTACAGACTTATTTGAGACGCGCAGCACATAGAACCTGAAGCGCTACGCAAAAGTATGGCAATTGACTACCAAAATAGCCAGAAAACTATGCTAAATATTGTGTCAATTATCGGTATTACCTTAGTTTTCCATGATTAATAAGACGTTTTGTCTATAAAGTTACGTTATTTGACATTTAGCTCGGGCTATTCGTATGGTAAATGGTGCAAATTGCGAGTGATTTGCTAAGTCTTGAGAGCAAGTTTTGACTGATACATACAGGAAAACCTACGTTTTTCACTGCAATTTTTGTGTCGCTGGAATATCTAGTTAGGCTAGGGCAGTTTTGGATTCTAATAATTGTTGGAAAAAAGCTCGTAAGGCCACACTGCCATTACTTTCCCAAGCTTTTAACGCGGCTGTACCAATGACAGCTATTTCAGCATGCTTGCCAATAAAAGCGATATCCTGTGCATTGCTCACGCCAAAGCCAATTGCTATTGGTAGTTTGGTGTGCTCTCGACAACGCTCAATAAAGTCGGATACAGCACGATCCATTTCAGTACTAGACCCTGTTACACCTTTACGCGCTACCGCATAAATAAAACCGTCACTGCATTGCGCCAGTTCAGCTAGACGTTGATCGCTGTTAGTGGGTGTCATTAAAACAATAGGCGATAACTGCAACTCTTTAGCAATACCATGCAACTCACTAGCTTCTTCAATGGGCAAATCAGGCAGAATAAAACCACTGCCACCAGCATCTTTTAGACGCTCTAAAAAGGGTCGATGACCAGTTTTGAATACGGTGTTGTAGTAGCCCATCATCACTACTTTAAATGAAAATGCAGCGGTCACTTTGAGCATAAATGCGAAGCAGTCTTGCACATGCACACCACTTTCGATTGCAGACTGGTTGGCTTTTACAAACAACGGGCCATCTGCTGAAGGTTCCGAAAACGGAAATTGCAGTTCAACCATATCCACACCGAATTCTTGCATTATCTCAAGGGCTTTCCAATTGTCTTCAAAAGAAGGATAGCCACACACAACATGCGTCATGACCAAAGTTTTTCGATCGCGATCAGCGGATGCTTCTAAGCGCTCACTTAAATATTTATTCAGACTCATATTCGGCCGCTTTTTGTTGAATAAACAGTTTCCAATGCTCGTCGTCTAATGCATCAGCAATCGTGAATATATCTTTGTCGCCACGACCTGACATATTAATTAGTACGACTTCGTCTTTAGACATTTTTTCAGCTTCAATGATTGCTTGCGAAAAACCATGTGAACTTTCTAACGCTGGAATCAGTCCTTCGCTGCGCATGGTAACTTTCAAAGCTTCAGTGACTTGTGAGTCTGTTACCGCCTCAAAACGCACTCGGCCTTGATCCCATAAATGTACCAGCACAGGATTTACACCAATATAGTCTAAGCCTGCCGCCACCGAATGGGTTTCCAGCATATTTCCATCGTCGTTTTGAAGAAAATATGTCTTCATGCCCTGCGCTACTCCTACAGAAGCATCTTTATACGCCAAGCGCGCCGCATGATTACCTTTGCCAGGGCCGAAGCCACCTGCTTCACAGCCGATTAACTGTACATCAGTATCGTCCATAAAGCCTTGGAATAAACCAATGGCGTTGGAGCCACCACCAACGCATGCAAATACCTTGTCAGGCAGCTTACCCGCACTACTCATTATCTGTTCACGAGCTTCAAGACCAATAATTGATTGAAACCAGCTCACCATTTCCGGAAAAGGGTGCGGACCACAAGCCGTACCTAACACATAATGGGTATTGTCCATATTAGTAACCCAGTCACGCAGGCATTCATTAATCGCGTCCTTCAGTGTCTGTTGCCCATCGGTAACTGCGACAACCTCAGAACCCATGTTTTCCATCCAGAACACATTGGGGCGCTGCCGAGCTACGTCAGTCGCGCCCATATATATTTTGCTCTCAAAACCAAAGCAAGCCGCCATTGTGGCTGTTGCATAACCATGTTGTCCGGCTCCAGTCTCAGCAATTACACGAGTTTTGCCCATGCGCCTCACGAGTAAGCCTTGGCCCATTACATTATTAATTTTATGTGAGCCTGTATGGTTAAGATCTTCTCGTTTGACGTAAATCTGCGCACCGCCAAGCTTGTTCGATAAGTTGGCCAGATGAGTCACAGGCGTTGGTCGGCCTGAGTAAGTTTGCATCAGGCTTTTGAATTCTTGCCAAAATGACGGGTCGTCTTTTGCTTTACGGAATTCCGCCTTTAACTCTTCGATGGTGCTGTGCAGTATTTCAGGCAAAAATGTGCCGCCATACTCACCGTAGTAGCCTTCTCGGCCATTTTTAAAGTCAAATAAATCCATGGGATATTATTGTTATTGAAGTGCTTAAATTAAGCAGGGAGGTATCCTAACATTGGTAACCATTATTGGATAGGGCATTATTGGATAGACAAGAGCCCCCGCAAGCTGTGTTTTCTAATGTGTTACTCTTAACTTAGCCAACCAGCTAACAAGTCATATGGATACCATATTATTGATCAAAATAGTGTCTTCTTTGATTTATCCAGTCGGGTTTATTGGAGTGCTAATCGTCTTGCGTTTGCTGCTATGGCGGACTCGGGTCATATCACGTCTTTTGAGCATGAGTATTATTGCGGTGCTACTTATATCCTCTAATCCATTAGTGGCAAATCGTCTGGCAAGCAGTCTCGAGCAACAATATCCACAGCAAACCATCCAAGATACTGCTCTTCACGATGCAATAATCGTTCTGGGTGGCAGCATTCGTTTGCCTAGCTCGCCAGCTAAACATACGCAAATTGGCTCTGGTAGCGATCGCTTGTGGTATGCCGTGCGGCTGTATCGGGCTGGCAAGGCCAGTAAAATCATTCTGGCTGGAGGCAATGTATTCTCGCAGCCCGACTCGCGTAGTGAGGCTTATTACGCACGTGAGTTATTACAAGAGTGGGGTGTCCCGAGCGCTGCAATCCTGATTGAGTCAAGCAGCCGTAACACACAACAAAATAAGGATGAGCTAGAAAGCTTGCTCGCTAAAAGCGAAATCTCTTCAGCTTTATTGGTGACATCCGCTTTGCATATGCCGCGTGCTTTGTCGATTATGCAAAAACTACCAATTACTATCACCCCCGCCTCAGCTGATATCTTGATAAGAGAATCGTACCGCCCGTCGATATTTAAGTGGCTCCCTTCTGCAGCAGCACTTAGTTTAAGCACGGTGGCATTGCATGAGTATTACGGAATGTGGTTTAACTCACTCAAAGACATTCTTACTAAGCCAGCTTAAATTTCGGCGTTATTTGTAAACCTAGTTGCGATTAAAGCCTTTGAGATTGAGTGTCTGATGTCCCGCATGCACGACACAAGCGATCAAGTCATCGCCAATTTCGATTTGATTAAGTCGCCAAAGTTTTTCTTCATCATCTGTGAAATTTAATTCATAGGGGTCGACACCTGGTGCGAGATCCCGCTCATTCATAGTGAAATTAATACCTTTGCCGATGGCTTTGCCATAGGCTTCTTTGCGCGTCCATATAGCTAGGCAGCGCTCTGGATCAACCATTGGTTGGCTCTCGGGCGTTTCATTCTTGCGTTTGCTAGTGACCTCGTTCGTAACATATTCCAATTCGGCTGCTGAGAATCGTCTCGCGGCAATTTGGCTAAATTGACTTTGGCGAGTTCGAGCTTCGAGATCCACACCAACTTCTGCATTTTTGCAAAACGCAAATAAGCCCACGCTATGTTGGCCGATTCGAGTATCGGTATAGTTAAATTGTAGATTGTTAGGATTGTTGCTTAATGACGGCTTATTTAGTCGGCTATAGCTTAGTTCGATCTCTGTAAGCGGTAGTTTTTCGTACTGACTGATCAGCAAAAATAAATAGTAACGACCAGCTAGATAGGCTTGCTTAGACTCTCGGTCTTTGCGCCGTCCATATTTTTCAAGCTGTCGATCGTTTAATAAATCGAGTGCCAATGCACTTTGTTTAGCATCCAGCTTCATCGGTATTCGCCAAAGATGCAGGTCCTCGTTCGTTAAGCCATCGCTTAATTCATCTAGCGGTTTAGTTAGATCTTCGATCGCTTGCCACTCTATGCGTTTACCCAGTTTTTGCATTGCATTAGTTTGTTGCATTAGCGAGCGCCAGTGCTGTAATTAATAAAGTTATATAGATCATATTTATACTTATAAGTGAAACCAATGAATTTTGCGTTAATTGAAGTAAGCTTTTATTATCGTGCAAGGTCTTAGTTGGGGCCTATTGAAAAATCACTACAGAGTCTATTATGAAAACCAAAATTCTACTAGCCGGTGTCGTTCTTGCATTGATTGGTGCGTTCTTCTATTTCGATCTAAACCAGTACTTTAATCTTGAGTACTTGAAAGAGCAAAGAGCTGCTTTGCAGGATTTGTATGCTAGTAAGCCCTTGTTGATTGCGGGTGGATTTTTTCTTGCCTATGTAGCTATTACCGCCCTAGCTTTACCAGCGGCTTTATTGTTAACTGTATCGGCTGGCGCCATCTTTGGTTTTATTAAGGGCACTATTATTGTTTCTTTTGCCAGTACTATTGGTGCGACTATTGCTTTCTTACTCACGCGTTACTTGTTTCACGATAGCATTCAAGCAAAGTTTGGTGATCGATTAGAAACCATTAATAAAGGTATTGAGCGCGAAGGAGCGTTTTACGTATTTGGTCTAAGATTGGTGCCATTGTTCCCATTTGTGATGGTGAATTCAGTGTTAGCGCTAACTAAACTCAAGACTTGGACCTATTACTGGTCGAGCCAATTGGGCATGTTGGCGGGCACTGCGGTATTTGTAAACGCGGGTACGCAATTGGCCGAAATTCAAAGTTTGGGTGATATCGCATCGCCAAAACTGTTAGCGTCTTTTGCATTGCTAGGTGTATTTCCGATAATCGCCAAATACGCCTTGGCGTGGCTAAAGAAGGATAAACCAGCAGATGCTGTATCATAATCGCTAGCTAAAAGTCAGTAGTAGAAAAACATCTAAATTTTTAATATCACACGTAAATCGATATCAATATAGCCCTCTAAAGAGTAGGCGTGGAGTAAATAGAAAAATGGCAAAGTATGAAGCAAATTTAGTCGTTATAGGCGCTGGCTCTGGTGGTTTGGTAAGCGCTTTAATTGCCGCCGCAGTTAAAGCTAAAGTGATTCTGATTGAGAAACATAAAATGGGTGGCGACTGTTTGAATACGGGGTGTGTGCCCAGTAAAGCCATACTGCGTTCTGCCAAAGTAGCCAGCACCATGGGCCGAGCAGAGGAGTTTGGCTTTGAAGCGGTACCGGTGAAACCTGTTTTTAGTAAAGTAATGAAGCGTGTGCATAAAGTGATTGAAACTATTGAGCCGCACGATTCAATTGAGCGTTTTACTGGATTGGGTGTAGAGTGCGTTACCGGTGAAGCACAAATTGTTGATAAACATACGGTGCAGGTAAATGACCGCACCATTACCACTAAGAGCATAATTATTTCTGCAGGGGCACGTCCTTTTGTGCCACCCATTGAAGGCGTGCAAGACATTGATTATTTAACCTCAGACAATGTGTGGGAATTAGAAGAGCTGCCTGAGCGTTTAGTGGTACTGGGTGGCGGACCAATTGGTTGTGAATTGAGCCAAGCTTTTGCAAAGCTCGGCTCTAAAGTCACGATGGTTGAGATGATGGGTCAATTGATGGGCCGTGAAGATTCTGACGTGGCCGACGTGATTACCGAGAGATTTAAAAAAGACGGTATCAACATACTGACTAATCACAAAGCGGTTAAATTCACTAACGATGGGGGCAAAGTCCTGCATTGTGAAACTGACGATGGTCCGGTCGAAATTCCTTTTGATAAAGTTCTCGTTGCGGTTGGTCGTAAGCCAAATACTGACCGCTTAGAGCTTGAGAAACACGGTATAAAACTGCGTAGGAATGGCACCATTGAAACCGATGAATACTTGCGTACCGATGTGCCAAATATTTTCGCGGTTGGAGATATTGCGGGCCCATATCAATTTACCCATACCGCATCACATCAAGCATGGTATGCCACAGTTAATGCCTTATTTGGTTTTGCTAAAAAATTCAAAGTGGATTATCGAGTGATTCCTTGGGCCACCTTTACTATGCCAGAAGTAGCGCGCGTGGGTTTAAGTGAGAGCGAGGCAAAAGAAAAGGGCATTGATTATCAAGTTACTAGTTATGGCATTGATGATCTTGATCGCGCCATCGCTGATGGTGAAGCGCATGGCTTTATCAAAGTAATTACTCCCAAAAATGGCAAGGACACAATTCTTGGTGTCACTATTGTGGGTAGTCATGCCGGTGAATTAATCGCCGAATATGTGTTAGCCATGAAATACAATCTTGGCTTGAACAAAATCCTTGGCACCATTCATTTGTATCCAAGCATGGCTGAAGCTAATAAGTTCGTGGCTGGTAACTGGAAGCGTGAGAATCAGCCACATGGCTTACTCAAGTGGGTAGAAAAGTTTCATAGTTGGAGACGTGGCTAAATAAGATAGTCCGTTTATTTGGAGAAAATAATGTTGAATAAAAATATGTTTCGTTTTTTTAGTGTGCTCGCAATAGCCGCTATTTTATCGGCATGCGGTGCGCCAACTTCCGAGTCCAACCCGTTTTGGGAAGCTCGCAATGAACAAAGTCAGCAATCGGTGGATCACAGTGCTTGGCAAGATTTATTAGATAACTATTTGGATGACGATCATGAAAGTGGTGTTAATCGTTTTGACTACAAAAGTGTGTCAGCGCCAGATCGAGCAACCCTTGTTACTTATCTTGATGCTCTGCAAGCAGTAGACCCACGTGAACTGAATTCGGCAGAACAACTCGCATTTTGGATTAACCTATATAACGCCGCTACTGTTTACGAAGTCTTGCAGGGCATTGAAGAAGACGATATCACTAGCATTAAAGATATTTGGTCAAATGCCATCACGCCGGGACCATGGGATAAAGAAACCCTGACTATCGCAGGGCAAAAGGTAAGCTTGAATCTAATCGAGCATGGTATTTTGCGCCCTATATGGCAAGACCGCAGACTACATTACGCATTGAATTGTGCCAGCATCGGTTGCCCAAGTTTGCTTTCAACCGCGTTTACCGCTGAATTGGTCGAAGAGTTGATGGACGAGGCTCAAGACGACTTCTTAGGACATTCGCGAGCAGTTAGAGTAGATGGTGATAAATTAATTTTATCTTCCCTTTTTGATTGGTACGGCACGGACTTTGCCAGCAGCCAACAAGAATTATTAGCGTACCTTGAAGAATATGTGGATGATGAAACATTAGATGGTATTGAAAATCACAGTTCGGTAAGTTACGACTACGACTGGAATTTGAATAAGCCCTAGAAAATTTGTTTGGCCTAAGCATGGTGTTGTGACTCCGATCACATTAAAATGGCCAACCGTTAAAGTTGCCATGCTTGACCATGACTAACAATGTTTCGCTAGATAATAGAATTAATGACGCCGTCACCGCTTTACGCGCTGGCGGCGTTGTCGCTTATCCCACCGAACATTGTTTTGGCTTGGGATGTGATCCAAAGAACGATCAAGCATTAGAGCGCCTTATTAGTATTAAACAACGCCAAGCCGATCAAGGCCTTATATTGATTGCGGCAGATCTCGATCAGGTTAGTGAGTATGCAGATATAGACTCGCTAGCTTCAATCGAACAAATCAAAGCTTCGTGGCCAGGTCCGAATACTTGGTTGCTACCCGTAAGAGAGTCTGTTTCGAGCGCTGTAAAAGGAAAACACTCGACCGTCGCTATGCGCGTAACCGCTCATCAAGTGAGTAAATTGCTTTGCCAACAGTTTGGCGGAGCTATCGTATCTACCAGCGCTAATCGGCATGGCCAAGACGTATTATTAACTGCATCCGCAATTGAGGGCGAGATGGGTGTAGAATTAGACTTTGTCCTTGATGCAGAGCTGGGTGGCGCTGCCACACCTTCGCTTATACGAGATGCTATAACTGGCGAACGTTTGCGTTAAGACCACAGACTACTAAACCGATAAACCTAAGTGACTAATTCTGCTGACATGCGCGACCTTGTTGCGACTTATCTACAAGATTTGCAAGATACCATCTGTACGGCTTTAACTGATGTTGATGGTAAGGCATTTGAAGAAGACGCCTGGCAACATACTAATGGCGGCGGGGGCGGGCGCACGCGCGTACTATCGGGTGGTTCAGTGATTGAAAAAGGAGGAGTTAATTTTTCGCATATTACTGGCGATCAATTGCCACCAGCCGCTACCTTAAAGCGCCCCGGACTCGCGGGTAAAGAATTTGAGGCCATGGGTTTGTCATTGGTGATGCATCCACTTAATCCTTTTGCGCCCACTTCGCATATGAATGTGCGATTTTTTATTGCAGGGTTAGATAGCAGTGAGCCAATATGGTGGTTCGGCGGTGGCTTTGATATGACGCCTTATTATGGCTTTGCCGAAGACGCGCTACACTGGCATAGCACTGCCAAGCAAGCTTGCGACTTGTTTGGTGATGACTTGTATCCAAAATATAAAAAATGGTGCGACGACTATTTTTACTTACCGCACCGATACGAGCAACGCGGCATAGGCGGTTTGTTTTTTGATGACGTGAATGAAAATGGTTTTGAACATGATTTTTCGTTTATGCAAAGTGTGGGTAATCAATATCTTAAAGCGTATCTTCCCGTTTTAAAAAAGCGCAAAGATACACCCTATGATCAAGCCCACCGAGATTGGCAATTGCTTCGACGTGGGCGCTATGTAGAATTTAATTTGGTGCATGACCGAGGCACTTTGTTCGGATTGCAATCGGGTGGGCGCACCGAATCAATTTTGATGTCTATGCCACCCAAAGTAGCCTGGGAATACCGAGCAGACCCACAGCCGGGCAGCTTGGAAGCTGAGCTGTTGAGTGAGTATCTGATCAAACGAGACTGGCTAACATGATTTGGGCATACAGAATTGGCTTATATATAGCCATTCCTTTTGCAATTATCGGATTGATAATGCGCGGGTTCAGAAACCGATTATATTGGTTGCGTTGGGGTGAGCGTTTTGGATTTATTGCACCAGAAATAAAACAAGCGGCGCCATTTGATTTATGGATACATGCGGTGTCGGTAGGCGAAGTACGCGCCGCTGTACCCTTAGTTGATCGACTGATTAGTGAGCAACCAGATATTTCTATCTTACTGACCTCCACCACGCCAACGGGCTCGGAGATGGTTAAATTGATGCTGTATGACAAAGTTGCTCACTGTTATTTTCCATATGATCTTGGCTGGGCTATGCACCGCTTGGTAAGAGTGGTTAACGCTAAGATGGTGTTGGTGATGGAAACTGAGATTTGGCCAAACTTGATATCTGCGGTAAGCAATACTGATAGTAAGTTGGTGTATATCAACGTGCGCTTATCCGAGCGTTCTTATCTACGTTACGCTAAATTTAGATCTTTGTTTCAGCCTTTCTTAGAAAAAATTGATTATTTTGCGGTGCAGGGCAAACTCGACCGTAAACATTTAGAGTTGTTAGGGGTGCCTAGCGAAAAAATTTCGGAGACCGGCAGTATTAAATTTGATGTCTCGGTACCGCATAGCTTACGAGAGTCAGCAGAAGTAACGCGGCGTATGCTAGGCCAAGATAGATTGATTTGGATAGCAGGTAGCACACGCGAAAATGAAGAGGGCAGAATACTGTCAGTTTACAAGTTGCTTAAAGAAGAGTTTCCGAGTTTGTTGTTAGTTTTGGTACCGCGCCATCCAGAGCGGTTCGACTATATCGCGCGCAAAATCCAACGCCGAGATCTTGTGGTTGTGCGCCGCACTGACTCAGCGGTTGATATCGCTTCAGATGTAGATGTGTACTTAGGCGATACCATAGGAGAGTTATCCTTAATGTATGCAAGTTCAGATGTGGCTTTTGTAGGTGGTAGTCTAGAGCCGTTAGGTGGACAAAATATATTAGAGCCTTGTGCCCTAGGCGTGCCAGTGGTGTTTGGGCCACATATGTTTAACTTTCCTGATATTAGTCGTTGGACTATAAAAGAAGGCGCAGGCCAGATGGTACAGAATAGTAAGGAGCTAGAACAAGCGGTAGGTGAGCTACTGCGCAACCCTAGCTTGCGCGACGAAATGGGTGGTAATGGTCTCGCGTTTATTGAGGCCCATCGAGGCGCTTTGGATAAAAGCCATACTTTGCTGCAAAGCTTGAAAGCTTAAGCTATAACATTTAAAACTACAATCTCAGTAAAAGAGCCAAAGTTTTGGCATCAATAATCTCGCCAGACTTGGCCATCTCATAGACTGACTCTAGTGGCAGCCAGTGTGCTTCTAATTGTTCCGCTTCATCTAATTTAACTGTTCCAGAGCTTAGATCACTGGCTTTGTAAAAATACAAAATTTCATTGCTAAAGCCTGGACTGGTCGTTACTTTGCCAAGCTCTAACCATGTATTGCCGATGACTCCGGCTTCTTCTTCAAGTTCCCGTTTTGCTGTCTCCATTGGTGGTTCATTCGGCTCGAGACAGCCGGCTGGAAATTCCCAAATAAATTGTCCAATCGCATGTCGCCACTGTTTTAATAGGCATATTTCGTTTTGCTCATTAATTGCGGCAATGACCGCACCGCCTGGATGCTTAACAATATCAAAGTGAGTATGACCACCCTCTGGAAAGTCTACGCGTTCACTGTAAACAGAGATCAAATTTCCTTGATGAATTAATTTATCGCTCATGTCTTTTTACAGATCTCAATCAAAACTTAATAAGCTGGGTTGATAGTCTTGTGGAGCCTCATAGCCCATCAAATTAAATACCGTGGCGGCGATATGAGTTAAGCCTGCATCACTGGGTGGCTTAAGCTTGTACTCACCATTATAATTTGGATCGACAATTGCAAATGGAACTGGGCTAAGTGTATGACTGGTTTTGGGGGATCGAACGCCGTTTTTTTCGATATACATAATATCGGCATTACCATGATCTGCCGTGTATAGAAGCACACCATTATGTTGCTTAATTACCTCTATCAAACGTGCAACGCACTCATCGACAACTTCCATTGCTGCAATGGCAGCCGCCATATCTCCGGTGTGCCCGACCATGTCGCCATTGGCTATATTTAAACGCCCGAATTGATACTCACCACTTTCAATAAGCTTGATGGTTTCGTCAGTAATCTCTTGGGCTTTCATAGCCGGCGCAAGATTGAACTCAATATTGTCAGATGGAATCTCAATGTAAGTTTCTAAAGCCTCGTCTAAATAACCAGATCGATTGCCATTCCAGAAAAAAGTCACATGACCAAATTTTTGAGTTTCACTAACCGCAAACGACTTAAGACCTTCTTGGCACATGAATTCAACCATAGTGCGGTCAATATCGGGTGGGTTTACCAAGTATTGATTTGGAATTAACTCGTCGCCGTCGTACTGCAACATACCGGCATAAAAAACCTTGGGATGTGGCGCATGTTCATCTCGATCAAATTCATGAAAATCGCTTTTTTCATAGGCCAATGAAATTTCCATAGCACGGTCACCACGAAAATTAAACAGGATAACTGCATCGCCATCATTCATCTTGCCCACAGCTTGGCCGTCTTTTGCAATGACAAAGGCGGGCAAGTATTGATCGTCTTTACCGCTAGACTCGTACAATGCTTGAACTGCTTCGCTGGCATTGGAGAACTGCTTGCCCACGCCATGGGTATGGCAATTATAGCCGCGTTGCACCATCGGCCAGTCGGCTTCATAGCGATCCATGGTGATCTCCATGCGCCCGCCACCACTGGCAATACGAAAGTGTGCATCGTGCTTGCTATTAATTTGTTCGATTAGTTGTTCGGTTTGTTCGATGTAAGTGATGGCTGAGCGTGCTGCGACATCTCGGCCATCCAGTAAAATATGAATGCAACATTCTTTAACACCTTGCTCAGCCGCTTTTTGCATTAGCTGGTAAAGGTGCTGAGTATGCGAATGCACGTTGCCGTCTGAGTGTAAACCTAGCAAGTGTAGAGTGTTGTTTTTGCCTTGCTCTATCGCTTGACGCCAGATCTCGGTTTGATATAAAGAACCGCTTTCCAGAGCTTGGTTTACTAATTTGGCACCTTGCGCAAAAATCCGACCCGCACCGAGCGCATTATGACCCACTTCACTGTTACCCATATCGCCATCGCTCGGCAAACCCACCGCAGTGCCATGTGCGGCTAATTGCGTGTACAGTGTTTGATCAGCCAACGCATCTAAGGTTGGCGTGTTGGCTTCGCTGACCGCATTGCTCGGGCCAGCAGGCGCAACACCGACACCGTCAGCCACTAATACAACGACCGGCCCGCTGCGGCCTCTAAAGGTTTGATGTTTGTCTAGAGTAAGAGAATTGGATGAAGGCATAATGTTATAGGTACGACTTTTGGGTTTTAATTTTGTGAATCTAATTTATACATAGGCCTGAGGCGATTTACTAGTGTCACAACTCAAGACCCCTGCAAGGCTATCTTAAGTGCTGTCAATGCTTTACCACGGTGGCTCAATTGTTCCTTTTTTTGTGGGCTTAATTCGGCCGCATGCAGACCCTCGCTTTGTACATAAAAGAGCGGATCATATCCGAAGCCATTATTGCCAGTAGCTTTGCTGGCTATTTGCCCTTCCCATGTGCCCGAGGCAATAATAGGAGTAGGGTCGTTGGCGTGTTTTAAATATACAATGACGCATTGAAAGCGCGCCGCTCTATTTTCAACACCGCTTAACGCGTTGAGTAATTTTTCATTGTTGGCTTGCGAGCCACTGGGTTTGCCATTGTCATCCTCAGCATACCGAGACGAATAAATACCAGGTTCACCGTTTAGGGCATCTACTTCTAAACCCGAATCATCGGCAATCGCAGCAAGGCCTGTAAGTTCACAGGCATGCCGTGCTTTCTTCAGTGCATTTTCGACAAAGGTCAAGCCGTCCTCTATTGCTTCAGGAATATTGAACTCACTTTGCGGTACCACTTCAAAACCGAATTCTTGCAAGCTATGTTGCATTTCAGCAACCTTGCCTTGATTACCTGTGGCAAGCACGATTTTCATGATTTATAAGCTTAGGATTCTAGTGCAGAGTTTTGATGCGCCACTAATTCGCGAATACCTTTATCGGCTAATTCCAACATCGCGTTCATTTCGTCGCGACTAAAGGGCGCGCCTTCAGCGGTACCTTGCACCTCTATGAAATTGCCATTCACATCCATAATGACATTCATATCCGTTTCAGCGCTGCTGTCTTCTGGGTAGTCTAAATCCAATACTGGAGACCCTTCAAAAACACCCACTGACACCGAGGCTATTTGTCGCATAATAGGGCTTTCTTTGATTTTTTTACTTTCCAGCATGGTCGTAATGGCATCGCACAGTGCCACATAAGCACCTGTGATTGAAGCGGTTCGAGTGCCACCGTCCGCTTGAATAACATCACAATCGAGAGTAATTGTATGTTCGCCAAGTTTACTTAAATCTAGAGAGGCTCTTAGTGAACGACCAATCAATCGTTGTATTTCTTGAGTGCGACCGGATTGTTTGCCACGCGCCGCTTCACGACCCATTCGGGAATTAGTAGACCGTGGCAGCATGCCGTATTCAGCGGTCACCCAGCCTTGGTTTTTACCTTTTAGAAACCGCGGTACTTTTGCTTCTACCGAGGCATTACACAATACTTTAGTGTTGCCACAACTGATCAGTACTGAGCCTTCAGCATGCGCCGTATAATTCCGTTCAATTTTAATGGTCCGCAATTGGTCGGCATTGCGACCACTGGGGCGAGATAGTGAAGTCATATATTACTCGGTTGTTTGCTAGCGCGGGTTAAGATTGGGCGCAGGCCTTATTTAGTTCTAGGCTCTCGTCCTAGTTTCTGGTGCTAGAATTTTTCGTCGATATCTGAAATAAAATCTTCGATTTCGTTAATGGTGGTATCGATTTCATTCATATCAAACCTTTTATCAGGAACAGTCGAGGTGACTCTGCCTTCTTCATCACTCCTCTGAATGGATTCACTCAATAGTTGAATAGTATTTGGTGTTTCATATTCGGTGAACGATGGGATATCTAGCTGACGTACTCCCCAAAAACACACCACCACAGATAGGTTGTCACTCGGAACTTTGTTGCGACGTTCAAGCTCTTGCAATAGGTTATCTAATCCAAGTGTAGGGTGTTCAGAGTCAACGTACTCAAACAAATCATCGGGTCTAAAAGAGTCCCAAGCACCATCGGTAGCTAGAAATAGAATTTCGCCGTCTTTCATTTCATGCGGCTTACTAAGCTCGGGCTTAGGCGATTCAAGACCGCCCACACATCGACTAATAGGGGCATTGCCTCCTTTACTAGCTTTCTTTGAAACATGATCATTGGTAATAAATTCGAATTTATTATTGCGGATAACGTATAAACGACTATCGCCAACATGTGCCCATGTTGCTATGCCTTCGTATATTAAACAAACAACACAAGTTGTTTTTGGCGAATCCACACTGAAGCCATGATTAACTGCCTGACGATGCACCGAGTGGTGTGCATAATTAATCGATAAGGCTAAAAAGCTATCGGCTTTTTCTAGCTGTTTATCGGTAGCTTTATTGAATGAATCACCCATCGCATCAACCAATGCTTGCGACGCAATTTCGCCACCTGCATGACCACCTAAGCCATCGGCCAATACGAGTAATAGTGAGTTTTCGCGCTCAAAAATAGCCACGCGATCTTCATTGTAGTCGCGACCACCCTGATGGCTTTGCTGACCGACTGAGTACAAAAATTTCGATTCATTAGTCATGTGTTTACCGAGTTCGAGCCGTCATTATTTCTACGAACTCATTAACATTTTGTGGTCTATCTAGATGATTAAGCAGGCTGGCTTGGTCGATAGCACCGATTATATTCGATCGATAATAATTGCTGTGCGTTTCGCTCAAGGGGCGCAGTAAATCTTTTTTCTGACGTTTAATTGCAGAGGGAGGGGACTTGTGGGTAATGCAGGCTCGCATTGTCATTGCAACTGCGTATAAATCTGAACACTGACTGAGCGGTTTTTTATTGTGTTGTTCTGGCGATGAATAACCATGGGTGAGTGTAGTCACTTTCTGGCGTTCCTTTTGCGGGAACTTATAGGCTGCGCCTAAATCTAATATTAAGGGTACACCACTTGAACGCAACAAAATATTGCTGGGTTTAATATCCAAATGCAAAAAGTGATTCTTATGCACTTCTTTAAGCCCTGCTAATACCATGCTAAATACCGTTAGCATAAACTCTTCATCCGGGACGTAATCGGTATTTCTAATAAACCAACGTAAATCTTTACCGTTTTCAAAACGCATCACCAAGTAGGCGGTGTTGTTATAGCGGAAAAAATTGGTTACCCCAACAATGTTGGGGTGTTCGATTTGCGACAGCGTCAAGCCTTCATCAAAAAAGCGTTTTAAGCCAATATGATATTTGTGTTCCTGATCTTTAGGGTATATATGCAAAGCACCGCTTCGGGCTCGACGCATACAGTTAGTCGAATAAAATTCTTTGATTGCGACTACTTCATTTGTGTCGGTATCTAATGCGCTATAAACCACGCTAAATCCACCGACTCCGATAACCTTGCCGATCCTGTATTGCTCCACCATAGTATCCGGACGCAATGGCAGCGCCGGTACGGTTTTTTGCTTGGTTTTCGGTTTTAGAATACTCATTAGGTTATTATAGTCATGGATTACTCAATGCACCATATTTAACGTTGCTATTAACTGAAACTAATTTGATTAACTTTCCGAAAGGCTTTAACTGCCACCGAGATATTAAACATGACCTATAGTATGACAGCTTATGCGCAAGCAAGCGTTGAAACCGAAGTTGGCGAATTGAGCTGCGAGCTGCGCAGTGTAAATCACCGTTATTTGGAGATTGCACCCAGAATGCCGGAAGAGTTAAGGGTGCATGAGGGTGATATACGCGAGCTTGTTGCTAGTAAGTTAACCAGAGGACGGGTTGACTGTTTTATTCGACTTAAAGAAAATCAAGACAACAGTCTAGAACCAAACCCTGAAATGGTTGCGAATCTAGCCGATTTGCTCACACAAATGCGCAGCCAACTACCACAAATGCAAGATATGCGAGCCGTCGACGTATTGCGCTGGCCTGGTGTATTACAGGCAAAAAAAGCCGATCCTAAGTTAATGAAACAATGTTTACGGCAAGTGCTGAATGAAGCGCTCGATGGCTTGCTAGCATCGAGAGCCCAAGAAGGTAAAAAAATGGCCGAGCTAATAGAACAACGTTTAAGCGGCATGAAAGAAGTCATTCAACAGATAGAAACCTTCTTACCAGAGATAACTGCCAGTTACCGAACTCGCTTAGAAGAAAAGCTAGCCGAAGTTAAAGACCAACTTGACCCAGCTAGAATTGAACAAGAAATGATTATCTTCCTACAGAAAGCCGATGTTGCAGAAGAACTCGATAGATTAAATGTACACATGCTAGAAGTAGCTGCGGTGCTAGCCAAACCCGAACCAGCTGGCCGACGTTTAGATTTTTTAATGCAAGAACTCAACCGTGAAGCGAATACCCTAGGGTCAAAAGCCAATGACTCCAGATTAACCAAAGCCTCGGTTGATTTAAAAGTACTGATTGAGCAAATCCGTGAACAGGTTCAGAATATCGAATGATTTTAAGCCGTATCTCGGTGTTTTAAAATCGCAGTTTTAAATCTATAGATTAAAACATCTCTAAGTTATAGAGACTTTGCACTATTTTTCTTTATGCCCTCCCATTAGAGAATTGAGAACCGCGGATATCACTTATCGAATGGTTGCTCTAGATTGGTGTGACACCAGCAATATGGTCAAGCCTAGTAAAAACGATCCCACTCGCTCGTAGATGCTGCCTGGCAATAGAGAGCTATTGATCAACCACGATAAACTTTCTGGCTTAAAGTGAAACCAGATGGCCATACCAAAACCTAAGCTCATTGCTAAAAATACAGCGCGATCTGAAGGGTTTAACCGCAACACGCGGCTAATGATGATGGGACCAAAGGCGGCGCCGAGGGCGCTCCATGCAAGTAATGCGCGGCTAAAAATAGTCGCTGGAATTATCACCGCTAATAGGCAAGACGCTACCAACATTAAGGTTATTGAAATGCGCGAAATTAGAATTTCTCGGTCTTTAAATAAGCGCGCCAAATCTAAGTCATGGGATATTGCCGTTGCTCCTGCAAGCAGTTGACTGTCGGCTGTCGACATTATTGCGGACAGCAAGGATGCAATGATTATAGCGGCTATGATGGGTGAGAATAATTGTTCGGTTAGCGATAAGAATACCGATTCGGAATTATCTAATTCGGTGATTAGAATACGACCTACAAGACCCAAAAAAAACATGCCAAAAAACACTACGGTAAACCACATTAGAGCGATAAATCGTGCTTGTATTAATGCTCGTTTGTCACGCAGCGCCATAAATCTAACCAATAAATGAGGCTGGCCAAAAGTGCCTAGAGAAACCGCGACTATCGCCACTATAAACCCTAGTCCGGCCAACCCTGCTCGGTTGTTAAACCAACTTAATTGAGAGCTAGTAGCAACATTTTGATAGCTGGTCCAAAACTCTCCGATTCCGCCAATCTGCAAGTATGCGGCCAATGGCAATAGTAGTGCGGCGACCGCCATTAACATTCCCTGAATGGTGTCGGTAATACTCACCGCCCAAAAACCACCCAATAATGTATAGATTAATATAACGATTGCTCCGCTGATAATGCTTTGATTAGCGCCGATACCAAAAACATGATGAAATGTTTGGCCTGCGCCTTGCAGTTGTGCAGACACGTAAAATACAAAGCAGATAACGATAATGGTTGACGCTATAGTGGCAATTAGTTTTCTCCACTTATGTGTCCTAATATTTAGAAGTAAAATATCAGTAATTGTGAAAAAACCATGTTGATGGCTTAGTTTCATAAGATGGGGAGCAACATAGCCCCAGCTCACTAGCATGCCAAGAATTGAACCGATCACAAACCACACGGCAGAGAGACCGAGTGAAAAAGCGACACCACTCATGCCAAGCAAAGTCCAAGCGGAAGACGAACTTGCGGAATAACTTACCGCAGCAACCACTGGGCCTAACTGCCTATTTCCAATAAGGAATCCGTCTATATCTTTACTGCGTCTTTGCCCCCATAGGCCAATAGCCACGAGAATCAACTTGTAAACTATTAAAACACTGATAACGATGGTTGTATTGTTGAGCATGAATTTTACGTTTTAGTAGCGCTGTTCTCAGCTTTTTCACTTTAAGTAGATTAAACTAATTAAATGATATAATATTATATCTATAGGCTAACATAGATTGTGTTAAATTTTTATTGCGCGGGTGTGGAGTAATCTTTTCGCTTGCGAAAATGAGGTAATAAACAATGAGCAAAATAAATAAGCCCGACGAGAGTCGGCGTGACTTTTTAATCGAATCGGGTAAAACCGCTCTTGCAGCAGGCCTAGTTGGTGCGAGCGTAGGGCAAGCACATGCTATGTCGAGCACTGTGGGCAAGACCGCAATGCCAGAAACAGCGGAACTACGATATTTTGATAATCTATGGAATCGAGATACCTACGCCAAATTGGTGGGTGACTTAGATTTTGGCAAGCAACGCTTTGGCTGGTTTAAAGGTAAAGCAATGGGCGTTCGTCAAGGCGAGAAGGTAAGAGACCTAGTCGGTTTTGAAGGTTTTTCATTTGCGCGCTTGGTTGATCTTGGTAACGGCGTCTACCAAAAGTTGCTGCGGGAAGTGGGCTTCTATACGGATCTCAAAACGGGCGAGGTATTAGAGACTTATACCAACCCTTATACCAATGAAGAAGTAAAAGTCGTGCACATTGCTAATGACCCTTTTAACTATAAGGTTGGCCCGTTTTACCCAAAACCACCCGCATACGGCGGTTTAAATCCTGATGACATTCCGGACATTCCATTTATTTTGCCGTGGCAGGAATTTCCAAATGGTAATGTGGTGTTAGAAACAGGATTGCATTTATATTACAAATCCGCCTTACAGCCAGATAAGTGGCCGCGCGAATCTTCAGGTGAGTTTAATCGTGTTTCGGAAATGTTCCGATATGTGATTCGTAAAGAAGATTTGGAAAACCCCGACCTTACGCAGATTGATTACACAGGTACTTGGTCACGTATTACTCCATGGTTTCCATGGTTACTCATGGGTCAGGCCGAAGGTAATATGAACTATATATGTACCATGGGTGCTTACCAAGAAGACACTATAGAGCAAGTGGTTTCGGCGCCAGTGCTGGCTTATGCCAAAGAAAACTATCCAAAATATTTTTCAGCACCTGATAAGTTTGAAGAGCCGAGCTTGTCTAGTTTAGAGCACTATGCTCTCGAGCAAACACCAGCACCGCCGCTAGAAGATAAGGATAACTAACTATTTAGACAGGCACGTCATACGCCGGCGGGTTTGTTTTTGAGGTCTAATAGTTATTATGCTCATGAGTTTACCCTCCAATTCCCACGGAACAATTTTATGTGGATCGATTGTTGTAAGTGATCTGGATAAATCTACTCGCTTGTATTGTGAAAAACTCGATTATGAGGTTATTGAGCGTGGCCAAGTTAGTGGTGATTTAGCGAATTCTTGGTCAGCATCTGCCTTTGTCGATCAAGATTATTGTTTATTGCAGCCTGCGGAATATGCACCGAATTCGGTCAATGATGGCGATGTGTCTTATTTGCGTTTGTTGCAAAGCCCCGACGATACACCGCCATATCCGCATGCTACAACCTTTGGTTGGTGTGCCTTTGAAATATCGGTAAAAGATGTTTTTGCATTAGAAAAAAAAATAAATAAATCTGTGTTGAAAGAATCAATGTTTGATGTCGTTGGCCCCCCCAAACGTCTCGACAATATTGATAATGTGATTCCGATGCAGGTGGTTGGACCTGATCAAGAAGTATTGTTTTTGAATCAGGTGCTTGCATCGGATGAGCATTCAGATTTACCTATGGCAAGGTACCAAGTAGACCAATTTTTTATTGCTGTATTGGCGGCGCAAGATCGTTCAGCGTCGGTTGCACAAATATGCAATCAGTTAAAGCTCAGTGAGACCATGACTCTGTCGCTTCGATATGGTCTTATTAATCGGGCGTTTGAACTCGATACTGAAACTCAACATAGCCTATCACTATTACAAAATAATCGCAGACCAGTTATAGAGGTAGATCAATACCCAGAACTTGCGAACGCTAGACAAGCACCTGACAATAGTTTGAGTAAAGGCAACGCTATTGTTTCCATTTTGGTCGATAGTTTGGAGGGTTTGCCGAGTGATTTGCGATTGAATGCAGTGCCTTTAGCGAGTGTAAATGGCGCCTTGTATCAAAATCGCAAAACAGTGGTGATCAGTGGTCGTAATGGCGAGTTGATTGAATTGATCGAGCGCGATAACTAGTAGAGTAACAGACATAGGAAGAATAAATCACATGACACAAGCCAAGACACAAACTTCGACCTTGTCCATGGATGTGCCGCCTCCGATAACCGAGGCGCAGAAACATCCTTTGTATCCCCGCGTCGGCCACGATGATCGCGCACGTCTCAATTTTATAATGGCTTGTTATCGGATGACTGCCAATGTGCTGACGCCCGGTAATCAAAAGGTTTACGAAAATAGGGTTAAGCCGAATTTTATTCGCGACAATCAACGCGAACCAGCGACACGACAAGAAGTGCGCCAAGCCATGAATAATGATCCTTTTCATTGCATGTGGAGTGCTTTGCGACGTAATTTGATGGAAATGCGCCAGCAGACAGGTCGCAGTGTGGTGCTAAAACAAAACAAGCGTTTAGCCCAGAAAGCCAACAAAATAAACAGTCAGTCTTGTGACTTAGAACTTAATCAGGATTGCCCGTTACCATCTTATGTTGCTGAAGTTGATCATCATTGTATGCCGGGCAGTTATTATACCGAGCTAGTCGAAGGTGATGTGGCGCCCGCCGCTAATTATGATCTAGGGTTTTACGCTACTACTGCTGGTTCTATCGGTCCACTTTGTGATGGAGCGGGTGCTGCTGTAGTGAGTTGGGTAAAACAGAACTATCCAGACTTTAAACCCAAACGAATGTTGGATATCGGCGTCGCCGCCGGGCACAGTTTAGTGCCAATCGCATTGGCTTTCCCAGGCACAGAATTTATTGCTATTGATGTGTCTGCACCGATGCTGCGTTACGCTCATGCACGAGCTAAATCGTTGGGCGCAGACAATATCCAATTTATACAAATGTCTGGCGAGGACCTCAGCCGATTTGATAACGGTTATTTTGATTGGGTCCAGAGTAGCGTTTTCTTACATGAGTTGTCAGCCAAAGCATTGCCTAGGTTGCTTGCAGAAAGTTACCGAGTTTTAAAAGAGGGAGGCTTAACACTGCATCTAGAACAACCTCAGTATCATGATGGCATGCCGATTTTTGAGCAATTTATGCGTGACTGGGATGCTTATAATAATAACGAACCATTTTGGTCGGCCATGCATGCGACAGATCTGGATGAAGCTATGATCGAATCGGGTTTTGCGGATGATGCTTTATTTCATGCGGCACTAAAAGCGGTTGATATTCCTGGTGTAGAACAAGCCAACGAAGATTATGGACGAGCACCTGCTTGGCACGCTTATGGTGCTTGGAAAGGAGCAGTTTAAATGAGCGATGATTTTAAAGATGGCTTTGATCCAACTGACGTCGCGCATCTCGCTAATCAAAAAGCCAAGGGCAAGCGTCCGGAATATTTTGACGATGCCGCATCAGAGAGTCATTTTTCTATCACTATGGCATTGGTGGCTGAGTTGGCGGTAGCGCGCGAACGTATCGATACCTTAGAACGTGTGCTTGCCGACAATGGTTTGCTAGACCCATCTGATGTGGAAAATTTTGAGCCTGATCAAAAAGCGGCACAGCAGCGTCAACTTGCGCAACTCGAATACTCGGCGCGGATTTTTCGCGGATTGCAACAATCGCTTCAACAGTCTTCAGAACACGACAAAAGCATGGATGAGATGGCTGAAATTCTAGGTAAAAAAGATGCCCAAGACTAGTATGGTCAAAGACAATATGGCCATCAATAAGACGCTTGACGACAAGCGTGTTAATCAAAGTGAGGACTGTCTAAGTAATCGATTACAGCGTCCGGAGTTGGTGCAACAACTTACTAAGTTTGTTTTAACTTTACAGC
>CAZHEL010000018.1:0-2835 GCA_964531625.1 uncultured Gammaproteobacteria bacterium
GGTGTAGACGGTCATGACGCTGCCGCCTTAAAGTCTGCTATTGAGCAAGCACAAAGTGAAACGGGCAAACCCAGCCTTATTTGTTGTAAAACTATAATAGGCAAAGGCTCGCCCAATAAAGAAGGTACGGAAAATTGCCATGGTGCTCCTTTAGGTGCCGATGAAATAGACCTAATGCGTGAACAACTTGGCTGGCAAGCAGAACCTTTCACGGTGCCAGGCGATATTGCCGACGCGTGGAACGCCTGTGACAGAGGTGCTGCGGCTGAAAGTGCTTGGCAGAATATATTTGATGAATACAAGGCAGCTAACCCAGAGCAAGCGGCTGAGTTTACGCGTCGCATGAATGGTGAGCTTCCCAATGACTGGCAATCAGCAACTGACGCATTAGTCAGCAAAGTCGACCAAGCTGGTGAAACCCTAGCGACGCGAAAAGCCAGCTTAAACTGTCTGAATGACTTAGCACCATTATTACCCGAAATGATTGGTGGATCGGCCGATTTGGCGGGTTCCAACTATACGATATGGAATGGATCTAAAGCGATTGGTGCAGATGATTCAAGTGGTAATTATTTGTATTTCGGTGTACGTGAATTTGCCATGGCGGCAATTTCAAACGGTATTGCTTTGCACGGTGGTTTCAAAACCTATACCGGCACATTTTTGGTTTTTGCTGATTATATGCGCAATGGCATGCGTATGTCGGCGCTCATGCAGCAGCCGGTTGTGTATGTGCTTACTCATGACTCAATTGGTTTGGGGGAAGATGGGCCGACCCACCAACCGGTAGAGCATTGTGCGAGCCTAAGAATGATTCCTAATATGTCCCTGTGGCGACCTTGCGATACCGTTGAGTCATTAGTGGCATGGAAAGCTTCTGTTGAAACCAAAAGTCATCCAACAAGTTTAGTGTTTTCTCGACAAAGTTTACCGCATCAACAGCGCACCGCAGAGCAGCTAAGCAATATTGAGAAGGGTGGGTATGTACTTAAAGACTGCAGTGGCACGCCAGACCTTATTTTAATTGCGACAGGTTCTGAAGTGGCTTTAGCGATGCAAGCTGGCGAGGAACTAGAAAAACAAGGTAAAGCAGTGCGAGTGGTATCTATGCCGTCCACCGATTACTTTGATGCGCAAGACGCAGCGTATAAAGAGTCTGTGCTGCCATCAGCCGTGTCTAAGCGCGTGGCATTGGAAGCAGGCATTACTGATTACTGGTACAAATATGTTGGTTTGCACGGCGCAATTATTGGTATGACTAGCTTTGGTGAGTCGGCGCCCGCAGATGCCTTGTTTAGCCATTTTGGCTTTACAGTTGAAAATGTAGTTAGTGTCGCCAACCAGTTGTAAAGTGTCGCCAACCAGTTTTAGACAGCCGTTAACCCGCTTTAATTAATTATTTACGTATAAAAATATGACCGTATTGCGAATGCAAGATCAAGATTTAACGGGCAAGCGAGTCTTGATCCGTCAAGATTTGAATGTGCCAATTAGGGATGACAAAGTGAGTAATGATGCGCGTATTCGTGCCTCACTACCGACCATTAAACTCGCTGTAGAGCATGGTGCTAAGTTAATGCTGATGTCACACCTTGGCCGGCCTACCGAAGGCGAGTTTGATGAAAAGTATTCTCTGCGAGCAGTAGCGGATCACTTGTCACACTTGCTCGGCATGTCAGTACGCTTGCAACGCGATTGGTTGCAAGGTGTGGACGTGGGTGAGAATGAAATAGTACTGTGTGAAAACGTTCGATTTAATGTAGGCGAGAAATCCAATGACGATGCGTTGGCTAAAAACTTAGCTCAATTGTGCGATATCTATGTTATGGACGCGTTTGGCACTGCACACCGCGCACATGCGTCAACTCATGGAGTTTCTAAATACGCACCCATAGCTTGCGCTGGCCCCTTGTTAAGTAATGAGTTAGATGCTTTAGCTAAAGCCTTAGACGATCCAGCTCGGCCGATCGTAGCGATCGTAGGCGGTTCTAAAGTATCGACTAAGTTAACGGTTCTAGATGCGCTTTCGAGAAAAGTGGATCAATTGATTGTCGGCGGTGGCATTGCCAATACATTTATTGCCGCGGCGGGTCACTCTGTCGGCAAGTCTTTGTATGAGGCAGACTTAGTATCCGAAGCGCAAGGTTTATCCCGTAAAGCAATTGATACTGATGGCGCTATCCCAGTGCCGGTTGATGTGGTTTGTGGTAAAGAGTTTTCGGAGTCGGCCGCCGCCATCACTAAATCCGTGGAGGATGTGCTAGCAGACGATATGATTTTTGATATCGGGCCAGATACGGCGCAACAGTTTGCTGATCTTATAAAGGGAGCCGGCACCATTATTTGGAATGGCCCCGTTGGTGTGTTTGAGTTTGATCAGTTTGGAGAAGGCACTAAAACTCTCGCAAAGGCGATAGCAGAGTCTCCGGCTTTTTCAATCGCTGGCGGTGGTGATACGGTAGCGGCCATTGATAAATATCAAGTTGCTGACAATATTTCCTATATTTCTACTGGCGGCGGCGCATTTTTAGAGTTTCTTGAGGGCCAGGAGTTACCTGCCGTAGCAGCGCTACAAAGCCGTGTTCCTTAGTTTTGACGTAAATTGACCATTTTTTGGGATGAAATAGCTCTATTTATTTATATAAAATAGATAATAATCAATAGAATAGGTAAACTATCTTTAAATCATATTAGAAAATCGTATAAAATACGTTAGGGCCGCAGGTAAGAGTCTAGAGTATAAGAAAATACGGTGTCTTAAGGTTTAGAAATCGATATTTTTGTAAGTAGTAAAACAAGCTAATAAGAAAACAACAAAAACAACAAAAACAACAA
>CAZHEL010000018.1:2935-4408 GCA_964531625.1 uncultured Gammaproteobacteria bacterium
AAAACAACAAAAACAACAAAAACAACAATGGTTAAATCAGTGGTGAATAAGCACATCAAAAATGCTGAAAGTTTGCGACGATCCAGTTATTTGAGGATTAACGTAGAAATGCTACACAGCATGGCTACCTCTGTGCGTGCGCTTAAAGTTATGCTTGGGGCACTGTCTAGCAGGGGCTCACTGGCTTTGTTAGTCTTTTTGAGTTTGCTCATTATTAATGTCAATGGCAGCGGTATTATAAGCCAAGCGCACGCATTAGGTTTAGGAAGCGCCAACGCTGATTCTTATATTGGCCAGCCATTGGTAGTTAGAATTCCTTTGTTCAATGTAAAAAATCCTGACCAGCTAGCCGTGGGCCTTACCGATGATCAAGGAAGTGCGATTGATGGTGAAACCGCCAGTTTTAGTACCAATGCGAATTTATCCGCATCAATTGAACGCGCAAACTCACAACTAGGCGTACTCATCCGTT
The DNA here is from genome assembly GCA_964531625.1 of uncultured Gammaproteobacteria bacterium. Classification (GTDB taxonomy): domain Bacteria; phylum Pseudomonadota; class Gammaproteobacteria; order Arenicellales; family Arenicellaceae; genus Arenicella. Next base: position 3,408 of record CAZHEL010000018.1, read on the forward strand.
CATCAGGTTTGGTAACCGAACCGTATATTAACTTCACTATCAAGATTTTTGATGGCCAAGCTAGCTTCATTAAAGAATACACCGTGCTGCTTAACCTCGTACCTGACAGTTCTTTGCCTTCTTCAGGCTTAACAAATGGCCAAAGTGTTTCAGATCAATCGCAAAGCTTAAATTCCACACAGGTGGTGAGTGAACCGCTCGGCAGCTCGGCTAATAGTAATGACTTTTTCAGCCGTGCTAGTAACAATAATAGTGTTCGAAGCGATGGTTCTATATTGGGTCCCTACGATTTTGCTGAAGCCAACAATATCCCAGAAAAATTTGGTGCAGTGCTCGATGGTCAGTCATTGTGGCGTGTTGCACGACGCATCAATCAAGCGCTTGGTGTTTCTATAGAGCAGGCGATGATAAGTTTGTATAAGAATAACCCAGAGGCTTTTTCAACGGATTCTGTAGATTCGCTTAAAGCGGGTGTGTTCTTAGACATTCCCAGTCGAGCACAAGCTTCAGCTTTATCCACCGCCGAAGCAAAACGTGCCTTGGATAGTTTAAGCAGTGGTGCAGGCCTGCCTGCTCATACAAATGCTTCTGGCAACAACAATGAGTCTCCGGCTTTTCAGTTGACTGGCATCGATGAAGTTATTGAAGAATCAACTGGCGCGGTGACCAATTTAAGTGATTTTGCGCAAGGTAAAGGCTCGGATGGTTCTATAAATGGACAGAAGGCTCAAGAGATTATTAGTTCTTTAGCGCAAACGGTCGGCAACTTAACCCAAGAGCTGATTCGCAAGGACAACCAGATTAAGTTTCTAACTGAAAAAGTTGAAGCCTTAGAGGCCTATGCGAATATCGACGCTGATACTTTGGTAAATGTACCGTCTGAATACGCTAATGCAGAGATAAATTTATCTGCGCTTGAAGAAGCGACATCGGTTGACGGTTCTCTAGACGCGGTTGATGACTCTTTACCGGTTGAAGACTCTTTACCGGTTGAAGACTCT
>CAZHEL010000018.1:4508-27263 GCA_964531625.1 uncultured Gammaproteobacteria bacterium
AGACGCGGTTGATGACTCTTTACCGGTTGAAGACTCTTTACCGGTTGAAGACTCTCTACCAGTTGAAGACTCTCTACCAGTTGAAGACTCTCTACCAGTTGAAGACTCTTTACTGGTTGAAGACTCTACACCCGTTGATGACGATCTTGGCGTTGTTGAAGAGAGTTATGATTCCATACCACCAGAACCAACAGAAGCTGAATTAGCAGCTTTGGTGGAAGAGGCTAATTCGAAAGTTGAAGAGGCACCCGCGGTTACAGAGCAAGTACGGCAAACCCTTGAATCTGAAAACCAGAGCTTTTTTGGTAAATGGTGGGCTTGGATAGTTTCTGTACCTTTGCTTTTACTAGCTTTATTGGCTTTTCTTTTTAGAGAGCGTACCGGTGAACTTTTACGCTCATTGAATTTTTTTGGTAGCAATGACAGTGTTGAATTTACCGAACCTGCGATCATTGATTTGCCAATTGATTACCGAGAGAATAAAAATAAAGGCGACTTTTCGTCACTTTCATCTCGCGCTAGTGTATCAAAACCAGTTGTTATTCCTGAATATGAGAAAGTAGATCCACCCGAGCTGCCCGAAGCAGATTCTGCTGAAGGTGACGAAGTAGAGGTTCTGGATTTCGAACCCTTCACTGAGACCGTTACAAAATACGATGATGAACATTCGTTCGATGGCAGCAATGTTAGTGTGAACGAAGACTCGGCTTATCAAGAATTTGTTACGGCTGATGAAGACATAGAGGTAGCGAGCAGCAACAAAGAAGAAGATACCGAGCTCATTATTGATATGAGCGCGACACCGGGGGGCATAGAGCTGGATGATTCTGTTGAGCAAGACATGGATTTTGGTGACCGTTTTGAAAGTTTGCTTGAACAGAAGGATTTTGATTTTGCGCGAGAATTGCTAGATTTTGCTCGCCATAATGAAATTGATGAAGATCGTTATCATTGTGAGCGATTGGTATTATTTCATGCCATGAAAGACGAAGAAGGTTTCTATGATTATTATTATGAGATTGAATCTAAAGTGGGTAGCTTTAATCAAGAACTACAAACTCGAATCTCACAGTTAGTGGTAGAGTTAGCTCAGAATTAATTATCATCCGCTACTTGCCTGCACTTTTAATAAGCCTAATTAAGCGTCATCTAAGATTGTAAAGATGCCTGCAGCGACCTAGTTCAAATATGGCATCGCTAGCCCCCATTGTTGGTTTAGAGCCTACTGTTTTAATATTAGGCTCGATGCCGAGTCAGATATCGCTAGAGCAACAGCGTTACTATGCAAACCCCAATAATGCCTTCTGGTGGCTTATGTCGCAGATGCTCAACTTTTCTTTAGATGCCTCATATCAGCAGCGAATTGAGAATTTAAAAGATTCGGGATATGCGGTTTGGGATGTGTTGTATGATTGCGAACGCAAAGGCAGTCTTGACGGCAATATTATTAGAGCAACAGAACAAGCCAATGACATTGCCGCTTTTATTAAACGCTATCCCGGTATTTGTAAAATTGGTTTTAATGGTCGAGCAGCGCAAACAATATTCGCACGACATAATAATACTGATTGTCTAAAATCAACCGTACAGCATTGTTTATTGCCATCTACTAGCTCCGCTCATGCTCGTATGAATAAATATGAAAAACTACAAGTCTGGCGTTTAGAATTAGGCGACTCGTCGAATTCATCCGCGAAATAACTATGAAACCGATAGACAAGTTTTGGGAAACTAAGTCGCTTAGCGAGTTGACCCATGACGAGTGGGAATCGCTTTGTGATGGTTGTGGCAAATGCTGTCTTACTCAACTGCAAGATGAAAACACTGAGCAATTAGTATTCACAGACGTGGCGTGCGATTTGTTTGATGACACAATTTGTCGCTGTACCGACTATAAAAATCGAAGTGTTCGGGTTCCAACCTGTTTGACAATGGATCACTATAATGTTGAAAAAATAGCTGAGTTTGCTCCGCCAACTTGCTCTTATCGTTTGCTGGTTGAAGCTAAGCCTTTACCGCACTGGCATCACTTGATTTGTGGTGATAAGAGCAAGGTGCATGAGAGCGGTAATTCGGTTCGACATCGGGTTCGCTTTGAGCGAGATATTCAGCCGCAAGACATTCATGACTACTTAGTTAATTGGCCATAAGTAATTTGATTGAACCTATGATTTCAATAAACAAGTTTGTGCATAATCCTTTGCTTCGCTCTGTTTGCCTTAATCACGACTGATGTATACTAAATGACGGTGTAATAAATGTTTCTATTTGAACAAGAGAGTATAAAGTGATTGCTGCACGGTGGTATTGGATTGGTTTGATTGGCTGTAGTGCCTTGTTAGCGGTAGCATATTTCTATTTTCAATTACATAAAGGTCTAGCGCCTTGCCCCTTATGTTTACTGCAACGAGTTTGTTTGGGTGGAGTAATGGCAGTCTGTTTATTAGGTCTCTTGATTCGACCCAATATTGTTGGCTCTAAAGTCATAGCGCTGTTGTCTAGCGTATTCTCTGTGCTGGGTCTTGCCATTGCCGGCCGTCAGGTTTGGCTACAGCATTTGCCGGCCGACAAAGTACCTGAATGTGGACCAGATTTGAGTTTTATGTTGGATGCGTTTCCGCTATTTGAAGTGTTGCAAACGGTACTTGCTGGCAGTGGTGAATGTGCCGAAGTCCAGTGGCGCTTTCTTGGATTTAGTATGCCAGAATGGATGGTGTTTATATTCTTGGTGATGACCGTGATTTGCTTGCGTCTATTGTTTGCTACCCAACGCAAATATTTTTCAGGAGCGCTTGGCCGCTAAGAGTAACTCTGCTAACACACTAGGGCATTTTTTAAATCTGAGGGAACGTTTTCTTGCAGTCAGTCTCTCCCTAAATGCTACACTATTTACCCATGTTTTCTTGTTCTAAATATTAAGCTGTGAAACTCTACGATACCGAAACTAAAACCAAACGCGAATTCGTGCCGACTGACCCTGAACATGTCAAAATGTATGTGTGTGGGCCAACCGTATATAGCCGTTCGCATATCGGCAATATGCGCCCGCCGGTTGTGTTCGACATTTTGGCGCGTGTACTACGTAGTCAATTTCCTAAGCTAACTTACGCCCGCAATATCACCGATATTGATGACAAAATTAATGAATCAGCCGCCAAAGAAGGGGTGGATATTTCGGTGATCTCGGAGCGTTATACCGATATTTATCACCAAGATTTAGCGGCTTTAGGTGTGTTGCCTACCGACCTAGAGCCCAAGGTTACTGACCATATTGATGAAATTCATAAAATGATTAATCAACTAATAGACGCGGGCCACGCCTATGAAGCAGAAGGTCATGTGCTGTTTGATGTGCCGTCCTATACAGATTACGGTGGTTTGTCCAAACGTGACCCTGAGGAGCTATTAGCAGGCGCACGTGTTGATGTAGCCGCGTATAAAAAAGACCCAGGCGATTTCGTGTTATGGAAACCCTCTAAAGACGAGCAACCCGGTTGGCCCAGCCCCTGGGGACGCGGAAGGCCCGGCTGGCATATAGAATGCTCGGCCATGAGTGCTACTCATTTAGGTGAGACCCTTGATATTCATGGTGGCGGGCATGATTTGATTTTTCCCCACCATGAGAATGAGCGCGCCCAGAGTACCTGCGCGCATGGTGCGAAATACGTTAATTTTTGGATGCACAACGGTTTCGTTAATGTCAATCGAGAAAAAATGTCTAAATCGATTGGCAACGTTTTATTGATGTCAGATCTGCTACAACAAGCACCGGGTGAAGCTGTTCGTTATGTGTTACTGGCTGCACATTACCGTGCGCCCTTAGATTGGTCGGACGATGTTTTGCAACAAGCCATTAGTAGTCTTGATCGTCTTTATGGAGCGCTGCGTGATCTATCTGATATTGAGCTGTCAGACGATTTCGGCGATCAAATCCCTGATGCTTTTAAAGACGCCATGTTGGATGATTTGAACACTCCCAAAGCCTTGGCGGAACTTTTTTCTTTGGCCAAGCAAGCAAATATCTCTGAGGATTTAAGCGAAAGAACGCGACTCAAAGCCGCGCTGATACAAAGCGCAGAGTGGTTAGGCTTATTGCAAAATGATCCGCAAGAATGGTTTTCTGGCGGAGATTCGGACATTGACATAGCTCAAATAGATAACTTGATAGTGGAACGTAATCAGGCCAAGCAGCAAAAAAATTGGGCCAGAGCAGATGAGATTCGAGATATTTTGGCCGACCAGAATATTACCTTAGAAGACGGCGAAAACGGTACTCGCTGGCGCATTGAAAAGTAATTATTGCGAATATTAAATCATGACTAGTATTAGTGATATTCAACAAGAATTGGTTGATGAGTTTGAGATCTTTGATGATTGGATGGGCCGATACGAATATGTTATCGACCTAGGTCGTCGGTTATCTGAGTTTAAGGAAGAATGGAAAACAGAACAAAACAAGATCCAGGGTTGTCAGTCGCAAGTGTGGCTGAATATGGAAATGCGTGATGATAAATTACATATTGATGGTATGAGTGATGCCGCGATTGTGTCTGGACTGGTGGCTATTGTGTTGCGCGTTTATAGTGATCAGGCACCGCAAGATATCTTAGATGCCAAGCCAGATTTTATTAAAGACATCGGCTTCAATGACCATCTAAGCCCAACACGAAGCAATGGCCTGCATTCCATGTTGCGCACAATATATCAGCGAGCTGGTACCTATTTATAAACGCTTTATTGCTTTCCCTGTCTGCCGAAATTTGGCATGGATTCAGTCTGATTTATCGCAAATATCTATATTTAAACTTTTTGTAAACCTTCGACTTGTGATCTTTTACCTTATCTGTGGGTCTTTATAATTGAGATCAATTACGTTAAGTAATCAATGTGAGGTTAGAAATGACAATAATAAAAACAAAAAATGCTTTTAAAATGAACCCTGTTTCGAATGTCCTTCAACCGGGCTTAGATCTTTCCAGCTCCCACGAATGGGTAACCGTGATTAATCCTTATAATCGCCGAAGCCTGTTGCAAGCATGTGATGATTGCGGTGTAGTGAAATCTGAAAATTCAGTCGCTAAACAATGCTCAGCCGTTAAAGGTGCAGGGCTTATTAGTAGCGCTGCACAAGGACCGGTCAGCATCGCCGTATAGTTTCGTGAGTACTAATTCCCTAGGTGGCTAGCAATAATTGCTCAAGTAACGCCTTCTGGGCGTGCAAGCGATTCTCTGCTTCTTGAAATACAGCGCTTTGCGGCCCCTCTATAACTTCCGCACTAACCTCCATTCCGCGATACGCGGGTAGGCAATGTAAGAAGATCGCATCTTTATCTGCCAAACTCATGAGTTGGCTATCTACGCAATAGCTGGCAAACACGGCACTGCGTGATTCTTTTTCTTTTTCCTGGCCCATGCTGGCCCATGTATCAGTCACCACTATGTCGGCATTTTCTACTGTTGCTTTAGGGTCTGTGCTTAGGGAGATAAAATGCGCATTTTTCTCTTGTATATCTTGGGCGGGCTCAAAGCCTTCTGGAGTTGCAATCTTTAGTTTAAAGTCAAACAGCCGCGCGGCATTCATCCATGAGTGACACACATTGTTCCCATCGCCAACCCATGCTACGTTGGCGCCCGAAATCTGGCCACGTAATTCTTCAACAGTTTGCAAATCGGCTAATAATTGACATGGATGAAAAAGGTCGGTTAAACCATTAATTACTGGTACTTGAGAGTAATCAGCAAAGCTTGTAACTTTGCTGTGTAAGTCAGTGCGGATCATGACTCCATCAACCATGCTAGAGATGACTCGGGCGGTATCTTCAATCGGTTCGCCGCGACCAATTTGCGTATCATTAGGTGTTAGGTTAATGCAGCTACCGCCCAGCTGACGCATGCCAACTTCAAACGATACCCGTGTGCGCGTGGAAGACTTGCTGAAGATCATTGCCAAGGACTTATTCTTTAATGGCTCATAAATTGCGCCACTTTTAGTTTCGGCCTTAAGCTCAATCGCGCGTGCTATCAATTTTTTTAAGTCATTGGTAGAAAGGTCATCTAAAGTAAGAAAGTGTTGAATAGACATGGTGTTAATAAGAGTGTTTTAATGATTGAACAGTTAATAACTTAAACAATTAGTAGGCTACAGCGTAGCGATATGCTCGGCGATAACTTGTGCAAGCTGTTTGGCCTGTACATCAGTCATGATTGCCGCGGGTAGGAGTCGAATTACCTTACCACCGCTGGTTACATTAACCACCAAGCCTTGTTTCAGCAATTGCGCCGCCAAATCTGGGTAGGCTGAATCTAACTCCACACCTAACATTAAACCATTGCCGCGAATGTTGACTACTTTGCTAGACGAACCTAGTTTTTGCTGCAATTGACTTTTGAGAAACTTACCTAATTCGGAAGCTCGTTCTAATAAATTTTCTTGCTCAATGACATCAATCACAGTGGAGGCTATATGGCTGGCAAACGGACTGCCGCCGAAGGTTGTGCCATGCGACCCAGTGCTAATTAACTCGGCGGCCATACCACGCGCTGCACAAGCACCAATGGGTATGCCATTGCCCAATGCTTTTGCGCTAGTGATAACATCAGGAACAATGCCCTCATGTTGATGCGCAAACCATTTACCGGTGCGACCCATGCCAGATTGAATTTCATCTAGCATTAATAGCCAACCATTTTTATCGCAGAGCTCTCGTAGCCCCTTTATATAGCCTTCATCTGGAATAATCACGCCTGCTTCACCTTGGATGGGCTCAATCAACATGGCGACTACATCAGGGTTATCTGTATGCGCTTCGGCGGCGTTTATATCGTTGTAATCTATATGAATAAACTCGCTTACTAAGGGCTCGAAACCCTTGCTTATAGCCTCATTGCCGGTGGCCGATAAAGTTGCCATAGTGCGACCGTGAAAGGATTGTTGGGCGGTAAGAATAACTGGCGAATCTATATTTTTACTGCGGGCATACAATCGAGCAATTTTAATCGCTGCTTCGTTAGCCTCGGCACCTGAGTTGCCAAAAAATACTCTGTCCATGCCCGATATGCGGCAAAATTTTTCGCCAAGGTCAGCTTGTTCTTGAATATGAAATAAGTTGCTGACGTGCACTAGTTTGGAGGCTTGCAAAGAAATAGCTTCATTGATGCGCGGATGGCAATGACCTAGGAAGGTCACGGCAATACCGCCTAAGGCATCCAAATACTCATTGCCTTGTTCGTCCCAAAGTTTGCAGCCTTCACCACGCACAAAACTAACGGGCAAACGCGCATAAGAATTCATCAACGCCGGAGTAGGATAATTTTTTGCTGAGCCTTTACTAAATTTATCTAGAATTTTTCGTAGCATTTTGATGTTCACAATTTTAGATTGATAGTCACGGGTCTTGACATATAAGCATAAAAACAAAAAAGAAAAGCGCCCTAAGAGAGCGCTTTTCTTGGTAGTTAAGTCTACTCGTAGTTGAGTAGCTTTGACAAACACGATTTGTCAAGTTTTAGCCTTTTTGTATTTTGCTTACCTAACTGAATAAAGTGAATCTAGCCTACACAAAAAACAGAATGCCGACCAAGACTGCGGTCAAAGCAATACTGCTAAAAATTACACCATTAACTGATGCCATAGGGCCTTGTTTGCCCTTCAATGCATTGACCTCCAGTACCGCAATCACAGCAAGCGCTACCCATAGACCTGTGCTTAAGCCCTCGGTAGAGTATTGGTGGCCTTTATTTGCTGATGCCAACATAAAATAAACCATTGGACCTGAGAATAAGGTATTAGTGCGCGAAGCCAATAGAGCTTTAGCACCCGCGGCAGGGCCGTCTCCATCTTTCATACCCAAGGCAATTTGTTGTGCTGGCCAGATGACTATCCAGACGTTTAAAAACATTATAGTACCCATTACCGCACCGACAATAATAAATTCATTAACGCGTAAGGTGCCTGAAATCTTAGCCAACAAATACAAGCCAGTAAGAAAAGTAAACATCGCGCCCCAACGGAACCACCATAAAGCACTTGGTGCCAGCTTTGCTTTGGCGTCCGCTAAGCCTTCAGGTGAGGCTGACTTAAAGTAGCCGCCTTGTACAAAGTTAAAGTAATACAACATGCCGATCCAGGTGATACCAAACAGTAAGTGTGCCCATCGAGCAATAAAATTAATTTCTTCCATTGTATTAGACCTCTATATTAAGTATTTGGGTGATAGTAAGGTTTTTGTAGCAGCCAATTATATAGTAGAACAAGCATTGCGAAAGCTGCACTTTTATTATCAGAATAGCTGTGCCCGATTCAAATTCGAGCTTCTAAACCTTACCCTAGACTTTATCTTGGTATTCCCAGCTATACTGAACATTTTTAAGCCAAGTTTTATTTATACACGTTTTTAAGCGTTTACGCCCAAAAAAATGATTTTGATATACTAGCGGCCTTGACCTGAAACAGCGAAAACAAGACACTACGCGCAATTAAGCATAGTGAAAAAATTCAAAAATATGAGCAATTCAAAAAAAATCAGCGTCAATAAAGTAGTGTTGGCCTATTCAGGTGGCTTGGACACCTCGATCATCCTTAAATGGTTACAAGAGGAATACGATTGTGAAGTGGTAACATTTACCGCCGATATTGGCCAAGGTGAAGAAGTAGAACCAGCTCGAGCTAAGGCTGAGGCCATGGGCGTCAGTAGTATTTACATTGATGACCTTCGAGAAGAGTTTGCCAAGGATTACGTTTATCCAATGATGCGCGCCAACGCTATGTATGAAGGTGAATATCGACTCGGCACATCGATAGCACGTCCTTTGATCGCAAAGCGGCTTATCGAAATTGCTAACGAAACGGGAGCTGATGCCATCTCGCATGGCGCTACCGGTAAAGGCAATGACCAAGTGCGCTTCGAGCTTGGAGCCTATGCGCTAAGACCTGATATCCAGATAATCGCTCCATGGCGAGAGTGGGATCTTAACTCGCGTGATAAGTTATTGGCCTACGCTGATGAGCACGGTATCTCAGTTGAGAAAAAAGCCGATGGCAAATCTTTGTATTCTATGGATGCCAATCTTTTGCATATTTCTTACGAAGGCGGAATTCTAGAAGATCCATGGGCGGAAGCCGAAGAAGAAATGTGGCGCTGGTCGGTATCACCTGAAACTGCGCCTGATAAAGCACAATACGTAGAGCTCGATTTTGAACAAGGAGATATTGTAGCGATTGACGGTAAGAAAATGACTCCTGCTAATGTCATGGCTTGGCTCAATAAGGTCGGTGGAGAGCATGGTATTGGGCGTGACGATATTGTTGAAAATCGCTATGTCGGAATGAAGTCCCGTGGTTGTTATGAGACACCCGCGGGCACCATTATGTTGCGTGCGCATAGAGCAATGGAATCATTGACGCTGGATCGAGAGGTAGCGCATCTAAAAGATGAGTTAATGCCCAAGTACGCCGAGCTAATATATAACGGTTATTGGTGGAGCCCTGAGCGTGAGATGATGCAAACTATGATTGACGAATCGCAAAAACATGTAAATGGCACGGTGCGTGTAAAGCTGTATAAAGGCATGGTTTCGATAGCCGGTCGTAAATCATTGTCTGATTCATTGTTTGATGAGCGAATCGCCACCTTTGAAGATGATGAAGGAGCCTACAATCAGGCTGACGCAGAAGGTTTTATCAAACTTAATGCCTTACGTTTACGAATTGGCGCCAATCGCTCGGCAAAATAAAGCTGAAACGGTGCGAGACTATGTCTATCGGTTTATCACTCATTATTCCCGTTCTCGATGAGAAGGCCCTGCTGCCCGAACTCGTAGCGCAGATCGAATCTATTCAGGCGGATCAGACGATTATCATCGATGGTGGCAGTAGCGATGGCAGTTGGGAGTGGCTGACCGACAATTGGCAAGGGCAATCCGAAGATTATGTATTAATGAGATCGGCTATGGGGCGAGCCCCGCAAATGAATGCTGGGGCGCAGGTGGCAGAGCATGATGTATTGTTGTTTTTGCATGCAGATACGCAATTGCCTTTGGCTGCTAAACAGCAAATTTTGGATGCGGCCAGCAGGTCAGAGCTCAAGCAGTTTTGGGGGCGCTTTGACGTGCGTTTTACATCGATTAAACAACGTTCAATGCAGATAATCGCTTTTTTTATTAATTTACGCTCGCGCCTGAGTAGCGTGGCTACCGGTGATCAGGCGATATTTGTGAGTTCTTATTTGTTTGACCTAATACAAGGTTTTGAAGAGATTGAAATCATGGAAGATGTGGCGTTTAGTAAAAAATTAAGAAAAATAGCCAAGCCATTGTGTTTGCGATCGACCGTGATTAGCAGTGCGCGACGCTGGGAACGTAATGGAGTAGTAACAACAGTTATTCAAATGTGGGCATATCGATTAGCCTTTTTATTAGGCATTGAGCCTGCGCGCTTGAAGCGCGGTTATCGAAACGTTCGGTGAGTTCTGCAATTCCATTATTGCTGTTTGCCAAAGCGCCAATTGCTGGCAAAGTAAAGACGCGCCTACAGACACACTGCTCGCCTGCGCAATGCGCAGCGATCGCGCAAATATTGCTATCCGAATCAGTTAAAAGAATCATTGAAGATTGGCCAGGAAAAATTTATTTGAGCGTATGGTTGGACAAAGAGCACACTTTTATAAGGACTCTGTGTGAGCAATATGGCATAGAGCTCACGGGTCAATCACCAGGTGATTTAGGCGCAAAAATGCATCATGCTCTAGAGTCATTTGGTTATCCAGGCGCAATCATTGGCGCCGATGCGCCGCATATGAAACCTACGGAGTTACATCGAGCTCATAGTTTGTTGCTAGAAGGTAAATCAGTCGTGGGAGTTAGCCAAGACGGCGGCTATTATTTTATCGGTTTGTCTAAATCACAGCCACAGCTCTTCAATGATATGCCATGGGGTAGCGCTGAGGTGCTGCCAGAGACCTTGCGCAGGGCGAGGAGCTTAAACTTGGAGCTAACGCCATTAGACCCATTGCGAGACGTTGACGAATGGCAAGATCTGCTACTAGCTGCAAAGCAATTGCCTGCGCTGGCAGAATATTTGCAACAGCAAGGATTGCTTGGATCTTAAGATTTTAACCGTTCCGACTACTGGTCTAGCTAAGGGCTTTAAACGTTAGGGCAACACCATTATTGCAGTATCGCAATCCGGTTGGCTGGGGGCCATCTTTGAAAACATGACCTTGGTGGCCACCACAGCGTGCGCAGTGGTACTCGGTTCTAGGCAAAATTAACTTATAGTCTGTTTTAGTTTCAACGCGCCCTTCGATCGTATCGAAAAAGCTAGGCCAGCCTGTGCCGCTGTCAAATTTTTGATCAGAGGTAAATAAAACTAAGCCGCAGCCTCGACAGGCAAACTCACCTTCGCGCTTTTCATCGTTCAATGGGCTGGTAAATGGGCGCTCAGTACCTTCTTCTCTCAAGACGTAGTAGGCGTCGGCATCTAAGCGTTGTTTCCATGCTTCATTGTCCAAGATGAATGGTTTGATTTCACTTGGGTTAGGATCTAAATTAATGTCTGTGCTCATTTGATCGTCTTTTGCATGCGCGTCCAGCGATAGGTTCGATATGTTATCTTGATTTTTTGAAAGGGTTCGAAATATTCCGAGCGCGCCAAGCGCGGCTGCCCCAGTCGAGATTATCGCGGTTCGTCTATTCATAATTAACAGCTCTATTATATTTATTAAAATACCCCAGCAAGAGACCGTTTAATTGTGATAAATATTGCAACTAATCGCAATATTTTTAATTTACCATTTATTTTTTGTCTGGCTTGGGTTAATGTCAGTCCGCACTTAATATTAATGCGAATATTATAAACATCGGTTGGTCTTATTTTGATCAATATAACCCCCTAGGAGAATTTTTAATGAGCAAACGTGATGATTTGATTGCCAAGTATGCTGGTGATCTGGAAAAAAAGTGTGGAATGAAACCTGACATGAAACTGCTTACCGCAGTAACTATTGGTTGTGGTCCTTCCATTTATAACCGAGATGCCAGCACAGTATCAGCTGGTGATCCAAAAGAATTAGATCGAGTTAAGAAGAATTTCTTGATCAAAAAATTGGGCTTGAAAAACTCTCCAAAATTGGATGAAGGCATTCAAAAATGTTTAGATACTTACGGGCGTGCAAACCGAAATAAATACCGTGCGGTTATGTATTACATGCTAGCCAAGCACTTTAAGAAAACTTCTGTTTATAAGTAAGTTTTTTTAATACAGGTAGATGAGCATCGATGGTGCTGTCATCTACTAGTAAAAAAGGCCACTTTTGAGTGGCCTTTTTTATTAACCGAGTTCCTGATGAACTAATCTCGCCAAAATGTGCCGGTAAATAAAACCAATAGCGTAAAGAGTTCCAGTCGACCTAATAGCATAGCGAATGCCAAAATCCATTTAGCGGTATCATTGATATTCGCATAATTATTAGTCACCTCGCCTAAGCCAGGGCCTAAATTGTTTAAACATGCTGCTGCGGCTGAAAAGGCGGTTATCCAATCAAGACCAACCAGCGATAGAGCGAAGCCAGTGACTGCGTAACAAAAAATGTACATGGAAAAGAAGGCGGTCACAGTAGCAATGATTTTGTCGCTAATCACCTGACCACCTAGCTTAATTGACAAAACTGCATTGGGATGAATTAAGCGAACAATTTCATTTTTCCCCTGTTTGTACATCAGTTGCATGCGCATCACCTTCATTCCACCGGCGGTTGAGCCCGCGCAGCCACCCATAAAACTCAGTAAGATTAGTAATATGGGCAAGGCGCCTGGCCACCAAGCAAAGCCGCTGGAGGTGTAGCCGGTGGTGGTGACAATAGAGATCAAATGAAATAAACCTTGCCATGCTCCATCGAAACTATCGGGGTAAACATTTTGCACGATTATGCAAATAACTAGAAATACCCCGACTGCGGATAAAATAGATAGGAAAAAACCATATTCGCTATCTTTGATATATGGTGTGAGTGAGCGGTTTCTCCATGCGATAAAGTGTAGCGAGAAGTTGGCTGACGCTATCAGCATAAATAGCATGGCGACGGCCTCGACCGTAGTACTATTAAAATAACCGAGGCTTTGATCATGGGTGGAGAAGCCGCCAATGGCCACCGTCGAAAAAGCATGGCAAATGGCGTCAAATAAAGACATGCCCGCGACAAAATAACAAGCCACGCATAAAACCGTAAGCCCTAAATAGATATACCATAATGCCTTAGCGCTTTCGGTAATTCGAGGTGTCAGCTTTTTGTCCTTCATAGGCCCCGGTGTTTCAGCGCGATACAGCTGCATGCCTCCAATGCCCAGCATCGGCATAATAGCCACTGCTAATACCACGATACCCATGCCTCCCAGCCATTGCAGCTGTTGTCGGTAATAAAGAGTAGATTGGGGTAAACTGTCTAGATTAGTAAAAATAGTTCCACCCGTGGTGGTTAGTCCCGACATGGATTCAAAAAACGCGTCGGTGACCGATAGCGAGTACAAGTGCGACAAGATAAATGGCAAGGATCCGAAAGTAGCCAGCACTGTCCAAAATAGTACAACGACTAAAAAGCCATCACGATATCGAAGGTCGCGTTTTTCTTGTCGTGCAGGCATCCATAGCAATAGGCCGGTAACTAGTGTGAGGCTGAACGATATGATGAAAGGCCGGCTGTTGCCATCCGAATAAAACAGGGACACCAGCAAGGGAGTTAAATGCGTTAAGCTAAAAATCATCAAAAGAAAACCAAGGATTTTTAGAACTGTTTTAGAGTACATATTAGTAGCTCAATTTGGTAGAAAGAGTTATTACTAAATAAAGGTCGCGGCGACCTGAAAGAGTCGTTCTACTTCGGTGATATAAGACTTGTCGTCCATAAAAACGATAACGTGGTCTTCCGGCTCGATGAGCGTATCGATATTAGGAATAATGACCTCTCCATCACGAACGATCGCTCCTACACCAGTACCTTCTGGGAACGGTATATCACGCACGCCTTTGCCGATTACTTTGGATGATTCTGCATCACCATGGGCAATAGCCTCAATAGCTTCCGCTCGGCCGCGACGCAGCGAGTGCACAGCCACCACATCACCACGTCGGATATGCGCCAAAATACTGCCAATAGTGGCTGTTCGCGGCGAAATGATTACATTAATGTTGCGGTGTTCTAAGTGGTCGACATAAGCTGGGCGGTTGACCAAGGCCATGACCCGTTTCGCTCCGAGTTGCTTGGCTAAGCTAGCCGACAGAATATTCGTTTCATCTTTTTCAGTTACCGCGCAAAAGACATCCGTTGATTCAATGTTCTCCTGCAAAAGTAGCCGCGCGTCGGCCGCATCTCCATTGAGCACAACGGTTGAGCTAACCTCATCGGATATTTGTTCGGCACGAACGGCATTTATTTCCAGTAATTTTACACTGTAACCTTTGTCTTCTAACTCTTTAGCTAAGTTTAAGCCGATATTGCCACCGCCAGCGATGAATATGCGTTTAGTCTTGTCACTCTGACCTCGCATTTGACGCATAACGCCACGAATATGTTCGCGTGCGGCCACAAAAAATACTTCATCATTTTCTTTAATGATGGTGTCTGAGGTTGGGGTGGTGATCTCGCGATTTCGATAAATAGCAGCTACGCGGGTTTCCACATTAGGCATATGTTGTTTTAATTCGCTGAGAGGGCAATTTAAAAGTGCCCCGCCATCCACTGCTTTTACGCCCACGAGCTGCACCAGACCGTCGGCAAAATCGAGGACCTGCAGAGCGCCCGGAAATTCGATTAAGCGAGTGATATGATCTTTAACAATAACTTCCGGCGAAATGATGACATCGATATGAAACCCTGAATTTTTCGAGAACATTTGCGGATGTTCTAAATATTCTTTCGACCGAATGCGAGCAATTTTAGTGGGTGTATCGAAAAATGTTTCGGCAATTTGACAGGCCACCAAATTGACTTCGTCATTATTAGTAACTGCGAGGACCAGTGACGCATCTTCTGCTCCTGCAGCCCTAAGTACAGACGGATAGGCGGCATTACCCGCGACGGTGCGGATGTCTAAGCGGTTTTGTAAGTTTTGCAATACCTGCTGATTAATGTCAACTATAGTGACGTCGTTTTCTTCCCCGACCAGTACCTCTGCAACTGATACTCCAACTTGACTGGCACCTAATATTAAAATGTTCATTTTTTATAATGGTTCATTATAGTTAGATCGATTTGAGTTTATTTCTAGCGTTGGGGATTATTTTGCATCGCGTGAACTGATATCAAGGCTTTTCAATTTACGATACAAGTGGGTTCGTTCCATACCAATTTTCTTAGCTAACGCGCTAACATTGCCATCAACCTGGCCTAAATGATGACTTAAGTAGGCTTTTTCAAATTGCTCTTTAGCTCGTCGCATATCAGCATCAAAATAATCAGGTAGCACACCTTCACGTGGCTTTACATTTATATCTTCGCCTAATGCCGCGGTGACGTCGTTATTATCAATTTGATCATTGTTGTTTAAAATCAAAATGCGCTGAATAATGTTTTGCAATTGGCGCACATTGCCAGGCCAATCATACTCGCTCAAACTGGCAATGGCCTCTTTAGTTAATGAGGGTTTAGGCATCTGATTGCGCTGCGCAATATCATCAATAAACATCTCGATTAATTCAGGCAAGTCTTTGCGCCTTTGACGCAGTGAGGGCACATGAATAGGTATTACGTTTAATCGATAGTATAGGTCGGTTAAAAATTGTCCGTCTTCCATCGCTTGTTCGGGGTTGCCACTAGTAGTGACAATTACTCGAACATCGAATTCAATATATTCGGTACCGCCAATTCGCATGAAATGGCGTTCCTGTAAGGCGCTTAGTAGCTTTGTTTGAGAGTCTAGGTTAAGCCCCAAAACTTCATTAATAAACAAAGTGCCGCCCATGGCATTTTCAAAACTGCCCGGTATCGTCTTGCCATCAACTTCGCTACCAAAGAGTTGCTTGGATACCGCATCACTGGGAATGGCCGCCAAATTCAATTCCACAAAATCAGCGCTAGCGCGTGGACTGTTTTCATGAATTTTACGGGCAACCAAGTGCTTGCCTGTGCCTGACTCGCCGGTGATAAATACCCAGCTATCGGTAGGGCCAAGCAATTGGATATGCCGCATGAGCTCACGACTGGAATCACTGTTAGAAATTAATGGAGAGTCATGTTCTAGGCGCGATTTTAGGCGTTTATTTTCGTCACGCAACGACGCGTGTTCAAGGCCTCGTTCAACGCTTAATAAAAGCTTGCCAGTGGACAGGGGTTTTTCTAAAAAATCATAGGCGCCAAGTTTTACTGCTTCGACCGCATTCTCTACCGTGCCATGGCCGGAGATCATAACAACTGGTGTATGACCAAGTTGGGAGCTTTCGACCCAGCTTTTGAGAACCGAAATGCCATCTTCTTTAGGCATCCAAATATCCAGTAACACTAGGTTTGGTTGGTCTTCGCGAAACCTTAGTCGAGCTTCTTTGGCGTTTTCTGCTGTGCTGACTGAGTACCCTTCATCTTGTAATATATCTTGTAATATATTGCGAATATCGGGTTCGTCATCAACGACCAATATATGTGGTTTACTGTCCGTCATAATTTGTCGTGATCCAAATGCTATTTTTGTAGATAAACGTGAGTTAAAACTTAGCGATATTATTGCTGCGGCTAAAGGATAATGTTTTGCGAGTTTGAATGTAGTACGTTTTGCTTACGATTACCACGGTAAGTTTGATCTGCATTAATAGGCAAGCGTATATGCAAGGCGGTGCCCCCCAGCTTGCTATCATAAGCCCATACAGAACCGCTGTGCTCTTCAACAATACGTTTTACAATTGCTAGCCCTAATCCAGACCCTTTAGCCTTGCTACTTACATAGGGGTCGAACAGCGAGTCGCGAATATCTTCTGGAATACCGCTGCCATTATCTTCAACAACTATGTCGATGTATTGACCTGCTTTTTTATCCGCGTGGTAAGAATGAACGATTAAACGTGCTTGTTTTACTTCTTCTAATGCATGACAGGCATTAATAATTAAATTATTGAGCACCTGGCGTAATGCCGATGCATTGCCTTTAAGCATCGGCAAGGCATCGGTAAGTTTAAGTTCTATTTCTACCTCCCTGAAGCTGGATGAGTGCAACTCTATCACATCTCGAATCAGCGAATTAATGTCTAATGGTGACAGTGCAGCGCGCACTGGCTGCGCGTAAGTCGAAAACGCATTCACCATTTCTTTCATTGACTCTACTTGCTGCACGATAGTACGGGTACTGCGTTCTAAAGTCTCACGCAGCTCACCGTCGACCTGAGTCGAAAACTTACGATTAATTCGCTCTGCAGATAATTGTATTGGGGTGAGCGGGTTTTTGATTTCATGAGCGAGACGTCTAGCGACTTCTCCCCATGCGGCATCGCGCTGTGCTTGAATTAGGTTAGTAACATCATCAAACACCACCACAAAACTCTCTATAGAGTTTTGTGAAGGGGCTTCTATTGTATCCAATGAACCAATTCCTAGCTGCTCGTTATCACTGCTAGTATGCAAAAGTGTACCGCGCATAATTAGCATTTGTCGCCCGTGCTCTC
Source organism: uncultured Gammaproteobacteria bacterium (assembly GCA_964531625.1). Classification (GTDB taxonomy): domain Bacteria; phylum Pseudomonadota; class Gammaproteobacteria; order Arenicellales; family Arenicellaceae; genus Arenicella. The sequence goes on from CAZHEL010000018.1 coordinate 22,147, forward strand.
CAAGCAGGGTTACCTCATCTTGCCAATTAGCATCTCCGGATTTGATACCGGCATCAATCAATTTGAAAAATTCACTGGCCTTTTCATTTTGTTCCGCTAGTTCTAGCGCTGACTTACCAATGTGGCGATTGAAATCAAAGTTCAATATTTCACAGCCAGCGCTGTTGCATATCTGCAGACACGCGTCGCTATCAAACGATAATACGCCAGATGAAAGGTTGGTGAGAATCGCTTCGAGATAGCCTTTTTGTTGCTCCGTTTCGCGTTGACTTGAAAAAGCTGTTTGCTGAGCTTCATTAATTTTTTGACTCATATTGTTGAACGAGTCAGTCAAAATTCCTAGCTCATCTGCACTGGAGATCGGTAATAGCGTGCCGTAGTCACCATCCGCAATCTTACTTGTACCCGCGGCTAGATTTGAAATGGGCGCAACCAATCGACGCGATAGATAAACCGCGGTCAAAATAGAAAACAATAAACTAGCCAGTGAGATTAGCGTTAGGGTCACAATTAAACTGAACTTTAGTGGACCGCGTGCAAACACCATTTGCGCATATTGGCTATTGGCTTGCTCCACGCTGGTAACCAAAGATGCATAGCGCAGTGGTAAGACTTTAATTGCTTGCAAGCCATAGAACTGTCTGCCGTAGTCTCGGGTACGGATGGGCACCACCACTCGAAATTGTTTAATATTATTTGAGATCGGCTCTAGCAAAGTATAGGTCTGATTTAAACGCAGCTCGTCAAATACTTCTTCTCCAGGCGTGTCGGGCAGCATATTGGCAGAATCGATACTTGAAAATGCCAAAATACGCCCGTCGTCGGCGTACAGTGACAGTTCGGAATAATTCTCTGACTGGCGAATATCATCTAACAGGGGGAGTATGTCGCTGCTGGCAAAACTTTGAGTAAGCTGACTGGCATGCTTTTGCACATCAGCGGTGAGCTCTTCTTTGATTCCTTCGAGTGCCGTTTTACTCAATAATAATGAGTCTTTTACCGTTTGTTCAATGCGCACATCAAACCAACTATCTACCCCTTTATTAAGAAATTGAATAGAGAAAAAATAAATAAGTGAAAACGGAATGACGGTTAAAAATAGGAAGATGACGACCATTTTTGCGGTGAGTCTTGAGCCTATTTCATTACGTGAATATTGGCGATAGAGTGAGTAACAGTTGGTAATCAAAAAGAAGATCAGTAAGGCGATGCCAATGCTGCCAAGCAGCGTAATCCAAAATTGCAAACGACCAGCACTGTCGTCACTCAAAGATTTGACGATTAAAAAACACAGTGAAAACAACATCACCGTGCACACCGAAAGTACTGGCACAGGACCAGTAATATTTTTGATTACTCCGCGTAGGCCCATGTAATCCAGCCGGTGTTTAAATTCCAATCAGAAGACATAAACGCACTTAAGCGAATTGGTCCTGGTAGTTCATATTTACTTAATCTCAAGCGCATTTTGTATTCGCTTTGTCGTGCTGCATAGTTGCCAAATAGTTGCTCAGAGGTGCGACTGATGTACTTCATCGTTTGACCGATCGTGGCAAATATCTTTGGTTTGAGCGCGTTATTCAAGCGCACTAAATAGCGGTTTGATAGGGCGTGTCTGCTCACCATAAAACGGTGTACATATTTTTCGGAATTCCAAGTTATAAAGCCAAGTTTTTTTTGCATCGCAAATTCACACAGAAAAGTTAGCGGTACACCATTATTGATTGCTTGCTGTGATTCTTCCGATAGAGTGATGGTAAAGCCTTGCTTGGTTCGGATAATGCCGTTGTCGTCAAATGTATCATTGCCGAACGCGTTCTGGTTAAGGCTGACGAGACAAAATACCAGCGAACAAAAAAAACCTTTTCGGCGACTTAGTTTGAGTAATTTCACAGTATGTTTAAGTGTGGCGTCGTGCGTGAATTTTACTGAGTTCGGAGATTATTTTCTATGCAGGTTAGTTGAATCTGATCATTAAGTTTCGATAGTCTTTTCAAGCAAACAATAGTAAAAGCCATCCATATTATGCACACCGGTTAGGGTTTGACTGCCAAGCTCTAGAGCCAAGGCATTTGGATGCTTTATAGCAACGAGCATAGCATCGTTTTGATTGCGCACAAACTGCTTCATTTGTAGCTCATTTTCAGCAGGCAGTATAGAGCATGTCATATACAGTAATCGGCCTCCAGTTTTGAGTGTGTTCCACAAATTGTTTAATAAATCACGCTGAATTTGAACAAGACTCTCGATATCAGATTCTCGACGATGATGCTTGATATCAGGATGACGGCGAATTACCCCTAAGCCAGAGCAGGGCGCGTCAATTAAAATTCGGTCGTAGCCAGATTCAGGTAGCTGCCAGCTTGGTGTAGTACTGGCATCAGCATGTATTATGTTGGCGCTTAAGTCTAAGCGCTGCATGCTTGTGTGCAACTGCTCAATGCGGTGTTCAGAGATATCTAAGGCATGCATATCAAGTTTGTTATTGGCCCGTTCCAACAGATGAGCAGTTTTACCACCGGGAGCGGCGCAGGCATCTAACACGCTCATACCACTTTGGGCTGCGAGCAAGTCTGCTGCAATTTGCGCGGCGGTATCTTGAACCGAACAAGCGCCGTCAAAAAATTGCGGAAGCTGATCAACTGAACAGGCTTTGTTGAGGATAACACCATCGCTTGCAAACGGATCTGCTCGGGCGTCGATTTCCTGCTGGCTAAGCTTTTCTAGGTAGTCGTCGCGACTAAATTGCCGTCCATTAACCCGTAAACACATGGGTGGTCGCTGATTGTTAGCAGCGAAAATTTTTTCGGCATGGCTTGGCCAAGAACTTTCAATAGCTGCACTGATCCATTCTGGGTGGGCTACTCGGTTTACATTTTCTAATGGCTCAATGGGGGATCTTAGATAGCTGCGCAGACAGCCGTTGATTAGGTTTTTAGCCCAAACTTTATTAAGTTGTTTGCACGCCGATACGGTTTCGGCTACGGCTGCATGTTCGGCTGTTTGTAGGTGTCGCAATTGGTACAGTCCGACCAATAGAACGAAATGCACTACCCGATCTTTATTGCGGATAGGCTTGCTCAACAAATGTGTGCTTAAGACATTTAATTCACCGTACCAACGACAGACCCCATAGACCAACTCTTGCACAAAACCTCGATTGTGATTGGCGTTTTCTTGGTTCTGATCACTTGAACAAGCATCGACTTGCGCTTCAAAGTAGTTTGCCAATACCGCATCCAATGACTGACCGTGATCAATCACTTGCCACGCGAGTTTGGCTGCCGCTGCCCGAGGATTAAGTTGCTTGGCCATGGCCGTTTGTTAGCTTGTGCCCAACTCTGCACCCAATGTATCGCCAAGCTTAAACGGGTAACCATTGCAAAATTGATTGATCGGCATGGGTTTGCTGCCGTCGCGCTGACATACTTCTAGGCGCAGAATCCCGTCTCCGGTTATTACATCAACGCCATCGTTGGATACCGCAACTATTTCGCCATACGTATGATTTTTGTATGTGTTTGTATTGCTGGCATTTTCGATCACACTGGTTTGCCAAACTCGAATACGCGTATCGTTATGGTATGTATGGCTTATGGGCCAAGGGTTAAAGGCGCGCACTTGTTGATTGATTTCTTGTGCAGCGCATGCCCAATTTATAGTCGCTTCAGTCTTATGAATCTTTTTTGCATAACTCACTTTATCTGGATCCTGGGCTTTGGCACTTAGAGACGGGTCTTTATGCAACTGTTCTAGCGTGTCGCAGATTGCTTGAGCTCCAAGCTCAGCAAGTTTGGCATGCAAAGTACTAGAGGTGTCGGCAGTTTCAATGTCAGTGATCGCGGTTGTGTAAACTGGCCCAGAATCTAATCCTAACTCCATACGCATAATACTGACCCCTGTTTGCGCATCGCCGGCTTCGATGGCGCGCTGGATTGGCGCCGCACCACGCCAGCGCGGCAGTATTGAAGCATGAATGTTAAGGCACCCGAGAGGAGGAATGTCTAGTATCGCTTGAGGCAACAAAACGCCATAAGCGACTACTACCATCACATCGCACTGCAATTCTTGTATCAATGCGGTTTGGTCTTGTAGGTTTTCAGGCTGAAAAACAGTTAAGCCATGTTCGATAGCGGCGATTTTAACAGGCGGCGGCGTCAACTTTTTACCGCGCCCAGATTTGCGATCAGGTTGAGTGAATATACCAACAATTTCATGTTGCGCGGCAATCAAGGCGAGCAGCGGTTTAACTGCAAAATCGGGTGTGCCTGCAAATAATACCTTCATTTGCGTATATCCGACGCCGATAGCTTAACTAGTGTTGTTAGCTTAACTGGCGGCACGGCTTTGCTTGATCATTTTTTTGCGCACCCGATCTTGTTTAAGTCTGGACAAGTAATCAACGAATACTTTGCCCTGCAAATGATCCATTTCATGTTGAATGCAAACCGCCAGTAGCCCATCAGCTTGCAGTTCATAAATTTCGCCTTGCTCGTCTAAGGCCGTTATTTTAATGCTTTCGGCACGCTTGATTGGCGCATAGTATTCTGGCACTGATAGACAGCCTTCGTCGTACAGCTGTTCACCGTCTTGTTCGACAATGGTCGGGTTAATTAACACTCGAGCTTGGTTTCTTTCTTCAGATAAGTCCATCACAATTACTTGCAGGTGTGTATCGACCTGGGTGGCTGCTAAACCAATACCATCGGCGTCATACATGGTTTCAATCATGTCCGAAACCAGCTGACGAATTTTATCATCAACAGTATCAACGGGCTTTGCAACGGTTCTAAGTCGGGGGTCTGGATAGACTAATATCTCTAAAATGGCCATTGGTGGTCATTAATCTCTAATTTTGATTACAGTTTAGGGCAAAAATAACGTAAACTGTATTCTACATTGTTTATGTAACATACTAAATAAGAAGTATTTATTTGCTAAATTGAGGTTCACTATGGTGGGCTCAAGCGATAGCATTACGTGAAATTTAAAATACCGAATTGTTGATTTTGCCCAAATGGGCCATTTTATTATGATAAAAAACATATTATTTAACACCTTTAGTTCGAATGGTAGTAGTTCAAGAATGTTTTCAAGCCAAAGGCTGTCTATTGCCA
>CAZHEL010000018.1:27363-32776 GCA_964531625.1 uncultured Gammaproteobacteria bacterium
AAGGCTGTCTATTGCCACAGGCTCAAGGCTGTCCAAAACCAAAAGTTCAAGGCTGTTGTCTTTGCTGGTCGTGTTCGCGCTAACTATTGCATCAGCGTCTAGCTCAGCGCAATCGATTCTTGCTGATGATTTTCCAGATCGTTACACCGTAGTTAAAGGCGATACTTTGTGGGATATATCGGGTAAATTTTTACGCGACCCTTGGCGTTGGCCAGAAGTGTGGCAGGGTAATCCTCAGGTTGAAAATCCTGATTTGATTTTCCCGGGCGATGTTTTAGTTTTAACCTTCGTAGATGGGCGACCAGTTTTGCGATCTCTGCGTCGTGAAACGGTCAGATTGTCGCCTAAGCCAAGAGTGGTTGATTTCAGTTCGGCGATCCCGTTAATCGATCCTGGTGCAATTCAAGCTTATATTACAGCACCTCTGGTAACTGACGAAAATGAATTACGCAAAGCGGGTTATATCGCTGACGGATTCGATTCGCGTTTGTTAATGGGTAAATACGATAAGTTTTATGCTCGCAATATCGAAAATCAGGACGTGACTGAATTTCGTTTGTTTCGTTCAGGCCGTCGTTTTATAGATCCTATTAGCAAGGAGTTACTGGGTTGGGAGGCGGTACATGTTGGTGACGCTAATATGATAAATCCTGGCGACCCAGCAAAATTAGTAATTTCCAGAAGCTATCAGGATGTGACCATTAGAGATCGCTTGCGTCCCGTGTTGAATAAACGTGCTCCCCTATTTTATTATCCTAAAGCGCCTGACAATGAGAATTTGCGTGGCGTAATTCTTGAGACGCCAAACAAGTCTGCAGAATTGGGTGCCTTATCTGTCGTTACGCTTAATTTGGGCGAGCGAGAAGGTGTACAAAATGGTGACGTGTTTCGAGTTTTGAGTCAGCGTATGCAACGTAAAGACCCAATCACTAACAAAGGGTTTGAGATACCGGAAGAAAATGTAGGTTTGGCCTTGGTCTTCCGTACTTTTGAAAAAGTAAGTTATGCGCTTATTACTAATAGTAATCGTCAAATTCTTCCAGGCGATATTTTAGTGAGCCCTAATGCAGATACAAGCCGATAACAGACTAGTCGTTTGACTTGATACGCTGTTTTTGGTTTTATGATTGTTCGCGAATGGAGTCGTGAACATTCTGTTGCTCAACAATAAAATTATATTGTCAAAATTGTTTGTTTAAACAAGTGTGATAAGGTAGTTTGAAATAATAGTTTTAATTAAATAGCTGTATATGGCCAAGGAGGGTCCTTATGCAAGATCGCAATTTACATATAGCGCGGGCGCATTCCCGCCAAAGTGAGTGTGCTAGCCACACGCAAATAGAGGCTTGGTGTCGCTTGTTACGTGATTGCCGGTGGAGCCAGAAACAAAAATACCGCCTAATTAAGGCACTAGAATCTCCTGAAGATATTCTCGCTAGCGATGACAGAACGCTTGGCGAAATTGCAGGCAGAAAGGCTAGAGAGGATGTTAAAGAGGTCGTGGCGGCTGATGTTCATGCAGACTTAGATTGGTTGGCTCAACCGAATAATCATTTGATCACCTTGAATAGCACACGTTTTCCCAAGCTATTAAAACAACTGGCCGATCCTCCTGTCGCCTTATTTGCTAGCGGCAACTTGGCTTTGCTGGACGATCCCAAAGTAGCGGTGGTGGGTAGCCGACGACCCACGCCTGTAGGAGCAAAACTGGTTCAACAATTAGCCGCGGACTTGGCACAGCTTGGTTTAGTTGTGACCAGCGGCATGGCTTTAGGGGTTGACGGTCTGGCGCATCAGGCTGCGCTCGCGGCTCAAGGGCCTAGTATTGCTGTCATGGGATGTGGACTGGATATCGTTTACCCAGCTCGAAATCGTGGTCTATTTCAGCAGTTAAAGGAGTGTGGTTTAATTCTTAGCGAATATCCCTTGGGTTATAAGCCAACTCGTTTTAGCTTTCCGCAGCGCAATCGCATCGTCAGCGGCTTGTCGCATGGAGTCATCATTGTGGAGGCCGCTGAACGCAGCGGCACTCTAATTACGGCTCGATTAGCGCTAGATCAAGATCGCGAATTGATGGTGGTGCCAGGGTCGTCATTAAGCGCTCAATACGCGGGCTCTCATCAACTACTAAAAGAAGGCGCTACCTTGGTGACGTCAGCCCAAGATGTGTTGCATGCTTTGGAACAATCACTGCAACAGTACTTGATAAGCAATTCGAAACAGCGGCAATCGATTAGCGTACAAAATTCGCTAGGCAAGATGCATTCAAATAATGGAATTGCTGAGGGGAATTCTCAGGAGCATTCTTTGTTGCAGTATATAGGTGCAGATTCAACACCCATAAATCAGTTGATTTGCGCAAGCGGTATGCCAGCAAATGAAGTGTCTGCTCTACTCTTAATCCTAGAATTAGACGGCTTGGTTTCTGTCGACAATGATGGTGGCGTAATTAACTTGAGCTGACTATGAATCGAATTGATTAGAGATTTATCGCTGTTTGTTAAAGGCGGCTTGTGGCTGTCTGATAACGACGTTCATGACCTTTTTTAACATTGCATATGTATTCACCGCTTGCCCGCGACCCATTTAATGTGGATACTCTCATCGAATTTAGCGTAAAACTCTAGAAAGGAGTCGCGAAAGTTTTTATTATCTCGCGCGTCCTAACCTTACTTCACTGCAATAACTAACACTCAAATTAGGGTAGATATGGGCAAATCCTTAGTCATCGTCGAGTCGCCAGCAAAGGCCAAGACGATAAACAAATACCTCGGCAAGGACTATATTGTTAAGTCCAGCGTGGGGCATATTCGAGATTTGCCGACCAGTGGGGGCGATAAAAAACCGGTCGATACCAAAGAGCGCGCGCGCCAAGCTGCGATAACGCGTAAGTTGTCGCCCGAAGATAAGATCGTTCATCGGCAGAAAAAAAGTAAAGAGCAACTCATACGTCGTATGGGCATTAATCCAGATAAGAATTGGGAAGCTCGCTACGAAATCTTACCGGGCAAGGAAAAAGTGGTTAATGAACTAGTAAAGCTCGCCAAGCAGGCTGATGTCATATATCTGGCAACAGATATGGACAGAGAGGGAGAAGCTATCGCATGGCACCTACAAGAAGCTATTGGTGGTGATCCTAGTCGTTATCGGCGAGTGGTGTTTAATGAAATCACTAAATCAGCTATTCATGACGCCTTTGAAAGTCCTGGCCCAGTTGATATGAATAGAGTGCAGGCGCAGCAAGCGAGGCGGTTTTTAGACCGGGTTGTTGGTTATATGGTCTCGCCTTTGCTGTGGGCAAAAATAGCCAGAGGCTTGTCTGCGGGGCGTGTACAGTCGGTAGCGCTGCGCTTAGTTGTTGAGCGAGAGCGATCCATCAGGGCCTTCATCCCAGAAGAATATTGGGATCTGTTTGCAGACTTAAAAACCAAAGGCAAAGATGCAGTTAAGTTTGAAGTTAAAAAGCTTGAAGGCAAAACCTTTCGCCCAACAAGTAAAGAACAAACCGATCGAGCTATTGCCGATTTGAATGCTGGCGAATATAAAATAGCGGAAGTTAAAGAGCGGCCAACCACTACCAAGCCGAGTGCGCCATTTATTACTTCGACCCTACAGCAAGCAGCAAGTACTCGCCTTGGCTTTGGCGTGAAGAAAACCATGATGTTAGCGCAGCGTCTGTATGAGGCGGGCTACATCACTTATATGCGTACCGATTCAACCAATTTGAGTCGTGATGCGGTAGAGGATTGTCGTGCGTTTATCAATAAAGAGTACGGCAAAAAATATCTGCCTGATGTTGCACTATCATATTCAAGTAAAGAAGGCGCGCAAGAGGCCCATGAGGCGATTCGTCCTTCAGATGTGACGGTTGAGCCCAACCATGTAGCAAATGTCGATAGAGATGCTGAGCGTTTATACAATTTGATATGGCGGCAATTTGTATGCTGCCAGATGGCTAGTGCAAAATTCTTGAGTACGTCAGTGGTTATTAATATCGATGACTACGAGTTGCGTACCCGCGGTCGCGTGGTGTTGTTTGATGGTTATCAAAAAGTTTTGCCACCAGTGGCGAAAAAAGATGACGACGGTGTTTTGCCAGCTATGAAAGTAGGCGAAGTTTTAGATCTACAAAGTCTCAATCCTACGCAGCATTTTACTAAGCCTCCCGCGCGTTACACTGAAGCGAGTTTGGTTAAAGAGATGGAAAAACGTGGTATTGGTCGGCCATCTACCTACGCTGCCATCATAGGAACTATTCAAGACCGCGGTTATGTGCAAGTTGAGAAACGTCGTTTCTATGCGCAAAAAATGGGTGACATTGTTACTGAACGTTTGGTCGAAAGTTTTGAAGAGTTAATGGATTATGATTTTACAGCCAACATGGAAGACCGTTTGGATGATGTGGCTAAGGGTCGACTTAAATGGCGAGAACTACTCGATCGGTTTTATACGGAGTTCTCAGACACGCTGCTCAAGGCCCAAAATGATGACGGTGGTATGCGGCCGAACACGCCTACCGAAACCGATATTGAATGCAGCACATGTAGCCGACCAATGCAGGTTCGCACGGGTAGCACTGGCGTATTTTTAGGGTGCTCTGGCTATGCATTGCCACCTAAAGAACGGTGTAAGTCGACCATGAATTTAGTGCCTGGCGAAGAGGCGGTGAATGTTGACGAAGACGAAGAAGCTGAAGCCAAACTACTAATTAAAAAGCATCACTGTAAAATTTGTGATACTGCAATGGACAGTTACTTGCTGGACGAAAAACGCAAACTGCATATTTGTGGAAATAACCCTGATTGTGCAGGTTTCGAGGTTGAGAAGGGAGCCTACAAGATTAAGGGCTACGAAGGGCCAGTATTAGAGTGTGATAAGTGTGGCAGTGAGATGCAGCTTAAAAATGGGCGCTTTGGAAAATATTTTGGATGTACCAGCGACGACTGTAAGAACACGCGGAAACTACTACGCAGCGGTGAAGCTGCTCCGCCAAAAATGGATCCAGTGCCCATGCCAGAGCTTAAATGCTTGAAGGTCGATGACCATTATATTTTGCGCGATGGCGCTTCTGGATTATTTTTAGCGGCCAGTGGGTTTCCAAGAAATCGTGAAACACGGGCGCCTCTAGTAGCGGAAATTTTGCCGCATAAAGATGAGATAGACCCTAAGTATGAATTTCTTTTTTCCGCGCCTGTTGCCGATGAAAATGGATTGCCAACGGTTATTCGTTATAGTCGAAAAACCAAAGAAATCTATGTGCAAACTGAAGAGGACGGTAAAGCCACTGGTTGGAAGGCGTTTTATGAATCAGGCAAGTGGGTAGTGACGGCCACCAAAAAGACTAAAAAGAAAGCAAAGAAGAAAGCAAAGAAGAAAGCAAAGAAAAAGGCTAAGAAAAAAACCACTAAAAAAG
>CAZHEL010000018.1:32876-49967 GCA_964531625.1 uncultured Gammaproteobacteria bacterium
AAAGCCTAGTTTAATGGCGTAAGAGTCATAGTGGCCAAAGCGATATAGTTCCCCAAGAGTTTAGAACAAGTCTTCAGTGTCTTGTTCTTGTTCAATAATTCGCTCCTGTGGGAAGAGTGGCTGCTGTGGTTTTAACTCGCCATCATCTAGTAACTCTAAATCCGATGACGCTGGTAGCCGGTTGGTTTGCAGTTCCGTTTGTTCTCGCAACAATTTTTCTGCCTCGAGCTTTCTTTGCAAGGCCTGTTGTTCTGGGCTCAAGGCATTGAACCTCTCTATCTCCTGTTCTTGCAAGGCCATTTTTTCGGCATGTCGCGCCATTAAAGCTGCATTCGCCTCAGGAGTATTTAGTTCAGGAATTGCATCGGTGATCGTCATAAACTCAGGCATGGCCTGTGGATCTAATTCATGGGTGCGCTTGCCGGTGGCTCTATTGATAAATGCTTGCTCGATGTACGGCGGTATCTCCTCTTCGTCTTGTGGAACACCGTCTAAGCCGGTTTGCATATAGTCAATCCATATCGGTAAGGCAGCGCGACTGCCTGCTTCGCCGCGTCCCATGGTCGCAGGGTTATCGAATCCAACCCATACGGTTGTTGCTACTTGCGAATTAAAACCGCTAAACCACGCGTCTATATAATCGTTTGTGGTACCCGTTTTTCCAGCTAGGTCTGGTCTATTCAATTGCAAAGCTTTGCGAGCGGTACCACGCCGCACAACATCTTTGAGCATGCTGACGGTTAAGAAATTGTTAGCGCTGTTCATAACTCTGGGTGCCGTATAATATTCTTGTTCGACAGTATATGTTTGATCTTTTTCTGAGTCGGCATTCAGTAGTGCGGCTGCTAATGTTTCAGCTTCGCTTAGAGGTGTATCTTGTGCAATCTCCGCATCGCTTTCAATCGCATTGATTTGTGTGTTGTCTGGTTCGGTGCTGATTAGTTCATTGGGCGATGGCTCTTTGTTGGCTAAGGGCTCTTCACTGGCTAAAGGCTCTCCATTGGCTAAGGGCTCTCCATTGGCTAAGGGCTCTGCATTGGCCAAAGACTCTTCGCCGACAATAAGCGCTCCATCGGGCTCGATTGTTGATTCTTCAAGTTCGTCCAGTTTGGGTAGGTATTGCGTATAGCATTCGTCACAGAAATCTGGTTGTTTGGAACGGTATATCACTTGACCATTACGATCGACGATGTAATCAATAAACTGCGGTTTAACTTGATAGCCGCCATTCGCTAAGGTGCTGTATGCGCTGATTACTTGCATGGGGGTTGCGCCACCAGCGCCAAGCGCCATGGTTAGCGACGGTGAAAAGCGACTCATATCGAAACCAAAACGCTCTGTATACTCTCGTGCAAAAGGAACTCCAATGGATCGCAATAAGCGAATTGAGACTAAATTTAGTGATTTACTCAAGGCTTCACGCATGCGAGTTGGGCCAAAAAATTTGCCTGAGTAATTTTCAGGTCGCCACAAAGTTCCATGCACTGGGTCGCGTGTAACAATCGGTGCGCCGCTGATCAGAGTCGCTGGGCTAAAACCTTTGTCTAAGGATGCAGAGTATATAAACGGTTTAATGTTTGATCCGGGCTGGCGAATAGACTGCACGGCACGATTGTACTTATTCAGAAAAAAATCATAGCCGCCGACTAAAGAGATCACTCTACCAGTCTTTGGTTCGAGTGAGATTAATGCGCCACCGATATTGGGTATTTGAGATAATTTCCATCGCGGTGTTTCTGGCTCAGTGGTGTCGGATGTTGATGGGGCGCCGTTTTGCTCTAAATTTGCATCGTCACTCAAAGGTTCTATGTAAACCACATCACCAACCGAGAGCACTTGCGTCATCTTTTGTATAGGGTCACCAAGGAGATTGGCGGTACGGTATCGCTTTGCCCATTTGGCGGTTTGAAGTTCCAGCACAACCGCTCCAAAGTCGCGAGTTTGCGCGGTGGCATCTTGTTCTGAAACTTCGGTGATGATAGCTGGTTTTTGTTCCTGACTATTCGGGTAAATGCTGAGCGCCCGGTCGTAATCGATGCCACCGAGTTCCGGGTCTTTTTCCAGTTCAGCAAGCTTTAGCTTGGCGATTGGGCCACGAAAGCCATGTCGTTTATCGTAGGCTTTGAGTCCATTGCGCAAGGCCGCATCTGCGGCCATTTGCTGTTTGGATTGAATAGTAGTGTAGACGTTTAAGCCTTGCCAGTACGCTTCTTCGCCAAACGCTTGTGTAAGATGCGAGCGCACCATTTCAGCGATATGAGGTGCGACCAAGCCTGTCGGTCTTTCATGTTTTTCTGCAGTTGTAGGCGAGGTAGAGGCATGTTTGTAACTACTTTCGGTAATTTTATCCAGATCCAGCATACGTTTGAGCACATAATTGCGTCTTAACAAAGCGCGCTCTGCATTGCGCAAAGGATTGTATCTTGAAGGTGCTTTTGGCAATCCTGCCAGCATGGCCGTTTCGGCAGTACTTAGCTCGTTTAACTCTTTTCCATAGTAGACTTCTGCCGCCGCCCCGAAGCCATATGAGCGGTGACCCAAGAATATTTTGTTTAAATACAGCGATAAAATCTCTTTTTTGCTTAATATTTGCTCTAATTTGAGTGCTAATAAAATTTCTCTTACTTTACGCAGATAAGTTTTTTCAGGGCTCAAAAAGAAATTTCTGGCCACTTGCATGGTAATCGTACTAGCGCCTTGTTCGGTTTGACCACTGCGAAAATTAGACAGTGCGGCGCGGATCAGGCCGCTAAAGTCGATGCCGCTGTGCTCAAAAAAACCGTCGTCTTCGCTCGCTAAAACGGCGTCGACAATACTTTGAGGAAAGTCCTCAAACTCAATAGGTTTGCGGCGTTCACTGCCAAATTCAGAGATTAATAGCTTATCTGCAGAGTAGACTCTAAGCGGTACTTTCAGCTCTATATTGCGGATGCTTTGGGGGTCCGGAAGCCCTGAATTGATCTGAATGATCAAAAAACCGACGGTCAAAAGACCGATCATTAGCGCCCCGCTTGTGAGAGTAATTATTGGTAAAACAAGAGCTGACTTTCTCAAAACGGTCTTTTCGCGCAAATAACACAGATTGGCGATAATATATTATTTATTCATTTTCCTAAATAGAAATGTAGCATTATTGGCTCGGGTTGGTTAGAATTTAAGGTAAGTAATAACAATAATGATATAAATAGCGGTTTTTGTGGAGGTTTCTTGAAACTGTTCGGGTCAAAATCTAAGTCCGTAATCGGCATCGATATCGGCACTCATTCAATTAAGCTTGTTGAGCTCGGTGGTTCCGCCACGAACCCAATTGTGGTCGCGTGGGGAATAGCGCAGCTGCCAAATGGCGCTTTTTCTGAAAATGCAATTGCTAACCCTGATATGGTGGCGGATGCTCTGAATAGCCTAATTACGAAAGCAGGAGCTAAGGGCGATAGCGTGTCGGTGGCAGTATCATCTTCTCATGCGATCACTAAAGTGCTGGGTATGCCCATTGATATGAGTGAATCTGAATTGGAAGAGCAAATTAGTATTGAAGCATTGCATTTCATTCCGTATCCAATAGACGAAGTAAATATCGATTTTGAAGTTATTGGTAAATCGACAATCAACGATCAAGAAAACGATGTGTTGCTGGTGGCTTGTCGCCGTAGCATTGTAGACGAATACATCGATTTAATTGAGAATTCTAATTTGAATTTAGAATATGTTGATATTGACACCTATGCTTTGGAACGAGTTTATCGTTCACAGAATTCGCTAGGTTCAAATTCAGATCAACCTGTAGCTGTATTTGACGTAGGTTCTTCGAGCAGCCATCTGATGGTTGTTGATGATGAGCGTGTTTTGTACTCGCGCCACCAAAATTTTGGTGCTTCACAGCTAACCAAATTGGTGCGCAAAGAATACGGTGTCACAGTAGAAGAAGCGGAGGATATTTTAAATTCGTCGCAACCGCCTGGTGATTTTATTAGTGCGGTACAAGAACCGTTTACGGAAATGTTGCGGCAAGAGGTGAGTCGCGCCTTACAATTTTTCTATTCTTCCAGTTCGTATTCTAATATCGATAGCATCGTGTTAACCGGAGGCTGTTGTGGAATGAGTGGTTTGGCAGGTGATCTAGAAGTTAAGATGCGTGCCAAAGTAAGCGTGCTGAATCCGATTGGTACTGCTAAGGTCAAAAGTAATCGGGCGATGATCCGCGAAGTAGCGCCATCATTGTCGATTGCGTATGGTCTGTCATTGCGAGGATTGCACTAATGGCTAATATTAATTTACTACCATGGCGTGAAGCGCAGCGGCGCGAACGCAATAAAGCCACACTAGTTTTATGTGTGATTATGTGGATTTGTGCCGGTTTACTGGTATTTGCGGCAAAATTGTTTATGGACGCTCGTATTGACCATCAAAACGATCGTAATGCTTATGTTCAGCAAGAGATTGATGCCTTGTCTAAAGTGATTGCCGAGATTGAAACCCTGAAAGATAAGCGAGATGCGTTGTTGGCTAGGATGGAAGTAATTCAGTCGCTGCAGCAAAATCGTTCGCAAATCGTGCATGTGTTTGATGATTTGGTGACCAAGCTACCTGACGGGGTTTATTACGATAGGGTCGATAAAACCAGCAATAATTTTAAAATTGATGGTCGAGCGCAATCCAATAACCGTGTTTCAGTGCTTATGCGTAGTTTGGATGCATCCGATTGGTTTGATAACGCCTCTCTAAACGTGGTTGATATCATTGACCAAAACGGAGCTACGGTCAGTAAATTTGACGTACAAGTAAAAGAAGAACGCAAAAATGGTGAAGACGAGGATGAAACACTTCGCTAGCTTTCTGAGCCAGTGAAATGAGTTGAGAAAATAAAAATGACACTATTAGAAGAATTAAACGGTATTGATTTAAATGACATGGGTTCTTGGACACGCCGAGTTAAAATCCTCATGTCTGGGATATTATGCATTGGCATTTTGATTGCTGGTTATCATTTTGTTATTAAACAAAAATTTATAGATCTTGATGTTGTTGAAAAGAAAGAACAGCAGTTAAAAGATACTTTTCTTGAGAAGAAAGCCTTGGCGATTAACTTGGACGCTTATAAAGATCAAATGGTCGAGGCTGAAGAAACATTTGGCGTACTGTTGAAACAGTTGCCGAATGAGAGCGAAATCCCCGATTTATTAATTGATATGACGCAGGTTGGTTTGGCACGTGGTTTGCAGTTTGAGCAAATTAAGCCGGGTGTGACCATTGAAAAAGATTTCTATGCTGAGAAGCTGGTTAATATCAAAGCTAACGGCAGCTATCATCAGATAGCTAATTTCATTAGTGATATAGCCGCCTTGCCTAGAATTATCAATGTGGCGAACTTTCAATTAGTTCGAGAAAGCGACGATTCCAGTAATTTATCGCTCGAAGCTGTGACAAAGACCTACCACTATTTGGAGGACTCATATGCTAGCGAACAACAATAAATCTGAGTCTATTGCAGGACTAAAATTTTGCCGAGCCGTAGTGGTAATGGCCGGGGTTTTATTGTTGCAAGCTTGTCAAGATCGTAGCATGGGCGATCTGCGAGAATTTGTTGCAACTGCATATCAAGACCGTAAGCCAGAGATCGAGCCCTTGCCAGAGATTGAGCCGTTCAAAGCATTTGAGTATTCAGCCAGTAATGCTGATGACCCTTTTGATTTTGGCAATATTTCTAGTGCGGGTAATTCAGATGGCCCATCCATCAGTAAACGGCCGGATGCAAACCGTCGCCGAGAGGCGCTGGAAAGCTTTCCTTTAGATGCTTTGAAGTTGGTGGGTACTTTAACTAAAGAGAATGTTCCTTGGGTGATTGTGCAAACTAATGAAGGCAAGGCACATTTAGCTAGGAAGGGAAATTATTTAGGACAAAATGACGGCAAAATTAAGTCCATCGATCCAGAGCGTCAATTGGTTGAATTAGAAGAGACAGTTCGAGACGCAGCGGGGCGTTGGGTAACGAGAGACATAGATATAAAAATAGATGAATAACAACAATAAAACTCAGGAAAATAATATTATGTATGCAACCCATAAGATCATGAACACGTTTGACTTAAGCGTAAGACGGCTTGTCGTCTGTTTTATTATGCTTATTTTGGCGGGGTCCAGTGCGGCGCAAAACAGCAATACTAAGCTTACTAATATCGTGTTTAGTAAACTGTCTGGCGATAATGTACAGATCAACATGGTGACTGATTCAGCCACCGAGCGTCCTGGCACGTTTAGTACCGATAACCCCGCGCGTATTGCATTAGACTTTTTTGGTGTCAGTGAGCAACTGCCAGAAAGTTTGATCGACGTTGATATCGGTAAAGTAGAAAGTATTATTGCGGTAGAAACGCCAGATAGAACAAGGGTAATTATCAACTTACTCGACACTGCGCGTTACGAAATTACCGAAGCTGATGATGGCTACTCGGTCACTATTTTCAATACTGAGGTTGATGATAGTCCGGTACGCACGCCTGCGCCGTTTGCTGAGCGTAATGAAGTGGTTGATGGGCCAACTATTACTAATATCGACTTTAGACGCTCTGAAGCCGGTGGTGGTACTCTAGTTGTTGATTTGAACGACGATGGGATTACTGTCGATACACGTGAGCGCGACGGCGAAATCGTGATCGATTTCCTTGGTGTTAACGTTCCTGTTGAATTGGAAAGACGCTTAGATGTAAGAGATTTTGCTACGCCTGTACAAATGGTTGATGCGTTTCAAAATTCCGACAATGTTCGTTTAGTAGTAGTCCCGCAGGGCAAATATCAACACTTGGCTTTGCAATCGGGTAATCGTTTTACTTTGGTGGTAGACCCTATTATTGAAACCGTTGAAGATAAGCGCAATGCTGAAGACGAAGCATTAGGCTATTCTGGAGAGCGTTTGTCCATTAATTTTCAAAAAATTGATGTGCGCGCAGCGCTTGCGGTTATCGCCGATTTCACGGGAATTAACTTCGTTACCAGTGACTCTGTAACAGGCGAGATTACTATTAATCTAAAAGACATTCCATGGGATCAAGCGCTGGATGTAATCATGCGCTCAAAAGGTCTGGCCAAGCGTCAAACTGGTAATGTTATATGGGTCGCACCGACGCAAGAGATTCAAGATTTCGAAGAGCAACAATTACGTGCTAACCAAGTGGTTGCCGAATTTGCTCCGTTAGTGACCGAGTTAGTGACAATTAACTACGCACGAGCTACCGATGTGGCCTTGGTGTTACAGCCAAATGGCAATCGTGGTGGCAATCGTGGAGCTGTTGCTCAAAGCAATATTGGGTTAAGTGGTGGTGGAACCACTGCTTCAGGTTCAGGGCGACAGACTACTAACTCTCTTTTAACTCCGCGGGGCACTGTGACCGTTGATCAGCGAACTAACACGCTATTGATCAAAGACGTAGCGACCAAAATTCGCGAGTTACGCCAATTGATAGCGAGATTGGATAAGCCCGTACGTCAAGTATTAATTGAGACTCGAATTGTGGCGGCTAATGATGATTTTAGCCGTGAGCTCGGTGCCAGACTGGGCTTTCAACGAGTGGTGGATAACGCTACTCTACTGGGTAGTAATAGTAGTGGTATTGGTAACGTGACGAGCAGTGGTAGCTTGGCTGGTTTATCTACCATTAATGATTCAATTGCTGGTTCCGAAAGTGAAGCACCCTTTGAATTTCTCAGTGGTACGCTAGCCGGAGCGCAGCGTGAGGGTGATCTTGTGTTTGATACGTCGACAGGAGTGCCTGGAGGTCTCGCAGTGGACTTAGGCGCCAACGCGATTGCAGGAACTAATGCGGCATCCTACGCTTTTGATATTTTCAGAGCTGGCAATGGATTCGCAAATCTCATTTCTTTAGAGCTATCAGCCTTAGAAGCCGATGGGCGCGGTAAAGTGGTTGCTAGTCCTCGTTTAATAACGGCCAATCAACGGGAAGCTCGCATCAGCCAAGGTTCAGAGATATTTGTAACTATCCCTGGTGAAGGCGGCGGTGTAGGCGGCGGTGGCGGTACCGGCGGTGGTGGTGGTTTAGAAACTATCGAAGCTGAGCTAACATTAGTTGTGACTCCACAAATTACACCTGATGATCGAGTTATTTTAGACGTTGAAATTAATCAAGATACTATTATCTCGATTGATCCTACGGTGCTAGGTACCCAAGAGATTTTAACTCAGGTATTGGTTGATAACGGCGAAACGATTGTTATCGGTGGTATCTATCAAGAAGAAAAAACCGAAGGCGTAACTAAAGTGCCATTTCTGGGAGATATACCATATCTAGGCAACTTGTTTAAGCGTAAGTCTAGATTGGAAAACCGTAGTGAGTTACTTATTTTCTTGACGCCAAAAATAATTACACCCAAGCTAGATCTCGGTTAGTTAATCGCCGGTTTAATACAAGAAGTAGGCGCTCGGTCTACTTCTTGTATCCGCATAGCACGAATTTTAGTTTGTTTTTTCCAAGTTGGTCTTTATATTGACCCAAGTGTCACTATATTGAGGAAACATTAGCTAGCGTTGGGATTCTCCCATCTCTTTTAATTTTTTCACAGATATTTGGCCAGAGTTGTTGGACTCTCTGGCTTTCTGAAGTGTTGTCGGGATTACCCAAAAGGTTTATGCAGAACATCATACTTATAGGCCCGATGGGCTCTGGAAAAACTACGGTTGGTAAACAATTGGCCAAGCGCAGGCGAATGGAATTTGTTGATTCGGATCACTTGATTGAAGAGCGCTGTGGGGTTTCAATTTCAACGATTTTCGATATTGAAGGTGAAGACGGATTTCGTAAGCGCGAAACTAAAATGCTGACCGAACTCTGTGAGCGATCGGGTGTTGTTCTGGCAACCGGTGGTGGCGCTATCGCCAGCGAAGGAAATCGTATTCTTTTGCGCAAAAGCGGATATATCGTTTATTTAAAAACCTCTATCGAGACGCAATTGGCACGCACTCAGCGTAGTCAAAATCGACCTTTATTGGAGAATGTCGATATACAAGAAAAGTTGACTGAGCTAATGGCTGAGCGCGGTGTATTGTACGAACAAGAAGCGGATTTGATTGTCGCCTCTGGGGACCGAGTAGTCGCCAAGGTCGTGGAAGAGATATTGAGCGCTTTAGACAACTAGTCGTATATCAAAACCATTTGTACTTAGCGTTGCGTCAAGTGATCTAATTCTATTTGATAGTTGCATCAAGTGATCTGACTCTATTTAATACAAGTCCGACAAAGGTGTTTGGCTCGTGACATTTAGGCCCATTCCGAGTATACTCTCGCTCCCTTTGGAAATCAGCTTTGGCGTGTCGTCCAACCGCAACGGGGCGGCTCTGATCTATCAGTCGTTTACGTATTCATCGATGACTGAAGCCTGTTCAACAGGGTCTTAATGTTTATCCGCATTCGTAGACATACGGGCAATATCTGCACATAAAGTGCTCAGGGCATCAGTGTCAATGTTCAACGTGCCCGTTAAGCAATAAACCAGTTTTGACAGGAGCCGCATGTGCGCTCTCGAATTACTTTGTCATTATAAATGGGTTACAACATGTATCACGAGACAGGCGGGCTATACCGCCCTGAATTTGAAAAAGATAACTGTGGTTTTGGTCTTATCGCTAATATGGATGGCGAGGCCAGCCATTGGCTTATTCGTACTGCGATTAGTGCACTGACCCGCTTAACTCATCGAGGTGCAGTTGCCGCTGATGGCAAAACCGGTGATGGATGCGGTCTTTTGATGGCAATGCCTGACGCTTTTATGCGTCGTATCGCTCTAGAGCAGGGCTATGAATTGACGCCTTTGTTTGCCACCGGCTTAGTTTTTTTAGATGCCTGCGATGATGCGCGGGAGTCAGCTCAGACAACCTTAAATGAGGAACTTAGTAACGAAGGTTTAGTGGTAGCTGGTTGGCGACCACTACCTTTAGATGAGTCTGCACTCGGTAGACAGGCGCAATCTTCAATGCCGTCTATCCAACAAGTCTTTGTCAATGCGCCTGCCGATTTAGAACAAGATAATTTTGAAAGGAAGCTGTATTTAGCGCGCCGCAGAGCCGAGAAACAACTGAGCTCAATTGACAATCAATTTTATCTACCAAGCCTATCTAGCAAAGTTATTTTGTACAAAGGCTTAGTGATGCCAGAGTATTTGCCGGTTTTTTATAAGGATCTAAATAATGAAGATATAGCTTCATCGCTATGCCTGTTTCATCAGCGTTTTTCAACCAATACCTTGCCGCAATGGCGTCTTGCGCAACCGTTCAGATATTTGGCGCACAATGGTGAGATTAATACTATTCAGGGCAATCGTAATTGGGCATTGGCTCGTGACGCTAAGCTGTATTCAAAGAAAATACCTAATTTTAGTGATGCCGCTCCCTTAGTAAGTTCTGATGGATCAGATTCAATGAGTCTGGATAATATGCTTGAAGCCTATTTACTAGGTGGTATGAATATTTTTAAAGCCACTCAAACATTGGTACCACCAGCTTGGCAAAATGCCGAACACATCGATCCTGATCTAAAAGCTTTTTATCGCTTTCAAGCAATCCATACTGAACCATGGGATGGCCCTGCGGGGGTTGTATTAACTGACGGGCGCTATGCTTGCTGCACCTTAGATCGTAATGGCTTGCGCCCTGCGCGTTATGTCATTACTAAAGATAGAATCATTACTCTGGCATCAGAAATTGGCGTGTACGACTATGCGCAAGCGGACGTGGTTGAAAAAGGTCGTTTAAAACCAGGCCAAATGATGGCGGTAGATACACAGACCGGAAAGCTTGTTCTGCCAGAAGAAGTACATGAGATAGTCAAAAGCGAATATCCGTATAAAGAGTGGCTGAAGAACAATGTGGTCAGGCTCAAATCAGATATCAATGAAGAAGAAGCCGAGGTTTTATTAAACAGCGCTTCTTTAAAAATTTATCAAAAACTATTTCAGCTTAGTAACGAAGAACGTATCGAAGTGATCCGCGTGCTTGCTGAATCAGCTCAGGAAGCCACTGGCTCTATGGGTGACGATACACCGATGGCTGTACTCTCAATGCGTCATCGTATGTTAAGCGATTATTTCCGGCAACAGTTTGCGCAGGTTACCAACCCGCCAATTGATCCTTTACGTGAGCAAATAGTCATGTCTCTCGAGACTTATTTCGGTGCTGAGGCAAGCATGTTTGAGCCTGCCGAGTTTATGGCCGAGGCGATTGTAGTGGATTCACCTGTGTTATCAACGGGTAAATATCAGCGTCTTTTGGCGACTCAAGATCCAAAATTCCAACATCGAATTATTGATATTACCTATTCGGTAGATTCATCACTCGAAACCAGAATCAATGAGATTTGTGCAGAAGTCGAACAGCTCGTCCGTGATGGCAATCGTTTAATGGTTTTGTCTGACCGAAATATTTCTAAGGAGCGCTTACCAGTACCGGCATTGCTCGCCACCGGTGCCGTGCATCATCATCTTATTGATACGCAATTGCGTTGTAACGCTAATATTTTGGTTGATACAGCCACAGCTAGGGACTCGCATCAGTTTGCGGTATTACTGGGTTTTGGCGCGACTGCCATCCATCCGTATCTTGCCTATGGAACGATTCGTGAAATGAGTCGTGATGGCGTTATTAAAGGCAATCTGAATACGCATTTACGTTCGTACCGTAGGGGCGTTAATAAGGGTCTGTACAAAATTATCTCTAAGATGGGAATATCCACCATTCATAGTTATCGGTCTGCACAGTTGTTTGAAGCCATTGGCTTGGCAAATGAGGTGGTTGATCTTTGTTTTAAAGGTGTTACCAGTCGTATCCAAGGCGCTAGTTTTAAAGACTTGGATAACGACCAACGTGTATTGTTAGCCTATGCGTGGAATCCACAAACCTCCTTAGATCAAGGTGGTCTGTTAAAGTTCATTCATGGCGGTGAATATCATGCTTACAACCCTGATGTCGTGCGTACCATGCATGCTGCAGTTGAGAGTGGTGATTTCGAACTTTATCGAGAATATGCCGACACGGTAAACAATCGCAAGCCTATGGTGTTGCGAGACCTTCTAGCCTTACGTGATGATATCCAGCCAATTGATTTAGATCAGGTAGAGTCGTGGCAGGATATCGTATTGCGCTTTGACAGCGCAGGCATGTCATTAGGGGCACTATCACCTGAAGCACATGAATCTCTAGCGCAAGCCATGAACACACTAGGTGGGCGTTCTAACTCGGGTGAGGGTGGTGAAGATGCTGCCCGTTATGGCACTGTCAAAATGTCTAAAATTAAGCAGGTGGCTTCTGGTCGGTTTGGCGTCACACCGCATTACTTAGTCAATGCTGAAGTGTTGCAAATCAAAGTGGCTCAAGGGGCTAAACCTGGTGAGGGTGGGCAGTTGCCGGGTCATAAAGTAAACGAACTTATTGCACGCCTACGACATTCAAGCCCTGGTGTGGCCTTGATATCACCACCACCACATCATGATATTTATTCTATTGAGGATCTAGCTCAGCTTATTTTTGATTTAAAACAAGTAAACCCATCTGCTTTGGTATCAGTCAAGTTAGTAGCGGAAGCTGGCGTAGGTACCATTGCCGCTGGTGTAGCCAAAGCCTATGCCGATTTAATTACTATCTCAGGATATGACGGTGGTACGGGTGCCAGTCCACTAACCTCGGTTCGTTACGCGGGTTCGCCATGGGAATTAGGCTTAACTGAAGCACATCAAACCTTACGAGCGAATGATTTGCGAGATAAGGTTCGATTGCAAACTGATGGTGGACTTAAAACAGGTTTAGACGTTGTTAAGGCTGCCATATTAGGTGCCGAAAGCTTTGGCTTTGGTACTGGGCCGATGGTGGCACTAGGCTGCAAGTATTTACGCATATGCCATTTGAACAACTGTGCCACGGGTGTCGCAACGCAACACAATGTACTGCGTCAAAAGCACTATATTGGTACCGCTGAGCGAGCCATGAACTATTTCAAGTTTATCGCTATGGAAACGCGTGAGTGGATGGCCAAGCTTGGGGTTACTCAGTTAACCGAGCTCATTGGGCGTACTGATTTGCTGCGTGCTCTAGAGGGTGAAACAGCCAAGCAGCAGAACTTAGATTTGTCGCAGATTTTATCAGATGCGAATGTTCCAGAGGGCAAGCCGCAGTTTTGTATCGAGCCGTTTAACCAACCATTTGATAAAGGTGAGTTAGCTGAGCAAATGGTCAGTGATATGCTGCCTGCTATCCAGAATAAATCGGGTGGCAGTTTTAGCTATGAAGTGAAAAATATTCATCGCTCCATTGGAGCGCGTCTATCGGGTGAAATTGCCAAAGCGCATGGTCATGACGGTTTGAGCGACGCGCCTATTGAGGTCAATTTGACCGGCACGGCAGGTCAGAGTTTTGGTGTTTGGAATGCAGCTGGTTTAAATATTAATTTAGTTGGTGATGCCAACGATTATGTTGCTAAAGGTATGTCAGGCGGCACTATCGCAATTTATCCAGCAGACGATGTTAGTTTTGTTGCGCATGAGTCTACGATTATTGGTAATACCTGTATGTACGGTGCCACTGGTGGCGAGTTATTCGCATCAGGTCGAGCTGGCGAGCGCTTTGCTGTGCGAAACTCAGGCGCCCTGTCAGTGGTTGAAGGTCTAGGTGATCATGGCTGCGAATATATGACCGGCGGCGCAGTTTGCGTGCTGGGTAAGACTGGTGTCAATTTTGGCGCCGGTATGACCGGTGGTGTAGCTTTTGTACTGGACGAAGACGGTCGTTTTATCGACCGTTATAATCATGAGTTGATCGATACTTTCCGTTTGATGCCAGAAGCCATGGAATCTTACACGCATTATTTGCAAATCATGATCGAGAAGCACGTGGCCGCAACTGGCAGTATCAGAGGGCAACAGATTCTTGAAGATTTTCTAGATTATTTACCAAAGTTTTGGATGATTAAACCTAAAGCCAGTAACCTAGAGACTTTGATAGATTCGCTATCTGCTGCCGCCTAAAGAATGGCTCTAGCGTTTAGCGATGCTAGTGTCCAAAGAAAATAAATATGAGTAATGATTTTAAATTTTTAGATTTGCCTAGACAAGATCCTGAAAAAGTCCCTGCGCGCGAGCGAAAACGGGAGTTTAAGGAGATCTATGGTCATTATGTAGCTGATCAAGCGGCCGCTCAGTCAGAGCGTTGTTTGGGCTGTGGTAACCCGTATTGTGAGTGGAAATGCCCCGTACATAATTTTATTCCTAATTGGCTGCAATTGGTGGCTGAGGGTAATCTATTTGAGGCAGCCGAATTGTCTCACCAAACTAATTCATTGCCGGAAGTCTGCGGTCGTATCTGTCCGCAAGATCGTTTGTGTGAGGGTGCTTGTACTCTTAATGACGGTTTTGGCGCTGTCACTATCGGTTCGATTGAAAAATACATTACTGATGAAGCGCTCAAACAAGGCTGGCGACCAGACATGTCACAGGTTGCTTGGACCGACAAAAAAGTCGCTATTGTTGGGGCGGGTCCAGCAGGTCTTGGTTGTGCAGATATACTAGTACGTAATGGCATCAAGCCGATTGTGTTTGATAAATATCCAGAAATTGGTGGATTGCTTACTTTTGGTATTCCGCCTTTTAAGCTTGAAAAAGACGTTGTAAAAACCCGTCGTACTATCATGGAAGAGATGGGTGTTGAATTTAAGTTAGGCATAGAAATTGGTAAAGATATTGAATTTCAGAGCTTGCTGGATGAGTACGATGCGGTTTTTCTTGGTATGGGTACTTACACCTATATGAAGGGCGGCTTTGCCGGCGAAGACCTACAAGGCGTGCATGAAGCTTTGCCGTTCTTAGTGTCAAATATTAACCGTTTAATGGACTTTGAAAAAGCCCCAACCGACTTTGTTGATATGCACGGACAGAAAGTTGTCGTGTTAGGTGGCGGTGACACCGCTATGGACTGTGTCCGAACTTGTGTGCGCCAAGGTGCGGATAATGTGATTTGTGCGTATCGTAGAGACGAGGAAAATATGCCTGGCTCTAAGCGTGAAGTAGAAAACGCAAAAGAAGAAGGTATAGAGTTTTTATGGAATCGCCAACCACTCGAAATCATTGGTCAGGATGGCATGGTAAAAGGCGTTAAATTAGCCACCACCCAGCTCGGTGAGCCAGACGAACGTGGCCGACGTCGCCCTGAGGTGGTGCCTGGTTCGGAAGAAATTATCGAGGCGGATTCGGTAATCGTCGCATTTGGTTTTAGACCTAATCCTGCGGCTTGGTTTAGTGATTTTAATATTCAAATTAATGACTGGGGTGGCGTTCAAACTAGCAGTGATTTAGCGCTTGCCTTTCAAACTACAAATCCTAAGGTTTTTGCAGGTGGTGACATGGTCCGAGGTTCGGATTTGGTCGTGACGGCAGTTTTTGAAGGGCGAGAGGCGGCGCAGGGTATAATCAATTACCTTATGCCTAATTAGTATTCAGTATAGTAGTTACTCTAATGAAAAACGATTTGTATTTAAGAACCCTACGCGGCGAGAAAGTTGAACGAACACCGATTTGGGTTATGCGCCAAGCGGGCCGTTATTTACCTGAATATCGCGCTACGCGAAAACAAGCTGGCGACTTCCTAAGCTTGTGTAAAACTCCGGAACTAGCTTGTGAAGTCACAATGCAGCCTATAGACCGCTTTGGTTTAGATGCCGCGATATTATTCTCGGACATCCTTACAATACCCGACGCCATGGGTTTAGAGTTAGTGTTAGAGGAAGGCGTGGGCCCGGTGTTTAATAAACCTATCCGTGAGCAAGCTCAAATTGACGCCTTGGGCGTACCTGATGCTGAAACTGACCTTGGCTATGTGATGGATGCTATCAGAGTGATTCGCAAAGAACTGGACGGTCGAGTGCCATTAATTGGTTTTACCGGCAGCCCGTGGACCTTGGCCAGTTACATGGTGGAAGGCAGTGGTAGCAAGGAGTTTCGACGCATCAAAGGTTTGATGTTTGAATCGCCTAAATCAGCACACCAGTTATTGCAAATTGTCACCGATTCAGTGATAACTTATCTAAAAGCACAAGTCGCTGCTGGCGCACAATCTTTAATGGTGTTCGATACTTGGGGAGGAATGTTGTCTACCGAAAATTACCAAGCCTTTTCATTAGCCTACATGCATCAGATAGTGAGAGCACTTAAATCTGATTCTGCGACTCATGATGTGCCTGTGGTCTTGTTTACCAAGGGCGGCGGTCAGTGGCTAGAAATGTTGGCTGACACCGGCTGTGACGGCCTAGGTTTAGACTGGACAGTGGATATAGCACAAGCTAAGGCGCGGGTCGGTGACCGGGTGATATTGCAGGGTAATATGGATCCGGTAGTGATGAATACACAGAGTCCACAGGTACAACAAGAAGCCATCAAGGTTCTCGAAGGCTATGGCCAGCATAATGATGGCGATCGCGGGCATATCTTCAATTTAGGCCATGGTATTCAACCGTTTGCCAATCCTGAAAATATGCAAGCCTTAGTAGAAACTGTACAAGGTCAAAGTGCTCAGTTTCATGTTTGATTCGGTTGTTAGATGATTAATTTTAGTTGTATTGAAAGCAATATTTTCATCGGTACCGCACCACAAAATGATTTGGATGTGGCACGTCTAACGCAAATGAATATTTCGGCAGTGTTGTCTTTACAGAGCGATCACGATCTGCAAATGCATCGCATTGACTGGAAAAAACTGCAAAGCATTTATCACTACAACGACATCACAGTACAACGTTTTCAAATTAATGATTTTGATGAAGCCGACATGGCAAAAAATCTGACGTCGCCAATCAAAGCGCTTAAAGATTTACTTGATGTTGAACACACAGTCTACTTGCATTGTAATGCCGGTGTGTGCAGAGCACCGGCCACAGTATTGGGTTATCTATGCCATTATCGAGGTGTATCACTGCAAGAGGGCTTAGATTATATTCGTGCCAGTAGGCCGCAAGCGAATCCCTATATCAACGCCGTTAGCCAGGCTCTTGAGCAATTAGCACAAGAAGATCCGCGTTAAGATTTAGAGCCTCAGCTTTTGTGACAAAGAGC
>CAZHEL010000018.1:50067-55946 GCA_964531625.1 uncultured Gammaproteobacteria bacterium
CAAAGAGCTCAGCTTACTTTGGCAAGAGCCGCTTTTGCTGCAGGACGAGCGAACATATTGTCCCGATATTGCAAGTACTGCTCAGGCACCTCAAATTTAAATCGTTGCGCCCAATCCAAAGTTTGCGCTAACAATATATCTGCAAAAGAAAATCCACTATCCAACGCGAATTCATTGATCGATATGAGTTCGTTCAAGGCTTTGATTGCCTTTTCAAACTCCCAAGTAGCGGTGTCTAACATTTGTGGTATACGGTGTTCTTCAGGTATGGCAAAACGATGTTTGCCATTGTTCCAAAGTGGCTGTTCTAACTCTGCTAGAACAAAGTACGATAGCTCATCATAACGGGCACGCGCTTGCGCCTCGCTCGGAATAAAACTCTGCTCTGATAGGGTGTCGATGTAATTTAGAATCGCGGCACTCTCAGTCAATACAAAATCATCATGCACCAGAGATGGCACCTTACCTTGAGGATTGATAGCTAGGTACTCTGATGATTGCATTCCATTTGACTCGGCACTGCCCATATCGAGCGCGACAAATTCGCAATCGATATCCGCTTCGGCTAAAGCCCAAAGGCATCTGAATGAGCGAGATTGGCCCATGCCATAAAGTTTGATAGTCATAAATTTAGTTCCTATTTGAATTATCTTTTGAGTTGTGGATAGCAATAGCTAGTTGTTTAGCAGCATGCTGTTTTCGAAAAATTCCAAAAATACGTCGCGTATGATCGGTTGGGTTATTGGTGTCGGATGTAAGCCATCAGCCTGAATATAGCCTTCGATATTATAAAAGTCCTCGCGGTATAAATCGACAATTGGCAAAGAGTACTCTTGCGCAAGGTCAGTAAATACTTCACGAAAAGCATCGATATAACGCGGGCCATAACTGGGAGGAATTGAAATGCTAGTAAGCAAAGTCGCAGCCCCAGAGTCTTGGATAAGTGCAATCATCTCGCTTAGGTTGTCGCGCATGCGCTGCGTAGACTGACCTCGCAAGCCATCGTTCGCACCTAACTCCAATATAACAAGATCAGGTTTAAGCTCGCTGAGAGCCAATGGCAGTCTCGCTAAACCACCCGTGGTTGTTTCACCCGAAATACTGGCATTGCTAATACGATGCTCCTCGCCCAATGAAGTGGCTAAAAGCGAAACCCAGCCTTGATCCAACTCCATACCGTAGGCAGCACTTAGGCTATCGCCAAAAACTAATATATGTTTAGCATAAGTGGGCGATGAAAAGAGCATAACTGCGCCGCTAAAAAGAAAATATAGAGCATGTTTTCTAAAAGCCTTGCGTAATAAGGTAATATTCATAGACAAAAGATTGTAATTTATTGACTGTATTTTAACAGAGCTAATGTTAAAACTAGTTGAATAGTATTATCGTAATTTAATGGAAATCATAGTTTGAAGTCACCAATACTCCGCGCCACAAATGTCACCAAAAAGGTTAGTACCGCAGAACACCAATTAACGATCTTAAGTGATGTATCACTGACGGTGGAAATGGGTCAAAGCCTAGCGGTGACCGGTCCTTCGGGGGCAGGTAAGTCAACCTTGCTTGGACTGCTCGCCGGACTAGATATGCCAAGCGAAGGCAATATCTGGATGGGCGAGTCCGAAATTACTGCCATGACTGAAGAAGGAAGAGCAAAGGTGCGAGCAGAGTTGGTTGGTTTTGTGTTCCAGACCTTCCAATTACTATCAAGCTTGACCGCATTAGAGAATGTTTCTTTGCCAATGGAATTAGGGGGTGAAGCAGGCGCCAAAAAGCGTGCTATTGAA
Source organism: uncultured Gammaproteobacteria bacterium (assembly GCA_964531625.1). GTDB lineage: Bacteria > Pseudomonadota > Gammaproteobacteria > Arenicellales > Arenicellaceae > Arenicella. The sequence continues at coordinate 51,855 of CAZHEL010000018.1, forward strand.
TACCTAAATAAGGTTGGCTTAGGTCAGCGAGTCGGCCATTACCCGAAACAACTTTCAGGTGGTGAACAGCAGCGAGTGGCAATTGCACGCGCCTTTGCCTGCCACCCAAAAATTCTATTCGCGGACGAACCGACTGGGAACTTAGATCAAGCAACCGGGCTTACTATTAGTGATCTATTGTTTGATATGAATCAACAAAGTGCGACTACTTTAGTATTAGTGACACACGAGCAACGTTTGGCCGAGCGCTGTGATGAGATGGTGGTTATTAATGATGGTAAATTATCCAGCCAGGTTACTTAGTGAGCTTGATCGACGCTAAATTGCTGTGGAGAGACTGGCGTGGTGGCCAGCTCAATCTAATTGTTAGCGCATTGATCTTGGCCGTTGCGGTGGTGACCGCTGTTAGTCTACTGGCCGATCGTGTGGAGCAAGGTCTTAATGCCAGAATTAGTAGCTTTTTGGCAGCTGACTTGGCAGTACGTGGTGGTATCGAGATAGACAAGGTATATCGGACAAAGGCTAGTGAGTTTGGACTTGATACTTCGGATATAACTGAATTTGCTTCTATGGTGTTTGTGGGTGAGTTAAATCACTTAGCTTCGGTAAAGGTCGTGGATGATAATTATCCCTTGCGTGGAGAGCTTGAATTAGCCGATAACACCAATGCCGCGAAAGTTTCCAAGGTTGTCAATGGGCCAGAAAAAGGAGAAGTTTGGGTTGAGCCAAGATTGCTCAATTTACTTGAAGCCAATATTGGTGATCAAGTTGAAGTCGGTTATAGCAAACTGACTATTAGTGCGCTTATTGTTAACGAACCTGATCGAGGCACCGGTTTTTCTGCCATGGGTGCGCGTGTAATCATGAATGATCAAGATTTAGCCGAATCTAAACTGATTCGCCCCGGTAGCCGTGTTCGCTACAAGTTATTAATGCGTGGTGATGAACAAGCGATACGTGACTACCAAACTTGGTATAAAAAACAACACAAGTCTAATTCTGAAGATCTTGGCGCACAACATTATCGTTTGCTAACTCCAGAGAACTCCGAACAGCGGCTTGCTGAGGCAATGCAACGCGGGCGGACCTTTTTATTGTTGAGTGGCACTATTGGTGTACTGCTCGCTGGTTTAGCCATGGCCTTAGCCAGTCATCGATATGCTCGCCGTTTGACCGATCAAGTTGCTTTGATGAAAGCCTGGGGGCAATCAAGTCAGTCGATTCGTCGCAGTCAGTTTGTGCGACTAAGTTTGATTGCGATTATTGCTACAACCATAGGCTTATTCTGCGGTTGGTTAGCGCATTTTTTACTACTGCAAGTTGTTGATGGTTTGTTCTCCGCGCGATTACCATTACCTACTTGGCGACCTTGGATTGTTGCTTCTATTACCGGTGTAGTTTGCGTGATTGGATTTGCCTTGCCAGCGCTATGGCATTTACCTGCCATAGCGCCATTAAAAGTACTGAGACGTGATCTGCCCGATTCATTACTTAGTAAGGGCAAACAATTATGGATCGGCATTGCGGCATTGCTTGCTTTAGCCTATTGGTATAGCGGCAGTTTGGTAATTACCTTATTGTTCTTTACGGCACTGTTTATATTATTCGCAGTGTGCGCAGTAGTCGCATTACAAATTCTAAAAATGGTGCGTGGATTGGGTAGTTGGCGCGGCAGCTATGTGCGTCTTGGTTTAGCTAACCTATGGCGGCGACGCGCGCAAACCATGGTGCAATTAGTAGGTTTTTCAACCACACTTATGTTGCTATTGGTGGTTATTGGAATGCGTACTAGTTTGATTTCAGAATGGCAAGCTCAGTTACCCGATGATACTCCTAGTCATTTCGTTTTTAATGTTGCAGCGACTGACGTTGATAGTGTGAAATCACTGTTCAAGGATGATGGTCTGCAAACCACCGATTGGTATCCAATGGTGCGTGGGCGTCTAGTGTCAATTAATGGTGAGACTATTAGTCCTCAACGCTTCAACCAAGCCGATGGCTTACGCCGCGAAGTAAACTTTACTCAAACAGCGACGTTACCATATAAGAATGAGGTTGTAGCGGGTGAATGGTGGGACGCAGACAGCCAACGTGACGAGTTTTCGATGGAGCAAGAGGTGGCTGATGAGCTGGGTGTTTCACTCGGTGATGAGTTTACCTTTAGTATCGGTGGACTCAAGTTTTCAGCGGTTCTAACAAGCATTCGCAGCTTAGATTGGCAAACTATGACGCCCAATTTTTATCTTATTTTTAGACCAGGAATGTTGGATAAATATTCGCCTAATTGGATGACCAGTGTGCGCGCAGGCAATCTTGGTGATTCGCAAAGTGTAATACCTAAACAGGCACCGTTTGTCAGTAAGATGGTTAGAGCTTTTCCCACGGCTGTGGTACTTGAATTGAATAATATTATTGAACGTATTCGTGGTGTTATTCAGCGAGTGACCCAAGGGTTAGAGATGATTTTATTGCTGGTGTTAGCTTGTGGCGCATTAGTCTTGTTCGCAGCAATCAGTGTTTCCTACGACGAGCGATTGCGCGAAAACGCCATATTGCGTACCCTCGGCAGTTCGCGCAAGATAGTGGTAGGCGCCTTGGCTGTTGAGTATGCTGCTTTAGGTGCGATTGCAGGTTTTATTGCGGGTGCGGGGAACGAAATTGTGCTGTATTTTTTGCAGACTATGGTTTTCAAAATTGAAGCTAGCTGGCATCCGCAGCTTTGGTTATTGGGCTTAGTATCAGGTGTTGTACTCATTACCGTATTAGGTCTATTGCGCAGTCGCGAGATTATTGCTGTGCCGCCTTTGCAATCACTGCGTCAGATTGTGTAAATCTATCTAGTGTGCGAGTCTTTATTTTGATTGAATATAATGACTGAACACATTCGACAAATAGAGTTGATAACCCGAAAGTGGCTTGAAAGTATCGTCATTGATCTAAACCTATGTCCTTTTGCAAAAGCAGAATATCTAAAGAATCGTGTACGTTATTCAGTATCAGCATCCGACTCGCAAGAGCTTTTGTTGCAAGAGCTAGTTGTAGAGCTAGCAATTTTAAACAAGCAGTCTGCAATAGAAACAACACTTTTAATAACACCGCACAATCTACTAGATTTTGAGACCTACAATCAGTTTCTAGACTTTACAGATGCAGTGCTAAAGCAAATGAATCTTCAAGGTGTATTTCAAATCGCTTCTTTTCATCCAGACTATCAATTTGCGAATACGCAACAGTCAGATGTTGAAAATTACACCAATCGTTCTCCATACCCAATTTTACATATACTGCGCGAAGCTAGTTTAGAGTCAGCCATAGAGGCGCATCCAAATACTGCCGCGATACCCGATAACAATATTCAAACGCTGCGTGAGCTAGGCTTGCCACATATGCAAAGATTACTAAGCAATTGTTATGTGCTTTAGAACAGTCACTATTTTTTCTCTATACTTATCCTAATAGCGTTGTATCAGTTATAGCAAAAGGAGAGCCTATGAGCTTATATGAAGAATATTGTCTACCGCATTTTATTAATTGTGTATGTGGTATGAAAGCCATTGATCGCCTCAGGGCTAAAGTGGTGCCCCAAGCACGCGGCAAAGTATTAGAGATAGGTATGGGTTCTGGTTTAAATTTAAAGCATTACGATCACGACAAAGTCGATATGATTTGGGGTTTGGAGCCATCTGAGGGCATGCGCCGCAAAGCGCAAAAGAATATTAAAGTTTCAGAGTTAGATATTGAATGGCTAGCGCTGCCCAGCGAAAAAATTCCATTGCAAGACAATAGCGCCGATACGGTGGTGCTCACTTATACGCTGTGCACCATACCCGATTGGCAATCGGCTTTAAACGAAATGCGTCGAGTGCTAAAACCTGAAGGTCAATTGCTGTTTAGCGAACATGGTGAGGCCCCTGATGAAACGGTGCGAAAGTGGCAAATAAAAGTAAATCCTTATTGGGGGAAAATTGCAGGAGGATGCCATCTTAATAGGCGCATTCCAGAGTTAATTGTGTCCGGTGGCTTTGCCATTCAACAACTCGATCAGGGGTATATTAAAGGTCCTAAAATCGCCGCCTATCAATACTATGGCTA
>CAZHEL010000019.1:0-3091 GCA_964531625.1 uncultured Gammaproteobacteria bacterium
GCAAATTCCTTTTTCGTCAATAATAAGGTTCCAGTAACAAAAACCATTAACAATGGAATTGCGATCACAATGCTGAGCCACTTATGGACGAGTCTATTGGCTTTTTTAAAACGCATTAGTAAATAAAGTCAGATAGCTTGCTGCACTTCAGCACGCTCGCAGGTCATTGAATAGCCAGGCATTGTCAAAAATGCCTTGTGGATATCCAATGATCTGCGTACGTCTGTTAGTCGGATTTAGCCGCCGACTACTGAGCCAGCGGTACAGGGCCACCAGAGGTCCAAGGGCCACCGGCGTCGATAATCGCTTGCTGTAAGCTTGGCAGGTTTTCGTCTTGCAAAGATTTTAAGCGTTTGCTTACATCGTCTAGACCATCCAATGCAAAGTTGAACTGTTCGATGTGCTGCTCGGTTGGTCCGTATGATGACCAGGTCGCCGACATGGCATACCACAAACGACTCGAAATATTGGCTGGTTTTATGCCCTTACGTTCACGCGATTCAAGGCCAGTTAGCTCAAATTTAACTGCGTTAATCTCATTTTGAATCGCCGTAAATTGCGCTTCCAAGTCGCTGACATTGCCAGGGGTTAGATCGATTGCCGAACGCACTTTCTGCAAGCTTGTTGTCATCTCTTCAACAATTGCAGCGGTAGCGGTTGAGCGTTGTTCTGCGGCAATTAATTTTTCGCTAAATGTTTCTGCTTCTGGCTTTTCGTTTTCAAGGGTTGGTGTGCGAATAGATTTGAGGTCAAATTGAACGGCATCTGCAAGCTTCGTCACTTGACCACCTACGCGTTGGTATAGAGTGGCTGTGTATGTTCCAGGTTCCGCCATTAACCCTGTTTCTTCGTCCTCGTCTTCATCGTCGTTCTCGTCCTCGTCCTCTTTAGCTATCGCTATTATCGCGGTCGTTTTGGCATGAGTCATATTCCAAGTGATGCGGTGTAATCCTTTTTTTGCTTCACCGGCGACACGATTAACAAAGTTGCCTGCAGAATCATTGATTTCAATATAGACAGCTGGTGCTGGTTCTTGGTTCTCTTTTTCTATGTCTTCCCAAGCAGGGTATTTAGGGTATTTCTTATCTTCAACTAATTTCTTTTCAGCCTCTTGGCGTTTTTCTTTAGCGGTTAAGCGACTTTCTTTTAGAAAGTAGGTTAGTGTTGCGCCATGTTCTGGATTTTTTGCTCGGTAGCGATCATCACCGTCGGTTCTTGAATGATTTTCATCCAGTCGGAACCACTTAGCCGGGCGACTCGGCTTAAACAATAGCGCATCGTTTTGTTCCATTTTACTTTCACTCAATTCGCGCAATGGACTGTAATCATCTAGGATGTAAATACCTCGGCCAAAGGTGCCAACCACCAGGTCGTTTTCGCGCCGCTGTATGACTACATCACGACTTGAGATTGTCGGTATGCCGCCTTCAAGTTCAAGCCATTGTTTGCCGCCATCTACGCTAAAAAACACGCCGAATTCTGTGCCAATGAACAACAAATCTTTGTTCACATGGTCTTGCACAATGCGCCAAACCAAATGAGTGTCTGGCAAACTGTCGGCTAATGAGGTCCAACTGCCACCTAAGTTAGTCGACTTAATTAAGTAGGGTTTAAAATCGCCATACTTATGATTATCGAGCGCAACATACACTGTATTTGAATCAAATAAATCAGCGCGAATGTCATTTACATAAGCCGTCGCTGGCACGCCTCGCACGCCTTGCAAATCGATTTTCTTCCAGTTTGTACCACCATCGGTAGTGACTTGAATCTGCCCATCATCGGTACCAACCCAAAGGATATCTTCGTCCACAGGGCTTTCCGCAAAGTTAGCGATGGTATGGTATTCAGACATCGCATAAATATCCCAGCCCGCCTCTACCGACCAGGTACGCCCCATGACCGTTTGGTGCATGCGATTACCATTTTTGGTGAGATCTCCTGAAATAGCGGTCCAGCTATCGCCTCGATTATCCGACCGCCAAACGCGTTGTGAGGCAAAATAGATGCGCTTCGGGTCGTGTGCCGAGACATTAATCGGCGCATCCCAATTGTATCGCTCAGCCGGTTCACCAGGGCGAGGTTGCGGTTTAATATACACGTTCTCGCGAGTAGCACGATCGTGGCGAGTGAGATTGCCTTGCTGCCACTGAGAATACATTATGTTCGGGTTGCCTGGTTCAATCGCCGGTTGGTGTCCGTCACCAAAGAGCGTTAAAAACCAGTCCTTATTTTTTATACCTTCAGCCCGGTCTGTACGAGACGGCCCGCCTTGGGTGGAATTATCTTGAGTACCGCCGTAGACAGTGTAAAACGGCTCCGCATCATCTGCGGCCACTTTATAAAATTGTGTCAGCGGTAAATTCGCGATGAATCGCCAGTTTTCCATCCTATCGTGTGACATATAAATACCACCATCAGAACCAATCATCATAAAGTCTGGGTCGGTCGGGTGAAACGCCATTGCGTGATCGTCAACGTGTTTACGTTTAAGATTGATCGGCGTCCAGTTCTTGCCGCCATCATCCGAGACTTTACTGTAATTACTGGCCATGTAGACACGATCGAATTGATGCTGGTCTGCGTAAATTTCTTGGTAATAGTGGGGGCCAGTACCGCCACCAACTTCCTCAGACATCTTTTCCCAGCTGGCGCCGCGATCGGCAGAACGATAGATACCGCCTTCGCGATTATCAATCTCAATCGCCGCATAGAGTACATCCGGTTTCATTGGTGAAATAGCCAAGCCAATTTTCCCCATATTGCCTTCCGGTAAACCAGTTTCTAGCTCGGTCCAAGTTTCTCCACCGTCATCCGAGGTGTGAATTCCTGAGCCTTCTCCCGTACCCACATAGACAGCTACTTTCCGCTGACGTGACCAAGTAGCGGCATACAGCTTGTCGGGATTACGAGGGTCGATAAGCAAGGCTGTTACGCCGGTCCATTCGTCTACAGGGGTTAACACAAGCTTCCAAGTTTCACCGCCATCAACGGTTTTATACAGGCCGCGTTCGCCGCCGCCGGTCCAAAGAGGTCCTTGCACAGAAACCCAAACGGTATCAGGATCCTCCGGGTGAACGATAATATCGGA
>CAZHEL010000019.1:3191-4343 GCA_964531625.1 uncultured Gammaproteobacteria bacterium
TGATACTGCGAATATTGTTTTGAGTAGAGTAGACATAGGTAGGTGAGCCTAGAAGTTGACTATTTTCCAAAGCGAATACGGTACTCAAAAATTGCAGCTGTGTAAAATTTTATATAAGCAAAACAATTGGCGTCAGAACTATTCTACTCAATTTAGACCCAAGCAATTGTTCTTGCCTTGAAAATTGTTACTCATTTATTTGTTTTACTGATATAAAAACAAACTGACACATCACCTTAGGTTATTTCTATGCGAGCTCTCATTTTAATTTTTTCCTTAATGCTTGGTCTGCCGACAGTTAACGCTGCTGATAAAGGATCTGCCGACGTTATTATGTTTGGTTTATTTCATTTCACTAATCCAGGATTGGATGTCGTTAAAACCAAGCAAGTAATAGATGTTACATCTAAGGAGAATCAAGTTTATTTGACTGAACTGAGTGGCCGTATTGCAAATGAATTTAATCCGTCTGCAGTTTTAGCTGAGTGTGATCCCAAACAACAAGCTGAAATGGATAAGCGTTTTGCCAGTTATATGGCTGGTGAAAGTGAATTGCTGGTTAATGAAACCTATCAAATTGGATTTCGAGTTGCTAAAGAAGCACAACTTGATGGCATAATTTGTTTTGATGAACGAGAAGTTCATTGGCAAGGCGAGAAATTGATGGAGTCTATGCCTACTTCAGATCCTGAAGCTAATAGTGAATTTCAGAGTTTGATAGATAAAGTAACTGAATCAAGTAATCAATGGCACGCAGCAGGCTCACTAAAAAATATTTTACAAGAGTTTAACCAGCCAGAGTACGACCAACTCAACAAAAATCTTTACCTAGTTTCAAATGTCGTTGGTGCTGGCGATAATTTTTATGGCGCTGACGCCACCGCAAGTTGGTGGCATCGAAACTTTAGAATGTATGCCAATATTCAACAAGCAGCGAAAACTGAAAGTCGGATTTTAGTGATAGCGGGGCAAGGCCACACGGCGCTTATAAAAGACTTTATCAAAACCGACAATAAATTGAATTTGGTTGATATCTTAGACTACTTGTAGAAAGAAGCAGATTGAACAATTCGGGGCGGAGTAAAATTAGCCTACCGATTCTGTTAGGCTATTAAACAATTGAGTAACTACAAGGAGATAGTTAGGTCGAGC
>CAZHEL010000019.1:4443-52449 GCA_964531625.1 uncultured Gammaproteobacteria bacterium
AGGTCGAGCAGGGCAACCGACTACAAAAGCCAAACACCCCGTTAGTGATTAATTTTACTCCGCTCCAATTTTTGTGACTCCAATCTATTTGATGAAGTTACCTCAAAACTAAATATTTCGCTTGTAATGTAAATTAGGAAGCAATTTACTTTGCAATAATTTATCTAATTGTAAGGTCAATTTAAGTAAGAAACTGGCTGAGTTCCATTTTGGCCGCTTAATGGTCAACCTATCTACGTAAAGAGGTAGTTTTACCCTTTAATAATTGAGTATTAATTGAATTGCGTTAGCTTCCTGAATTATTGATATAAACAGGGCGTTTATTCTTCTATGTTTTTAGCAATTTTGTTTTTACCAATTTTCATCGTATTTAATTTGAGGTATTTCAATGTTTGTTAAACGCACACTTATATCCATTTCGCTACTTTGCTTGCATTCATTGTTATGGGCTCAGCATAGCTTTGCTCAATCATCTTCTAGCAGTGTTTCGGCTGCAACCGCTCTCGCTCGCGACGCTTTACCACGCGGTAGTGTTCGTGACTTTGGAACTGCGCCTGCAGTGCCCGAAGGCGCATTGAGCTCAGACGTACGAGCAGCTCTTGATACAGTCTTTATAGAGGGACTTGCGACAGGATGGGGCGATGAGCAAGATCAGGCATTAAAAGTTATCAATAAATCAAAAGATCCTCGCCTAGCTTGGATAGTGACAGATTTGTTGCGGTTTTCTCAAGGTGGTGCCGTGACCAAAGAACTCCAAGATACTTTAGCAAAGCTGATCAATATTAAGCCTAAGGGTGTCAGTGTTTGGAACGATGCAACCAATCGCTTAATGGCATGGGATATTCCGGAACCGCCCGATTATATTAAGTATAAAAGCAGTATCTTCACAACGGTACTACCAGAGTGGAAGCCAATTTTTATAGAAGGTGATATTGATTGGCGATTTGTCTCTTGGGGTGGTGTTCTAATTGACAATCGCGAGTTTGATAAAACGGATGATCTGTGCAATTGCATTCCTGCTGCGGATAATCCTCCGGTGACGGATGCAAAATCTGCGACCTGGCTGGACGATGATGATGTCATTTTTGGTATTGCTCTTAATGGCGAAGCCAGAGCCTATCCGCGCCAGATTATGGAAGTTCGCGAAATGGTCAATGACACACTTGGAGGTCGTGATCTGGGAATCCCTTATTGCACGCTTTGTGGCGCTGCGCAAGCCTGGTTCACTGACGATGTGCCAGAGGGTGTAAAGCGCCCAGTATTGCGCACCTCCGGACTATTGAGCCGCTCAAATAAAGTGATGTTCGATTTGAATACGTTTTCCGTATTTGACACGTTTTTAGGCAATGCAGTGACGGGACCTCTACAAGAAAAAGGTGTGAAACTTTCTCAAGCAAGCGTGGTGACAACCACCTGGGGAGAATGGAAGAAATCACACCCCGAGACGACCGTATTAGAAGAACGACTAGCCCTTGGTAGAGATTTTGATTTTAGAAATGGCCGCGATGCTAACGGGCCAATTTTTCCTATCGGAGATGTTGATCCTAGGCTACCTGTTCAAGAAGATGTGTTGGGTATTGTCACTGCATCAGGCAAACCCGTCGCTTTCCATGTAAAAAGCCTGATTAAAGTGCTCGACGCAGGGGAAAACGTAGAGGTAGAAAACGTTCGAATCGTGTTGGAAGCAGGGGGAGTTAAAGCTATTGATAAAGACGGTAAAGATTTAGGGACCCACCAAGCGTTCTGGTTTGCGTGGTCACAGTTTCATCCAGAAACCTTACTTTGGCCAGAGATATAAACTAAACAAAATGTCACACCTAACTGCTCCTGCAGCGGCGCTAGCGACGGCGCGCGCTTTGCTTGGTTTTGTTGGATTAACGCTGCAACTAACGCCCCTGAGTCTAAGTGAATTGACAGAGCCACAGACCACGTTTATCTGCGAAAAGGAATAATTCATTGTGGTCTATCCCATTTTTTTTAGTGTGATAAAAAAATGGGAATATTGGAATAGCCTATTACGGCGAATGGATCGCGATCAGCCCGATTATAAAGATTAAATAGGGCAGGCCACGTTCGTTTGATCAAAAACTGAAAACCTTAACAAATTTCGTATAATAGCGTCTCTATATGGCTGGCCAACCCTTCACCGGGATATCATTACGCAATGAAGAAACGCAAAAAAATATTCCTTTTGATTCTGATTGTGTTTGGCCTATGGCTGATTTATCTCGCCTCTAAAAGTCCAACTAATGACGCAAATTGGAAAACTCCAGTTGAAGTTTTACCGACCATTAAATTGGAAGGGGATACGATTCACATAAACAATATGCGAGACTTTCGTTATAACAACGACGGCACCATTGCTGAGGCAAATTATTTAAACGAGACCTATAAACTATCTGAATTTAAGCAGGCCTGGTATGGCTTGTCACATTTTGGTAAATACGGGCTAGCGCACGTGTTTTTAAGCTTTGAGTTTACTAATCAAAAATATTTGGTGGTATCGATAGAGGCAAGGCTTGAAGATAGACATGTGGACGGGTACGACCCAATAGATGGTTTATTCAGAGCCTATACAAAAACAATTGTGTTGGCTACCGAACGGGATGTCATTGGTTTACGAACACATATTCGCCGCGAACCCATGTATATACATAAGCTAGATGTGCCTGAACTTTATACCAAACCGTTACTGCTCAACTTTCTTCGTGAGGCGCAGGTGCTTACAAGAAAGCCTACGTTTTACAACACGCTAACCGACAACTGCTTGACGGGGCTTTTAGCGCAATCAGACCAGTTTAGAAGTGTGTTTTCTTGGCTGGATAGCCGTATTATTTTGCCCGGCAATTCTGATGAAATTGCCTATGAGTTAGGCTATATCGACAACACGGAATCTTTTGACAAGGTGCGCAAGGCCGCGTTAGTTAATCCTAAGTTATCAAACATTGATGAAGCTAATTTTTCACAATTAATTCGAGCCAATTAATTAACATCTTAGGCCTTGTTCGCGTGCTGTATTTTCGCCATACATTTTATTATTGCGCTAATGCGATTGTTAACACCAAGCCGGCGATAAGCATTTTCTAAGTGCTTTCTAACAGTGCCTTCGCTAATACAACAGGTATCTGCAATTTGTTTATTACATTTTCCTTGAGCTACATGAGTTAATAATTCGGCTTCTCTTGGCGTAATTCCTAATAAGTCGCTGTGACCCATTATGGCATTGATATTGGGAACTATTAGTGGGGCCTGTCCCGTTTCATTCCGCTCTTTGTCTTGTAATAATCTATAGAGCGGGAATACACAATGAGCGATATGTTTTAAAGCATTTCGTTCTTCGTCCGAAAAACCCCAGCTTGCACGATTAACTGATAAGCCTTTTATATTGCCATTTTCAACATAGCCGACGGACAGTTGGTCTTCGATATCTTGATCGAGATAGAACTTTTGGTAAAGCTCAAGATCCCTGAATTCTGTTCGGGTCAACAGATCAGACATAGAAAAAACACCATCGTCCTCAGTTTTCATTACATATTTAATTACGGGGTGTTGATACGCGTACTGATTAAATATCGTTAAAGCCTCGGGAACGTCAATTTCAGGGTGGTTGATATCGAGAGCCGTTGTGGTTGCCGCCTTTGCTTCAAAAAGGTTGGTATCTAATTCGGTCCAAACACACGAAACTGAATCCATTAATGCACCAACTCCGTAAACAATGCTTTCGCGCAAGGCCTGCGCTGTTGTTGCCTTAAGAGACTCTTCTACTACAGATAATACATCTTCTAGAAACACATCGTGTGACATTATCTTATCCCTCACGCTCTGCGTATAACTCAGAATTTCAAGCTAACTATAATTAATTTTATCTATTGAAAAATCAATTGGTAAATCACTTTTTCGAATATATTCTGCTGACTCAAAGATATTATTTAACATAATATATATTATGCGCATATTTGATAATAGATGGTTGCGCGTGCTATGATCTTCGTCCTTAGAAACTACATTAAGTATTAACTTATAAATAACAATACCTTATGTGTTTTTAATAGAATCTACTTTAGATAATTTTTAGTTATATAAAAGAGAAATATGAGCAGACAAATAGAAATGAAGTTTTCTTATGGCGATTCTAGTGAGAAGCCACAGCGTAAATTCGCGCGAGATTTGTTGTTTAGCTGCGATAGCTTAGCGCTGAATTATGGAGACGATTTAGCACATAGGGATAAGCTGATTCGACACAGCCAGAATGAAATCAATTTGGGTGCTACGTCGAATTTAAGTCAAATTTAAATAGTTTTAGGTGTAAGTATAGATACCTCGCATCTTGCATAGGACGCAGAAAAGCTAACCCAAGCTGTGGTGCATAATATCCAAAAATAAGTCAAAAAACGGATTTTATACAAGAATAAGGTCACTGTTTTTTACTAAATTGCTCAAAACTGAGCTAAAAATCCACTCATAAACACACACGCACACAAGTGCAGTAATTAGCTAAATACTGAAATTTTCATGCAAAAAGGTTCAAAAGGGTTCTTATACTGCGTTTTTCAAGCCTAATCTAAGCGTATAAGTTAGATTTACGGCGTTTATGTCGACTATCTGTCTTTTGCGGCTTTACTAATATCATCTAGTTGCGCATTTTCATTTTCGCTAAGATATTGCCGCGGATCGATACCACCAGTTTTGCTGCGTTCACCACTCCAGTACTGCCCTTTCCTTTCGCCACTAATTATGCGGTATTGTCGTTCACCAAACGAAGATTCGTCTTTCCAAGCCCATTGGACGTCTACGGCTGAATAATGTGCCGATATTGCTCGCCGATAACCTTGTGTGCGATTACGGCCGGAACCGTGAATTAATATAGGGTGAAAAAATACAGTATCACCTGGATTCATTTCTAAATGAACTCGTTTGCTGGTTGGTGCGCCTTCAACACCAAAATAGCCCGCATTTACATTTTCCCAATCTGGGTTGCCATGCTTTAAAAGCTCACCTTTATGGGATTCTGGTATCACTACTAGACAGCCGTTTTCTCGAGTTACAGGCTCTAATGCGGTCCAACTAGCGACTATTTTATCGGCTGGGCGAAATGGAAAATAAAGAAGGTCTTGATGCAAAGGATGCCGGCCATCAACGTTAGGTGGCTTATTAATCAACATTGTATGAATAGTTTGTACATCTTTGCCTACGATAGATTCAATGCAATTAAGTATCGACGAATGCGTGGTATAAGAATCTAATACTGGATCTTGTTCATAATCTTGGATTTTGGCAACGGCTTCCATGCGGGTACCCGGATTTACACTACCTTTGGCTACCATAATGTCCTTCATAACTAACATGCCGAGAGACGGCTTCACGCGTTTCTCTACGATATCTGCAAGTCGGTTAAGCCAAGTATTCAGATGGTCTTGTTCGATCAAATTTGGTACGACCACATAACCTTTTTCGCGGTAGTGGTTAAGCATTTCATCGTTTATATAATTCATCGCTCATTAAAATTTCGGGACAATAGTTTAAAAATCATAGTCGTTACAACTACAGTACCAACTGTCTAAATTAAGACTTAGGCATCTAGCAATATTAGTGAATATGTGTATATTATGGGCATAACTAAAATAAATTAATATGTTGTAAGGTGGGAACATTTTGTTGAAAAAGGAATCAGTAATGCTCCAGTGTGGGAGCAAGTCATTCACTAGCAGTAAATTAAAAGACCGTAGATTAAGCATGACAGGCACCCTCTTGCTGCTTGCTGCGCTAGTTTTTACAATTTTGCTTAATGCTAATCCAGCATTTGCGAGTGCCACTGAGGCACAACGCAAATCAATCGCGGCGCAAATCAACAAGATACGAAACGATCCGACTTCGGTTGGTTCTCTAGCGCCTACTTCGGTATTAAATCAAAGCCTGACTGTAACTACAGCCGATAATGCAACTGCCGCAGGTATCGAGACGCCTGGCAATATAATTGGTGGTAACAATGCAAGTCGTAACGAATACAGAGAATATACCTTGATTATCGGAACCGATGGTTTCGGCAATCTTGCCTTTACATGCGGAGGCTCTCTGATTTCTGCTACCGTGGTACTGACCGCCGCGCATTGCTCAACTGAGCCTGCTTCAACTTATTTCCTTATTCCAGGTTTTTATAGCTTTAATGATAATATAACGCTCGCCGACCTAGTCACGCTGTCGCGTGTACGCCAACATCCTAACTATGATGCAGCTGCTATCGAAAGCGATATTGCGGTGATGGTTTTATCCCAGCCTACGAGCCAACCTCCAGCCAGTGTGTTTGTTGGTGATATGGATCTAGCTGGATCCAGTGGTACTACTATTGGTACAGGCTTGACTCAATCAACTCCTAGCACTCAATCGGTTGCTGTATTGCAAGAAATCGATATTCCAATCACCAGTAATCAGGCCTGCAATGACGCCTTCGATCAATTAATCGGCGCCAGACCTGTGACAGAAAATGGAATCTGCGCGGGCTTTGCCACTAATAGTCGTAGTGCATGTTCTGGCGATAGTGGTGGCCCTTTATATACCAATATTGAAGGAGTAAGAACTATTGTCGGCACAACTAGTTTTGGAATTTTTCCTTGCGAATTTAACAGAGCGACATCAGTCTTCGCAAGAACCAGCACGTTGAGCGAATTTATAATAAGCGAGTCGCCCAACACTGTATTTATTGGTGGTGATGCTGACAGCCAATATATACCGGCTATTCATATGTTGCTAGACGAGTAGGCGGTTAAGGACTCCACGCCCACCTGTGTGAGAAGCAAGCCTTACCAAGCTACAACCTACCGCTACAACCATTGCCCCTGTCGTCAGTATGCGGGGGCTATTTATTGTGTCGCTTGCGCCGGAAATAAATTAAAAAAGTTCTCGGTGGTAGATTCAGCTAAGCTTTCTAGGCTCAACCCTTTTAAATCGGCCACAAATTGAGCCGTATGTCGCACATAGGCCGGCTCATTGGTCTTACCGCGCAGTGGAACAGGTGCTAGATAGGGAGAGTCGGTTTCAACCAGAACACGATCGATTGGGCATTTTTTTGCAACCTCTTGCACCTCAGTTGCGCTTTTAAAGGTAACAATGCCCGAAAACGAGATATAAAAGCCTAGATCTAGGGCTTTTTTTGCTACTTGCCAATTCTCAGCAAAGCAATGCATAACGCCGCGACACTGATCAGCGCCCTCTTCTTTAAGCATACGCATGGTGTCATCAGCGGCATTTCGAGTATGAATAATTAGCGGTTTATTAACCGCCTTAGCGGCTTGAATATGACGCACAAAGCGCTCACGTTGCCAATCCATGTTTTGATCTTCAACCCGAAAATAATCCAGCCCAGTCTCGCCAATAGCAACGATATTTGGGTCTGAGCCAATTTCTACTAGCTCCTCAGTGCTAGGGTCTTTTACATCTTTATAACAAGGATGAACTCCTACCGAGGCAAAAATATGCTCATGCTCATCGGCCAAGGCTTTTACCTGCGGAAAGTCTTCTAAATTAACCGACACGCACAACATATGCGACACTTCGTTCAAACGAGCATTATTAAGGATTTCTGGAAGGCGCTTTACCAATTCTTCAAAATTGATATGGCAGTGAGAATCAACTATTTGCATAGAATGTTATGCTTTAAAAGCGCGTAAAAGAGTAGTTCATTAGTCAACGCTAATGACAAACTACATTGTATGTGTGGCTCTAGTTAAAGACGCAGACGCGCCTAATTTATCTTCGATTAAGGCCACGACCTTGCTCTGTTCATCCCCGGTAAATTGTACCCCTACTCCACGCGGTCGGTTACCAAGCGCCCCGGGTGGACTAATCCAAGCTACTTTGCCAGAGATGTGTATGGGCTCTATTTCGTCCATAATTTTGACCAACAAAAACATCTCATCGCCTAGATTATAATTCTTTTTGGTAGGCACAAATAAGCCGCCACCTTGAATAAACGGCATATACGACATATACAGGGCTTGCTTATCTTTTATTGCAATGGAAATTACCGCATTGCGTTTTTTATCATCATTTTTGCTCATATGCTGACTTATACAGTTAAATTTGAGTTTTCACAACATTGATTTTAACAACTTTGATTTTAATAACTTGGTATGCCGAATCATAGTTAGAGCTACTTTATAGTGGGTGCTAGCCCAAGGATGCTAGCTCAAGGGCGATAACTCAAATTGGTAAGCGACTAAACTTAATCGATACGGTCTCTAATACCAACAATTCATCTACGGTAGTGCTTAGCAACCGTTTGGCGTATATCAGCTCATCAATGGCGTCCAACAACTTAGTTATCGATAACTTGGGTGCTACTGATTGCACCCATGACTTTTGTACTGGAAAAAACACCGAGCTGGGATTTTCGCTTAATGTGCAGCGCAGAATGTCCGTAGATAGTTTTTGCAATATATCAATACTTTTTAGTGAGCCTACATCTTGCCAGCTTTTTGCCACTTGAGTTGCCTCGGTACGCTGAGTCCAAAGATTATTAACATCGGTAAATACGGATTTTAGAGCGCTTAGGTAGTCATTTTCATACATCTGCAGAGCTAACAAAGGGCTGTTATTCGCCATGGCTAGATGGGAGTCAATGTCGGTTTTTGCTAAGTCTCCTTGCGCGCTTAACCAAGCATGGCCATGATCGTAATCCGGCGCCGTAAAATTAATCAAACTACAGCGACTGCGCACGGTTTTTGCCAGTTTTGAGACCTCATTACTGACCAATATAAATAGCGTATTACTGGGTGGTTCTTCTAAGCTTTTTAACAATGCATTAGCGGCATTACGGTTCATGGTATCCGCGTGCATAATTAAAATAATTCGGTTTTGGGCTATATGAGGGTGCGTGGTAAGGGTGCCATTGAGAGTACGAATCTGATCGATAGTAATATTAGCCCTAGGCTTGCCGCCGTGGGTTTGCAGGTATCGTTGCGCATATTGACCAAGTAGATTATCCCCAACAAATGCTTCTGGCATGATGATATGTAAATCGGGATGTGAACCAGCGTCGAATAAAGATAAAGACTGTCCTTGAGACTGGGTTAATACAAAATGTGCGAGTGAAAAAGCTAAGTCTTGTTTGCCCAAGCCAATATCGCCGTTAAACAGTAAGGCATGATTTGAGCGACCTGATTCGAGCGTCAGGCTTTGCCAGAGTTGCTGGTTCCACGGATGAATAGTTGGCGAATAACTATTGCCTGAGCCGTTTATAGTGTTGGTGACTTTAGGCATGCTCTGACCAAAAAGCTTCCAATGTTTGCCTTACGGCCTGTTGTACTGACTCTAATGGCTGACTGGCATCGACTACTTTCATACGTTGTGAATACGCTTTAGCGCGAGCTAAGTAGCATTCTCGTACTCTAGTTTTAAACTCTGATGCCTGCAGCTCAAAACGGTCTGGTTCGCTACGTCGACCGGCGCGCCTTTCGCCAACATCGACCGGCAGGTCTAATAATAAGGTGAGATCAGGTTGTAAGCCTTTTTGAACCAAGGTTTCCAAAGTGGTGATATCCTCCATACTGCACCCGCGCCCTGCCCCTTGATACGCATAGGTCGCATCGGTAAAACGGTCGCTCAACACCCATATCCCTTTATCTAAGGCGGGCAGAATCACTTGTTGCAGGTGCTGCGCGCGAGCTGCAAACATTATAAGCAGCTCGGCATCATCGCCAATAAAATCACTACCAGAGTTTAATACTGTTTCTCGCAGCAACTCACCTGCAGGCGTACCCCCTGGTTCACGCGTAGTTACAAATTCCACATCTTTGCTGTTTAAGAACCGGGTTATAATTTCTATATTGGTGGATTTTCCAGCGCCGTCCTGACCTTCAATAGTAATAAATTTGCCGCGCATCTGTGCTACTCCTTTTCTGAACTTTTCTCAGGATTAGAAGAAAAAGCGCGCGGCTTACCACCTAACTGGTATTTCACGACAGCGGCATTGTGTTCTTTTAAGTCCTTAGAAAAATAGTGGCTGCCATCACCTCGGCCAACAAAATAATAGGCTGGTGTCGTCGCTGGGTTGGCCGCAGCATTAATGGCGGCCTCGCCCGGCATTGCTATTGGCGTTGGTGGCAACCCATAGCGTGTATATGTGTTGTACTCCGTGTCGGTGGTCAAATCTTTGCGCCGAATATTGCCTTGATATTTATCACCCATGCCATAAATAACCGTCGGGTCGGTTTGCAACTTCATACCGATCTTTAAACGATTATTAAACACCCCAGAAATCGTCGGCCTTTCTTGCGCAGCACCCGTTTCTTTTTCAATAATCGAGGCCATAATAAGCAGTTCATAGGCGCTGCGTAACTGCAGATCCTCGGCTCGATTTTCCCATTCGTACTCAACGACCGTTTTCAGCCTGTTATGGGCTTTTTTAAGGACATCTAGATCACTTTGACCTTTTTGGTAAAAATAGGTTTGCGGCGCAAATTGCCCTTCGGGGTGTATGCCTGGCGACCCAACTGCGCGCATGATTTGCGCATCGCTCATTCCTTCAAGTTCGCTCACTAAGCCTTTCTGACTCTTAAGTTTGGTTAGATAATCTTTATAGGTTTTGCCTTCAATTAAGGTAAGTGCATATTGAATTACCTGGCCTTTATCTACCTTGGCCACCAAGTCTGGAATGCTATCTATATCAACTAAGGTGTATTCACCCGCCTTAATCGTTAAGTCGGATTTATTAAATAAGGCATAGGCTCTGAACACGTATTTATTAGCGACAATACCCTCATTTTCTAAATGGTTGGCTAGCCAAGAAATGCCCACGCCCTGTGGTATGACTAGACGCGTTTCACGATTTTCGATTGGTTTAGAGAGCGCATGAATGTAGACGTAATAACCAATGGCTACCGCGCTTAAAAATACACAGTAAAAGGCAAGTCTAAAAAGTCGGAATAACCCCATTATTTTCTAATAATTTCAATAATTTATGCGCAAAACTTAAGTCATTAAATTGTTGATTTTTAAACCGTTTAACTGGCCACAAGCCAATCACAGAATTGGTAACAAACAAAGCATCTGCGGTATCAATATCAGACTCCGATAATGACACAACCTGAGGCTCCACTCCAACCTTATCGGCAAGCGATAACACATAGTCGCGCATTACGCCGGCAACACCAGCTCGATGTAGCGATGGGGTATATAAGGTATCCTTTTTTAGAGCGAAAATATTCGCATGAGTCGCTTCGATCACGTTTTCGTTCTGGTCTAACAGAAGCGCTTCTTGCCAATCTTCTTGCCATGCGTTACGCGCTATTATTTGCTCCAATCGATTGCCATGTTTAATACCAGCCAGAACCGACTGAGAGCCAAGTCGAAGATCAGATAAGCCTAAATTAATACCTTCCAACCAATAATGCTGAGGGTGTTGAGGGTAGTCATGCAAACTAATTATACGCAAGCCCGTGGGTTTGGATGGGTTTCGATAACCTCGGCCACCCGCTTCCATACATGCGGTAGCCCTTAAAACAGCGAGATTCTGATCCTCAGCGAGGGCATATATATCATGCTCCATGGCAGCCGCATCCAGCGGTATCTGTAAGCGCTCTGCACCGTGCACCAAGCGAGCTAAATGCTGATCCAGCAACAGTGGTAGTCCGTCATCCACAGCGATCGTTTCAAATACACTTTGCCCATATAACAGGCCTCGATTTAAAGGCGAGACAGAAGCTTGATCGGCATTTTTAAAGCGTTGACCGTTAAGGATTATAGCCATTGTCTAGACAAAACGCTTAAGCGCGAGGGTACCGTTAGTTCCGCCAAAACCAAAAGAATTGGTAAGCGCATTATCGATACGCATTTCACGCGCCGTATTCGGCACATAATCTAAGTCGCAATCTGCCGAGGGGGTGTGCAAATTGATGGTAGGGGGTGCAATTTGAGTCTGCAATGCCATCGCAGTGTACACTGCTTCGACGCCGCCAGCCGCCCCTAACAAATGCCCTACCATTGATTTGGTAGAACTGATTGCTAATTTTTTTGCATTATCACCAAATGACAATTTAACACCTTGCGTTTCTGCCGCATCACCTTGCGGCGTAGAGGTGCCATGAGCATTCAAATAATTAATATCTTCAACATTTAAACCGGCATTACGCATTGCATTGTCCATGCATCGCGAACCGCCTTCACCGCCAGGACTGGGAGATGTCATATGATGCGCATCGCCACTCATACCGAAGCCGCCAAGCTCACAATATATATGTGCGCCACGCGCTTTTGCATGTTCATATTCCTCTAAAACCAAAACACCCGCACCCTCGCCCATCACAAAACCATCACGCGCTTCATCCCACGGGCAAGAGGCCTCTTTAGGGTCGACGTCACGATTAGACAGTGCTTTAGCATTTCCAAAGCCGGCAATCGCGGTAACCGTAACAGCCGCTTCGGCACCGCCAGCGATCATGACATCAGCATCGCCATATTCAATAATACGACCCGCATCGCCAATCGCATGAGTGGCGCTCGTACAAGCCGTTACCATTGATAGATTTGGACCTTTGATGCCGAGCTCTATGGATAAATGGCCTGAGATCATATTAATAATCGCGCTTGGTACAAAAAACGGAGAAACGCGTCGCACACCGCGGTTGGTTAGAGTCAGTGTGGCATTTTGAATGGTTTCAATGCCACCAATGCCAGAACCAACATGTACCCCAATTCGCTCGGCATTTTCAGGTGTCACCGTTAATCCAGAGTCTTTAAAAGCATCAAGGCTCGCAACCATTCCAAACTGTATAAAACGATCCATTTTGCGAACTTCTTTAGCCGGCAAATGGCTAGTAGCGTCAAAATTGGGCACCTGCCCCGCTATCTGACATGGAAAACCTTCAGGGTCAAATAGCTCAATTTTGGAAATACCACTAACCCCATTAGTAATATTGTCCCAATTTTCTTTGAGCGTTAAACCCACGGGCGAAACAATGCCCATTCCTGTGATGACTACACGACGTTTGCTCATAGCATTTATATATTTATTTGTGGAAGCTGTTAAATGAAGCCTAAGCCGTTGAATAAGACCTAAGCTGCAAAATCGAAGAAATTAAACTGCTCTATAAAATAAAAAGCCACCGAGTTCACACTGGGTGGCTTTAAAATTTTACTCTACGTAAATCGTAGCCGCTGCGTTATTAAAGCAAATACCGCTTTGGCAATATGGCTAATAGTGCTTAGCCGTTGTTATTTACATAATCAATCGCTTGCTGAACAGTAGTAATGTTTTCAGCTTCTTCGTCCGGAATCTCAGTCTCGAACTCTTCTTCTAAGGCCATTACCAATTCAACCGTATCCAATGAGTCGGCGCCTAAGTCATCAACAAACGATGCACTATTAACTACTTGATCTTCATTTACGCCTAACTGCTCGATGACGATTTTCTTTACGCGTTCTTCAATACTGCTCATGAGTGGTTCCTCGTGTAGTGGAGCTTAAAATAGCCAGTCTATTCAAAACAATATCAGGCTATAAATTGGTCCAATTTAACGTTTAAAATCAACATTAAACTGGCTCTTTGTTATTTGCGGCGCATTATATAAAAATGCCGCCAAATTGCAAAATAATATGAACTATTATTAGACAACCGACGCAATTAGGGTTGATGTAAGTCTAATTAAAATAATTTCAAGACATTATGTCAAATTATTGTCAATTCTATGTCATGTACATGCCGCCATTGACATGTAAGGTAGTGCCGGTGATATAAGCGCTCTCGTCTGAGGCTAAAAACACCACACTGGAAGCTATATCGGCAGGTTCGCCTAAGCGTGCAGCAGGAATACTGGCGGTTAATTTGGTGATTTGGTCTTCAGCTAAGGCTTTGGTCATATCTGTATTAATAAAACCTGGCGCGATGGCATTTACAGTAACGCCGCGCGAGCCTATTTCTTGCGCTAACGACTTGGTAAAACCAATAACCCCGGCTTTAGCCGCGGCATAATTAGCTTGCCCAGCATTGCCCGATACCCCTACCACCGAGGTTATATTAATAATTCGGCCGTTGCGGGCTTTCATCATTCCGCGCATTACTGCTTTAGATAAGCGAAATACAGACTTTAGATTGGTCGACATAATGTCATCCCACTCGTCTTCTTTCATGCGCATCATTAAATTGTCGCGGGTGATGCCTGCATTATTGACCAGAACTGTAATCGCGCCGTATTTTTCGGTAATTTGTTTGATAAGGGCATCACTAGATTCTGCATCGGTGACATCTAACACCATCCCTTCGCCGGCAATCTTAGCCGCCGCCAAGTCTGCACTAATGCTGTCAGCGCCAACCGCCGAGGTTGCGGTGCCAATTACGGTAGCGCCTTGAGCGCCCAATTGTTGCGCAATAGCTTGGCCTATTCCACGCGTAGCACCAGTCACTAAGCAGATTTTATCGTTCAGATTAAACATAAATATTCTCTTTAATTGAGTTTAGTACCTTAGAAACTTTTAAATTAGATCGACAATAGCGTCAGGTTTATCTATACAGGCTACGTCAACATCTTTAACTATGCGTTTAACCATGCCGCTGAGTACTTTACCAGGACCGCTTTCGATATAACGCCTTATGCCTTTGTCATGCATGGCTTGTACGGACTCTACCCAGCGTACGGGAGAGTCGAGCTGTGCGACCAAATTATCTCTAATTTGTTGAACATCGCTAGCAATCTCAACATTGCAATTATGCAAAACCGGCACCTTTGGCATACTTATTTCAATATTAGCAATGCGCTCTTCCAATCGAGCCGACGCAGGCGTCATCAAGCTGCTATGTGCAGGGATAGATACTGGCAAGGGTAATGCGCGTTTAGCACCAGCATCTTTCATGGTAACTGTGGCACGTTCAATAGCAGCAGCACTGCCTGCGATAACAACTTGGCCTGGTGCATTAAAATTAACCGCTTGCAAGACATCGTCATTCGCTGTTTGCGCACAAACTTCGCGCACTTTGTCGTCTTCCAAGCCAATAATAGCGGCCATGCCGCCCAGACCTTCTGGCACGGCTGCTTGCATATAGCGGCCACGATCACGCACTAGAGAAACACCGTCAGCAAAAGACAAGGCACCAGCACAAACTAAGGCTGTGTACTCGCCCAAACTGTGCCCAGCCATCATTTGCGGCTGGGCACCACCTAGCGACTCCCATACGCGCCAAGCAGCGACACCCGCCGTTAACAAGGCGGGTTGGGTGTTTTCAGTTGCAGAGAGCGTTTCAATTGGCCCATTTTGGCTCATTTCCCATAAATCAACGCTAAGAACCTCAGACGCTTCTACAAAAAGTTCTTGCACCAAAGAATGTTGCTCAGCAAGTGCACTCATCATGCCCACTGCTTGCGATCCTTGACCTGGAAAAATCATAGAAATAGACATAATATTTTACTTTACTTTATTTATTTAAATTATTGATATTAAACAGATATTGTATTAGAAACTTCGGTGCTAATGTGTTCAATTACATCCATCTCAGCTTGTGTGGCGGCTTCGCCAATAGCATGTAAGAAACCCAGCTCGTCAGCGCCACCGTGACTTTTAACGACGATCCCGTTCAGGCCAATAAGGGTAGCGCCATTATGTAATCTAGGGTCTAGGCGTTTGCTCATGCGTGCAAATATAGGCTTGCATAGCCAAGCGATTGCCTTGCTTAGAATATTTAAGGTGAATTCCTCTTTCATTACGGAAAGCACCATAGATGCGGTTCCCTCGCTAGCCTTTAGAGCCACATTGCCCTCAAATCCATCACAAACGATAACGTCTACTCGGCTGGTAAAAATCTCATCAGCTTCAATATAGCCAACATAATTCAGCGAGGTGTCAGATAACAATGTAGACGCTTTTTTGACCTTTTCACTGCCTTTAATTTCTTCTGCACCGACATTCAGCAACGCAACTTTAGGCTCGGGTTTATTGTCCACATACTGGGTGAGGATCGAGCCCATGATGGCAAATTGCACCAACATTTCTGGTGTAGAATCGACGTTTGCACCTAAATCCAGCATATGCGTGGTAGTGCTGGTATCTTGATTGGGCATGGTTGATATTATCGCTGGACGATTAATACCTTTAATGGTCTTAAGCACAAAACGCGCAGTGGCCATAAGCGCACCGGTATTACCCGCACTAACTGCAGCATCAGCAATGCCCTCTTTTACCAAATTAATGGCAACTCGCATTGATGAGTCTTTCTTCTTCTTTAACGCCAAAGCTGGCGACTCATCCATTTCGACTTCTTGTGAAGCCGCATGAATACTAATAAGCCCGCTAGCTAAATATTTTTCGCCTTGGTGCTGGGTGAGTAAGGCACTTATCGGCGGCTCTTTACCGACCAAAATAAACTTATTCTTAGTTTGAGAATCGGCAGATTCAAGATACGCAATCACCGCTGGAACGGTTACTTTAGGGCCAAAATCTCCACCCATTGCGTCTATTGCAATGGTTTTTAATGGCGACACTTGGCCACTGGCCATAACGTCTTTATTCAAATTGGGGGTTATTGACATGCTTTAACTGTGTGAACCCGTTACGGATAGTTTGTCACGCATCGTTCTGATTAATCAACAATAATCAATTTAATTCATTAATCGATTGATAAAGCAAAAAAGGCCTCATAATTGAGGCCTTTTTTGCTCATATTAGGGCAATCTAAGTAGCTGTTTTTACGTTAACTACTTTTTTACCTCGATAGTAACCAGTTGCGGTTACTTGATGACGACGGTGCATTTCACCGGTCATAGAATCAGTAGATAAGGTAGGCTCTGACATCGCGTCATGTGAACGACGCATGCCACGGCGTGAATTTGACTTTTTACTCTTTTGTACGGCCATGATGTTACCTCAGATACCCTATTTATGTGCAATTCTTAGATATGGAATTACGTGCCTGATTGGGGCGTTTGTATATAATTTCCCTGCTTAAATAAGCCAGCAATTAAGCTTCTACAGGGGATATTTCAAATGTGGGCGAATCATATAGACAGCGGACTTGCGTGTCAAAGCAATATCGGGGTTTTTTAAGGGTTTTTGACGCTTTATTTATTCCCAAAACAAGCCTTTTTAAGCCTCGATTGCCGCTAATTGAACCTGTTCTTTGAGATGCGCAAACAAGGCTAAAAAAACAACTTCAATTTCATCATAATTGGCTTCTACTTCAGCAATACCACCGGCCATTTTGTTTTCGAAGCGAATGCGTTTACTAACCTGATCAATGGATGTGGCGATGCCGTCCAAGGTCGAGTACGCATTTAGCCAATTGTATTTGTGCATATTGCTGACCACGGTTTGCATACGACTTGGCATCCAATGTTGAGTCTCTAGCAAGCCTGCATAGCAATCATCGATAAAACTTTGATATTCAAGCTCCGAAAAACGACTCCAATGCTTGATCAAAAAGTAATCAAATGCGATATCGGTTATTACCCCTGAGAAACGTCGCCGCTCTTTCGAAAATAAGCGCTTAAGGTCTTTGACACCAGCAAATTTATCCGTACTCTTATCCACGAATCTATGGTTTTGAATACCCAACACAATTTCTTGGGGTAAGGATTTTTGATCGAAGCTGTCTCTTTTAAAGTCACCCATCAGATTACCTGCTAAGGACATAGGGGTACGTTTGGAGAAAAATAAATGGCTGAGATAGTTCATTATCGATAGTATAAAGCTAATAATAACCAGAACGATTAAAACTCTGTGATAACTAATCGATTTTTTTTCTATTTCTATTTGATATTAATGCTTTGCGCTTGCAGCTCAGAGCCGACTCTGAGCCCAGAGCAAAAAATTAGAGCGACACTGCAAGCGATTGAAACTGGTGTCGAAGACAGGTCATTGTCGGCAATAATGGAACATGTCAGCGAGGACTACCAAGATCACCGAGGTCACACTAAAAAAGAGGTGGCTCGGATAATGCAGCTGCAGATTATTCGCAATCAAAATATCAATATATTTACTCACATCAAATCCATAGACATTAATGGCGATGTCGCCAGTGTTGAATTATCCAGCGCAATGGCCTCACGTGCATTGGATTTGAGCCTAGAGTCTAATCGCTTAAAAGCCGATACAGCCAGATTCTCCTTGGTATTGGCAAAAGAAGGCGATCGATGGCGCGTGCAAAGTGGTAGCTGGCAATCAGGCTGGTAAGTACAAGTTATTAAACTCCCAGTTGTCAGCGTATGCCTTGTATAAGATAATGCGCGGCTCGGGTAATCCCGTATTACAAAAGCCCTGGTTTTAGCCCCAGATTTACGTTCTGGTGCCACGGTTTTAATAACGCTAATGAGAACACCATGACTGAGCTTATCCCAGAGAACACTGGCGCGATTACTGTTTGTGCTATGTACAAATTTGTCACTCTTGATGACTATCAAGATTTACGCGACTCCATGCAAAAACAATTGGAACTTGGTGATCTCCGAGGCACCTTATTGTTGGCGCAGGAAGGCATCAACGGCACTATTTCTGGCTCTCGTACTAAGATCGGGGAATTTCTTTCGTGGCTGCAAACGGATCAACGTTTTAGCGACATAGATTACAAGCTCTCATACCATGATGAGCAACCGTTTCATCGAACCAAGGTTAAGCTTAAAAAAGAAATTGTCACTATGGGAGTGCACGACATCGATCCAAACAAAGTGGTCGGCACTTATGTAGAAGCTAAGGACTGGAACAAACTTATTAGTGACCCTGAAGTATTGCTAATAGATGCCCGAAACGAGTACGAAGTGGGTATCGGTAGTTTTAAAACGGCGATTAACCCGCACACTGAAACTTTTAGAGAGTTTCCTGAATACGTAGAACAAAATTTAAATCCAGAAAAACATAAAAAGGTAGCCATGTTTTGTACTGGTGGAATACGTTGTGAAAAAGCGTCAGCCTATATGAAACAACAAGGTTTTGATCAGGTATACCATCTTAAAGGTGGCATTCTAAAATACTTAGAAAACGTCCCATCGGAAAAATCCCAATGGCAAGGTGACTGCTTTGTATTTGATGATCGTGTTGCGGTTAATCATGATTTACAAAAGGGTCAATATGACCAATGTCATGCCTGTCGCTACCCGATTACTGAAAATGATAAGCAAAGCCAAAATTACATAGCTGGGGTTAGTTGCCCACGTTGCTATGATTTACTCAGCGAAGAACAAAAAAACCGTTTTAGAGAGCGAGAGAAACAAGTGCAATTAGCCAAGCGCCGCGGCGAGTCTCATATTGGCTCTGATAGCCGTGCTGCTGCCGCCGAAAACCTCAAGAAAAAGCGTGCAGAGAAAGACACGCAGCGTCGATTAGTGAAAGAGTAAGAGCAATAGCAAACATGTAACACAGTAATTAAGAAAGATCGCCGTCGCCTAATCGGTTGGCTAAAAATGCTTTAGAGTCTGGCCATTCCGTGCGTAACATTGAGTAGCAATAGGTGTCGCGAATACTACCATCGGCTAAAATTTGATCGGCACGCAGTACGCCATCAAACTTTGCTCCTATTCGTTTAATCGCTGCCTGTGAACGAACATTGTCATGATGGGTGTGCCACATCACTGCATTGCATCCTAAAACTTCAAAAGCATGATTAAGCAACAGATATTTGCACTCGGTATTGATCGCGGTGCGGTGCACCGAAGCACTGTACCAGGTGTAACCAATGGATAAATTTAAGTTAGTCGTACTAATACGGTAATAACTAGTCGTGCCGACAATTTTATCATCACTCAAACGACGAACCACAAAGGGTAGAAAATTACCGTTGTCGCGCTCCATGATGGCTCTAGACAAATATTCATCCATGGCTTCCGGATCTGGCACTGAAGTAAAACGCAACTTCCATAACTCGCCGTCCGCTGCTGCTGCACCTAACTGCTCGACGTGTGATAATTGCATCGGCTCTAAAACAACATGCCGACCTGTCAGATGCAAGTCAGCGGATAAACCGTTACGCATTGTTTGTGCGGCTTGCGCTCGCAGCTCTTGCGAGCTTAAATCTAAGCTCATCTACTATTCAGTCATGTCGGCATAAGGGTTTTCAAACTGTAGGCTTACACTGTTTTCAAATTCACCAATATTGACTTCAGTGTCGCTGACCTCAATTTTCTCTTCATCAACAATACCCTGACCAAAATTGTAGATCACATTTAAATCACCATTGATGGCTTGTTGGTCGTAGTCGCTAGCGACCTTGCGTACGTGCTCAAGCTTCTGCTGGTATTCTGAATATGCCTTTTCGCTATAGCGTTTTTGCATCATTTTTCGAGCGATCTTAGGTGATAACACCGTTGCCGTGGCGTTATTACCACCAAACCCTTTAGAATTTAAAAAAGCGACATCCATAACCGCTTTTTTGTCCTGTAATAAAATATCTAGATTTTCATCCACGACATCGTCAGCCACTTTATCAGTGGTTTTAATGCCTGGAATTAAGTCATCGGCAAAGGTGCCTAGGGCGCTAGCAAGTTGGTCTGCACTGGCTGGGCCTAGTGGATGTCCAACAAAGGCTTTTACCGCCGTCACTGGCCAATTGGTGATGCCAAAGCCGTTCGCAACTTTGTCGAAAATTATTGATTCCGTGACTCTATTTTGAGGTGTACTAGAACCGTGTGCATGAATAAAACTGCGTTCTTTGATGGCTTTGTCACCAACAATAGCGCGTGCCTTGGCCACGGCTTTAGCCATGGTTATATAGTTGCCTGCACCGGGTGAAGAAATCGATTTTTTATAACCATCCGCGTTAATCGACACATCGGGAACGGCTGCATAAATATCCGCGCCCAGTTCTAATGCTAGAGCATCATCCATAAGCACGAAATATTGACTGGACTCTCCCATAGTAAATCCACAATTTTCACCAAATGGACGCGACGCGCGTCGATAATCTGGCTCTTGCACGTCATCTAGTTTTGCCAAACGCTCATCGGTTGCCATTGCTCCCATAGCTGAAAAACCTTCTATCACTTCAGGATTAACAGGCGCTTCACTACAGCCACAAATCGCCACGCGATGATGGCCAGAGACGATCTCATCCACCGCTGCTTTGAGGTTGTATAAGAATGAAGCGCAGGCACCAGTAATTGAGCTGGTCGTGCCCACGCTGCCACAGACGTAGGCGTTAACAAAGTCGGTAGGCATGGAATTTAAACTTAAAGCCATTTGCTTAGACGAGGGTCTATCTGCAAGTAAGCGTGCTTGTGTGTAACCCGCTAGGCTATGCTCATCAACTTGTCCCAAAGCACTTGAGGCAAACACCGCCACATCATCGGGGCGCACATGTTGCATGATTTTTTGCCATGGGATACCCACTGAATTAAGCGCATCGGACGCGCCCACTATAGTCATTTGCAATCCGCGCGGTTGAAATCGTGAATTATAGTGCTCACCTGGCACAAAGCCGGTTGGTAAGGTGGCCGCCGCTTGTAAATCCATTTTGCGAAAAGATCGCATAGTAAATGATGAACTGCCGCTAATAGTGACATTAACTGATTTATCGTCAACCACCTCGGTATTCCAATTCTCGGGCAACGGCACGGGCAAATCTTTACGTAGCATCGCAAAAGTAGAACTAGCATCGTCGCCCTGCTGTAGCTCGCGAACCGCTAATACATTATCAGCATCGAACAAGCTTTCATGGATTCGGCGTATTAGAGTGTTTTGCTCAATGGTGGTTTGATATTTATCCGCGACTTGCTCAGCATTTAAGGTTTGGCCATCTTTATCCAAGTATTGGCCGTCTTGGTATTCCACCAATTTCATGATCGAGGCTAAACTAAGTAAGGTGCTTAAACGTTTATCGCTATCTAAACTGTCGAGTACTGTGCGGCGAAAAGCATGATGAAAAGAGCTTCTGCCGGCAGCATTAAAACCGCCGAAACCCACGATTACAGGTAAATTGTTCATATTGTTTACATGGCCTGCGTTGTCTGCAAAATGTTTACTAGAGAAAGGAATTTAATCTAGTATTAAGAAACGAAAAATAAGCTTATATGGTAATTATATGTCCATTTACACTTATTTTTTATGCTAAATTAGCCATATTGTGCTTCAATTCGGCCAATTCTTTTGTTGAATATTTATGAATAAAGCAGCAGTTTTACTTTAGAACGCTCTAAAACTAGGCATAAGAACTATTACTGACCTAACACTTAAAGACAAAATGAACTATGCGCATTGCTTTTGTAATTACTCCAAACATGCTGGCTACCAGCCTGACCAACGCCTATGAGTTGTTCTTCGCAGCCAATCAATCAACTCGCCGC
The DNA here is from genome assembly GCA_964531625.1 of uncultured Gammaproteobacteria bacterium. Classification (GTDB taxonomy): domain Bacteria; phylum Pseudomonadota; class Gammaproteobacteria; order Arenicellales; family Arenicellaceae; genus Arenicella. The sequence goes on from CAZHEL010000019.1 coordinate 26,691, forward strand.
ACGGGGTTATCTGTTACAAGTGAAATCGCGGAATTGGTTAAAGTCGGTTTAACAGAAGATCGCGTGGAATTGCCCTCTGGACTTTCCTTACAGCCTGACACTGGCCTTAAACAAGAAGTGTTCGACATGGTCTACTTACCTGCTATGTGGCGTAATCCTAGGCCCGTGGTGCGCAACAATCCAGCCCTAGTTGATTGGGTGCGTTGGCAATATGAGCATGGCGCCATTATTAACTCAACCGGCACTGGGGTATGTTTTGTGGCCGAAGCCGGCTTGCTAAACGACAAACCTGCTACCACGCATTGGTATTTTTTTGAGCAATTTGCCAGAGACTATCCCTTAGTGGAACTCAAACGACAACATTTTATAACCACGGCAGGTAAGCTGTACTGCGCGGGGAGTATTAATGCCCTAACGGATTTAACCTTGCACCATGTACATCGTTTCTATGGCAAGGATGTGGCCGATCACCTATCACAACATTTTTCACATGAAGTGCGGCAACCCTTTGATCGCTTAAGCTTCAAACAAGGTGAAAACGACAACCAAACCGATGAAACTATTCTGCAGGCACAGATTTGGATGCAAAACCATCTGAATAAGGCTGCCATATCAATAAGCAATGTCGCTTCTCTGTTTGGAATGAGTCAACGTAACTTCACACGACGTTTCCGCTCAGCAACTAATATGACCCCAGTACAGTACTTGCAAAACCAACGTTTGCGCGAAGCCAAAGAATTACTACAGAACAGTAATTTGAGTATCAGTGAAATCGCTTATCGGGTTGGTTATATGGATGTTAGTTATTTTACAAAGTTGTTTAAGCAATTTATGTCAATCACACCCAAGCAATACCGAACTACGATCCGCGCTAAGCTGTTTAGCAGCTCGGATTGAATCGTTGTTATGCGGGTCGGATTGAGTAATAATTTTATTCATGCTTGTCGCCGCAATCCACTTTATAATAGACAATATATCTAAAAACTAGTTTGCATATCGTTAAAGAATTGGAAAAACAAAATGAACCCACGTTCAACTTTCATAAGCTTCGTATTTCTCACGCTATTTAATCAACAAGGTTTTACCCAAGAGGTTCAAGCGAGCTCGCAGTCCGAGGTCACGGCTAGTGAACAAATGAGCCCGGCTGAAAAAGGTTTGCAAATAGCCAAAGCAATCAAGGCTAGCAATGTCGGATGGGGTGACTCTGAAGCCGACATGAAAATGATTCTGCGTACTAAAAACGGCAAAGAGATCGTGCGGCAGATGCGCAGTAAGCAGCTTGAAGTTGAAAATGATGGCGACAAAGGCCTGACTATTTTTGATACTCCGGCAAACGTTAAGGGCACCGTATTTTTGTCGTTTTCTCACACCGTAGATGCCGATGATCAATGGTTATACTTGCCAGCCCTGAAACGTGTTAAACGTATTGCTTCGCGGAATAAATCGGGTCCTTTCTTAGGCAGTGAATTTGCCTTTGAAGACTTATCTTCTTTTGAGGTAGAGAAATTCACTTATGAGTATTTGCGCGATGAAGAATACCAGGGACTCGATATGTACGTGGTAGAAATGCGTCCGGTTGATAAATATTCTGGCTACACTCGTTCGCAAGTTTGGGTTGATAAAGAGCACAAGCGCTTCTTTAAAGTGGTGTTTTATGACCGTCGCGATACTTTGTTAAAGACCTTAACTATTAAAGATCATCGTCTATATTTGGATAAGTACTGGCGCCCCACCAATCAACATATGGTTAACCACAAATCAGGCAAAAGCACTGACCTAGAATTTACCCGTTATCAGTTTAGAGTCGGATTGACTGACGGAGATTTTAATGAGAAACGTCTAGAGCGAATCAGATAGAAGGTTTTAATTTATTGAGTTTTTGCCCTCAAACCGTGGCACACAAAAACAGCCTGTTAGACAGCACTAAGCTTGTGCGGAATTTTGTCAGCGCATTAGTACTGGCATTGGCAGGCAGTGCGTCGGCTATTGCTGCTGACTTTGACGGCAGCATTGAATTGGAGCAACGTTATTTTGTAGACGATGATCCTCGCGGCTTAAGTCAAAGTCAAACTTCATTGAGGCTAGAATTTGAAGTCTTTACCGATTGGAATAATGGTGATGATCAACTTTTGTTCGAGCCATTAATTCGCATCGATAGCCAAGATGATGAGCGTACCCATGGAGATATTAGGCAGTTAATCTGGACTCACTCTGGCGATAATTATGAATTTGCACTCGGTATCGGTAGGGTGTTTTGGGGTGTAGTCGAAACACAACAATTGGTCGATATTATCAATCAAACAGACGCCGTAGAAAATATCGATGGTGAGGACAAACTTGGCCAACCCTTAATACGTTATTCGTACTTCTCTGACTATGGCAATATCAATGCGTTTGTTCTGCCCTACTTTAGGACGCGCACTTTTACCGGTGCGGATGGGCGATTAAATGGCGGCTTGATCGTCGACAATGACAATGAGATATATCAATCTCGCAACGGTCAAAGCAATGTCGACTTCGCCTTACGCTATGACAATACGATTGGTGACTGGGACCTAGGCTTAGCTTGGTTTAATGGCACATCGCGTGAACCCGACTTATTTACTCAATTGGATATCACCACTGGTGAAACCACCCCATTTTACGCTCAAATCGATCAGTTTTCGGTCGATATACAGCTGACAACTGGCGCTTGGTTAATAAAGCTCGAAGCTTTTCAACGTAATCATCGTAACAATGTATTAGAAGATTTTGCTGCCTTAACTACAGGATTCGAATACACCTTTGTGGGTATTTTTGGCTCCATCTATGACCTAGGCCTGCTAAGTGAATATGCGTGGGATGAACGCAGTGAGCGCGCGACTAATATTTTCCAAAACGATTTATTTGTCGGTGCGCGATTAGCGCTTAATGATTTGTTCGACACCTCTATTTTGTTTGGTGTGACAACTGATTTAGACAATAGTGATAGCCGCACTATCTTTGTTGAAGCGGCTACTCGATTATCATCCAAAGTTACGGCTAATATTGAACTACGTTATTTTGATTCGAATACAGTCACCGACCCGCTCTTTCTATTTCGCGATCAGAGTTTTCTGCAAGTGGGTGTGGAATACTTTTTTTAATACTACTGCAAGGTAGATATAAGCTCTCCAAAGCGCTCAAATTCCTCAGCACGGGGCGTATTACCGCGCCATACCAAGACAATTTCTCTACTCAAATTTCGCTTGGATTTTATATGCCGTATCTGTGCGTCTGTGTCATGCGTAATGTTGGCAGTAGCAGCCATTTCAGGCAATAAAGTAATGCCAATATTGTTGGCCACCATTTGTACCAGAGTATTCAAGCTGGTCGCTTGGTATGGAATACTCAGATCTTGGCTTTGAAAATTACAAGCTTTAAGTGATTGATCGTGCAAGCAATGCCCATCTTCGAGTAACAATAAATCATGGGGCTTAAGGTCATTGACTGATATTGCTTCTTTGTCAGTTAAACTATGCGACTTTGGTAGACATAACACCAGCTCATCATCAAATAAACGATGGGTGTGAAAATTCTGCGTATTGTATGGCAAGGCAAACAATAATAAATCCAAGTCGCCGTTACCCAACATATCAAGCAAGTTAGGACTTAAGTCTTCGCGTATATATAACTTTTGCTTACTACCCTGGTCACGCAAGGTTTTAAATATTTTGGGTAACAAGAATGGCGCTATGGTTGGTATAACGCCTAAGCGTAAATCGCTTTGTCCGTTGCCATGCACTTGCGTCGCATGTTCGACAAAATCATCTAGCAAGTTCAATATGTGCTGCGCTTCTTTAACTAATTTAGTACCAATAGGTGTTATCAATACTTTCGAACCTCGTTCAAACAATGTCACGCCAAGGTTGGTTTCAAGCTCGTTTATGCCGGTACTCAGTGCCGATTGCGATACGAAACAAGCTTCTGCCGCTCGTCCAAAATGTGTATGCTCAGCGAGCGCTCGCAGATACTTAAGTTGTTTAATGCTAGGTGGATTCATGTGGCAGCCAAATTGTCATTGCGGGAGATAAATCTAACATCGATCATCGATCAATTAAATAGATGAATAGATCAAACATAATTAAGAGGATAGATTAACTAAAATTACCTATATTATGCCCACCTATAATTCTCAGAGAATAATTTAAGCTTAATTAAAACCTCAACTGGAATATCCTGAATATGATGTTTCTAGTCGATTTGCTTGGTGTTTTTATACGCCTTGCGTAAACTTCGCAATAGTTTTATAAATCGCCAAGCCGTGAGGTCATACCAACAAAGACCACAAGGCTCTAGCAAGCACGGTTTAAACGATGAGCAACAAACCTAAATTTATTGGTCTAAACACAGTCTACCCAACCGCCACGGGTGAAAATCGCCAGCGCATACATCTAGATGGTGCTGCATCTCCATTAGCTTGTGAAACTGGCCTTAGCGCGGCTCAAGCCTTATTACCACACTATTCGAATACACATAGCTATGTGCATAGCTCGGCCAAGATATCCACTCAAGCATTGAGCTGGGCACGCCAGCAAATACTCACTTCGCTAGGCGCAGATCCGTGCGACTATGCCGTTATCTTTGCGGGTTCTGGGTGTACCGCCGCTATAAATCGCATCGCACGTGGCCTAGCCGCATCCAGACCGGATAAAAAAACGGTATTGGTGTCGGCGATGGAGCATCACGCGAATGATTTACCGCACAGGCAGCATGGCAATACCGTGGTTCATATCCCGCTCACTGGAGAGTATGAAACCATGGGCACAGTTGATCTAGAAGAGTTGGAAAAGCTTTGCGCAGAGCATACGCCCACGCTCAACTATATCGCCGTGTCATCGGTAAGCAATGTGACTGGCATTCGCAACCCAATTAAGCAGATCACTGAAATTGCGCATAAATATGGCGCTTTAGTGTTGCTTGATGCGGCGCAATCAGTCGCCCATTTGAGTATAGAGTTATCTGCAGCTCCCGCAGAACAGCAAGCCGACTTTGTTGTGTTTTCTGGTCATAAAATATACACGCCGACCGCACCTGGTGTTTTAGTAGCAAAAAAACAGGCTCTGAAAAAATTGTTAGGCCAAGATCTGGGTGGTGGCTCGGTTGCTACAGTCAGCTATGAAAATTTTGAACTGTCGAGCGAATTACCTACTAAAGACGAATCTGGCACTGCCAATATTGTTGGAGCCTACGCACTTGCCTCGGTGATGCAAACGCTTAGCAACTACGGCTATACCAAAATTGAACAGCATGGCCAACAGATGATTAGCCTGTTATATGAGGGTTTAAGTTCAATCGATGGCCTTACCATCTACGGAGACCCCAGTTCCCCACGCGTTGCGGCACTGGCATTTAATCATACTGACATTGATCATGGCTTGCTGGCAGCAATTTTAAATGATTATTATGCTATTGCGGTGCGTAATGAGTGCTTTTGTGCGCATCCCTATGTGAGTAGCTTATTAAAACAGCAATTGTGGGAGTTAAGCTTGGAAGGGTTTGAAGAAGATCAACAAGAAGCTTATATAAATAGAAAACGTGGCATGGTTAGAGCCAGTATTAGTTTGTATAACACCGAGTCTGATATTGAGTTATTAATAAATTCGGTGCGTGAGATAGCCGCCAATCGGCAAGACTATGAGGGGCTATATCGACCTATCGAGGATGGGTCTTATGAGCATCTGGAGTTTAAACTGGACTGGAAAGCCGTGTTGTAATGGGCTTTATAATTATAGGTGGTTCTCAAAGGTAGTTCTTAAATAAATCAAGTAAGCCAAACGACTAATTTACTACTGAATTGCATATAAGCTAGCTAGCCACAAGATGAAAACTTGGCTTATGAAGTTTCATTTTGGGGCGCTGTGTGCGAGTCAATTTTACGTCTTCATCGGGGTTTATTTCAATCGACAACCACGTTTGGCATTCCATACCGGCATTGTATGGCACTAAAGGACCTTCAATCTGTTCTGGATGGTCGTAAATAATGTCGTCAGTTATTGGCACAAATACCTGTTCGAGTGCTTTTTGACTACTCTTTTGGGTACTGTTTTGGCTACCGTTTGATAGCGAATTATTTAAGTTTTTTACATTCATGTTATTTATTAACTATATCTTATAAGTCCTTGTTTTAAAATGTATAATAGATTATTAAAATACGTTCTCAGCAGTATAAAAAACAGTGTTTTTGCAAGCTTTAAGTTGATATCTATGGCTACATTAAACACCTTTTGAATGTCTAACAAAGGAAGAACTTATGGTAAAAATATGGTTTTGCAGCGAAACAGGTTCGAATAAGGCAAAATAGACGATATATAAATTAGTAATATGAGCACCCGGTCATGGCCAGAAAAGTAGCAATCGTTGAAGACGATTTTGATCAACGAGAAAACTATGCCGACGCATTACAGAAGTCCGGCTACGAAGTGGCCACCTATGCAAATCGTTCAGAAGCGCTAACGGGTATGCGTAGTGATATGCCAGACCTGGCTATTTTGGATATTATGCTTGAGAATGAAATGGATGGCGGTTTCGACTTATGTCGTGATCTACGAGCCTTGTCCCCTACGCTTCCTATTATATTTTTGACTGCGCGAGATACTGACATCGACCGTGTCTCGGGCTTACGCTTGGATGCTTGGGACTATCTAACCAAGCCTCTAAATATGCAATTTTTGAGTGTGCGTATTAACTCTCTATTTCGTATTGTTGATAGCTTAGGGAGCAAAACTGCCGATGCCACTAACGCCGATTTAATAGTGATTGATGAACTGGAAATTGAAGAGCATAGTATGTCGATTCGTTGGAAAGGCCACGAGCTCAGTTTAACCTTAACCGAGTTTTGGCTAATCGAATCTATGGCTAGACACCCAGGGCATGTTAAAACCTATGAGAACATGATGCAGATTACCCGCCAAAGTTATGTCGAACGCAACACTATCAATGGCTATATTCGAAGAATTCGCAATAAATTCAAAGAGGTAGATCCTGAGTTCAAGAACATTCAAACCGTATTCGGCGTTGGCTACAAGTGGAACCCACATGATTAAATGTGGGCTAATATTGATCAAAACAATGCCAGTTTTAACGATCAAAGTTAAACTAACATCCGCTTAACTTAACTCTCTGTGTAACCCTATGCGCACTGGCCTTTCAATTCGCAATAAATTGTTACTGGTAGCTCTTTTACTACTGCTGATTCCGTGGATGAGCTATATCTATGTGCGGGATATGAAGGCTTTTTTGTTATCTGGTCAAGAAGATGCTTTGAGCCTTACCGCGCGAGCGGTTGCAACCGTTTTGCATGATAGACCTGAATTTTTTGATGATCGCGCGCCAGTTGAGGGTGAGCCAACAGAAGAAAACGAAATATATGCATTTCCTCTGCCCAATTACATTAATATTAATGGTGATTTAAGCGACTGGGGCGAGCAAGCCAAACAAGCCGTTCGATATACCGCAGAAGACGTCGATTTGGCCTTGTATCCAAATAATACGATTAGTGTAAATCATGTATTGGGCTATCGAGGCAATTTTATATATGCCTTATTTGAAGTCGAAGACGATGCTGTATTGTTTCGCCGCGAGGGATTTTTACGGGTTGATGCCGCCGACCATATCCGCTTAACCTTGCAAGATCCTGGTCGGTTAGAAACTCGCTATACGCTGATAGCTGAAGAACCGGGACGCATGAGTATTTATGTCATGGATGAAAATTGGCAATACCCGATTACCGGCGAGCCCAATTATGATTTAGCAGCTGAAATCGAAACCAGTGAAAAAGGTTATAACGTTGAGTTACGCATACCGCGATTTATGCTCTCATCAGACACACGAATTAAAATGGTGGTGGCCGATGTGGACGATACTGAAGTATTTTCAGTTCAGGCCTTAATCCCAACCACGCCTATAAATGAAGACGAGGAATTCTCCAGACTGCAGGTCCAGTCACCTGAAATTGCTAAAATCCTTAAAGGTTTGGATCGAGCCGATACCCGAATTTGGGTAATCGACAAGACCAAGCGCGTGCGCGCGGTGGTTGGAAATATTTTGACTGAAGGTGATTTCAATAAAATATACAGACCCAAATCGGTGGATAAAAATCTTCGATACTTTTGGGATTATGTGCGTTACTACTACAATCGATTTCTTAAAGTTATTTTCACTTATATCATCGAACAACCTGCGGTTAACTTTGCCGATCACGAACGCAGCACCGAACAACGCAACGATGAAATTATTGAACGCGCTTTAAAGGGTTCTATCTCTTCCGACCGACGACCCTCTCTGGACAGTCAGGGCACTATCTTAATGTCGGCTCACCCAGTCTATTTAGGGGATGGGATACCAGGCGCCGTGGTAGTAGAACAAAGCACCAATCAAGTGACTCGTAGCCAACAAGAAACCTTGGAAAACGTAATTAGTGTTACCTTATTGGTCCTAATTACTGTGGCGACAGCATTATTGCTGTTTGCCTCTAGGCTTACGCTGCGTATTCGACGCCTACGTAATGCCACCGATAATGCGATTGATCGCGATGGTCGGATTATTACGCAAAAGTTGCTTGCCGAAGCGAAATCCGGTGATGAAATTGGCGATCTATCGCGCAGTGTTAGCAATATGTTGGGCCGCTTGTCGCAATACACGAATTATCTACGCGGGCTACCCGACACTCTGGCGCATGAAGTCAGTAATCCGCTGAATGTGGTTAACTCTTCATTGCACAATCTGCAACAAGAGATGCCCAATTCGGTAGACAGCAAATACATGCAACGGGCTCAAAATGGCATAGCACGTATTGGTGGTATTTTACGTAATCTCACGGAGGCGGCCAATCTCGAACAAGCGATGCAGGCGGAAACCCGCGAGACCGTAGACTTGATTAAAATGATCGAAAGTTACGTAGACGGTTACTCTTTCAGCAACCCTGAACAAAAGTTTGCTATAAAGATTCAAGCACGACCCTTAATGGTGAAAATCGCACCTGATTATATTGCGCAAGCCTTAGACAAATTGGTCGACAATGCAATCGATTTTGCTGCCCCTAACACCGCCATCACATTTCGTCTAAAGCGTTTGGACAAAACTGCTCAGATAGACGTTATTAATCTAGGCTCGCGTTTACCTAAGGGCATGGCTGAACGAATTTTTGAACCCTTGGTTTCATTAGGTCGAAAAGATGCGCAAAAAACCCGTCTCGGGATGGGCCTTTATGTGGTAAAACTAATTGCTAGTTTTCATGGCGGTGATGTGCAAGCACAAAATCAAGTAGGCACCGACGGTGTGGTGTTCTCGCTATCGATACCATTGGATGAACCAGACGCATTAAATCATTAAACAAGCTTTTAACCATAACCACTAAAGAATTTAATCATGGGTAACCGACTTAGCAAACTTTATACACGCACGGGCGACGATGGTACTTCTGGCTTAAGCGGCGGTGAACGCATCGCTAAAAACCATGAGCGCATGAATGCCATGGGCAGTGTTGATGAACTTAATAGTGTTATCGGAGTAATGCTATGTAAGCTCGCCGATACTGAATTAGAAACACTGTTCACCGCTATTCAACACGATCTATTCAATATTGGGGGTGAAATTAGTATGCCGGGACAATCTTTTATTAAAGCCGAAAAAATAGAATACTTGGAAAATAGAATCGACTATTTCAACGAATCTTTAGAACCGCTTAAAGACTTTATTTTGCCCGGCGGCGCCGAAGCCGCTTCGGTTTGCCACATGGCAAGATCGATTGCCCGCCGAGCGGAGCGCGACGTAATTACTCTGCACCAACAAGAGCCGGTATGTGACACCACACGCCAATATCTAAACAGACTTTCAGATCTGTTGTTTGTGGTTGCGCGAATTATCAATTTGCGTTTGCAGCAAGATGATGTGTTATGGAAAAAGGAACTGGCGTAGTCGCGCATGAATATGTTTAGTAATTTGTTTGCTTGGCTGGCATCGAAAAGCCTAATTTTAAAAATCTCAATCGGCATCATTTTAGGCGCCCTTATTGGTAGCTTTATGCCATCCACGGCTCTGTCTTTGTCGTTCTTGGGCTCGCTATTCGTGGCGGCTTTGAAAGCGGTTGCTCCGGCTTTGATATTTCTGTTAGTGATAGCCTCAATAGCAAATCAAAACACCAATAAACAAGGTGGTATGAAACCCATTATTGTGTTGTATTTTATTGGCACCTTTTCCGCCGCTTTTATCGCCGTGGCATTGAGTTTCTTATTTCCAGTTACGCTGGATTTAAATAGCGCTGGTGTTGATGCCAGCGCGCCTCAAGGAATCACCGAGGTATTAAGCACCCTGCTCTTTAAAATAGTCGAAAACCCAGTACAGGCATTATTATCGGGTAATTATATTGGCATTCTCGCATGGGGTATTGGCTTGGGCCTAGCATTTCGATCTGCATCAGAATCGACCAAAAGTTTTCTCAGTGACGCGGCAGCAGCGGTTACCAGCATTGTTAATTTTATTATTCAGCTCGCCCCGCTTGGTGTATTTGGTTTGGTCGCTGGCACCGTTGCTAAAACTGGCTTCTCGGCATTAGGACAATATGCGCAATTGCTGGGGCTGTTGTTAGGCTCCATGATACTGATGGCCTTGGTGGTCAACCCGATTATTGTTTATACAAAGACGCGTAGCAATCCGTTTCCGCTAATTTTTCGTTGTTTGCGCGACAGTGGCATTACCGCTTTTTTCACCCGCAGTTCAGCGGCCAATATTCCAGTGAATATGCAGTTGTGCAAAGAACTGGATTTAGATGAAGACGTTTATTCAGTGTCAATTCCGCTCGGTGCCACCATGAATATGAGTGGCGCGGCGATTACCATTACCATTATGACCATGGCAGCCGTACACACACTAGGCATTCAAGTTGATTGGTATACGGCCTTGTTGTTGTCCGTGATTGCAGCAATATCAGCTTGTGGTTCTTCTGGCGTTGCTGGCGGCTCATTATTATTAATCCCATTGGCCTGTGGACTGTTCAACATTCCCAATGAGGTAGCCCTGCAAGTGGTTGGTGTAGGTTTTATTATTGGGGTTCTGCAAGATTCGGCGGAGACCGCACTCAATAGTTCAACAGATGTAGTGTTCACCGCTGCTGTTTCTACTCCATCTAAAAGCTAGAGATAGTCGAGCAAGTCAGTTAATAGGTCAGGCGCTAAAGCCTGAATTGGGTGGCTCAGTTTTCAATAAATGCGGGTATTTCACAATCACTCCAAAAGCAATGATGTCGTAAAACGTGTGCGCCGCCATCACCAATAACAAACTGTCTGTTAAGTGGTAGGCTATGCCAAATATGCAGCCCAAAAAGAAGGTCAGTAATACATAGCTGGCATTTATATAATGCAGTAATCCAAATACGAGAGATGCCGCTGCAATTCCCCATAATGGGCTCACATGGGAGACTAACCAAGTCTGCAACAAGCCCCTGAACAACAATTCTTCGCCAATCCCAGCACTGATCGAAAGCAAAATCATTTGCGGCCAACTCAGTCCTTTAAACAGATCGATTAGTACCTTATTTAATTCGCGCATTTCACGAGTGCTGAACCACGAATGTGAGGTGAGCCAATGAACCATGGCATAGATAAATATGACCGCAGTCATACTGACACTAATGCTTAGCAAATCTAACTTGCCGAATAGAGATAAGCTATAACTTGAAATCGACAATATAATTAATGCCACAATGGTCATGCTAAACGACGGAACAAACAGCCTTTTAAAGCCGACTGGGTCATAACGAACGGGAATTTTATTCATGACGGCTCCATCCAAATTAAGCTCGCCATTCGTCCGCATTGGCCGCTTCTTCGATACGAAAAAAATTCATTTTCGTTCTCATAAGTACAAGCATGGCTAGCCGAAAACTCATTAACACCAACTGTTTGTAGGCGAAATTGCGCAAGGCTCACAAGGTCGGCGTAAACCTTGTCGTCACTAATGCTTTGATAAGCCGAGTCGGGCCCACCAAGCTGATCTCGTACTTCTAATCCAACTTCAAAAGCTTGAGAACCGATGCATGGCCCTGCCCAAGCTATAATTTGTTCTGGTGGACAATTCATTGCAGCTATGGCGTTTTCAAGTATGCCATTCGCTAAACCACGCCAGCCAGCATGTACCGCAGCCACTGAACTGCCTTGTTGGTTAGTCAGTAAGATCGGCATACAGTCTGCGGTTAATACGCTGCAAACCACATTGCTATGGTGGCTAACCACACCATCAGCATCTATCGGAGCTTGATCGGTATTATTGTCAACTGCGTGTTCTTGAGTAATTTCTATCACCTGCGTGCTATGTGTCTGATTTAACCAATGCGGCGCAGTCGGCAAACTTGCTTGATCGATCAATATCTGCCGATTATGAGCTACTTGCACAGGATTATCACCCACGTGGTGGGCTAAATTAAATGAATCATATCTGCCGGCACTAACCCCCCCTGCGCGCCGTGTACTTAGGGCATGCACTTTGCTTGGCGCTGGCCAATGCGGATAAATAAACTGATTATTGATCATTAATGATTATCCAACTCGCAGGCATCCACCAGCGCTTGCATATCTTCTGGGAGCGCGCATTGCCAAGAATGATGCTCTCCACTAATAGGGTGTTCATATTCGATACGTGTGGCGTGCAAAGCTTGGCGCTTAAAGGCACGTAACTGGGTCTCCAAGACGGGATCGCAATCACCTGCAATACTCAGACGATTACCATACACCGGGTCTCCCACCAGAGGAAAACCAATGTGCGTGAGATGCACCCTTATTTGATGAGTGCGGCCAGTTTCTAATTGCACACGTAAGAGTGTGTGGTTACGAAATCGGGTATCGATTCGGTAATGCGTGACGGCTTCTTTTCCCATCATATTAATGGCCATCTTGCGGCGATCGCGTTTGTCGCGCGCGATCGGTTCGTCAACGGTATTGCCAGAGATCACACGGCCATTGCTCAAAGCAAGGTATTCACGGTGCAAACTGTGATCTGCCAATTGGCTAGTCAAACCCAATCTAGCTAATTCAGTTTTGGCCACCACCATTAATCCTGAGGTGTCTTTGTCCAAGCGGTGAACAATGCCCGCCCGAGCTAACTGACGATTGTCTGGATGATGAAATAGGATCGCATTCAACAAAGTGCCGTCTGGATTACCGGCTCCAGGGTGAACTACTAAGCCAGCGGGCTTGTTGACCACTAACATATGCTCGTCTTGGTAGACGGTTTCAATTGGTATATCTTGTGCTTGCCATTCGCCTTGTCGTATCTGCGGCACAGCCAGTTCTATATGCTCGCCACCAAAGACTTTATCCTTTTGCCGTGGTATCTCGTCATCTAGCATAACCAAGCCCTGCTTTATCCAAGCCTGAATGGTACTACGCGAATGCTCCTGGCAAAGACCAGACAGCGCTTTATCCAAACGCTGCCCAGTCATATCATCTGGCACGATATAATCTAATTTTGTGAAATCATTCACGATAAACTTATTTCCTAAACTAATGTAATTGTTAACCTTTGATAGGCTAAATTGTCTTCAAACATGTCATTTTTCACGTTATTCTTAGGTCTTGAAAGTATGATAACGCAATAAAGAGATACTTATGAGCATTTCAAATTCCTTATACCAGTCTAAATCGCTAAGAAATTTCTTGGTTTTGTTAGTCGCGGCCGCACTAATAAGCGGTTGTTCTTCTAAAAAGAAGAATCTTCGTAGCAATCAAGAGTTGGCTAGAGAGCAAGTCGAGCAGCTTTATAATCGCGGCAAAAAGGCCTTGGATCGTGGCAACTATGGTTTTGCAGTTGAATACTATCAAGCTCTGCAAGCCAGCTATCCGTATGGAATGCATACTGAGCAAGCCAAATTAGATATGATTTTTGCCTTTGACAAGCTAGGTCAAATCGACAAAGCAGTGGATATGGCTAATAATTTTATCTCTTTATATCCAACCCACAAAAACGTGGACTACGCCTATTACATGAAAGGTGTGGCTAATTTTGAAAAGAAAGCTAGCCGCTTGGATCGCCTAATCTCAGGTGGCAATAAAGCGATTCGGGACCCAGAACCATTTCGCAAATCCGAAGAAGCCTTCGACGAACTTTTAAAGCGTTATCCACAAAGCGCCTACGCAAGTGATGCTAAGCAACGCATGATTTATATTAAAAATGCCTTAGCGGAACGTGAACTGGCAATCGCTAACTACTATTACGATACCAATGTGTACGTGGCTGCACTGAATCGAGCGAAAACCGTGGTTTACCAATACGAAACCTCGCCTGCTGTTGAAGATGCCTTGGCGTTAATGGAAAAAACCTACGTCGAAATGGGCATGGACGATCTCGCGGCAAGCACCCATAAAGTTCTGATGGAAAACTTCCCTGACAATCAATCCAAGCCGTTTAAAGGCAAAAGTAAAGGTTTCTTTGCTAATGTAGGAAAAACAATTAAGGCTTTTACACCGTTCTAATTTGTTATTTTTTTGGCCACCATTTGCGGTGCGTTTATTTCGTATTGGTGTTACTGAAGTAGTCTTAGCAGGGTATTTTTGCGCTGACTAGTCTTTAGGCAAACTAGTCTTCACGCAAGCAATGAAATAAACGCACGCGCCGGCCATCGTTGCATGGCCGCAACAAATAAACTACCAATCAACTTTGGGTCGAAACCCTGACGTGATTGGGTATCGTCTATCTCTACCGAAGGCTCGTTTGGTAATCCTTACGCCTGGGGCGGCTTGTCTTCGTTTGTATTCATTACGATCTACCATACGAATCACCTGTGAGACATGTTCTTTGGCATAGCCTTGCGCAACAATATCTGCTGGTGGGCAGTCCTGTTCTATGTAGAGCTCTAATATGGGATCTAAAATCTCATACGGTGGTAAGCTGTCTGAGTCTATTTGGTCTGGTCTCAGTTCGGCTGAAGGCTCTCGGGTGATCACTCGCTCGGGAATTACCGACGAGATGGTATTGCGATATTTTGCTAATTCGTAAACCAATATCTTAGGCACATCTTTAATAGCGTTATATCCACCCACCATGTCGCCATATAGCGTGGCATAACCGACTGACATCTCACTTTTATTGCCAGTGGTGAGCACCATGCGACCGGTTTTATTAGAGTACGCCATCAAGCTTAGGCCGCGACAACGTGCTTGAATATTTTCTTCTGTGGTGTCTGCCTCAGCACCATCGAAAATGGGCCCCAACTGTTGCATAAATGCATCGTACATCGGTTCTATGGATACCACATGGTATTTAATTCCCTGTGCTTGCGCTTGCGCATGCGCATCGTGCTTGGATATATCCGAGGTGTATCGAAACGGCATCATAATAACGTCTACATTCTCTGGCCCTAGCGCATCCACCGCTATGGCCGTCGTTAGTGCAGAATCAATACCGCCGGATAAGCCAATCACAACCCCGCCAAAGCCGTTCTTTTTAACGTAATCACGGACTCCAAGCACTAAAGCGTTATAGATACTCGCGTGTTCGCTCAGTTCCTCAACCTGTTCAGAGCCAGTAATTGTGATGCCCTTACCCTTACCTTTAACGCCAGAGCCACCAGAGTCATTAGCGCTTACTTTAATTGCACTAAGTGCTTCTATGAAGCTGTCCATTTGATGAACAACATCGCCATTTGCATCGGTCGCAAACGAAGCACCGTCAAATACCAACTCATCTTGTCCACCAACTTGATTAACATAGACCACGGGCACATGATTATCTTTAGATCGAGCACAAACCACTTCTCGTCTTTCTGGTATTTTATTTGTGTGATAGGGCGAACCATTAATATTAAGGATTATTTGCGCGCCCGCCGCAACTGAGTCTTCAACTGGGCCGTGGTGCCAAATGTCTTCGCAAACGGTGAGCCCAAGCTGTATGCCTTTATAATCGATAACACAACAGCTCGCGCCTGATTCAAAGTAGCGTAGCTCATCGAAAACACCATAATTAGGTAACTTAACCTTTTGATATTCATGAACAATTTTACCATCACTAATCATGGCGGCCATATTATACAAACCGTGCTGGGTCTGCTTCGGATAGCCTACGATTATATCAATACCCGATATAGAATCGCACAGCCTTTGCAGTTGTTGCATGACTCGCGAGTTAAAGCCAGGTCGCATTAACAGGTCCTCTGGAGGATAGCCCGTTAAGACCAACTCGGCACACACCATCAAGTCACAGTTAAGCTCATCACGCGCGCGATCTGCAAACTCAATAATGCGATCCGCATTACTTTCGATCGCACCAACAACCACATTGATTTGCGCTAGTGCGACACTAATTTCATTGCTCATGAGGTATTTTTTTATTAGGTTAAAGGTTGAGTCATTCTGACAATTAGCAAAGTATATCGCTTACACTTAAGTTATGCATATCGTTGTTCATAAAGCCCTTCGGGAAATTAATGCCGATCAATGGAATCAGTTGCTGCCCAGCAATAACCCATTTATGCGCTATGAATTTTTACATGGACTTGAGGCCAGCGGATGCGTGAGCCGAGAAAGAGGTTGGGAACCTGCTCACGTGGCAATTTACGCGAACGATTCCAAACAAAGCTTATTAGCCGCTATGCCAGCGTATATCAAAACTCACTCCTATGGTGAGTATATTTTTGATTGGGCTTGGGCCGATGCTCATCATCGCCATGGCCTCGATTATTATCCCAAGCTATCCAATGCTGTGCCCTTTACGCCCGCTACTGGCGAACGCTGGCTGGTTGCCGACAGCATGGATGCGGAGCAAGCCATACAGCTTTTGATAGCCACTTATATGAAACTTGCGGATGATCGAAATATTTCTAGCATCCACTGTTTGTTTACCACTGAAGAACAGGCACAACAACTTAGCCAACACGAGTTTTTAACTCGCCACAGTACTCAGTTTCATTGGCAAAATAAAAACTACGCCAACTTCGATGACTTTCTCGCTGGTATGACGTCCAAAAAACGCAAAAATATCAAACGCGAACGACGCAGGGTCAAAGAATCGGCCATTCGTTATCGCTGGCTAACGGGCGAGCAGCTCGACCAAGTGGCCGTAAATCAAATGTATGCCTTTTATAAAAGAACCATTTCTATGTATGGAGCGCAGTCCTATTTAAACAAACCGTTTTTTGACTATCTGGCGCAATATTTTAGCCATCAAACCTTGTTTTTGTTTGCCGAATACCATGGTCCTGTTGACCCAATACCTTCTGTGGATGCACTAGATGAGCATCAATCTGATACCAACACGGCTAAAGTAATTGCTGGCGGCCTTTACTTTAAAAGTGACAATGCTGATAACAATACCTTATATGGCCGTTACTGGGGTGCTTTAGATAATTTTCATAGCGTACATTTTGAAACCTGTTATTACCAAGCCATAGATTGGTGTATTCAAAACGGTTTTCAACGTTTTGAAGCAGGTGCTCAGGGCGAGCATAAGCTGGCAAGAGGTTTGGAACCCAGCATCACATACTCTGGCCACTGGATTAAGCATCCTGAATTTCATAAGGCTATTGACGAATTCCTTCAGGATGAGCAAAATCGGATTAATCGTTATACTGATATGATGCACCAACATTCTCCCTTTAAAAATGTTGAGTTGTAGGCATTTAATCCAACCCCAATAGCAAATCACGCATGGTAAAACACGTTCGCTTCCCTGCTCTGAATAATGCGAATCAAGATGGTCTATTGACCATGGGCGGTGATTTATCCCTAGACACCTTGGTCTCTGCCTATTCGCAAGGCATTTTCCCATGGTTTAACGAAGACCAGCCGATTTTATGGTGGTCACCTGATCCACGCTTGGTGTTTTATCCTGGCAAGATAAAAATATCTCGCAGTCTGGCCAAGCGCATAAGACAAAACCATTTTCGCGTGACTTGCAACCAAGCGTTCGAGCAAGTCATTAGTGGTTGTGCTTTACGCGGCGCGCAAAGCCCAGATGTCTACCTAGAAAGCACTTGGATCACCCAAGACATGCATGATGCCTACCTTGAAATGCACCACAGAGCATACGCACATTCGATCGAGGTATGGAACGCTAACAACTTAGTCGGAGGCTTGTACGGCGTGGCTTTGGGCAAGGTGTTTTTCGGTGAGAGCATGTTTTCGCGCGAAAACGATGCCTCTAAAGTAGGTTTGGTAGCGCTTTCACAATGGCTCCACCAAAACGATTTTGCGGTGATAGACTGCCAAGTAGCTAATGAGCATTTAATTAGCTTAGGAGCACAAGAAATCTCCCGTGATAATTTCCTAACCATGCTGCAAGACTTGGATATTAACGCTCCCTTATTAAATTTTTCGCATGGTTTTGAGCATCTCGACCTCAGTAATGTTATAAAGACACCATGAGCTCAGTTCAAAATCCTATACGTCTATACGAAACCGTCGTTGATGATTGTCCCTATTTGGAGAATAAGCAAAGTGTTTCTATTCTGGTAGACCCAGAGCACCGAGTCGATGGTCGGCTTTTTAGCATGTTATCTCGTTCTGGATTTCGACGTAGTGGCGAGATGTTGTATGCGCCGAAATGCCCAGATTGTAAGGCCTGTGTGTCAGTACGCATACCATCGGCAGAGTTCAAACCATCACGCAGCCAGAAACGTGTTTGGAAGAAAAATACCGACCTTAGAGTGGAGCTCCAAAACGTCAGTTTTAAAGCTGAACATTTTGAGATGTATTTGAAATACCAAAAGCAGCGCCACCCTGATAGCAGCATGTGCGACGAAGACCCTAGCAAGTACACCGAATTTATTGATTCTGAGTTCTCAAATTCTAAGTTTCTATGCTTTTACCTCGACGATACAATTATCGGCATCAGTGTCATTGACCAGTTTGAGGGGGGCATCTCAGCGGTCTACACCTTTTTTGACCCAGAACAAAGTAACCGTAGCTTGGGTACCTATTCAATTCTTTATTTACTTAAATTGGCTAAGTTTAAAGACATACCCTATGTCTACTTAGGTTATTGGATTGAGAACTCGCAAAAAATGAATTACAAGCGTAACTTCAAACCCCTGCAAGGGTATATGGATAGGAAGTGGGTTGATTTAACGCTATAGCTTTTTTCTACTGACAGCCGCAGGCGCTTTTCTACTGCATTTTTCTACTAACAGCCGCGGGCGCTTTTCTACTGACAGCCGCAGGCGCTTTATATAAGCTGGCTCGAAGTACTTTACATTGATTGCGTTGGCAATTTTCTACCACCCGCTGTAAATTACTATATATAGGCTTAAATTAGCCTTCAAAGGCCGGCATTGAGCTATCTATTTCAGGGCACTTGTTTCCTCACAAACGCTTTATTTCTAGCGCATCTTCGTGCATCATAGCCCCGCTATCGGCACTCGTGCCTGAGGTTGGCATCTCTTAAATGAATGAAACGATAAATAATTAACAGAATTAAGACTGTGGCAAAAGAAGATCAAATAGAAATGGAAGGGACCGTAATCGATGCCCTCCCCAATACTGAATTTAAAGTAGAACTGGAAAATGGCCATGTGGTACATGCGCATATTTCAGGCAAAATGCGTAAGAACTATATTCGTATTTTGCGCGGTGACCGTGTCACCGTTGAACTGACACCCTATGACCTAACTAAGGGTCGTATTACCTATCGTAATCGTACCTAGTAAATTGGTAGTCAGTATCAGAACGCATTAATCAGGTGCGTTTGAAAGTTTTGTAGCCTTACAAATAACAAAATTAAAAATAACTGGATATACAAACAGTGTTTTGTTAGTATGCACGGATGAACCAATTACAAAACAAGCCCTTAACTAAGCGGCAACAGGAAATTTTCGATTTTATCCTTGAGTGCATGACGGCCAACGGTGCACCCCCTACTCGCGTTGAAATTGCTGAACACTTTGGTTTTCGTTCTCCAAATGCCGCCGAGGATCATCTTAAGGCCTTGCATAAAAAAGGCCATATCGAACTAAGATCGGGTACCTCTCGTGGTATTTTTATCACTGAAGAAGCCAGAATGGCATTCAGCGGCGACGTTAGTAATGTTATTGGCATAGAACAGCCTGAACTAGCCAGCAGTAATCAAGACTTTTATGAGAACAATATCGCCATCATCGGTGATGTTGCAGCGGGTGCTCCAATTTTTGCTTCGCAACATGTGCAACAGTACGTCAGTGTAGACCAAAGCCTATTTTCTGATAAAGCAGACTTTTTGCTTAAAGTACGCGGCGACAGCATGATCAACATTGGGATATTTGAAGAAGATCTCTTAGCAATCAAGAAAGTAGACTCCGCTCGTGACAATGAAATCGTAGTTGCTCGTATCGATGATGATGTAACGGTTAAACGCTATTACCGAGACGGCGCGCATGTGTCACTGGTAGCAGAGAATGACGATTATGAGCCTATTGAAGTTGATCTACAGTCTCAAGCATTTGCCATAGAGGGCATCGTTGTTGGATTAATTCGGCAAGATTTTTAACTTTCTATAACACGCTGAGCTTTTCATAACACCCGCTGAGCTTTTCATAACACCCGCTGAAGGCTCTTCATAAAACACGCTGAGGGCTCTTCATAAAACCGCTGAAGGCTCTTCATAAAACACGCTGAGGGCTCTTTCCTTGTAAGAAATGCCCCGAGATTTTTTTTGGTGGATGGTTTTATACTGTTAAATTACTTTAACTATGCTAGATAACTATTTAATTTAACTTGTCTTTATCTATTGGCTTTCTAGGTACTGGCAGTGCTTGTACGCCTTCGTCAGCCAGTTCTTTTAATTGCTCTTTACTGGCAGTGCCGCGAATATTTTCCGGTTCTTTTTCACCATTATGGATGCTTATGGCTTGTTCGGTAAAACGATTACCAACATCGGTAAAGTTTTCGTCAATGTAGTCATGTACCTTACCCAACATCTTCTGTAATTTAGCATACGCTTGTGGGTTATCACTGTTATATGAATTACCACCCATGGCTAAACTTTGCTTATCGACTGATACTTTTCCAGAGATTGACATACCCTTACTAGCAGAAGAATCCAAACTCTGAGTGCTAGTACTGTTGCTCTTTCTACCAACCTTAGGTGGGGTAATCACCTTGCTTACTGTGCTTGAATCGCAATACGGGCAGGTTAATAAACCGTTTTTTTGTTGAGCACCTAAATCGTCGGCATTCTTAAACCAACCTTCAAAGGCATGCCCCTCATCGCAAACTAAATCATAGATAACCATAGCTATATCATAACCCCTAATTACTTTTCACGACTAGCGCGTTTACGCTCATGTTCGAGTAAAAAACGTTTACGAATACGAATGCTTTCAGGAGTGATTTCCACTAACTCGTCGTCATCAATAAACTCTAGCGCCGATTCGAGCGTGTGTTTAATCGGTGGCACCAGCGCTATTGCATCGTCTTTCCCCGACGCACGTACATTGGTTAGCTGTTTGCCCTTTAATGGGTTTACGGTTAAGTCATTGTCGCGTGAATGAATCCCTACAACCTGCCCTTCGTATACCATTTGTGTCGGACTGATCATCATTTTGCCACGTTCTTGCAAATTGAAAATGGCGAAGCCTAATGATTTACCCGAACCGTTAGAGATCAATACACCATTTTTGCGCTGACCGAAGGACTTATCTTTTTTAACATCATATTTATCAAATACATGATAAATCAGACCAGAACCAGAGGTCATGGTCATAAATTCGGTTTGAAAACCTATGAGGCCTCTAGATGGGATCACAAAGTCTAATCTAACTCGGCCTTTACCATCCGGGCTCATATTGGCTAAATCGCCACCACGCTCCTGTAGAGCCTGCATGACGGCTCCTTGGTGCTCATCGTCGATATCTACCGTTACGTTCTCGTAGGGCTCATGAATCTCACCGTTTACCTCTTTATAAATAACTTCAGGACGTGAGACCGCTAATTCAAAGCCTTCTCGGCGCATATTTTCGATTAATACCGACAAATGCAACTCACCACGACCAGATACCTTAAACTTTTCAGGATCGTCAGTATCTTCAACGCGCAAGGCCACGTTATGCAGCAATTCTTTTTGTAAACGATCGCGAATTTGCCGTGATGTTAGATACTTTCCTTCTTGGCCTGCGAATGGTGAGGTATTAACTTGAAAGGTCATGGTTACGGTTGGCTCATCCACCGACAATGGTGGCAAGGCTGCAACCGCCTCACGATCGCAAATCGTATCCGAGATAAACAATTCATCAATACCGGTGATGGCAACAATGTCCCCAGCATTAGCTTCAGGCACCTCAATGCGTTCAAGACCTTTAAAACCAAAAACCTTAGCAATACGCCCGTTTTTAGTTTTACCGTCAGTATCGATTACCGTGACTGGTAAATTCGTTTTTACCGTCCCTTGTTTAATACGACCAATACCAATGACACCCAGATAACTCGAGTAATCGAGTTGTGATACCTGCATTTGGAAAGGCTTGTCAACTTCTACTGGTGGTGGCGGAACTTTATCGACAATGGTTTGGAATAAGATATCCATATTATCGGTGACATTATCAACATCATCAGTGGCAAAACCATTGATCGCTGAGGCGTAAATCACAGGAAAATCGAGTTGCTCGTCAGTAGCGCCCAACATATCGAACAAATCAAATGTTTGATCTAATACCCAGTCTGGACGCGCGCCTTCTCGGTCGATCTTATTAATCACAACCACTGGCTTTAAATCGTGCTCAAACGCTTTTTGCGTAACAAAGCGAGTTTGTGGCATTGGGCCATCGACCGCATCAACCAATAAAATCACGGAATCAACCATGGATAGAATACGTTCCACTTCTCCACCAAAATCGGCGTGACCAGGGGTATCTACAATATTAATGCGGTAGTCTTGCCAAGTTAATGCAGTTGGCTTCGCCAGAATGGTAATTCCGCGCTCTTTTTCAATGTCATTACTATCCATGACACGCTCTACCAGCTCAGCACGTTCGTCGAAAGTACCCGATTGCTGCAGAAGTTTATCTACCAGAGTAGTTTTACCATGGTCGACATGCGCGATAATGGCGATATTACGTAGGTTCATTGGAGCGGAAAACGTTGGCTATAATCAGAGCGCGATTATAGGGAAAAGCGCACTAATTACTAGCTGTATTAGAGCGTTTTGCGTTTTTCCAAGCCAATTAGCAAATTATGCTGCAACCTCTTGAGCTTCCTTGGGTATACGAATAATAAACTTACACAGATCGCCTACTTTATTATGCATACCAATGGTGCCGTTATGTTGCTTGATTAGCTCTCTGACACTATCGAGCTTCAGGTTATTGCTACCGCTTTCTGGGTTTGATCTGTCTCTACTGTAGCCTGGCAAGAAAATTAATCTTGCGGCGCTTTCGGTAGTAAGATCTTTAGCGATTTCAGGCGTAATCAATTTATTGGCCAAAGCGTGATCTCTAGCGGCTTCACCTTCCACCCCTTCACCGTCATCCGCTACCGTTAGTGTGTATTCTGTATCAGACTCTTCAAAATCAATAAACACATTTAGAATTTTGCTCTTGAGGGACTTCTCACGTACTCGCGGGGAACGCCCACCGTGCACCACAGCATTACGCACTAGAGACTCCAAAATTGGTTTCATGATAACGACGCTATCAGTCGATAGCACTTCTTCGTCTAAGGTAGCTCCGTGTAATGTTGCCAAATGGCCGGTGCGTTCAACCTCTTCATTAAGCGCCTTCTGCAGCTGTTGCTCCAAGCTTAGTAGTTCAACGACCGGTTTAACAGTTTTAGAATCGTTTTGCACAGATACGATTTGTTTAGAGTGGTTTTGCACAACTGGAGCTTGTTTAAGCTCTACCGTGTCGTCATTGGCACTCACAGTTAATTCGTCATCATCATATGAGTAATCTTCGATTTCATCCTCTAACTCTTGGTTTTCAGAGAAATAACTGGCGCGACCATTTAAATCCAGATAAGCGTTTGCGACGCGTAGGTTTTCGATTAACGCAGATATGCGGTGTAGTAGCAGACCAATGATAAGAAGAAAACCAAGCACTATTCCAAGATTAGCGTACAGAACAATATTTTTGTGATTGGCATGCGCGGCTTCTATTTGACTACGCAATGAGCCGAAAGAAACTTTAGCTGCAATTGGCCTGAATTTTTTTAGCTGATCCAGTGTCTCGTCAATCGACGATAGGCTCTTATTCAAAGATGGGGCAGCCGAAATTAAACTCATTACTTCTGGCGCTTGCAATTTTGATAAAGAATCACCACCTCGAAACGATTCAAGTGATTCAATCAAATCTTTGTTTTGCAAACGGCGCATCGGGACCACAAACCGTTTTGACAAGGCTCTAGCTTCACTAACAACGTCAGCTTCAGCGAGCAAATGATTGCTTAAATTTATATTTACATATATCGCAGAAACCAAAAGTAAAACGATGCCAATTGCTGAACAAATATATGTTGCTATTTTTGAGTACGGATTCATAACGTTAGTACCGCTGAACGAAATTTCACTATCTTTAACTCTGACCTGCCTCCACCTTAGCACTCGTATCCCGCGCACTTAAAGGCACTCCCAGCCTAATTGGACTCATTCCAAAATATAGCGACTTAAGTCTGAACAGAACTGCTACTTACGGCGCATAAGTTAAGCTTCATTTTATAGACTGAAGTCTGGTCTATAGGACTCGTGGCAAACAATTATTACTTTGTTACCATTGCAATTTAGTACCGTCCCAGTTCAAGAAACACCCATTGTTATTGCGATCCAGAGATTCAGCTACCTGCACGATTCTGCTGGCACTTTTGTGCGGCGTATAGTATTTATCTTTGCTGATATTAGTCGCAAACGGCTTGGACAATGGCCCCATAGTCGTACCGGGATGCATCGCCACCAATACCGCATTTTTGTTCACTCGCCCTATTTCTATTGCCGCTGTTTTTAACAACATATTGAGCGCTGCTTTAGAACTTCGATAGCCATACCAGCCGCCCAATTTGTTATCTTCAATACTGCCAACCATGGCACTCAAAACGACAAATTTGCTGAAAGCGGGCTCAGCTTTACTTTGGTCTCTCGTCGCTGTTTTCAGCAGTGGCGAAAAATGCTTCAGACAAAGCCCAGGTAAAACAGCATTGATACGGTAATACTCCAGCAGTTTCTCTGCATTTAACTGATCAATACGTTTCTCAGGTGACACCAAATCGTTATGCAATACACCAACGCTGCAAATAATTAAGTCAAAAGATCCCCTATTAGCTAACTGAGAAGCATGCTCTGACAACGATGCTTCACTGTAATCGCAATTCTCACGCGAGATTTCGCTCACCTGATAGCCATTGCATAAGCGCTCGACTAGTGCCTTGCCTATAGTGCCTTGACTGCCAATAACTAGGGCGTTTTTCATTGTTTATACTTAAAAGAGTAAACACAGATTTAATACTAGCAGCAGCCATATCGGCATCAAGTAATCTAAGCTTAAACTCGGGGGTAGTTACAAATTATAAGGGTGATTAAAGCTAAATCAAGTCTGATAACACTGGGCTTGAAGATGATTTATAGAATGATATAAAACTAAGAAATGGTGCCCGGGGCCGGACTTGAACCGGCACGGTGTTGCCACCGACGGATTTTAAGTCCGTTGCGTCTACCAATTTCGCCACCCGGGCATCGAGCAAATGCAGAGGTTGGGACCCTCTTTCAAATTTTTCATAGCAGATCTTTGCGACCTGCTGTCTACCACAACGCCACCCGGGCATCGAGCAAATGCAGAGGTTGGGACCCTCTTTCAAATTTTTCA